>NVVY01000014.1 GCA_002749135.1 Alphaproteobacteria bacterium | reverse complement strand
GATCAGCAGTAGTAAGGAACAGGCACCATGCTTGCGCGTATTTATCAGCCGGCCAAAACGGCCATGCAATCTGGCAAAGCGACGCTGGCTAATGCCGGGGACCCTTTGATCGCGGCAATGCGGTCTGACACGGCGTATGGCGGGCCTACGTTAACAGGAAAAATAATCAATATCGCCGGACTAGCGGGTTTGATCGCCAGCTTCTTCTCCATAATATTCGGCTATTCCCGTCAGGTTTTTGCCCTGTCCCGCGCCGGGTATTTGCCGCGAGTTCTATCCCTGACCTCAAAACGCAAGACACCTTACCTTGCCCTTTTGGTGCCGGGGTCATTGGGCTTTCTGCTTTCTTTAAGCGTTGATGGCAATATGCTGATTTTGGTGGCGGTATTCGGGGCGGCTATATCTTATATCTTGATGATGGCGGCACATATTAAACTGCGGATAAGCGAGCCTGAAATGGATCGGCCCTACCGGACGCCCGGCGGCATTGTCACGTCCGGAATTGCTTTGTTTCTTGCGGTAATCGCTTTGATTGCGGGCTTTCTTGTGGAGCCAAATGTGATATTCTATGCGGCGATTTTCTACGCTCTGATGGTGGCATACTTTTTGTTGTATAGTCGGCATCACCTTGTGGCCCAGGCCCCGGAAGAAGAATTTGAAGCCATCCGTCAGGCAGAAGCCGCGTTGGATTAAGGGTGCGAATTCAGTAATGATGATAATAACCAGTTAAGGACAAAAAGTGACGACCAGTATGTTTAACGTAATATCGCCTGTGGATGGCTCAATATATCTTGAACGCCAATATGTGTCCAAAGCGCAATTGGATCAGGCCATTGAGGGGGCTATGAGAGCTCAGGAAGATTGGCAGAATAGGACTGTCGGAGAGCGGGCGGAAATCTGCACCCGTGCCATTGAAATTTTCCAGCRACAAAAAACCCGCCACGGCGMGGAACTGGCCTGGCAAATGGGCCGCCCGATCCGATATGGRGCCGGGGAAGTMTCCGGKGTGGCTGAACGCTCAAGCTATATGATTGATATTGCCGAGGATGCGCTGGCGGATATTCATATCAAGGATAATCTYGCAGGCGCRCGTTATATYAAACGGGTKCCRGTTGGTGTCGTGCTGACCATYGCSCCGTGGAATTACCCGTATCTTACGGCMATTAATTCTGTGGTCCCGGCCCTTATGGCAGGCAATGCCGTACTCCTGAAACATTCCAGCCAGACCCCGTTATGCTCGGAACGTCTTGCGGAATCTTTCAGWGAAGCSGGMTTRCCAGAAGGCGTGTTTCAGGCCCTGCATATYACCCACGCGGATACSGCMRYSGCCATCCGCTCCGGTAAAATCAATTATGTGGCCTTTACCGGCTCYGTYCCCGCCGGGGCGCGKATTGARGAAACYATYGCCGGKCAATTCATTGGSTCYGGTCTGGAGCTTGGCGGWAAAGACCCGGCCTACGTKCGCGCCGATGCCAATTTACCCCATGCCATTGAAAGTCTGGTGGAYGGSTCMTTTTTCAATTCCGGYCAATCCTGTTGCGGYATMGAACGCATCTATGTTCATCGSTCWGTTTWTAASGATTTTATTGATGGCTTTGTGGATATTACAAAGCAATATRTYTTGGGYAATCCGCTGGAACAGGAAACCACCCTTGGCCCGCTGGTCAATGTGAARGCCGCYGARTTTGTYCGGGGCCAAACCGCAGAGGCYATCGCSCARGGTGCCAAAGCCCTCCTTGAYCCGGCCTCATTTCCCATGGACMGKSCGGGWAGYAACTATCTCGCCCCGCAGGTGTTGRTTGATGTTGATCATTCCATGCGGGTGATGACAGAGGAAAGTTTCGGGCCTGTTATTGGCATCATGGCTGTGGGCAGTGATGATGAGGCYATMGMSCTTATGAATGACAGCGAATTTGGYCTKACGGCYTCGGTCTGGACKGAAGATATAGCCATAGCGACCGCAATTGGTGCGCGCGTACAGACCGGGACTTTCTTCGCAAACCGCTGTGATTATCTGGACCCGGCCCTTGCCTGGACCGGGATCAAGAACTCAGGGCGCGGTTGCACGCTGTCGAGCGTTGGCTATGAGGCATTGACCCGGCCCAAATCATTTCACTTGCGYGTTYTGGATAAATAGAAAGACTTGATYAYATGRCATTAWCTGCAAACTGGAATTATCCGACGTCTGTTTCACTGGGCGCAGGCCGCATCGGTGATGTGGCCCACGAATGTCAGGCGCTCGGCATTGAAAAACCTTTGATTGTCACCGACCCCGGCCTCTGCGCCCTGCCYTTTGTTGGYAAATTACAGGATGAYTGCGCGGCGGCTGGTTTGGGCGTTGGYCTKTTTTCMGRSGTWCAKYCAAACCCCACCGGCGAAGATATTGAGGCTGGCCTGAMTATATACCGAGGCGGCGRCCAYGACGGSGTGATCGCCCTTGGCGGCGGCAGCAGCCTTGATGCRGGCAAAGCCATAGCCCTGATGGCGGGMCAGACGCGGCCYCTCTGGGATTTTGAGGATGTRGGCGATAACTGGACACGGGTCAATAKTTCCGGCGTAGCSCCCGTGATAGCCRTACCAACYACCGCCGGSACCGGRTCAGAGGTCGGTCGGGCGTCAGTTATTCTGGATGCCGCGAGCCATGAAAAGAAGATCATCTTCCATCCCCTTATGATGCCSAAAAAGGTCATMYTRGACCCCGAATTRACCATAGGYTTRCCSGCWGGCCTGACCGCCGCCACGGGCATGGATGCCCTCTCCCATAGYCTGGAAGCCTTTTGCGCSCCGGGCTAYCACCCCATGGCGCGCGGCATTGCTATCGARGCCATTGGYATGGTCAAGGAATGGCTGCCGCTGGCCGTGCAAGAYGGCCAGAATATTGAGGCCCGCACCCATATGCTGGTCGCCTCAATGATGGGSGCSACCGCRTTCCAGMGSGGCCTTGGCGCCATGCATGCCATMGCTCATTCKCTGGGSGCTGTTTTTGGSGCTCATCATGGYATGTTGAACGCCATACTGATGCCTTATGTCCTCAAGGCCAACAGAYCTGTGATTGARGATGATATTGCCGGGTTGGCGCAAATGATCGGKCTGGAGGGTCGTTTTGAGGCCTTTATGGACTGGATACTCAGCCTGCGTGAGGAGCTTAAAATTCCCCATGACCTGGCCGCCATCGGGATCACGCCGGATTGTGCGGAGCGGATTGGCGAGATGTCTGTGGCCGACCCGAGCGCGGGCAGCAATCCAATTTTATTCGATAAGGAAGCCTATAGCGCCATCTGTCTGGCCGCGATTAAAGGATCTCTTGATCTGTAACGGTACTGTTCTATATCTCCGCGCCCTTGAGCAACTTAGGCAGCTTGCCCACGGTTCCCCGGGCATGACGCATGAAGAATTTCTTTAACGGCGGAATTTCGCCAACCACGGCAAGACCCACCTGCCGGGCAAGGCGGATCGGGGTGATRTCGTTGGAAAACAGCCGGGTCAGACCATCCATGCCAAAGGCCAATATGTTATTGTCGGTCCGCCGCCAGCGCACATAACGCTCCAACGTCAGCTCAGACCCCAGATCACCGCCCAGTCGCTTGGCTTCAACCAGAACCTCGGTCAGGGCGGCAATATCCCGCAGRCCAAGGTTAAAYCCCTGWCCCGCAATGGGATGGATACCATGGGCCGCATCACCGATCAGGCAAAAACGYGCCGCCACATAATCATCGGCCAGTTGGGACGACAGCGGATARGACCASCGYYGRCCCAGATGTKTRACCTCACCCAGAAARTYGCCGAATTTCTTGGCAAGCTCCGCATCAAAACCCGCGTTCGACAGGCCCATGATGGTCTTCGCCYGTTCYGGGGGTTCACACCAGACAATGGATGACCTCTTGTCCCGCARYGGCAGGATGGCAAAGGGRCCRCTGGGGTAAAAACGCTCATARGCRGTGCCCATATGGTCGATCTCATGGGYCACCGTGGTGACRATGCCCGTCTGATGATAATCCCAGTTGCGGACCYTGATGCCCATCTTGTKCCGGAGCGGSGMCYGCCGTCCCTCGGCRCAGATMASYASRGCGCAGGAAATTTCCCGGCCACTATGCAGGGTRAYMTGRCTGGCCCCGSCRKYACTSTCCACATGGGTGATATGRTCCGGGCTGAGCAGGGTGATRTTTTTCTGTGMCRTCACGGCGTCAAAAAGCCCCTTGCGCARATGGCGAACCTCTACCATCTGRCCYAGMGGSCCGTCGCCCAAATCYTTTTCATCAAAATGCAGAAACAGGGGSGAATGACCATCGGTGATATGAATYTCATTGATCGGCTGGGCCTGCTGTCCCACCCGGTCCCACAGGCCGAGGGTTTCCATCATCACATAGGGACCGTAAGAAATGGCATAGGAGCGGCCATCAAATTCGTCGTTSAGGCTRCTGGCAATATCGCCATATTCCACCAGCGCCACCTCAAGACCATATYTGGCCARSGCGCAGGCCAGCGTCATGCCCACCACCCCGCCGCCGGAGATCACCAGATCAAAATTCTGAATTTTTGTTTTTGTCATGCCCCCTTTTTACGCTGGATAAAAGACCACGGCAAATAAAATAATCTGCCTAAATAATAGACATTAAAAATTTATGGCTATTATTTAGACAAAAATTTGCACCTTTCCCACCACCCCATTCTCCCTCTTTTCTGAAATATACMTATATTTCAATGGGTTATTTGATGATCCGAAAAGTGGCACAGCTTTTGAAAGGGGATAGCCATTACATGAGGTAAAGAGAGGAAAAACCAATGAAAATGATTACCGCAATAATCAAGCCCTTCAAGCTTGATGATGTCCGYGAGGCCCTGAATGATGTGGGCGTCATGGGGCTTACGGTCAGYGAGGTCAAGGGCTATGGCCGCCAAAAAGGCCATTCGGAAATTTATCGGGGCGCTGAATATGAGGTCGCCTTTGTGCCGAAACTGCGCCTTGAGCTGGCCATCCCTGATGATCTGGTGGAGGCCGTGCGCGAAGCCCTGCGGGCCGCTGCCCATACCGGCGATTTCGGAGACGGCAAGATCTTCGAATTTGATCTGGAACAGGCATTGAGAATTAGAACTGGTGAAATGGGTGATGAGGCCCTTTAGGAGTAAGATGATGAAAAAACGAATTTTAACAATTGGTCTCATGGGGACTGTTATGAGCCTGATCGCCGCCGCACCGGCGCAGGCCGCCGTGGACCCGGAAGTGGCCTATATCCTGAACAGCCTGCTGTTCCTGATCGGTGGTTTTCTGGTCATGTGGATGGCGGCGGGCTTTTGCATGCTCGARGCCGGACTGGTGCGTACCAAGAATGTGGGCACCATGTGCGTGAAAAATATAGGCCTTTATGCGATCGCAGGCATCCTTTATTTTCTGGTGGGGTATAACCTGATGTATTCTGGTGTGGACGGCGGCTTTATCGGCAGCTTTTCATTGTGGGGTGCAAGTGAAACAGCGGCCAATGAAGCCATCAATGTGGACGGCGGCTATTCGTCAGCTTCCGACTGGTTCTTCCAGATGGTCTTTGTGGCCACGGCGGCGTCTATTGTTTCCGGCACGGTGGCAGAACGGATCAAAATGTTCCCCTTCTTTGCCTTTGTGGTTATCCTGACCGGGATTATTTACCCCATTCAGGGGGCCTGGACATGGGGCGCAGGTTGGCTCAATGTGATGGGCTTTTCCGATTTTGCCGGATCAACCATCGTTCATTCCGTCGGCGGCTGGGCAGCCCTGACCGGTGCCATCATTCTGGGTGCGCGCAAGGGTAAATACGGTCCGAACGGACAGGTAAAACCCATTCCGGGATCATCCCTGACCCTCGCCACTCTGGGCACGTTCATCCTGTGGCTGGGCTGGTTTGGCTTTAACGGCGCATCACAGCTCGCCCTGGGCAGTGCCATTGACGCCGTAGCCGTATCCCAGATTTTCGCCAACACCAATATGGCGGCGGCGGGCGGTACTGTCATGGCCCTGTGCTTGACCAAACTGCTCTATAAAAAAGTTGACCTGACYATGGTACTGAACGGTGCCCTGGCCGGGCTGGTCTCCATCACGGCGGACCCTCTGCACCCCACCATCGGACAGGCGATCCTGATCGGTGCCGTGGGCGGAGCATTGGTGGTCTTTGTGGTGCCGCTGCTGGACAAGCTGAAAATTGATGATGTGGTCGGTGCAATCCCCGTCCATCTGGTGTGCGGCATCTGGGGTACRCTGGCGGTGGTATTCACCAATGACGAGGCAACCTTGATCCATCAAATTATAGGTATCGTTGCCATCGGGGCCTTTGTCGCYATARCCAGCACCATCGTCTGGTACGGCCTTAAAATGACCGTTGGTATCCGCATGAGTGAGGAAGACGAACATAAGGGCGGCGATCTGGCCGAACTTGGTATGGAAGCCTATCCCGAGTTTGGTATCGGCAGCCAGAAGATTTAGGCCTTAACCTAAATCGCATAAAAGTCTTTACAGTCTCTCGCCCGGAGCATTTCGGGCGGGGGATTTTGTGCGCCTAAATATTGTGCAATTGCTTATTAAACGCTCTGATAACGATTATTATTTAATCATCTCAAGGTTCAAAAACCACCGAAATCCACTATTTCCTCTTTGGCATGTTTCTTGAGTAAGACTTAGGCAAACACAGCCAACGGGAGAGAATGATGGAAGCTTTAAGCAGTGGTTCAGATGTATTTTTTGTCTTGATCGGGGCCATCCTGGTCTTTGCCATGCATGCGGGATTTGCCTTTYTGGARGTGGGCAGCGTGCGCAAGAAAAATCAGGTTAATGCGCTGGTCAAGATCATCACTGATTTTGCCATCTCCACATTGGCCTATTTCTTCATTGGCTATACGGTGGCCTACGGCGTCAGTTTCCTGAGCGATGCGGCCACCATCAGCGGCGGCGGCGAAGCCTTTGCCAATAACGGCTTTACGCTGGTTAAATTCTTCTTCCTGCTGACCTTTGCGGCGGCAGTCCCGGCCATTATTTCCGGCGGCATTGCAGAGCGGGCGAAATTCAACCCGCAACTGGTGGCCTCGGCCATTTTTGTCGGTCTGGTCTATCCCTTCTTTGAGGGCATGGTCTGGGGATCACGCCTTGGCTTTCAGGATATGATGACCGACACATTCGGCGCGCCCTTCCATGATTTTGCCGGATCAATCGTGGTTCACGCCATGGGCGGCTGGCTGGCACTGGGGGCTGTCATCATGCTTGGCGCGCGGCAGGGTCATTACCGGAAAGATGGCACCGTGATCGGTATCCCGCCGTCGAATATTCCCTTTCTGGCACTGGGGTCATGGATATTATGCATCGGCTGGTTTGGTTTTAACGTGATGAGCGCACAGGCCGTCGCCGGGGCCAGCGGCCTTGTGGCGGTCAACAGCCTGCTGGCTATGGTTGGCGGCCTGCTGGCGGCATCCATCGTCGGGCGCAATGATCCGGGCTTTGTTCATAACGGCGCGCTGGCCGGGCTGGTGGCGGTCTGCGCCGGGTCCGACATCATGCATCCCCTGGGCGCATTGGTCACCGGGGTCGTTGCCGGGGTGATTTTCGTCAAGGCCTTCCTTTACGTACAGAATAAGCTGAAAGTGGATGATGTGCTGGGTGTCTGGCCCTTGCATGGGCTGTGCGGCCTCTGGGGCGGCATCGCGGCGGGCATTTTCGGTCTTGAAAGCCTGTGGGGCATGGGCGGGGTTAGCTTCACMTCACAGCTTGTGGGATCGGTTCTGGGCGCGGCCATCGGCGGCCTGTTTGGCTTTGTGGTTTATGGCCTGCTCAAGAAAACTGTGGGTATCCGGCTCAGTGAAGAAGAAGAATTTCTCGGTGCCGATCTGGCCATCCATAAAGTTTCTGCTTATCCAGAGGATGATTTCGGAAGGTAGAGTCTTTACAGACACAGCGTTTAAGGTCATAAAACAGAGAATGATCTTAAATTGGAAAGCCCGTGGACTTTAACCGTTTTAAAAATCTGCCGCCCTACCCCTTTGCCCGCATGCGCCGTCTTCTGGCGGATAGTGTGCCAGAGGATACTTCTGCCGCCCTCAATATGTCTGTGGGCGAGCCGCAGCATGCTGTTCCGGCTTTTGTCATGGATATTCTGAGCCAAACTGCGGCCAGCTATAACAAATATCCGCCCATACAGGGCACGCAGGCATGGCAACAGGCCGTTAGAGACTGGCTCACCCGGCGAAATACTCTGCCGGAAGGACTGGTGACAGCGGAAAAYCTGGTTCCTCTGTCCGGTAGCCGTGAGGGGCTRTATGCCATCGGACAGGTCGTTATCAACCGCCAGAAAAACGGCCAAATCCCGCTGGTATTAAGCCCAAACCCCTTTTACCAGCCCTATGCCGGAGCGGCCCTGAGCGCGGGGGCGGAAATTCTTTATGTGAACAGTCAGGGCGGGATGCCGGATTATGAAAATTTACCGGAAGAAACTCTGAAGCGCACCGCCCTTGCCTTTATCTGCAATCCGTCAAATCCGGAGGGCCGTCTGGCATCTCCTGACTATCTGGCGCGCATRATCAGGCTGGCCCGGACCTATGATTTCACCCTTGTGGCCGATGAATGCTATTCAGAAATTTATGACAAGGCCGCACCCACCGGCCTGCTGGATGTCTGTCATCAGATAGAAGAACGGGACAAAACAGACAATATTTTCCGCAATATACTGGTGTTTAATTCCCTGTCAAAACGGTCCAGTCTGGCGGGGCTTCGGTCAGGTTTTATGGCCGGGGACAGGGAAATTATCGCCGAGACTTTACGCCTGCGCAGTTACGGCGGCGCGCCCCTGCCTCTGCCCACACAGGMRGCCTCGGCGGCGGCGTGGARTGATGAGRATCATGTGGCTGAAAAYCGCGCCCTATATCGGCAAAAATTTGATCTGTCCGAGACGTATCTTGGCGGTAAATTTGCCTTTCAGCGRCCCGCAGGSGGCTTYTGYCTGTGGCTTGACGTGGGGGACGGGGAAGCAGCCTGTAAAAAACTGTGGCGGAAGGCCGGTATAAAGAGCCTGCCCGGGGCCTATCTGGCAAGGCCAGATGAGGACGGCCATAATCCGGGCCTGCCCTATATTCGCCTTGTTCTTGTGCATGATGAGAGGCTTCTGGAACCCGCGCTYGAGAAAATCGCAAAAACACTGTAAAAAGAATGATATAGGACYGGAATACAAGGGTATCAATTGACCAGTAGACGTAAAAAGATAACCAAGAAAAATACCCGCACTATCCTGCCAGAAGCGGTTTATACCTTCATGGTCAGCGGGAGCACACGCCTGTGGGGGATTTTCCTGATCRTTTTAAGCCTGYTGGCCTTTGCCGCCATGGCCGGRTAYMACAGCAACGAYCCCAGCTGGCGGGTSGCRGGRCAGGAAGAGGTCMAAAACTGGCTGGGGCCTGCCGGGGCCTGGGTGGCKGAYGTCCTCATACAATCATTGGGCCTTGCGGCGGCGGTTCTGGCTTTTCCCTTTATCAYATGGGGCTGGCGCATCATGATGCTAAAAGGCCTGCCAAAACTCTGGCGCAATCTTGTGACCTGGGTCGTGGGCGTCCTRTTGGCGTCCCTCTTTGCCGCTTTTCTGCCKGTGGCGGATTTCTGGGCAGATTCCTGGCARATACAGAATTTYRSCATGGGCGGCATCATGGGCRACYGGATGTWTTTMTTTCTKAARCARCTYCTRTCYGATGCGGGAATTGGCTTTTACCCYATGCTTTACGGCGGTATTMTTCTGGGGGNCTTTCNTGCTGACCATTCCGGCRTTTCTGGGSCTTGACCGGGCGGAATGGCGGGCCATTGGCCGGGGRATTGTCTGGTGCTGCGTTAAAATMTGGCGCGGGATAGCCATCAGTTACGGCTTTATCCGGGATAAGATACGGCGGGAACCGGAAGAAATCGGTGTCGTCAATGTGCGCCAGAAAAAGAAYCGCAAAGAACCCGTYATGGAAAMGYCTGYYGRCAGCCCGGCGCGCAAGGAAATTCCSGTTGTTGACAGCAAGCCTAACAAACAGGCAAAAAGCCGCCGGGAAGCCCGCGAACGGCAGCCCATGTTCAACCTTGATGATGACTTTGTCCTGCCGCCCCTGAACCTGCTGAGCAATCCGCGTCCCCTGTCGGCGCAGGACCGCCTGAGCAAAGATGCGCTGGGCCAGAATGCCCGGATGCTGGAATCTGTGCTGGATGATTTCGGCATCAAGGGTGAGATCGTCAAGGTCCGCCCCGGCCCGGTCGTCACCCTCTATGAGCTGGAACCCGCCCCCGGCACCAAGTCGACCCGGGTGATCAATCTGGCCGATGACATTGCCCGGTCCATGTGCGCCGACAGTGCCCGGGTGGCGGTAGTGCCGGGTAAAAATGCCATCGGTATCGAACTGCCCAACAGCAAGCGGGAGATTGTCGTCCTGCGGGAACAATTCTCGTCTACCGCTTATGAGGAAACCAAGGCCAAATTGCCCATCTGTATGGGGAAAGATATTGGCGGCGCGCCGGTTGTGGCCGACCTTGCCGCCATGCCGCATCTGTTGGTGGCGGGCACCACCGGGTCGGGCAAGTCTGTGGCGATCAATGTGATGATCCTGTCCCTGCTTTATAAGATGACCCCGGCGGAATGTCGGTTGATCATGGTTGACCCCAAGATGCTGGAGCTGTCGGTTTATGACGATATTCCCCATCTGCTGACCCCGGTTGTCACCGATCCGCAAAGGGCGGTCGTCGCCCTCAAATGGGCGGTGCGGGAGATGGAACAACGCTATAAATCGCTGGCCAAGTTACAGGTGCGCAACATCGGGGCYTATAAYCAGCGGCTGACCGAGGCCCGGACAAAAGGCGAAGTCATTGTCCATAAAATTCAGACCGGGTTTGATTCTGAAACCGGCGATCCGGTTTATGAGGAAGAAGAAATTGACCTGACCCCCCTGCCCATGATCGTGATCATCGTTGATGAGATGGCGGATTTGATGCTGGTGGCGGGCAAGGATATTGAAACGCTGATTCAGCGTCTGGCCCAGATGGCMCGGGCCGCCGGGATTCACCTGATCATGGCGACCCAAAGGCCGTCCGTGGATGTGATCACCGGCACCATCAAGGCCAATTTCCCGACTCGGATCAGCTTTCAGGTAACCTCTAAAATCGACAGCCGCACCATATTGGGCGAACAGGGGGCGGAACAATTGCTGGGCATGGGCGACATGCTGTACATGGCGGGCGGCGGGCGCATCCGGCGGGTTCAYGGCCCCTTTGTCAGCGACAGCGAGGTCGAGCGCGTGGTCAAGGCCCTGAAGAAGCAAGGCAAGCCCGATTATCTGGACAATATTACCGAGGAACCGGATGARGGCTTTGACAGCARYTTCCTGCARAATTCACAGATGACCCCCGGCGGGGCGGCGTCTTCGGGCGATGATCTCTATGACCGGGCGGTGGCCATTGTGGCGCGAGACCGCAAGGCCTCCACCAGCTATATTCAGCGGCAACTGTCCATCGGCTATAACCGGGCGGCCAATATTATTGAGAAAATGGAGCGGGAAGGCGTGGTCAGCCATGCCAACCATGTGGGCAAGCGTGAAGTGTTAATCGAGGATCACGGAGGCGATTATGACCCTTAAATTCCCTAAAATTATCCTGTTTGGCCTGTTGGCCATGTTGGGCCTGTCCGGCGCGGCCCTTGCTGCCAAACCGGATAGTATCATCCCTGTTGAGCGGTCTGCTAAAGACCTTGAGACCATCAAAAAGGTGGAGGAAAGCCTGAATGCTATCCATTCCCTGCGCGCGTCCTTTGTCCAGCGGGCGCCGGACGGGACGGTGGCCGAAGGCATGGTCTATCTGGAACGGCCCGGCAAGTTGCGGTTTGATTATGGCAAGGATGCGCCCTTTCTGGTGGTCAGCAACGGCACCCTGCTGACCTTCGTTGATTATGAGGTCAAACAGGTCAACCGCTGGCCGATCAAGAAAACCCCGCTGGGCATATTGGTGGAGAAAGAAATCAAGCTGGACAGCAGTGTTGAAATCCCTGACATTATCCGCTTTGCCGGACTGATTAAAATTCCGGTGATTGATCCCAAACGGCGGGATTACGGCTATATCATCCTGATCTTTGAGGAAAGCACCATGGAGCTTCGTGCGTGGGAGAGCGTCGATGCCCAAGGCTATACCACCCGTGTGGCACTGGTAAACCCGGAATATAATGTGGCCATCGACAAAAAACGCTTCACCTTCAAAGACCCCCGCCCCAAAAGACACGGCCCCCGCAGGCGGTAGGGAATGGAGGGATATATATAATTGCCATATTGTATTGCCATGACACTATCAATTCTCAAAATTATTTTGGTAGAAAAACGTTAAAATCAATAGGTTATGAAATAATGTCCCAAGAAAAAATATCGAATGACTCTGACACCATTGATCTTTTATGCGCGTGTACTCAAGCAAAATGCGAATATGACTGATAAAATATATAACTTTAGATGCTTTATGTGAGGAGAGCGAAATGAATGATATTATTGTAGCTAGTGTTGTTGAGCTAGTAGAAGATTCTGGTGTACCTAAGCTATTGTTACAAATCCGCCCTCAATGGCAGGCTAAGAACTTGATCTCTAGGGTCAGAAAATTACTTCCTGTTGACCCAAGTTCCGCTTGCCAAAGATTGTTCAATGCTTCAATGCACGACTTGCGTGAAAAAATTGTAATAGCAGGCATAGATATTGCCACAGAAGCCGCCAAACAATATAAACTTCCTCCTGTAACAAAATCTGAAGATATTGAAGACTACCCCACTGCAAAGATTATCGACTTAGCATATCGAATGGGATTATTACGTCGAGCAGAATGGCGTAGGATTTGTAGATGCTATGAAATTCGCAGGGATTTAGAGCATGAAGATGATGAGTATGAAGCTGGCGTAGAAGATTGTATGGATCAATGGGGTCAGAGTTGATTGATTTTCTGTAATCAATGGGGTCAGAGTCATTGCTGTCCCACTTAAGTTGTAAATAAAGCGGCTTAAATCTCTTATTTATGATATACTGGAGTTGCAAAAAACCTAGTAATATCAAAGAGATTCAAGCCATGACACATCATAACACCATTCTTTCCCAAATCCTAAAACTAGTTCCCAGACATGAATTTAACCGGCTCGCTAAAGAGCATGATGGCCCCCGCCGCAGTGATGCCATGAACCGCTGGACACAATTTGTCGCCATGGCTACAGCCCAGCTTTCAGGCCGTGCCAGTCTGCGGGATATAGAGAGTACGATCGCCAGTCAAAAACATCTCAATTACCATCTGGGGAGCGGTTCTATTAAGCGCACGACCCTAAGCCGTAGCAATCAAAAACTACCCTCTGGCTTTTATGAAGAACTGTTTGGTAAATTATATCAACGGTGTCAGACATCTTCTCCACGGCATAAATTCCGCTTTAAAAGAAAGTTATTTTCCCTCGATGCCTCCTTACTTGATGTGTCGCTCAAGGTCTTTCCTCAGGCCAACTACAATCGCATGAAGGCCGCGTTCAAATTGCATGTTGGTCTTGATCATGATGGTTTAATTCCGGCCTTTGCCGCTGTGACACCGGGCAAGGTCGGCGACCAAACCCAGGCCAAACTGATGCGGTTCCCCAAGGGCAGTGTTTTGGTGTTTGATCGGGGCTATATGGATTATAAATGGCATAACCAGCTGACAAGTAATGGTATTTATTGGGTAACACGCATTCGAATAGGCGCAAAATACCGGGTATTGGAAAGGCGTAAGGTCAACAGGTCACAGGGCGTAACCAGCGATCAGATCATCGACTATACCTCTGACCGGTCCCGTAAAAATAATCTGCGTCCGGTACGGCGGGTGGGGTATCGTGATCCGCTAACGGGTAAACATTATGTTTTTACGACCAATCACTTTAGCTGGTCCGCCAAAACCATCGCCGAGATTTACAAGCAACGCTGGCAAGTGGAATTATTCTTTAAATGGATCAAGCAGAATCTGAAAATCAAGTCCTTTCTGGGCAACACCGACAATGCAGTGATGACCCAGGTGATGGTGGCTTTGTGCATCTATCTGATTTTAGCGTTTCTCAAATTCCAGGGACGTATGGTCCAAAGCCTGCAACAAATCAGCCGCTTAATTCATGTTAATCTATTCGCCAGACGCGACCTGATGGCGCTATTCAAACCACCACCAAATCCCAATTTTATATCAAAGCAGATGAGGCTATTATGAAAACTCAAAATAAGTGGGACAGCAATGGGTCAGAGTAAATTGATTTAACTTCCTGCCCGTGTTAGTCTCTCCTTTGATCAATGGGGTCAGAGTTGATTGATTTTCTGTGTTGCCTGTGCTACCCTCATATTTTAACATATTAGAGGCGTATGTTACCATGGCCCGGCTTGCAAGAATGAATTTACCTGACGTCCCCCAACACATCATCCAACGTGGCAACAATCGTCAGGCAATTTTCTTTACCGATGAAGACTATAAATTTTATCTGGACAAGTTAAAGCAATATGCAGAGCAATATAATGTAGCGATCCATGCCTTTGTCCTGATGACCAACCATGTTCATCTTCTTGTCACGCCTCGCACCAAAACCGGCGTTAGTCAGATGATGCAGTCTCTGGGCCAGACGTATGTCCGCTATATCAATCTGACCTATAAACGTACCGGGACGTTATGTGAGGGCCGCTATAAATCAACCCTGATCGACAGCCCCCTCTATTTGTTGCTGGTTAGCCGCTATATTGAGCTTAATCCGGTAAGGGCGGCCATGGTGTCTCACCCGTCGGAATACCCTTGGTCGAGTTTCCGGGGTAATGCGATGAATAAACAGATTTTACTGCTAACACCCCATGCCTGTTATGTTACCCTTGGGCGCAATGACGCGGACCGACGTGAAGCTTATCGCGCCCTGTTTGACCATAGTATAACAGATAAGGACATTGCTAATATAAGGAGCGTTACAGGCAAAGGGTGGGTATTGGGCGATGAGCGGTTTAAACAACAGATAGCCCAGACATTAGGACGCAGAGTAACGCCAAAGCCACGGGGCGGAGATAGAAAGTCAAAAGCATATCATGAGAAATCAAAGAAAACTAAAATCAAATGACTCTGACCCCATTGATCCAGGGCTATACCACCCGTGTGGCATTGGTAAATCCGGAATATAATGTGGCCATCGACAAAAAGCGCTTCACCTTCAAAGACCCCCGCCCCAAAAGGCACGGCCCCCGCAGACGGTAGGGAATGGAGGGTTGTATGAATCCATGTACATGAGTCGCTATATAAAATTTTGGTAATTATATTAGTTCAGATATGATCTGAAAATTAAGCACTATTGTGAATCGAGTCTAGGGCCAGGAGAAAAATGAATATAGAATATGGTGGATTTCATGGGCCTTAATGCCTATGACTGGTTTTTTTATAATTTAAGTAGTGAATATTTATTTTGTCTGATCCTTTAAGTCGATACAGGCGTATGTTGGCCGATGGCGAGCTGAGGCCCGACAGTCATCAGTTGGCTATTATGGAGAAATTGCAAAACCTCCATAATGAGCTGATTGGTTATGAGGAAAAGCTGCCCGGCAAGAAAGGTCTTTTAGGCCGCCTGCTTAAATCCCGTAAGAATGTGCCTTTCCCCAGGGGCCTGTATGTACACGGCGATGTGGGGCGAGGCAAGTCCATGATTATGGACTTATTTTTCGCGGCGGTGCCGCTTGCGGCTAAAAGACGGGTGCATTTTCACAGCTTCATGCTGGAAATCCATAAAGCCATGCATGAATGGCGTTACATGAGTTCAGCGGGCCGCAAGGAAATGCACGGCACTGACGAGGATGACCCAATCCCGCCGCTGGCCGATAAAATCTCAAAAAGCAGCCTGCTGTTGTGTTTTGATGAGTTTCAGGTGTCTGACGTGACCGATGCCATGATCCTTGGCCGTCTGTTCAGGCACCTTCTGGACCTTGGGGTGGTCATGGTGCTGACCTCCAACCGCCCGCCCGCCGATCTGTATCTGGGTGGTCTGAACCGGGATCTGTTTCTGCCGACCATTGATATGATCACCGAAAAGCTGGATGTGGTTAGCCTGAACGGCCCCATAGATTACCGCATGGAACGCATGAAGGGCATTAAAGTCTATTATCATCCATTGGGCGAGGTCGCGACCAAGGCCTTGTCGAAAGCCTTCTGGCAGATGACCGATCATGAGGTTGCGGACCGATCCAGGGTCGGGCCTGTGGCGCTAACGGTGCAGGGGCGGACCATTCATGTGCCGGTGGCGGACAAGGGGGTTGCGGTATTTTCTTTCAAGAAACTCTGCGGCGCGGCCTTGGGCGCGGCGGATTACCTGGAGATCGCCTGGCAGTTTCATACGGTGATTATGGTCGGTATTCCCCGCCTTGGCCCGTCAATGCGCAATGAGGCAAAACGCTTTGTAACCTTCATTGATGTATTATATGAGAATAATGTCAATTTTCTTTGTTGCGCGGCGGTGCGCCCGGCGGATCTCTATCCCGATGGCCATGGTAATTTCGAGTTTCAGCGCACCGTATCGCGCCTGATTGAAATGCAGAGTCAGGACTATCTGGCCCGGGGCCATGCTGTTTAACTATCTATTTTTAAAATCTTAAAGTTATATTAGGGTCTGCCGTTTAGCGTGTTTTCCGTTATGGTTAATTGATGGAAAGGGCGTATTAACCGTTAGATATAATTGACCGGGTTTGCGCGATGTAAAAAAATATTGCGTTTATCTGGCAAAATGTAACAGAAACTGTTGCGCAGGCCGCATTTTCGCGCTACATCCAAAAGGGAAGATGCAAAAAAGGCAGTTTATGTACCGATCGGTAAACCTTATATAAAGAACAGAATTTTCATCGTTTATTCTAAACAATTTATTCAGGAGTGAAAACATCATGGCACGTAAAAAGATTGCGCTCATCGGCGGCGGTCAAATTGGTGGCACATTGGCCCATCTGGCAGGACTAAAAGAACTGGGGGATGTGGTCATATTCGACATCGCAGAAGGCCTGCCGCAGGGCAAGGCACTTGATCTGGCGCAGTCCTCCACCATAGAGGGCTATGATGCGGCCATGAGCGGAGCCAATGACTATGCGGACATCAAGGGTGCTGATGTGGTGATTGTCACCGCCGGTGTCCCCCGCAAGCCGGGCATGAGCCGGGATGACCTTCTGGGCATCAACCTGAAAGTAATGAAAGCCGTTGGCGAAGGCATCCGTGATAATGCACCGGATGCCTTTGTTATATGTATCACTAATCCGCTGGACGTGATGGTATGGGCTTTACAGCAATTCTCCGGACTGCCTGCCAAAAAAGTTGTTGGCATGGCCGGGGTTCTGGACAGCGCCCGCTTCAAACTGTTTCTGGCAGAGGAATTGAATGTTTCCGTTGAGGACGTCAATGCTTTCGTTCTTGGTGGTCACGGCGACACCATGGTGCCGCTACCGCGCTATTCCACAGTAGCCGGTATTCCAATTCCAGATCTGGTAAAGATGGGCTGGATTACAAATGACAAACTGGAACAGATCATTCAGCGCACCCGGGACGGCGGCGCGGAAATCGTTGGTCTGCTGAAAACCGGATCGGCTTTTTATGCCCCGGCCACGGCGGCGATTTCCATGGCGGAATCTTATCTGCGGGACAAGCGGCGTCTGTTGCCTTGCGCGGTGGAACTGAACGGCGAATACGGCGTTAACGGAATTTACGTTGGCGTTCCGGTATTGATCGGTGCGAACGGCGTTGAAAAAATTGTGGAAATCAGCCTGAATGATGACGAAAAGGCCGGATTTGACCATTCTGTTGCGGCAGTACAGGGATTGATTGAGGCGGTTAAAGTTATTGATCCGTCTCTGGCATGAATTTTATGACCCTAAACATAAAAGGTAGAAACAAATGAACATCCATGAATATCAGGCGAAAAGCCTGTTAAAGACGTTCGGTGCCCCGGTTTTAAACGGGGGTGTTGCCTATACAGCGCAGGAAGCCGAACAGATTGCCAAGGATCTTGGCGGCCCGGTCTGGGTTGTCAAGGCCCAGATCCACGCCGGTGGGCGCGGTAAGGGCGGCGGCGTCAAGGTCGTCAAATCTGTTGAAGAGGTGAAGAAAATTGCCGGTGAAATGATCGGCATGACGCTTGTTACTCATCAGACTGGCCCTGAAGGCAAGGAAGTCAAGCGGGTCTATATCGAAGATGGTTGCGCTATCGCCAATGAGCTTTATGTGAGCATTCTGGTGGATCGCAGCACCAGCCGGGTCGCCATCATGGCCTCTTCCGAAGGCGGCATGGATATTGAGGAAGTGGCGGCAGCCACCCCTGAAAAGATTGTGACCATCTCCATTGATCCGGCCTCCGGCCTGTCCGGCTTTCATTGCCGCAAAGTGGCCTTTGGTCTGGGCCTTGAGGGCAAGGTGGCCAGCAAGGCTGCCAAGGTGATCGCAACATTGTATGAAGCCTTCATGGCCAAAGATGCCGCCATGCTGGAAATCAACCCGTTGGTGGTCACGCAGGATGATGAGATCGTCGTTCTGGATGCCAAGATGGGTTTCGATAGCAACAGCCTGTTCCGTCACCCCGATGTGGTGGAATTGCGCGACCCCAGCGAAGAAGACCCCATGGAACTGGAAGCCGCCAAGCATGAGCTGAACTATATCAAGCTGGACGGCAGCATTGGCTGTATGGTCAATGGCGCCGGACTGGCCATGGCGACCATGGATATTATCAAGCTGAAGGGCGGCTCCCCGGCCAACTTCCTTGATGTGGGCGGCGGGGCGACCAAAGAGCGGGTTACCGAAGCCTTTAAAATCATTCTCAGCGACAGCAATGTGGAAGGTATTCTGGTGAATATCTTTGGCGGGATTATGCGCTGTGACGTGATTGCCGATGGCGTTGTCTCGGCGGCGAAAGAAGTTTCCCTGTCTGTGCCGCTTGTGGTGCGCCTTGAGGGAACGAATGTAGAACTGGGTAAAAAAATTATGGCTGACAGCGGGCTGCCGATCATCTCTGCCGATGATATGGGTGACGCCGCGACAAAGGTCGTTAACGCTGTGAAGGAGGCTTCCTGATGTCAATCTTTATTAATTCCGAAACAAAAGTAATCTGTCAGGGCTTTACCGGCGCCCAGGGCACTTTCCATTCCGAGCAAGCCATTGCTTACGGCACCAAAATGGTTGGCGGCGTGACACCGGGCAAAGGCGGACGTATCCATCTTGACCTGCCGATCTTTAACACGGTTGATGAGGCGGTATCGGTCACCGGGGCCAATGCGACAGTGATTTACGTGCCGCCCCCCTTTGCGGCGGATGCCATTCTGGAAGCCATTGACGCGGGGATTGAACTTGCGGTTTGTATTACCGAGGGCATTCCGGTGCTGGACATGGTTAAAGTAAAACGGGCTTTGCAAGGCTCCAATACGCGCCTTGTGGGTCCTAACTGTCCGGGCGTCATTACCCCCGGCGAATGCAAGATCGGCATCATGCCCGGTCATATCCATAATCCGGGCCGGGTCGGCATTGTCTCCCGCTCCGGTACGCTGACCTATGAGGCCGTGGGCCAGACAACGGCGGTTGGCCTTGGTCAAAGCACCTGCGTTGGCATTGGCGGTGATCCGGTTAATGGCACCAACTTCATTGACGTGCTGGAAGGCTTCCTCGCGGACGATGATACGGACAGCATCATCATGATCGGGGAAATTGGCGGTTCTGCGGAAGAAGAAGCGGCGGAGTTCCTGAAATCCTCCAAGATCAAGAAGCCTGTTGTCGGCTTTATTGCCGGACGCACGGCTCCTCCGGGCCGGACTATGGGCCATGCAGGCGCCATCGTATCTGGCGGCAAAGGCGGCGCCGAGGACAAGATCGAGGCCATGAAAAGTGCCGGCATTACGGTCACTGAATCGCCGGCGGAACTTGGCACAACCCTGTTAGGGGTTTTGAAAGGTTAATCCGCTAAGGTCTGGGTGCAATTAAACAAAAAGAGCCTGATATATGAATGTTTATCTGGAAACTGAGAGTCTGCTAAACGGGTCCAGCGGTGCTTTCGTCGAAGAACTTTTTGCCCGTTACACCAAAGACCCCACATCGGTGGACAGCTCATGGGCGACCTATTTTGAGGGTCTGGCCGAAGACGCCAAAGCCTTGCTGGATGCGGGCGTTGACAAGCCCGCCGCCTCATGGGAACGCCCGGACTGGGATCATAAGGTCAAATCGGCGGAGGATGATTATCTCTCCGCCCTTGATCCCGGCTATATGGATAGCGCGCCTGCCCGTAAAAAAGGCGGGGCCTCGGAAAGCGAAATCCGGTCGGCAACGCTGGACACTATTCGCTGTCTGATGTTAATTCGAACCTACCGGGTGCGGGGTCACCTCCACGCCCGGCTTGATCCGCTTGAGCTGGAAGACCGTCCTCTGCATACGGAACTTGACCCGGCCACTTACGGCTTTGGCGCGGATGACATGGACCGCCCGATCTTTCTGGACAATGTTCTGGGGCTTGAGGTGGCGACCCTGCGGGAAGTATTGACCATCCTGAACCGGACTTACTGCGCCAGTGTTGGCGTTGAATTCATGCATATTAATCATCCGGAAGAAAAGGCGTGGATTCAGTCGCGCATTGAAGGCCGGGACAAGCAAATAAATTTTACCGAACAGGGTAAGCTGGCCATCCTCCAGAAGCTGGCCGAAGCCGAGGGTTTTGAACAGTATCTGGCCAAAAAATATATCGGCACCAAACGCTTTGGTCTTGATGGCGGTGAATCTCTGATTCCGGCATTGGAAGCCATAATCAAAACCGGCGGCCAGAATGGTGTTGAGGAAATTGTTATTGGTATGCCTCACCGGGGGCGGCTCAATGTGCTGGCCAATGTGCTGAGCAAGCCGATCCGGGCCATCTTTCATGAATTTCATGGCGGTTCCTACAAGCCCGATGATGTGGAAGGCTCCGGCGATGTGAAATATCATCTTGGCGCGTCTTCTGACCGTTCTTTTGACGGCAATGATGTTCATTTGTCTCTGACCCCGAACCCGTCCCATCTTGAGGCGGTTGATCCGGTGGCTTTGGGCAAGGCACGGGCCAAGCTGACCCAGCGTCATGATACCTCGGGCAATAGTGTTCTGACTTTGCTGATGCACGGCGATGCGGCCTTTTCCGGTCAGGGGCTGGTGGCGGAATGTTTCGCGCTCAGCGGCCTGAAAGGTTATCAGACCGGCGGCACTATCCATGTGATCGTCAATAACCAGATCGGCTTTACCACATCGCCCTATTATTCCCGTTCCTCCCCCTATCCGTCCGACATGGCAAAGGCGGTTCAGGCCCCTGTGTTCCATGTGAACGGGGATGATCCCGAAGCGGTGGTCTATGTGATGAAAATGGCCACGGAATTTCGTCAGCGTTTCAGGTCTGACGTGGTGGTGGATATGTTCTGCTATCGGCGTTTTGGTCATAATGAGGGCGATGAGCCCGCCTTCACCCAGCCCCTGATGTATAAAAGGATCAAGAACCATAAACCCACCCGCAAGATTTACGCGGAACGCCTGATCCGGGAGGGCCTGATCACCCAGGAACAGGCCGACAAGATGGTCAGGGATGTGGCCAGCTATCTTGATGTGGAAATGAAGGCGGCTAAAAAATACAAGGTGGGCAAGGCCGACTGGTTTGCCGGTCGCTGGTCCGGTTACGAACGGGATTCAGAAGACCTGCGCCGTTCTGCGGGCACCGGGGTTCATATTGATGAATTACAGGATATTGGCCGGGTGCTGACCACGGTGCCCGACGGGTTCAATGTTCACCGGACCCTGAAACGCATATTGGATGCCAAGGCCACCATGCTTGACACGGGGACAGGTCTTGACTGGGCCACTGCTGAGGCTTTGGCCTTTGGCGCTTTGATCCGCGAAGGCCACCGGGTGCGGCTTTCCGGTCAGGACAGCCAGCGGGGGACTTTTTCTCACCGTCATTCTGTCTTTATCGATCAGGAAACCGAGGACCGCTATACGCCCCTGAAAAATGTCACAGACGAGTCCGATTCCTATGCTACTTTTGAGGTGATTGACAGTGCTTTGTCCGAGGTCGGCGTGCTGGGTTTTGAATATGGCTACACGGTAGCGGAGCCGGATGCTTTGGTTCTGTGGGAAGCACAATTTGGTGATTTTGCCAATGGCGCCCAGATGATCTTTGACCAGTTCATATCCTCCGGCGAGGCAAAATGGCTGCGCATGAGCGGCCTTGTTGTCCTGTTGCCCCATGGCTATGAGGGACAGGGACCGGAACATTCCTCTGCCCGCCTGGAACGTTATCTTCAGTCATGTGCCGAGGATAATATGCAGGTGGCCAATTGCACCACCCCGGCCAATTATTTCCATATCCTGCGCCGTCAGATGAAACGGAAATTCCGTAAACCGCTGGTTATGATGACGCCAAAATCTTTGCTGCGTCACAAGATGGCGGTCTCCAAACTGTCTGAAATGGCCGAGAATACTGAATTTCACCGTCTGCTGTGGGATACGGCCCAAAGCGATCCTGAATTGAGCATCAAACTGAAAAAAGACAAGGACATCAAGCGGGTGATCCTCTGTTCCGGCAAGGTCTATTTTGATATATTGGAACAAAGAGATAAACGCGAACAGGCCGATACCTACATCCTGCGGGTGGAACAGCTTTATCCCTATCCTCAAGATGTGATGGTCGCGGAACTGTCCCGATTCCCCAATGCAGAGGTGTTGGTCTGGTGTCAGGAAGAGCCAAAAAACATGGGCGCATGGTCCTTCATCGAACCTCTGATTGAGGAAAGCCTTGGGGGCTGTGATATGGCCTCGACACGGGCGAAATATGCCGGACGGAGCGCGGCGGCATCGCCCGCCACCGGACAGATGAGCCGTCATTTGAAACAACAACAAGACCTGATCGATCAGGCCTTAACGATAAAAGATTAAAGGAGTAGGGCTAATGGCTATCGAAATCCATGTTCCGGTTCTGGGTGAATCCGTAACTGAAGCCACCGTTGGCAAGTGGTTTAAATCCGTGGGCGACGCGGTCGCCGTCGATGAACCCATTTGTGAACTTGAAACCGATAAAGTCGCGCTGGAGGTCAATGCCACCGCCAGCGGTGCCTTGTCCGAAATTATCGCCGAGGAAGGTGAAACGGTCGGGGTTGGCGCGCTTTTGGCAAAAATAGACGAAACAGCCCACGGCAATGCCCCGGCAACGCCAACCACACCAAAGGCCGAAGCTCCGGCGGCGGAAAAAGCTCCGGTATCAGCAGGCGGCGGCGTGCGGGCTTCTGCGGCCAAGGTTGCGGCGGAAAAGGCTGTTGATCTCAGCAAAATTGTTGGCACCGGCCCGGACGGTATTGTCACCAAGGCGGATGTACTGAATTTCCTTGAGCATGGGACGGCCCCTGCACCAGCGGCGGCCCCGGCCACTGCGGTTCTGGCAGAGGCCTTGCCGCGCGAAGAAGTGGTGCCTATGACCCGCCTGCGCCGGACCATTGCCAAACGTTTGAAGGATGCCCAGAATACGGCGGCCATGCTGACCACCTATAATGAGGTGGATATGTCAGCGATCATCGCCCTGCGCACCCAATATAAGGAAATGTTTGAGAAAAAACATGGGTCCAAACTGGGGTTCATGTCTTTTTTCGTCAAGGCCTGCGTACAGGCCCTGAAGGAAATTCCCGAGGTCAATGCGGAAGTTCGCGACGATGCCATTGTCTATAAAAACTACTACCATATCGGGGTTGCGGCCAGCACGCCAGCAGGACTTGTGGTGCCGGTGGTGCGCGATTGTCAGGACCGCAGTTTCTCCGAAGTGGAAAAAGAGATTGTCCGCCTTGGGGGCCGCGCCCGTGATGGCAAGCTCAGCATGGATGAAATGCAGGGCGGCACCTTTACCATTTCCAACGGCGGTATCTTTGGCTCTCTGTTGTCCTCGCCGATTTTGAATGCGCCCCAATCGGGTATATTGGGCATGCACGCCATCAAGGAACGGGTCATGGTTGAACAGGGTCAGATGGTGATCCGGCCCATGATGTATCTGTCGCTCAGCTATGATCACCGGGTGGTGGATGGCCGGGGCGCGGTGACTTTCCTTGTGCGGGTAAAAGAATGTCTGGAAGACCCCCAACGGCTGACACTGGATTTATAAAAGGATAGACTATGTCTGATAATTTTGATGTTGTAATCATTGGTGGCGGGCCGGGCGGATATGTCTGTGCCATTCGGGCGGCGCAATTGGGTCTGAGCGTGGCCTGCGTTGAAATGCGCGGAGCCTTGGGCGGAACCTGTCTGAATGTGGGCTGTATGCCATCAAAGGCTTTGCTTCATGCCTCCGAGCTTTACGCGGAAGCCGAGCATGGCATGGCCAAATTCGGTATCAAGACGGGCAAGGTCTCCATTGATATTGCCGAACTCATGGCCTCCAAGGATGATACAGTCAAGGGACTGACTGACGGTGTTGCTTACCTGTTGAAAAAGAACAAGGTGGACTATATCGAAGGGCGCGGCATAATTACCGGTCAGGGGTCGGTCAAGGTTGACCTGACAGCGGGCGGTGAGCGCGTGCTGTCAGCCAAGAATATTGTCATTGCCACCGGCTCTGATGTGGCCAGCCTGCCGGGCATAGATATTGATGAGAAACAGGTTATTTCCTCCACTGGTGCGCTCAGCCTGCCCAAGGTGCCTAAACATATGGTGGTTATCGGCGGCGGTGTGATCGGGCTTGAACTTGGGTCGGTCTGGAAACGCCTGGGGGCTGAGGTGACGGTGGTCGAATTTATGGACCGGATCACCCCCGAAATGGACGGCGAGGTCAGCAAGACCTTTGCCCGTATCCTGAAGAAACAGGGCTTTAAATTCAAGCTGAAATCAAAAGTCACCGCCGTTAAAAAGACCAAGGCATCCGTCAGTGTGTCCGTGGAACCGTCGGCAGGCGGGGACGTTGAGCAGATTAAATGTGATGTGGTTCTGGTGGCTGTGGGCCGCAAACCCTATACGGACGGCCTTGGGCTGGAAGATGCCGGGGTCAAGATGACAGAGCGGGGCCAAGTGGAAATTGACGATCATTTTCAGACCAATATCAAGGGCATTTATGCCATTGGTGATGTGGTACGCGGGGCTATGCTGGCCCATAAGGCCGAGGACGAAGGCACGGCGGTGGCCGAAATTATCGCGGGCTTTGCCGGTCATGTGAATTATGACGCCATTCCGGGCGTGATCTATACCATGCCCGAGGTCGCCAGTGTGGGTAAGACAGAGGAAGCTTTGAAAGAAGCCGGTACAGGCTATGTGGTCGGCAAATTTCCTTTTACTGCCAACAGCCGGGCCAAGGCCAACCGCCAGACCGACGGGTTCGTTAAAATCCTGAGCTGTGCCGTAACGGACAAGATTCTGGGCGCTCATATCATCGGGGCCGATGCGGGCAATATGATCGCCGAGTTAACGCTGGCGGTGGAAAAGGGTATTACGGCAGAGGATCTGGCCTATACCTGTCATGCACACCCCACGGAAACCGAAGCTGTTCGCGAAGCCGCCATGGCCACCGATGGCCGCGCCGTTCATATGTAGTTATCACCCGCTATTTCTGCCAATAAAATGAGTTGATTATTGTTCAATCTCCCGCGCTTCCTCGATCAGCATGATGGGGATACCATCACGAACGGGAAAGGCAAGGCCTGCTTTGTCACTGATCAGTTCGCCCGCTTTTTCGTCATAGCGCAGGCTGCTTTTGGTCAGGGGACAGGCCAGTATTTCCAGCAGTTTGGGATCGACCTTGCCGAAATTTATTTTTGGAGCGTCTTTTGCATCGGTCATTTTATTATCCTGTGATCATTGTAAAATCTTGTTATAGGCACTTGCCTGTCCGCTGGACAGATCAAAGGCCATTATTTTCAGCATCAGATCAACCCGCCCCTTTAAACTGACGGTTTCCAGCAGGGCCTGTTTTTCGGCTTCGCTGAAGGGGCAGATCATGGCAAGGGCGCTGATCAGTTCCTCGTCGCAGGCTCTTTCCAGAGCCTCCCACCGGGGAATAATATTATGAAGCCGTAAATATTTTTCCACGCTCAAAACCAGATCCTTGCGCCCAATATCATCGGACCGGGACGGCAGGGCACAATCTTCCTGAAATCTGTCATACAGCACCCGGACCTGCCGAAAAGTCTGACGGCGGGGCAGTTCCTCCACGATGTCATAGCGGCTAAGCCCGGTCAGCATGATGGTCAGGCTGCCGTCCGGTTTCTCCGTCAGGTCAGAAATCATGCCCACACAGCCGGTGATATAAAGGGGGCGGTTGCGGGGGGCGGTGCCATATTGGTCATTGCCTTCCTGCGTCGTCAGGGGCGAGAGGATGGGCTGTATCATTCCGATCAGGCCGTTTTTCTCACGCGCATGATACACCATATCCAGATATCGGGGTTCAAAAATATTAAGCGGTAAATGTCCCTTGGGCAACAGTAAGGCCCCGGTTAAAGGAAAAACCGGCAACTTTTCTGGTAATCGGTCCAGTTCAAACACTGTTGCTGTCCTTTGGCATATATCTTTCGGTCAGGCGAAAAGAATGCTTGATAGTTTTTTACGTATTTTGACCGTGAAGGGGTCCATGGGGCCGGCGATTTCGAAAAATTTCACCAGTTGTTTGCGCGCCCCGTCCTCATTCCAGCCCCGGTCGCGGGAAATAATGGTCAGCAGATGATCTGCCGCCGCGTCCTGGTCTCCGCTGGCCCATAAAATCAGCGCCAGATCAAAACGGGCCTGATGGTTATCGGCATCCTCCTTTATGGCCTGTTCCAGCGCGGCGGCATCACCAAGGTCCGCCAACTGTTCCGCCATATCAAGCGCTGCCCGGGCGGCGGTGATGGCTGGGTCATTCTCATGCTGTTTCGGGGTGCCGTCCAGAACAGTCCTGGCATTTTCCAGATCATTCAAACGGATCAGGCTTTGGGCCAGCCCGGCAAGGGCCGGGACATTTTCCGTCTCCATCTGAAGAATTTGGGAATAAAGCTCAGCGGCATTCTGAAAGTCTCCGCCGTTAAACAGAATGACGGCCTGTTCGATAATTTGCTCGGTAGGGGAGGGTTGCATTTCGGGGGCGAAGCGGGCGATGAATTCTTTGACCTCGGCTTCTGACTTCACGCCGGCAAAGGCATCCACGGGCCGTTGGTCGACAAAGACCACTACCGTGGGAACCGATTGAATTTTCATCTGGGCCGCGAGTTGCTGGTTTTTTTCAAAATCGATTCGCACCATCTGAACCGCGCCGCCAGCCTGCTGGACAATTTTTTCCACAATGGGGGTGAGCTTCTTGCAGTTCTCGGACCAGCTTGAATAGAAACTGACCAGAACCGGGGTGGCCGCCGATTTCTCGATCACATCCGCCATGAATGTGGACATATCGCCATCCTTGATCAAAGCCACCGTTTGCCCGCCCTGTGGCACGTCCATATTCTGCATATTCATTCCTTAATCGTTAGCCTGCTTGTCATTATAGACCTAATCACAGGGATTATCAAAATTCATGATG
This sequence comes from Alphaproteobacteria bacterium, assembly GCA_002749135.1. Taxonomy (GTDB): domain Bacteria; phylum Pseudomonadota; class Alphaproteobacteria; order Sphingomonadales; family Emcibacteraceae; genus Paremcibacter. The sequence continues at coordinate 44,294 of NVVY01000014.1, read as the reverse complement.
TTGTTTATATTGCCTGCATTTTTAGCGAAAAAAACCGCCATGGCAAGCAAATGATGTTTTTTTGAAATTACCCTTGATTTTGGCCTTGTAATGGCTATTATCCGCCGCACGGTCCGGGTACGGACTGGTCTTTTTTTTGGAGTGCGGGCGTAGCTCAGGGGTAGAGCATAACCTTGCCAAGGTTAGGGTCGTGAGTTCGAATCTCATCGCCCGCTCCAAATTTTTTCCTTATACTTGAAAGTATTACAAGATTTCCGCAAGGTCGCTTTCTTGGTTGTTGGCGGTTTTTATGTGTAAGTTGCACAGATCAACCTCTTTGATGAATTTTACCACATGACTGGTGGAGTTAACAGGTGTGGTATTGAAAAACCTCTGTTTCCCCAGCCTATGAGCATCCTCGCGCGATTGGCGACTATGCCTTGCCTCTATTCCGGTGCGTCCGTGACAAACACTTCAATAAACCGCATGATTTTGTCCAGCGCCCTTTGTGCTATTTTCTTGCGTTCGAGGATTTTGGGCTTTACTTGCATGGCGGCGACAACATCGTCTGTGATGGGAACATGTCCGGTGAAAAGATGGTCAGATATGATCTTCTCCACCTTATCTGAATCAAGCCCTTCTGTTTCCCATAGCTCTTCAAATGCCGCCCGTTTTTCTTTATTCCAGAAAGCGCTGAATTCGCGTTCAATATTTTCGGCATTTTCTATGTTTGGCAAATTTTCCAATATGAATTTTTCAATAAGCTCTCGCTTACTGCGTAGCTTGGCATCCCCGGTGATAAGGTCGAGGATCGCCTTGCGCTGGTTTTCCTGTTCTTGTTCATCGGAAGTTTTCAGCTTCAACAGCAATTGCAGGATGTATGTGACATTCACCTCATCACGATGGATAAGTTCCAGTTCAAAATCCACATCATCAAGGATAGAAACCTTTTCTTTTTGATTATTGCTTCTGACCTTGTCATATAAATCGAGATATTTACTGAGATAATCATTAAAAGTCTGTTCAGATACACCCAAATCATCAAAGTTAAAATCTGTGAAGGTGATCAAGATATTTTTCAGCCGCAAGAGTATCCGGAAGGCTTGAATGAATTTAACCTCATCTTCTTCTGTCTCAAGGTCATTCACACTATCCACCGTTGGCACAAGGCTCAGGAGGTGATCAAAGGCGGCATTGAATTGTTGCACATAATCTTCATAGGGTGCCATGATGATCGTATCTTTTGCATCAATATTGGAAAAGAGCGCAATTGCATCATCCGTTGCTTCTTTAAGATTTCTAAAGCAGACAATATTCCCTTGGGATTTCTGTTCATTCAAAATGCGGTTGGTGCGTGAAAAGGCTTGTAACAAGCCGTGATGTTTCAGGTTTTTATCCACATAGAGCGTGTTGAGTGTCTTGCTGTCAAAGCCGGTGAGGAACATATTGACCACCAGCAGAATATCTATTTTACGTTCTTTGACCTTCTTGGCGATGTCGTTGTAATAATTATAATAGGACTGGTTGTCTTTGGTGCTGAATTTTGTGCCGAACATTTTATTGTAATCGGCAATATAGCTTTCCAGAATATCCCGGCTATGCTGATCGACCCTTGCGTTATCAATATCCAGCTCATCCTCGCCGATAATACCATCGGCGTTTTTATCCTCTTCATTGGCGGCAAAACTGAATATGGTGGCAATTTTCAGGTCATGAAGCCCCGCGTCCTTCCGCGCCTTGAGCAGGTCATAATATTTGATCAACACCGGCACGCCAGAGACACAGAACATGGCGGTAAATGCGCGCGCGTGGGTTTTGCGCCCATGGTTGGCGATGATATAGTCGGTAATCGGCTCCAGCCTTTTTTCGGATTCCATCAGTTCCTTGATGTCGATGTCTTCCACCTCAATATCTGAATAAACCCCTTCCTTTTCCTTGTAGCGCCCTACATACTCAATGGAGAATTTCAATACATTCTCATCCCGAATGGCATCGGTAATGACATATTTATGCAAACAGTCACCAAACAGATCGCGGGTGGTGCGCCTGCCATGCTGGTTTTTAGCAATATTTTCCACAAAGATCGGGGTGCCGGTAAAGCCAAACATCTGATAGCGGTTAAAATATTCGGTAATTCTTTTATGGGTATCACCAAACTGACTGCGATGACATTCATCAAAAATAAAGACAATGCGCTTGTCTTTAAGCGGCTCCATCATATCCTGATAGCGTGCTTTGCTGATGGCGGTATTAAGCTTTTGTATGGTGGTAACAATCAGCTTGGTATCATCGCTTAATTGTTTGACCAGCGCCTTTGTATTGCTGGTGCCGTCCACACTGCCCTTGGAAAAGGCATTGAATTCCTTGTTGGTTTGATAGTCCAGATCACGGCGATCCACCACAAAGATCACCTTATGCACCTTGGGGATTTGCATAAGGATTTGTGCCGCCTTGAAAGAGGTCAGTGTCTTGCCGGACCCTGTGGTATGCCAGATATAGCCATTTGATCGCCCATGTTTGACCTTGTCCACAATCGCTTCGGTGGCATAATATTGATAGGGGCGCAACACCATCAATATTTTATCGGTTTCATTGAGCACAATATATTTTGTGATCATTTTGGAGATGTGACATTTTTCCAGAAAAACCTTGGCAAACTGATCCAGTTGCATGATGGCTTTATTCTGTTCATCCGCCCAGAAGAATGTTTGTTTGAAAGACTGCTTGCGGTTATTGGCGTAATATTTTGTATTAACCCCGTTGGAGATAACGAAAATCTGAATATATTGATAAAGCCCCGAACCGGACCCGAAACTATGCCGGTGATAACGGTTGATCTGATTGAAAGCTTCTTTCAGTTCCAGCCCCCGCCGTTTCAGCTCAATCTGCACCAAAGGCAAGCCGTTAATCAGCAAGGTCACGTCATAGCGATTTTCATAAGTCCCCACTTGTGTGACCTGACTTGTCACCTGATACTGGTTCTGGCACCATTCCAGTTGATCGATAAATTCGATATAGGCGGATGTGTCGTCATCCCGTTTCAGATGCATCTTGTCCCGCAGGATTTTTGCCCGCTCAAAAACATTGCCTTTGTTCAGATGCAGGCAGATACGTTTAAATTCATTATCGGAGAAACTGGTTTTGTTATGTTTTTCAAGCTGGCGTTTCAGATTGGCAAGCAGTTCTCCCTCATCCCGGATGATCACCCGCGCATAACCGAGCGTGGTTAATTGATCCACAAGGTTGTTTTCCAGCGTCTGTTCGCTTTGATGCATTTTATCTATTCCCCTTTTTCATCACTGAAAAATTTCTTGTGAAATTCCCGGTCACTTTCCGCTATCATAAAATAATATCCCGACCCGTTTGATATGATCCAGAAAATCAGGGTTTTCAATTTCATCATAAAGGGACAAGTCAAAGAGATAGGGCAGGTCAAGCTCATCCAGCGCCCCGTCAATCCGGCTAAGGCTCTTGAGGTCAAGACCGTTCCCGAAAAAGGTCAGATCAATATCAGAGCCCGGCTTGTAATTTCCCTTGGCGCGGGACCCGTATAACATCACGCGGGAGATTTCGGGAAAGCGTCTGAATACCGCCTTGATCCGGTTTATGGTATTGTCGCCCAGCCCGCAATTCATCTCATTCCTCCTTGAAGGCAGCCAGTTTTTCCCTGAGCATAAGGAATGCGTTATGATAGTCCTTTTGGATCGCCAGGATGATCTTTCGGGTGGTGGCCTCGTTATAGGTGTGGGAGGTCAGATTGCGCGACTTGATCATATCCATCCAGATAAGCCCCCTATCCTCACTATCGCCCAGCAATCCGGCCTTGAAGGCCTCTTTGGTGGTGTCTTTTGAGCCAAACAGATTGACAACACCGCGATAGTCCAGAAAATCCTTGAGCGTCTTCCATGCCAGTTCATGGGTATATTCGAACGCCTGAATAAGCCCCTGCTCCTCCAACTCGTTCAAGTCTTTCCGGTCCATAAAGCGCGTGAGCTGGTCCAGCGCCTTGCCATAATTCTGAAACCGTTGCTGCCAGCGTATGTCTTTTTCGGTCATATTACCTGTCCTGTTATACGTAAGCCCGGATGATACTAGACAAACATCTGTTGCAACAAGCCTTTTTTAAAGGCTTGGGCTTGGGTGAGCTGTTGGCTGATATGGGTGATTTTTTGATCGAGTGAGCTTAAAAAGTCGGCGATTTTTTGTTGTTCTTCCTGCGAAGGTAATTGAAAAGAAAATGTTTGGTATTCTTCAGCGTTTATGCCCGGCTGTCCTGAGCGCATTGACATCACTTTCACCCATTTTTTAAATGCATAAGTTAACGTCTGACTAAACACAAAGCTTTCATTTGCACCTGATATTGAGAACTTAATCAAAAACCCTGCAAAGGCTACTTGCCCATCGAACTCTTTATATAAATAACTCTTTCCCACGCTAGCTCCCGTTCGGGCAAAGACAATATCACCCACCTTTAGGTAATATTTATCTAAAATTTCACCCTGCGGAGAGGTAAGGGGTTTCGGTACAAATTTCCTACTGTCCTCATCAATATCAGTAATTCTAATGTATTTGTTCTCTCCATCGAACTGTCGCGCTGCGGCATTCATTCCGTACATCGGTTTCTCAGAAATCTCCCCCAATGTTTTTTCTTCCCAATCGGGATAGGGGGTGCCGTCTTTGTTGGTGAAGCGGAGGCTTTGGGAAAAGAGCTTTTGCATCACCCCTTTTTTATACCGCTCTGCCAAGTCTTTCTTTTTCGATAACAACCCAATCTTCCCATCCACCGCCGTCAGAAATTCCGCAATCTTTTGTTGTTCATTCTCATGTGGTGACCTAACCTTAAATGATTGTAATGCATATATGGCTAATTTAGGCTGTGCATTAGTTGTCTTTACGTTCTCAATCAACCTAGAAAAGTAGCTAGTTTCCAAATAGCGTAACAAATAAGCCTGAACACATTTAATATTTGTCAACTTATTAGCATTTTCAGTTAAATTTGCATTGTTGAGTTCTTGTGGAATAATACCTATTAATCCCAAAGTTCCAGCTACAGAAATGAAAATATCTGAAATTAATATCTTATAATTTCGAATTTTATGCTTAGCCTCATCAGGAACAAATTTGATTTTATCAAGATTCACTGAGCCATTTTCCATATTACTCACGGTTATATAAGGTTGTCCCGTATCTACATCTGTAAGCGACATGCCTTTAGGAATTCTTTTTCCACCCTTTACATCTGCTATTTCTTCTAACTTTTTCTCTTCCCACGCTCCCTCAAATTCAGGAAAGCGCAAGGACGGTATATTTTTCTGCTCTACCAACATCAAAATGGTGCCTTTATGCCGAGTTCTGCACAGAAGCCAGCAATGGTTTGATCGGTAGCCTTCATTTCGCTCTTTAATGCCGCAAGTTCCGCCGTCACCGTATCCAAATCAATCAATTCTTCTTCCTCGAACGTATCCACATAGCGGGGGATGTTGAGGTTATAATCATTTTCCGCCACCTCTGCGCGGCGGGCGACATAGCTGAATTTATCCTCTGTGGTTCGTGCCTTGTAACAATCCACAATCTTTTCAATATGCGCTGGCAACAGCCGGTTCTGGTTCTTGCCCTTGTCAAAAGACTGACTCGCGTCAATGAACAATATATCATCCGGGTGTGTGCGGCATTTTTTAAATACCATCAGGCAGGTGGGGATGGATGTACCGTAAAAGATGTTGGCGGGCAAGCCGATCACCGCATCCAGCAGATTGCGTTCCTCAATCAGGTAACGACGGATATGTCCCTCGGCAGCCCCCCGGAACAGCACCCCGTGGGGCATGACCACGCCATATTACCATTATCCGCCAGATGATGGATCATATGCTGAATGAAAGCATAATCTGCTTTGCTGGCAGGGGCGAGCCTGCCATATTCGGCAAAACGGTCATCAGACATCAATAGCTGATTGGCACTCCATTTGGCGGAGAAGGGCGGATTGGCAACGATGGCTTCGAATTTTTTGCCCTCATGTTGGGGATGCTCCAGTGTGTCTTCCTGCTTGATGTCGAATTTGCGGTAATTGACACCATGCAGGATCATATTCATCCGCGCCAGATTATAGGTGGTGCGGTTCATTTCCTGTCCGTAAAATTCCGCCACCTCATCCACCTGTCGCGCGACCCTGAGCAACAGGGAGCCGGAGCCACAGGCAGGGTCATAGACCGATTGCAACCGTCCCTTATCCACCGTCACGAGCTTTGATATAAGTTCGGATACGGCTTGGGGGGTATAGAACTCCCCGGCTTTCTTACCCGCGCCGCTGGCGAATTGGGCAATCAGATATTCGTAGGCATCGCCCAGCACATCGCCTTTTTTATTTTCCAGATCAAAATTGATCTTGTCCAGATGGGCAAGCACCTGCGCAATCAGATTATTTTTGGCTTTTTCCGTACGCCCGAGCTTGCTGGAGGTCAGGTCGAGGTCTTCGAACAGTTGCCCGAAATCATCCTCGCTCTCGGTCCCCATGGTGCTTTGTTCAATATTGCTGAGGATAGACGCCAGATCGCCGAGGATAAAATTCTCAGGCGTTTCGTCATTATCGTCATTATCAGAAACTTGGGCATTGCCGCGCCGGGCAATGGCGCTGAACAACTCCGATGGTTTAAGCATATAGCCGAGGGTCTCAATGGCGAGTTCGGCAATGGCACCCACCATGGGGTCATTGTCTGACAGGCTGGCATAATCAACCCCGTCCTCTTTCAATTGCCCGTTGGCATAGAGGTATAATTTCTCCGACAGATATTTATAGAAAATAAAGCCGAGGATATAATCGCGAAATTCATCYGCATGCATTCTCCCGCGCAGGGTATTGGCAATATTCCAGAGCTGTTGTTCCAGCTGTTTCTTTTCTTCTTCCGTCACGGCGAATGCGTCCCCTGTATTTTTTGTAATTTGTCTTGAAAAGATAGCACGGCGGATATTAACACAAGCCATTAATTATGCCAGCGTCTTATACATGGGTCCAAGCCGTCAACGACATATTCAAAACCGTAAAAGACATTTTTTACACCGTGATTGTCCTAAAAATAGGATGGATAAAAATTGCCATTTCCATACACCTTTTATCCACCCAAAAGCAATTCGCAGAGGCAATCCGCCACTTTTTACGAGAAACAATTCCTRAAGAATGGCGCAAATTCCGTGATCARGTTACAGATAACTTCCGCATAATATCACATCAAAACTTTYGGGTTTTGCAGTGAGATGTGTATACCTGTGAAAAGTCTGTCTCTCATTATCCAGGGTCCGTCCGGATAATAAATACGGTATGAGGTTGATATTACTGGACAAAACTTAAATTTTAGCGGAAAGTCAAGATGTTCATTTGAGCGGCCTTGATCGTTTTCTTTGAACCTGTGCCGATTGGCGTTGACAAAGCTTTGGCGGAGGCGTAAACGGGCCAAACTATGACGAGCGTAAAAGCAACCGTGGCATAATATCGCCACAATGTTGGCTGACAATAGGGCTGTTAAGTAAGGCAACTTATTCAAGGTTAAAGTGAAAAGAGTAGGTAAAGATTATGGCTGATGAAACTGTAGAAGCATTGGCAAAACAATTGATCCGCCGCATGGGGCGGTCACAGGCGATGCAGATATGCCAGACCAACAAATGGTTTCGCGTTCTGGATCATATCAAATCCGTTGATAGGTCTGTGAGCAGCAAGTAATTAATGATTCAAAGGGCTTGATGTAGCTCTGCGGATATTTTTCCGGAGCGACAGGGTATGTTCCTAAGCGTCTTTGATCTGTTTAAAGTGGGTATAGGGCCGTCCAGCTCTCACACGGTTGGCCCCATGATTGCCGCGCGGCGGTTTCTGAAATCCCTGAAAAACGCCAATATTTTTTCTGATATTGATAAAATCCACATAGACGTTTATGGCTCCCTTGCCTTGACGGGAATCGGCCATGGTACGGATGTGGCCATCATTATGGGTCTGATGGGTCATGCGCCAGGCAGCATTGACCCGGATATTATTGACGGTGCGGCGAAACAGGTGCGCAGCTCCGGGACGATAAATCTGTTACAGGAAAAAACCATCTCTTTTGACCCGGCATCGGACATGCCTTTTTTGATGGCCGGGTTGTTGCCCCATCATACCAACGGTATGGGGTTTCAGGCCTTTGATGAGAAGGGTGCATTACTGTCGCGGGATAATTATTATTCCATCGGCGGCGGTTTTGTTCTGTCAGAGGCCGAGATGGGCAAAAATCAGCCGGATGCGGCGCAGGCGCCCGTACCCTATCCTTTTGGCTCAGGCGATGAACTGCTTGACCTTTGTGAACAGAATGACTTGAGCATAGCGGAGCTGATGCGGGCCAATGAACTGGCCTTGATCACGGCGGCGGACTTGCAGTCGGGCATGGATGTAATCTGGGAGGCCATGGAGGGCTGTATTGACCGGGGCTGTCACGCGCACGGGATATTGCCGGGCGGCCTTGACGTGGAACGGCGCGCCGCCCAGCATTATGAGGATTTGCGCTCCAGTCAGGAACGCCAGCTTTGTGACCCCACCGTCATCCTTGACTGGATTAACCTGTGGGCCTTGGCAGTGAATGAGGAAAATGCCGCCGGGGGCCGGGTGGTGACCGCCCCCACCAACGGTGCGGCGGGTATCATTCCGGCGGTCTTGCGCTATTTCGATCGTTTCTATAACCGTGCGGGCCGGGACGGCATCTATGATTTCCTGTTAACGGCGGCGGCTATTGGCTCGCTCTATAAGAAAAATGCCTCCATATCCGGGGCCGAGGTCGGTTGTCAGGGTGAGGTGGGCGTTGCCTGCTCCATGGCGGCTGGGGCCTTGACGGCGGTCATGGGCGGCACTGTGGAACAAGTGGAAAATGCGGCGGAAATTGGCATGGAACATAACCTTGGCCTGACCTGTGACCCCATCGGCGGTTTGGTACAGGTGCCGTGTATTGAACGCAACGCCATGGGCGCGGTTAAGGCCATCGATGCCAGCCGCCTTGCCCTGCGCGGGGACGGCAAGCATATGGTGTCGCTGGACAAGGTTATCGAAACCATGCGCCAGACCGGTGCAGACATGAAAGTCACCTATAAAGAAACCTCCAGGGGCGGCTTGGCGGTAAATGTGGTTGAATGTTAGTTTTATATAAAAAACYATRATTTAGCCATTTTAATAGATTTTATATCGTTATAAATCCTAAAAAGGCGAGATATTCTGCTATTGATATGCTATTYTYACAGCATATAAAGTTAACAATAGMTGGAATATAATATGCCTTCTTCGACCATACTTGCTGAAATCCGTAAAAAAATACGGGCCATGACCCATGCCGATGAGGAACAAGCCATTTCCCATATGTTGGAAACATCYGGCTTGTCCGATAACGCCCGTATGCGGATTGTAACCTCGGCCCGTGATTTGGTGAGGCTGTCCCGCACCAAGAGCGATGAGCAGGGTACGATGGATTTTTTCCTGCAAGAATTTGGCCTGTCCAACCGGGAAGGGGTGGCGCTCATGTGTTTGGCAGAGGCCYTGCTCAGGGTGCCCGATGGCTGGACGGCGGACAAGCTCATTGCCGAGAAAATAAAATCCGGTAACTGGTCCGAYCAYAAGGGMAAATCCGAGTCCCTGTTCGTCAATGCCTCCACATGGGGGCTGATGATGACCGGACAGGTGATCAGTCTGGGCGGTGATGTGACGGARAAYTTTTCCGGCTGGATGAARMGWCTGGTGGCWAAATCCGGCGAGCCATTRATCCGCAGYGCCGTGATGCAGGCCATGCGCATYATGGGCGGWCAGTATGTKCTGGGCCGCACCATAGAGGARGCGGCGAAACGGGGCCGTCAGGAAAACCGYCCKGAAACCCGGTTTTCCTTTGATATGCTGGGCGAGGGCGCACGGRCATTGGCCGATGCGGCCCAATATTTTGACGCCTATCAATTGGCGATCGAGAAGATCGGCGCRGATAACGACAAGGATAATGTCTATGAAGCCCCCGGTATTTCGGTGAAATTTTCRGCCCTGCATYCCCGCTATGAATTCGCGCAGGCRGRGACGGTWATGGCGGATATGTACCCAAAGGTGCGCCGCCTTGCCCTGTCGGCAAAGGCGCAGGGGCTTGGCTTTACCATTGATGCGGAGGAGGCCGCGCGGCTGGATATTTCGCTGGATATATTCGCGGCATTGGCCCGGGATGGGGAGCTGGCGSATTGGGACGGCCTTGGCATCGTGGTMCAGGCCTATCAGAAGCGSKCGCCTTAYGTSMTTGACTGGCTGATTRCTCTGGGCCGGRACTTGAACCGTAAATTTATGGTTCGGYTGGTCAAGGGGGCCTATTGGGACAGTGAGATYAAGCATGCYCAGGAAATGGGYYTGTTCGATTATCCGGTCTATACCCGYAAGCCCTCCACYGACCTGAGCTATCAGATTTGCGCCGAGCGGATGATGGCGGCGCGCGATGTGCTGTACYCCCAATTTGCCACCCATAATGCCTATACGGCGGCGCTGGTGCTGGAATTGGCGGGGGATCGCCGTGATTTYGAGTTTCAGCGGCTCCACGGCATGGGCCAYCTGCTCTATGAYCAGCTACAGGAAATGACWWSWCMYCCGGTGAATATGCGGGTATATGCYCCGGTGGGCGCCCATAAGGATTTGCTGCCCTATYTGGTGCGGCGRTTGCTGGAAAACGGGGCTAATAGCTCCTTTGTCAATCGTTTCATGGACAAGAATATYGCCGTKGAGGAATTGATGCAGGATAGCATCGAACTGGTTGAGGCGGCAAGCCCGCGCCGCCATGATAAAATTCCCCTGCCGGTGGATATATTATCCGCATCGGGCCGGGAATTTRCCCCGCGCCGCAATGCCATGGGCCTTGATCTGGACGACCCGGATGAGGTGGCGYWRTTRCGSGCRGAAATGAMAAAGGCCGCCGGAGAAAGTCAWTATGCGGGGCCAATYRTTGGCGGCGCAGAGATAGCRGAACGYCCCACGGAAGATGTGATTAATCCGGCYAGCCTGAAGCCCWTTGGCAAGGTCGCCGCCGCCAYRGAYGCGGATATTRACCTTGCYYTKGACAAGGCCTCAGCCGCACAAAAATCATGGGAYCGCCTTGGCGGGCWGGCCCGGGCGGAAATACTGGAACAGGCCGCCGACCTGATGGAAGAAGMMCGGGCGCGTCTGATGGGYATTATCACSGCYGAGGCCGGACGGACCATAGGGGACAGCCTGTCCGAAGTGCGCGAGGCCGTTGATTTTCTGCGCTATTAYGCTATGCAGGCCCGGCAGAATTTTGACCAGCCCCTTRTCCTGCCCGGYTGTACGGGGGAGGATAATCAGYTGTCCCTTCATGGGCGGGGGAYRTTCCTYTGTATCAGYCCGTGGAATTTYCCGCTGGCKATCTTTGTRGGTCAAATTGCGGYGGCATTGGCGGCRGGCAATGCGGTCATCGCCAAGCCCGCCGAACAGACCCCGATCATCGGGGCGGAAGCGGTGAAAATACTTCATAAAGCAGGGGTGCCGGGGGATATTTTGCATCTGTTGCCGGGGGGTGGGGATGTTGGGGCCAAACTTGTGGCGGATGAGCGGATCAGCGGCGTGGCCTTTACCGGCTCCACGGATACCGCCMGGAATATCAACCGCAGTCTGGCGGGACGGGGYGGGGCCATYGTTCCTYTGATTGCCGAAACCGGCGGYCARAATGTGATGATCGTRGACAGCACCGCCCTGCCGGAGCAGGTGGTSGATGATGTGATTTCCTCTGCCTTTCAATCCGCCGGGCAGCGATGTTCGGCGCTACGCGTATTATATCTTCAGACGGAGGTGGCCGACAGGATTATTGAGATGCTYACCGGGGCYGTRGCTTGCCTGAACATGGGAGACCCCATGACATTATCCACCGATGTGGGGCCGGTGATTGAYGAGGCGGCGCGGCAAATGTTGCTGGACCACGGGGCCAGAATGGACGGGGAAGCCGTGAATCTGGCCGAGGTAGCTATGCCCGCCTCYTGCAWRGRCGGCACCTTTTTTGCCCCGCGCATTTATGAGATCACATCACTGGACCAGTTAACCAGAGAGGTTTTTGGCCCCATATTGCATATCATACGTTATGAGGCCYGKGATWTGGACGYSGTWCTGGCACAGATACGCGCCACCGGTTTTGGCCTGACCCTTGGGATTCACAGCCGGATAGAAGGGGCGGCGCAGGAKATTTTCCAAAGRCTTGATGTGGGCAATACCTATGTKAACCGCAATATMGTYGGGGCMGTKGTCGGGGYACAACCMTTTGGCGGRCAAGGATTATCYGGAACYGGCCCTAAGGCTGGCGGCCCGCGTTACATGTTCCGYTTTGCCACCGAAAAAACCCTGACCATCAACACGGTCGCCACCGGCGGTAATACAGATCTGTTTTGTTTGTAATTTCTGATGTTTTATAAACTGTTCTATATTATAAAAAGAGCTTGATAGMGTGGTATGAGAATTAGGTATGGTAAGCAAAGAAACCAGAGGTTGGGACAATTAYTGGAAAAGAGGGGARCTGCACAGTTGTATCTCTGCCCATGAYAAGGAAAATCAGAMGAAGATCAATGACTTCTGGTTGAAGGTCTATTCCGGTTTTTCAGATGACATGACTTTGCTGGAYATTGGGACAGGAAACGGGTTRTTGCCATCGCTTGCGGTTTCYTAYGCYAATGACAAARAMTATAGTTGGGARRTTCACGGRGTTGAYCTGGCCGATATAAATCCGGCGCAAGATGTGCYGTCGGCGAAAGAGCTTTTGGATCAARTYAATTTTCAGGGCAGRATAGCYGCAGAAGACCTGCCTTTTGAAGACGGGTATTTTGAYCTTGTGACGTCSCAATATGCCGTTGAATATAGTGATATGACGCGATCAATGRCGCARATTGCCCGGGTTYTGAAGACAGGYRGCCATTTTTGCGSRGTACTTCATAGTCATACCAGCCTTGTGGTGATCCAGAATAAGGAAAATATCAGGGAGGCTGWYTTTCTTCTGGACAGCGGRATTTTTGTGACGTGCAAGGAACTGCTATCTCRCATCCTTACGGGCAAATACYCTGACGGGGAGGTTCAGGYYATGGTTGACCAATATGTGGATAACCTTGCCCGGCTTTCACAAAYCTATCCTGATCCTTCTGCGCTCAATACCATACCGGTGATGCARAATTCATTGCTGGAAATYCTGAAACTRRGCCAGAAATACGCCCCTCAACVAATCCTTRAAATGGTGGATAATGCCAGAYTAAGGTTGATGGCTCAGCRGRAYTTATTGCGTGATCTTGTGGGGTCGGCTCTGAATGAAACGGRSKTRYTTGATCTGCAAGCACAGCTAGCGGCGCTTGGTTTCGAAGTGRAGGTTGATCAGGATTTTYACATTGGACAGGAAAAGAAGATATTGGGATATTATATTCAGGCAGTGAAKAAATAAACCTCTCAATATAATGAAARAAACGGCGGCTATGATTTCATAACCGCCGTTTTTATTTAAAGATTATATCYGCTTAATTCTAGAATTTGGCTCTTGCACCAAAGTAGAAGTAAGTACCGATAACGTCATACACATTCGGGAATGTATTACCCTGCTGCTGATCACTACCCACAAACTGTGGCTTGTTGTTGAACAGGTTATTGATCCCGCCGTAAACTGAGTAGCTTTCACTAATGTCATAATTTGCCGTTAGATCAAAATAGTTTTTAGCTTTAAGTCGTGCGACAGATAATGTTGCCGGATCAGTGCCACCATTTCTGATGTCTCCCTGATTAGTACCGCCAAGATATGTCCATTTTATGGAAGTTGTTAACGGGCCACTTTGATACGACAACCGTGATGTGGAACGATATTTAGGATCAGGTGTTCCGCAAACCCCGGCAAAGGTGCCGGCACATCTGAGGAAAGGCGTTCCCGGCAATTTATTTGGCAGGAAGTCATTATTGATTACGTACGTTCCCAACCAGAACATGCTGATGGTTGAGGCGTTATCAAATAATCCGCTATCCAGATCAATGCTGTAGTTAAGCTGAACGTCGATACCATCGGTTTTAAGTACGGCATTATTGGCATTCAGTGCAGAAACCGTATCAACATTACCATCAGGACGACGACTGACCGCCTGACAGAAAGGTGCATTTGGATCTTTGTCCGCATAACAGTTTTTCAGGATGTTATTAACGCCGCCACCCAAGGTACCAACAACATCACTTATATTAATGTTGTAATAGTCAATGGTCATGGAGAAACCCTCAAGGAAGTCAGGATTAATAACGGCACCGATAGTATAGGTGTCTGAACTTTCTTCCGTCAGGTTCGGGTTACCGCCAAAGGCACCTTCAATCTGTGTGTTGGACTGATCAAAGAGGCCGGTTTGGCCAGCTGGAACACCGGTCGCTTCACAAATGGATGTCAGGGCAGCTATGCCGCCATTATCACCCACATGGTCGGCAGAACAAGGGTCATCCGCCCGTGGAAAACCATTTGCTGTTCCAAGGAACAACTCAGCCACATTTGGAGCACGGACCGCACGCTGGTACTGACCGCGAAGCTTGAATCCTTCAACCGGTGTCCAGTCAAGCCCTGCAGAATAGGACCAGACAGTACCGGCGGTTGAATAGTCAGAATAACGCGCCGCACCAGTAAAGTTTAATGATTTGGCAAAGGCCGCATCAGTCAACAATGGTACATAAACTTCGCCGTAGAGTTCATAAACATCGAAAGAACCTACGGTTGGTTTACCAGCATTAAAGCCGAGAATATCGCCTGATGACAGGAATTCATCCGGACGGAATTCACTTGAATCCTTCCGGTATTCAGCCCCCACGGAGAGGCCGATATCACCAGCGCCAAGATCGCCCAGTGTACCCGTGACGTTGGCTGCGAGAACCTGTTGTGTGATGCTGGTCACATTGGCGGCACCCACATTGACAAATGCAATGGCACCTTTCGAAATATTGCCTTCACCAAAAACATTCAGCGGCGAACAACCCCCCGATGGGTCATTACAGACAATATTTCCGTTGCTATCCAATTTGGCATCAACCGCTTGACGGAAACGTGAATCTGATACGTCATTATTTAATAGTTCTGTACGGTCAACACGGGAATAGCTGTAATATGTGTCATATGACCAATTGTCATCTATGTCACCTTTGAAGCCGGCCATAACCTGGAAACCGTTACGGCTGTTAATGCCTTGACGGGAACCATTTTCAACCATACGGCGGCCAATGAATGGTAGTGATACACGACCATCAGAATCATTTAGGCTCGAACCCAAAAGTTGATCTACAGAGTAGCCAGGAACCATGTTGCCATTCCCATCATCTACCATGCCGAGGCTAGCTTCAATAGGATTACCAGTAGCATCAAAAACATCCGTTACGCTACTGACATCACCAATGGCACTACCAGCAGGAATGGTATCTCCTGCCTGATAACGTGCAACAACTACTTGCTGACGTGTCTGGATATCATTACCATCAATATCCTGTCCGGCAACACTGGCAGAACCGGTTGAAAAACGGTCAGTAATACCGAAGGCATCCTGGACATTTTGTGCAAAAAACGGGTTGTTTGCATCAACTTCTACTCCGCCAAGGAATGCCGGTGTTGGTGCAAGCTCGATATCACTACGGTTGTTTGTGAAAGTGGCTCGGGTATAGAATGTAACATGGTCATTAATATCATAATGGCCTTGTGCATTGATTAACCAACGGTCCTGTGGCAACTGGATAAAGTTGTCAGGGGCATAGTTGAACCGGTCATTAACATTATCCCAGAGCTGGGCAGAGCCGTCTTTGTTAAAACGGCCAATCCGTCCTGTATCAAGGGTAGCTGTCGTACAACCGGGTTGCTGGTCGGATAGGCAGATTACACCATCATTATTGGAATCAAATACCGGCCCACCAAACAGACGGGTGCCGGGAATGCCTGAGCTACCGGATCTTGTGAAACCGGGCACACAATTAGAAGCGCCACCACAAGGTGTGCTGTCGCCGAAGTTTGGATCCTGTGTGTTTGGCAGAACATCATTATCACCCAATGCGAAGAATGAGAAATCCCTGGCACTAGCAAAGGTTGCGTCACGACGGGCGAAACTGGTATGCAATACTACGTTACCACGGCCATCGGCAAAGTTGCCGCCGATTGTAGCATCAACATTCCATTTCGTGGCATCCCCTTTGCTGGAGGTGCCATATTGTGAGTTAAGTTCAACACCTTCAAAGTCATCAATCAAGACGAAGTTGACAACACCGGCCAAGGCATCGGAACCATACACAGCGGACGCACCACCGGTCAGAACCTCTACCTGTTTGATCAGGGCAGAAGGAATGGTGTTCAAGTCAACAGTATTGGCTTGTGAGCYTTGCATATAGCGCTTGCCGTTAACMAGTACCAATGTCCGGGTAGCACCAAGACCGCGAAGGTCAACAGTTGCGGTACCATTGCCGGGGTTGTTTGAGTTGCCGGTCAGTCCGGGAACAGTTTGTGGCAGGGCATTCAATACCTGCTCAACGTTGATGGTGCCGGAAAATTTGAATTCAGAAGCCGGAACAACAGCAACAGGACTGATGGCTGTCAGGTCTTTACGTTTAATACGTGAACCGGTAACAACAACTTCTTCAAATGATACTTCGTCTTCTGCGGCTGCCGCGTCGTCAGCAGCGTATGAAGCCTGTATGCCAAAGGGTAGGGTAGCGGCGATAGCTAATGCCGATGCGCCATATTTAAGGCGCGAGGTAAAATCGCTCTTCATAATATTTCCTCCGTAGGAAGTTAAAAAATTGTGGGACGGTCTGTTTTCTTTATTTTGACTCACAACCATTTCCGCTTTTATAATTTCAAAGCGGCGTATAAAAAACAGCTAAATYCTGGCAGGCCTCCTTATGGTCTTATGCTGCAATTTTCCATCCCAGTTATATTTAAAGTACATAWTCAACTGACTGCTTTCTGCTTCTTTCGAAAATCTACACAGATTGAAAACAATCAGTTCGTACATTACTTACCCGTTTAAGCCCTTTACGGACCYAYACATTTAATCAGATAAATAACTTTCAGAAGCTATCAYCRCAGGGAATCCCGGTCAATTTTTTTGATGAGMSGYATGTGCTATTATTRTCACACTTGTGTTGCATATATATAKCAYRTGYCMRTTTATTGRCRSYCAAKSGYAGRAATATRGYCMAAGGCAGAATATTRTTTTGAATAAAAGGTAAAAAAAACTATTTTATTTTGTAAAAAATAAAACATATAAAATTAAAAAAAATGTCACRRAAAATGGTTTTGTTGATATCCGGGGCGAAACATTGGAATTTTGTTGCGTAATAATGAGCTATGGTAATATTTTTTATTAATTTGAAAACGAATCAATTTTATTGTTTTAATATCATATRTTTAGCRAGYGTTTATGTGRWRGGGYTAAMGAGGCACTATATCGCAGGGGGCTGTCATGCGTATTTCATCGGACTGAAAGGCATTGGTMCCRTGCCACATATAGGAYGGAAAGAATACCTGAAGYCCGGCCATGGGYTTTATWATCCTCTTKGGYGTTCTGCTTTCTTCKGGGCCGAAACGGCTCGCACCAAAATTYACCCATCCCGGCCTGTCRCTGTCMATGGTGCTGTCATTCACTTCTGCGGGAAGCTTGACATAATAGGGGCCRCTGATCCAGCCCTTGGGATGATAATGATCCACATGAAACCCCGCGCTTTTCAGCCGCACAGACCATGCTCCGGTGAATTTAAGCATWTGGGTTTTGCGCCGCAGGTGGGGATGGGTATCATCATCGGGCAGGGCTTCGATATAGCGCTGGGCCGCACCCAAAACAGCCAGCCTCAGCTTTTGAATGACAGGGTTCCGGTTCAGATAGAGGTCGCCGACCGTCTGGGTGCCACCGATTAATGTTTGGTCCCTGGGATTGACATCGGTGATATGAAGTTTGGTCAGCACCTCTTCCAGGGCTTCATTGAATTCATCAATATGGGCATAGCCCTCAGGTRTTTTGATTTCCATGGGCTGYACCAGATTTTCATAATCGCAGAGCCAATGAAAYCTGTCATCGCCTGATAATCGCCAGCAGTCCCCCCGAATGGCCCATATTTTCTGATAATCCGGATTGATCTTCTCGGCAWAYTCTGTTTGYTTTAAAGCRTARTCATAATCGCCGTCCTCMAGAAGRAGYTCGGCAAAATCAGTRTAATATTCGTCATTRTCTGTGGTTATTTCAAGGGTTTTTTCCAGTAAACGGCGCGCCTGTTTCCGGTCACCCGTTTTGAGCTTTATCTGGGCCAGACGATGAARCAATTCGGGATGCTCACCGTTTTTCTGCACGGCCTTTTCTATGATGTCCATGGCCTGGTCATAGGTGCCACCGAGCGCCAGTTCCTCTGCATAAGCMGCAATTAAAGCAGGYGAATCCGGACAGCTGTCCAGGGCATGAATATATGAATTCAGAAACCCGTCATGATGGCCTGTTTCCCACATCATGTTATTTAAAACACGATGTATTTTCAGATTTTCCGGCTCAAGGGCCAATAATTTTTGATAGGCAACGATGGAGCGGTCAAAATCTTCTGTGCTGTGATAAAGCGAGCCGATGGCTTCCCATGTTTCCACTTGATCCGGCTTGGTGTTTAAAACGAAATTGAAGCAGTTTCTGGCCTCGTCATAGCGTTCTTCCTCCCGATAAACCGCCCCCAGATTATGAATGGCTTTGAGATAGTCGGGCTGAAGCTTGAGGGCAATTTCGAGCATTTTGATCGCTTCAGGGAAATTTTCCTGACGTTTATATAACAGCCCGAGGAGATTGTAATATTTTGCTTGATAAGGGTCGCAATTTATGGCTTTTTCAATACACTCCACACCATCTGAAAAATCACTCATTTTTTCCAAAATAATAGCCCAGTTAAACCAGGCATCGGCATATTTTTCATTTAATTTGGTTGCTTGTTTGTAGCATTCAATGGCCGCATCATAAAGGTCAAGTTCGTTGTATAGATTACCCAGATTATTATAAACATGAGGCTGTTGCTTATTCACGCTCAAAGAGGCTCGCATGTATTTTTCTGCCCCRTCAAAATCCCCGGYGRCCTTTGTGAAAACACCAAGAAGTTGGAGCGTATTAGGCTCTTTCGGGGAGACATTTAAAATATTCCGGCATAGTTTTATGGCCTCATCAGTCTTGCCAGACTGATGCAGGCTCAATGATTTTTGCAGTTCCTGTTGAATATTAAGTKCCATAACTGCTTTATAACAGAAAAAATAAAAACTGGATATTTTTTTGCTTTGGCACCTTGCCACCCTTTAATTTATCTGGATCATCAGGCTTTGGCCACTTCCGGTGGTTATGGCAGTCCTTTCTCTGATGTCTTTTGAACGGGTGGCACATGTCCGGGCCAGATATCCTCAGCTTGAGCGGGCAATATTTGTTGACCCGGCGGCAAAAATCACCGATTTTAAAGGCTGATATTATTTCAGTGAGAAATTTATGAGCGAACCATCTACATCCGGTATGTTTTCAGCCCCCCTGTGGCATAGCCCTTTTCGGCCATTTTATCTGCTGGGGGTGCTGTACGGTCTTGGCGTGATGGGGGTCTGGGTGCTGGTGACGGTCGGGGCCGTTGATATCTCATTGCCGCTGAACAGCCTGTCCCTTTGGCATGGTCACGAAATGATCTTTGGCTTTTCCGGTGCGGTGGTKGCCGGATTTATCCTGACTGCCCTGCCGGGRTGGGCGGGGACAGCGGAAATCAGGGGCGGGCGGTTGGCCTTTCTGGTACTGCTGTGGCTCTTGGGGCGTATCGCGGTCTATTCCGGCGGYATRATGYCGCCCTATATGGTTATGATACTGGACAGCAGTCTGTATTTTGCGGCGAYACTTATGGTRTTGCCGGGATTRTTGGCGGCRGAGAATAARCTGTATCTGGCACTGATTCCCATATTGCTGATGCTGTGCCTTGGCAATGTRATYTTTCAYRTGAGCCTTATGGGCGGGGATTTGGTTCGGGCCTCATGGGGCATAGAGATTGGCCTGATGGCCATTGYGGCRAAATTCATTCTGGCCGGGGGATTTCTTGCCGCCACCTTTACCGGAAATGCCCTGCGTCAGAAAGGCGGCCCTGAGCTTACYATMAGYCCYCYGCTGGAATATATTTCRGCYCTGTCGCTGGTKCTGTTTATCTGGGCGRTTYTGTTTGATCTGCCGGATGGGCTGGCCGCCAGCTTTGCCTTCTTTATGGCGGTGGTKCAGACGGTGCGCCTTTTGCGTTGGCGCACGTGGCTTATTCTTGATGCGCCYTTGGTGCTGATCATGCATYTGGCTTATCTATGGTTTATCATTGCGGCGGTATTATTTGGCCTGTCCAGGCTTTTAGATACGGTTGGTTCCCATGTHTGGCTTCATGCCTTHACGGTTGGGGCGTTAAGCCTGATGATGCTGTCACTGATCACGCGGGTGGCCCTGCGCCATACGGGGCGSTCKCTGGTRCCGTCAAAGGCCATGCTCCTGTCCTTTGCCCTTGTGTTTGGCGTGGCGTTCCTGCGGGAGATGATTGCCTGGGGCTTGCTAYCTATGGACTGGYTRCCRRTCACGGCGGTGATCTGGTGGGTGTCTTTTGCCSTGTATTTTGGCCTTCACGGCTTGYTWATGAYCMGGCCCAGCCTGCCCAAAAGRCCYGGCCCAAAAGGGCGCGCTTCGGAAGTTGGCTAACGATTGCCGCCGGGCACCCATAAYACATCATCGGCCCCATTGTTGTTCAGCACCCGGCTCATGACAAAGGCATGRTCGGACAGRCGGTTCAGATAGCGGATCACCACCGGATTAATATCTTCACTTTCGGCCACCTGTACCAGCAGTCTTTCAGCGCGCCGGACAATGGTGCGGCATTGATGCAGGAAAGCCGCCGCCGCACTGCCGCCGGGCAGGACAAAGGACGAYAACGGGGCCAGATTCTCATTCATCAGGTCGATTTCCTCCTCYAGCCGCGTGACCTGTGTGTCAATGATTCGCAGGTCATATTCAGCCTTTACCGATCCCGCTGGCGTCGATACATCGGCCCCGGCGTCAAACAGGTCATTTTGAATACGGGCCAGCATATCATCATAGATSCCATCCGTATGCAGGCGGGCAAGGCCGTAWGCCGCATTGGCTTCGTCAATGGTGCCGTAAGCTTCGATACGCGGYGCATATTTGGGTTGGCGGCTGCCATCGGTCAGGGACGTYTGCCCCTTGTCACCGCCACGTGTGTATATTTTGGTCAGCTTAACCATGGGCTATCCTCAGGTATAAAGAAGCAGGTATAACACCACGAAAAGCAATGTTATGAATTGAGAGACAATTCTGGCCTGCATGAGCTTGTTGCCGAATTTCCGGTTGAAYTTGCCGCCCATGCTCATGGTCGCGACCCCGAAAATTACGATGCAGCCAGTAATAATAATACCGATAATGATCAGTATGAGAAGCCAGTTCATTTGAGTTTTTCCTTTTTGATCTATTTTTTATAGAACTTAAAGGGTTTTAGCCTAAATATCCATGGGATTGTTATAGGGTCCGTGGATAATTAAGGACAGGGTGTTGGTTTGTCCAAAATCGCCNAATTTTAAGCACGCGGACGCCGGACATACTCGTATATTCAAGGACAAGTGCTGCGAAAGTGGGTGATTTTGGACAAATYCCTGCGGGACGGGTCATATTTTACCACTGGCTTCGTTACAAAATGCTTGAAGTGAATGACACTACGGCGCATCTTGCGCCTCGCCAGTGGGAAAATCTGACCCGCCAACGCCCTGTCCTTAATTRTCCACGGATCCTAGGCCAATAGGCACTTTGGTAAAAAAACATTTACATTCTGGAAAAAATTCTTAAGCTGTCGCCAATTACGTTAACTGCTTTAATGATGGAAATAATATTAACGTGCAAAAGTGGCTACCCGGTATATTGATGTTTATGATTGCCATTCAGGCCGTGATAACTGTTGCCTATGTTCATCAGGCAGAAGCATCGGGTATTGAGTATGTATCATTTGATCATAGTCATGAATTATCAGCGGACGCGGGGCGGACGACTTCTGAAAAATCCGATAAGCTCCCTGTTGATGATTTTGGTTGTCATCATTGTTGCCATTGCACAGGCATTTTTTCCTATGAGAATAATGAGACKTTTAAGTCTGTTTTGGCGGCGAATAAAATATTCGGTTATAATCCAAGTCTCCCCTCTGCGCGTATTTCTCTCCATTTAAGACCTCCTATCGTCTGATCAAAATTTCATTGTTTAAGGTTCTTGCGTCTAAATGCGACGTTTGGCCTGTGTTTTTTTGATTACGAGGATAGGATTTAATGAATTTTCTCAAAATTACCGGTTTGGCTGATGTCAAACCAATATCTGCCGTAGCAGATAAAATGAAACATATATGCCTGCTTGGCTTGTGTTTASCATTGTTGCCCGGCTCTGTGCTGGCCGAAGAAGCCGATACATCATGGGGTTTCTGGTTTCGCAGCCAGGTAAACCAGCATCCTGATATAATTGCCGCMCGGGAAAGGATGCAGGCCGCATTGTCCAGAGCCGACGGCCTGGACCAGCCGCTTTACAACCCGGAACTGGGCACGGAATATGAGCGYGAGGGGCGGGATAATAATTATCGGCTTGGCCTGAGCCAGACCATTGACTGGTGGGGCAAGCGCGATCAACAGCGTCAGCAGGCCACCTTTGGCCGTAAAGCCGCCCGCCGTATCTTTGAACTTACCCTGCAACAAAAATCAGCCGAGGCTTTGCAGGCCGTGGTGGATTGGAACGCGGCGCGCGCGCAGGCCGACCTTGCCCGCACGCAGGAGGAACAGCTGGGAACTTTATTYAMSCTGGTCAAGGTGCGCGMGCAGTCGGGCGATTTGGGGCAGGTGGATGTGGAGMTGGCTTTCCTTGGGCTGTCACAGAAGCTGAATGATGCGGCGCAAGCTCAGGCGCGCATGAGGCAGGCCGAGGCCCGCCTTGAGGAATTATTACCCGACTGGTCCRTYCGATGGAAAGATATTCCYGAAACGCTTTGGGCCARTGGCSAGAGAGGYAATATGGATCAATGGGTGGAMCAGCATCCCGCCGTGACCGCCGCCCGYGCSRAATGGGAAGTMACCAAGAAAATGGCTGATCTKGCCCGSCTGAGAGGCAAGGCCGAGCCAACRGTTGGCCTTAACGGCGGTAAAAGCAGTGGYAGTACGGTGGTWGGGGTGACCCTGTCCATYCCYCTGAATGTRCGYAATAATTTCAGYGCTCAGGCCCGTGCCGCCAGCCGCGAATCTTTCGCYGCCGARGCCAGTTATMGSGCGGTTCARCGCCGGCAACTGGCGGCCATTCGCGCCAGCACGGCAACGTTGGAAGAATATGAAAAACGCCATTT
This sequence comes from Alphaproteobacteria bacterium, assembly GCA_002749135.1. GTDB lineage: Bacteria > Pseudomonadota > Alphaproteobacteria > Sphingomonadales > Emcibacteraceae > Paremcibacter. Next base: position 20,911 of record NVVY01000014.1, on the reverse strand, counting down.
GCGCTGGCAAACCCTTATGGAGGGCCGGGCGGCAAGTAGTGGAGATCTTCTGGAAAAGCAATGGCGCAGCGGGGACATGAGCACGACGGAATAYCTGCTCAGCCTGCAACAGCGTACCCAAGGATTAATCGCGGGAATTGAATTGCATACGCAATATCAGCTGGCCCGAATTGAATGGCTTCTGCAAACCGGGCAAATAGAAAACGCCCTGATGCAAGTGAAGCAATAAAGAAAAATTGGATGACTATTATGAAACAGATTTTAAAAACCATACTCATTACCGGCTTTGTGACCGGCTTGGTCCCGTTCGGTGCCATGGCGCAGGAAGAACATAAAGAAGGCGAAGAAGGTATCAAGCTRTCACCTGTACAAATGGAGCTGGCCAATATCAAGGTGACCCGCCTTGAAATGCAGACCATGAATTATCAAATCTATGCTCCCGGCGAAATTAAAGCCAATGGCTATACCAGTTATCAGGTGTCGCCGCGCGTCGATTCGGTCGTTTTGCGTCGTCATGCGGCTCTGGGCGATCATGTGAAAAAGGGACAAGCTCTGGTAACCCTATTCAGTGAAAGTGTCGCTGATGCGCAGGCCGCCTAYAGTGTGCGCAAGGCAGAATGGAAACGGGTTCAGACAATGGGCCGCAAGGCWGTCGGGGACCGGCGTTATATTGCCGCCCAAAGCGAATTTGAGGCRGCGCACGGTCGGCTGCTGGCTTATGGCCTGTCTGAATCCGCAATTCAGAAGTTATCCGGGAAAATGAAAAACCTSGGYGAATATACGCTGGTYGCGGAAACGTCGGGTGCGGTTCTGACTGACGATTTTCGTCAGGGGCAGCGTGTGCAGGCCGGGGAGCCTTTGATGGAGCTTGCTGATGAGCAGGAATTATGGGTAGAGGCGCGTCTGGCACCGACTATACATCTCAGTCTGCCATCAGGAACACCGGCATTGATAAAGGTTGGCAATGAAATATTTAATGCGAAAGTCTCTCAGGAAGCGCATATCATTGATCAGCAAACCCGGACACGCGTGGTGCGCCTGCTGGTGAATAACCGGTCCCACCGCTTGCACCCCGGTATGTTTGCCGATGTCTATTTTACCTTTGCGACAGAAGAACCGGTGCTGGCCGTGCCAGAGGCCGCGCTCATTCGCAGTGCTGACGGTGACTGGGTGGTGTTTGTCGAAGACCATCCCGGGGAATTTAAAGGCGAAGAGGTCGAGCTGGGCCGTGCGCTTGGCAAATGGCGGGAAATAAAGGGTCTTGCCGTGGGAACAATGATTGTATCTGAAGGCGCCTTTTTTGTAACTTCCGAACTTGCCAAGGGCGATTTCGGCGGCGGTCACCATTAAATAACGGGAAAGATAATATCATGTTAAATCGTTTGATTGACTGGTCGGTCACCAACCGTTTGCTGGTGGTGATTGCCTTGGTTGCGTTTACGGCAGCCGCTTTTTTTACTATTCCACGCCTTAATCTGGATGCTTTTCCGGATGTAACCAACGTTCAGGTGGTCATTAATACCGAGGCACCGGGACTGGCTTCTGTAGAAGTGGAGCAGCTCATTACTTTTCCCATTGAGTCGGTGATGTATGCTCTACCCGATGTGGAGGAAGTAAGATCCATTTCCAAAACCGGACTGTCCGTCATTACGGTCGTCTTCAAGGAAGGAACGGATATTTATTTTGCCCGCCAGCTTGTGTTTGAAAGGTTGCAATCTGCGAAAGAATTAATACCCGGCGGGGTGGGGACGCCAGAAATAGGTCCGAATTCATCGGGTCTTGGACAGGTATATCAATATCTGCTGATTGCGGATGAAGGGKCAGGCTATGACACCATGGCCCTGCGCAGTCTYAATGACTGGGTGGTSAAGCTKTTACTGATGCCKGTGGACGGTGTTACCGAGGTCTTGTCCTTTGGCGGCGAGGTGCGGCAATACCAGGTTAATATTAATCCATCGCGTCTGTTGGCTTATGGCTTAAGTCAGGAAGATGTGGTGATGGCACTTGAAAATAACAACTCCAATGCGGGCGGTTGGTATATGAAACGGGGGCAGGAACAGCTTGTCATTCGCGGTGTCGGCTGGCTCAGTAATAATGAGCAGGGATTGAAAGAGCTTCGGCAAATTCCGCTAAAGACCGTCGCCGGTACTGTGGTYAGGGTTTCTGATGTGGCGGTTGTTGAGTTTGGCAGCGAAATTCGCCAGGGGGCCGTGACAATGACGCGCAAAATGGATAATGGTGAGATAGAARCTCTGGGGGAGGTTGTTTCAGGTATTATTATGAAACGCATAGGGGCCAATACCAAAGTCACAATTGATGGTATCAATGACCGTATTCCCCTAATTCAGCAAGCCTTGCCCAAGGGCGTGCGYTTTGAAGTTATCTATGATCAGGCGGATTTGATTGAAAAGGCGGTGGAAACTGTCTCAAAAGCTTTGATTGAAGCYTTTATCTTCATTGTAATTGTCTTGGTTCTGTTCTTACTTAATGTACGTGCGGTGTTATTGGTTCTTATTTCAATTCCTCTATCTGTTGGTATGGCCTTGACKGTTATGGGTTATTATGGAATGTCGGCTAATTTGATGTCGTTGGGCGGTCTTGCGGTTGCCATCGGCATGATGGTGGACGGGGCCGTGGTGATGATGGAAAATATCTTCAAGCATTTGAGCCATCCGGACCGGTTGCATGATAGGGAACATGCCAGGACACTGGCTCTTGATGATGACGACCCTTATGATGTGGCCMATGATACATCGGTGGGGCTTCGTATTCAGGAAGCCGCCCGTGAGGTYGCRAAACCGGTATTTTATGCGGTTACGATTATCATGGTGGTTTTTGCSCCTCTGTTCAGTCTGGAAGGTGTGGAAGGTAAGCTGTTCCAGCCCATGGCTATCAGCATCATGATCGCTATGGCGGCATCATTACTGGTTTCACTAATCGTGGTGCCGGCTCTRGCCAGCTATTTCTTTCAGCGGGGGGTCAAAGCGCGTATCAGTCCGATTGTGACCGTGCTGGAAAAACTTTATCGTTCTTTGTTAGGTAAAGCCATGACCCGTAAAGCTATGGTGCTGGGGGGGGCAGGGACCYTGTTGATTATGGCCCTGATGCTGGTGCCTCGTTTAGGGACTGAATTTGTGCCAGAACTGGAGGAAGGCACGATAAATGTCAGGATTACGTTGGCACCCTCCACTAGTTTGGATACTGCTCTTGATGTGGCCCCGAAACTAGAAGCCATAATTATGAAATTTCCTGAGGTTACTTACGCGCTCAGTCGAATTGGTCGCGCAGAAATTGGCGGGGATCCGGAAGCGGTGAGCAATGTWGAAATTTATATTGGATTGTTGCCTGTCGCAGAATGGACGAGTGCTAAAAACCGAAAAGAYCTTCAAGTTCTGATGGCGGAAAARTTAAATCAATTTCCGGGTTTGCTGYTSAATTTCTCACAGCCCATTGCGACACGGATAGATGAAATATTATCCGGTGTTAAGGCACAATTGGCCATTAAGCTCTTTGGTCCTGATCTGGACATGCTGGCCTTGAAAGGGCAAGCTATACAACAGGTGGTGCAAAGCATTGATGGTACGCGWGATGTTGCCATGGAACAGATAGCCGGAGAATCCCAACTGGTGATCCGTCCCAATCGTCAACAGCTGTCCCGCTATGGTCTCGCGGTTGGTGATGTGATGGAAGTGATTCGTGATGGTTTGGGGGGACGCACTGCCGGGCAGATTATCAATGGTAATGAACGCTATGATATTTATGTACGCCTTGCCAAGAGCTTTCGTGGTAATCCGCAGGCCATTGCCGACCTCAGGCTTCAGTCACCCACGGGGGCGTGGGTGCGCCTTGGCGATGTGGCGGATATCACTATTGATTCCGGCCCGCCGCAAGTCAGGCGCGATGACGTGCAACGCCGTGTGGTCATTCAGGCCAATATCCAGGGCCGCGATATGGGCAGCATTGTTGCAGATATTCGAAAGGGTATTGCGGAAGAGGTTGTCCTTCCCCCCGGCTATTCAGTGGATATTGGCGGCCAGTTTGAGAATCAGCAGCGCGCGCAGAAACGCCTGATGATTGTGGTGCCTTTGTCTATTGGCCTGATTGCATTGATCCTGTATTTTGCCTTCGGTTCTGTAGGGCAGGCTTTGCTGATCCTGGTCAATCTCCCGCTGGCTATGATTGGCGGCATCTTTGCGCTGTTTATGTCCGGGCAATATCTGTCGGTGCCAAGCTCGATTGGTTTTATCACCCTGTTTGGGGTAGCTGTGCTGAATGGTGTGGTGATGGTTGAGGCCATTAACCTGCGCCTTGAAAGTGGCAGAGAATCTATTTCCAACGCCGTTTTTGAAGGCGCAATTTCGCGTCTGCGCCCGGTTCTGATGACCGCCATTGTGGCGGCTCTGGGACTAATCCCCATGATATTGTCCAACGGGGTTGGCTCGGAAATTCAGCGGCCATTGGCGACGGTGATCGTGGGCGGTCTGGTGACCTCTACCTTCCTGACACTCTTTGTTCTGCCGGCTTTGTATGGCTGGTTTTCCAAAGGGAAAATAGCTGATATGCGTTAACCCTATCGGCGCAGGCTTTGATAAGGCCTGCGCCATTTGCCCATAAACTTTGGGCCTATAGCAGCAGTCTATACCCGGAGTTGATAGTAAAACCTCTATAACAGATTTATCTTGAGCTTAATGAGTTCAACAAATTATGAGGTTTTAAAATGAATATCTATTCCAAAGTTTCTATGGTCGCGGCTCTTGTGCTGGCCCCTGTATTTTCCGCGCAGGCCGAGGTCGAATGCGAATCCGGTCCAAAATCCCAATGGATGACCAAGGAGGCCGTTACCAAAACCTTGAAAGAAGMCGGTTATGAAATYAGAAAGGTTGAAGTGGAAGACGGTTGTTATGAGGTTTATGCCATGAAAGACGGCAAGAAGCTTGAAATCTACATAAACCCGAGAACTGGYAATGTGGTCGATACCGAAGAAAAGTAATCCTGCCCTTGCACCCTGTCTCTTTATGAAAGGAACGATCATATGACGAAAGTCAAAACATGGGATATATTCATACGCATTTTTCACTGGTCAGTCGTTACGATTATCCTTGCCGATTTTACCTTTTTTGAAGAAGGCAGGGTGCATGAAATATTGGGTTATATATTGCTGGGCCTTTTGGGATTGCGTTTCATTTGGGGGTTTGTCGGCAGCAAATATGCCCGGTTTAAAGATTTCTTTCCGACACTAACCCGCATAAAGAACCATCTGAATGAAATAGGGGGTGGTGAGAAAACGTCATATCCGGGTCATAACCCTATTGGTGCTCTGATGATTTTTAATCTGTATTTTGCCCTGTTACTGCTCAGCCTGTCGGGCTATCTGTCCATAACGGATCGTTTCTGGGGCGTTGAATGGGTTGAAGAACTGCATGAGTTTTTTGCGGGTTACCTTCTGGCCAGTGTGGCCTTGCATGTGACGGGTGTTCTTTGGGAATCCCGACGATCCGGCATTAATTTGATTTCTGCAATGATTACTGGCATAAAGAAAGTCCCATAAATTCAGGACGTATCTTGTAAACATGYCGAAATCTGCCTTTAAGTTATGGCCAAAATCCTTTCCGTTTAAATCGCAGAGATTGACCACTTTATGGACCGGCATGATTTTAGCAACGGTCAGCACGTTGTTTTTTGCCATTGATGTTTTTGGGGATATAGTTTTTGATCGTGAATTCCCCGATGAGAAAACCCACAATATTCTGGAACTGATCGTTGTGATCCTCTCCCTTGTGGCGTTTGTCTTTCATTTTCGGGAGTTAAAGCGGTTTTTTAAACATCACCATAAAATGGAAGATCAGGTGCGCGTGGCCTCCGGTGAATTTTCGCAGGTGATYAACGGRTTGTTTGYCGAATGGAAGTTAACCCCGGCAGAGATGGATGTGGCCATCTTTCTGGTCAAGGGATTGAGCTTTTCAGAAATAGCAGAGGCGCGCAATGCCAAGGAAGGCACCGTCAAGGCACAAAGCAACGCCATATACCGTAAAGCCGATGTTAAAGGCCGCCATGAATTRCTGGCYCTGTTYTTTGAYGAATTGCTGTCGGATATTTCTATWGATACAGAATAGAACAGGCCGTGATGAAACATTCTCATCACGGCCTGYCTGATTTAATTTATGCGTCCAGCTTTATTTTCTTCAGACCAGATTTGCGCCACAGGTAATAAACCGGGGGCAGGACAAGCAGGGTCAGAAGGAGCGCACTGACCATGCCGCCGACCATGGGGGCGGCAATACGGCTCATGACTGCCGAACCGGTGCCGGTRCCGTATAAAATGGGYAGCAGTCCGACAATGATAGCCGTTGCGGCCATCATCAGGGGCCGTACCCGCAGGCCCGCCCCGTGCAGAACGACTTGAAGCAGGCTGTCGTTATCGGGCAAGACGCCTTTTTCCTTACTGTCGGCGATCATTTCGTCGTAAGCCTGATCAAGGTAAACCAGCATAATCACACCGATTTCYACCGCAACACCGGCAAGGGCGATAAAGCCGACCCCAACCGCAACGGAGAAGTTAAAYCCTTGCAGATACATCAACCAGATACTGCCCGCCATGGCCAGSGGCAATGTCCCCATAATGATGGCCACTTCGGCGAAGTTACGGAAATTGATGAACAGTAATAAAATAATGATCACCAGCGCAATGGGCACCACAAAGGTCAGTTTCTCCTTGGCACGAACCATATATTCATATTGTCCGGACCATCCCACGGAATAACCGGAGGGTAGCTCGAGTTGTTCCCTGACAGCTTTTTGTGCCGCAACCACATAGGTGCCGATGTCAATRCCTTCAATATCGATAWAGGTCCAGCCGTTCAGGCGGGCRTTTTCGCTTTTAATGGCCGGTGGGCCATCTTCCACAAAGACGTCTGCCACATCGGMAAGSGTGATMCGCAGTCCAGCYGRTGTTACGATTGGCAGCAGAGATAATTTCTCCGGTGAACTCCTGTAATCTTGCGGATAYCTGAGGTTAACAGGGTAACGTTCCAACCCTTCGACGGTTTGCGTAACATTCATRCCGCCAATRGCYGTCGCGACGACCTGTTGAATATCGTCGATATTAAGRCCGTATCTTGCGGCTTTYTCACGGTTGATATTCACCTTGAYATAGCGRCCACCGGCAACACGYTCGGAATAGACTGATGTGGTACCGGGWACTTTCTCRAGTATTTCCTCAAGTCGTTTTCCGATRTTCTCAATCACTTTCAGGTCTGGYCCGGCAACCTTAATRCCGACCGGGGTTTTAATCCCGGTTGCCAGCATGTCAATACGGGTCTTGATCGGCATCACCCAGGCGTTGGTGATTCCGGGCATCTTAACCAGCGCATCAAGCTCTTTGATCAGCTTGTCCAGCGTCATGCCTTCGCGCCATTCCTCATGAGGTTWGAGCTGAATGAASGTYTCAACCATGGTYAGCGGCGCRGGGTCAGTCGCGGTRTCGGACCGTCCGACCTTGCCAAAGACRCTTTTCACCTCTGGCACGGTATAGATCAGCTTATCCGTGGTTTGRATAAGCTTCCGGGCCTCACCAATAGAAATACCGGGGTAGGTGGTCGGCATATACATCAGATCACCTTCATCCAGCGGCGGGATAAACTCRCTACCGATTTTATCCAGTGGCCAGASCCCRATGATCAGAACGCCGACAGCAGCCAGAAGGGTTGCCTTTGGAAATTTCARGACAGTTCTGAGAGCGGGCATATAGACGGCTGTTAACATCCGGTTGATGGGGTTTTTATGYTCGGGTATKATYTTGCCMCGAATAAAATATCCCATGAGRACCGGTATCAGCGTAATMGCCAGAATGGCYGCCGCYGCCATRGCATAGGTCTTGGTAWARGCGAGSGGMGAGAACATGCGYCCTTCCTGCGCTTCCAGTGTGAARACCGGTATGAARCTRATGGTAATGATCAGCARRCTGAAAAACAGYGCCGGCCCCACCTCTRWKGCSGCTTTCGWGACRACTTGCCAYCKRTTTTCRTYGGTRAGYGGCGTCTCCTCCATATGTTTATGCATATTTTCGATCATGACAATCGCCCCCGGGAGCATGGCCCCGATGGCAATGGCGATACCGCCCAGCGACATAATGTTGGCGTTCAGACCTTGCAGGTTCATAACGATAAAGGCCATCAGGATACCAATAGGCAGGCTGATAATCGCGACGAAGGCCGATCGGAAATGGAACAGGAATACGATACAGACCAGGGTAACGATGGCAAATTCCTCGAGAAGTTTAATTCCGAGATTTTTCACCGCCCGTTCAATCAGGGCACTACGGTCATAAACCGGTACCACCTCAACGCCGTCAGGCAGGCCTTTTTTCAGTTCTTCCAGCTTGGCTTTGACCCCAGCAATGACATTTTGGGCATTTTCCCCAAAGCGCATGACAATAATGCCGCCAACCACTTCGCCTTCGCCGTTAAGTTCGGCAACCCCCCGGCGCATTTGTGGGCCAATGTCAATATCGGCTATATCTTTCAGCAATAGTGGCGTTCCGTTTTTATTGACCCCCAGCGGGATGTTTTTCAGGTCTTCGACACTTTGCAGATAGCCACTGACCCGCACCATATATTCCGCTTCGGCCATTTCAACCACGGAGGCCCCGATTTCCTTGTTGCCGCGTTGTATGGCTGTCTGGATATGGGACAAAGGAATGCCGTAAGCCCGTAGTTTTTCGGGGTTTACTTTAACCTGATATTGCTTGATCATGCCGCCCAATGCCGCGACCTCGGATACGCCGGGCACGGTTTGCAGTTCAAATTTTAAAAACCAGTCCTGAAGGCTGCGCATTTTACTGATGTCATTCTGTCCGGTTTTATCCACCAGAGCATAGATGTAAACCCAGCCAACGCCGGTAGCATCCGGCCCCAATTGCGGCTTGGCATTTGCAGGCAATGACGGGGCAACTTGACTGAGATATTCCAGCACACGGCTTCGCGCCCAGTAAAGGTCGGTTTTTTCATCAAAGATGATGTAAACATAGCTATCGCCAAAGAAGGAATAACCTCGGACGATTTCCGCGCCGGGTACTGACAACATGGCCGTTGTCAGGGGGTACGTGACTTGATCCTCCACCACCTGCGGGGCTTGGCCGGGATAGGAGGTCTTAATGATAACCTGAACGTCGGATAGATCCGGCAAGGCATCAATAGGTGTATTTTTTACGGCAACAAGCCCCATAATGATCAACATCAGGGTGCCCAGTAAAATAAAAAACCGGTTGCCTATGGACCAGCGAATAATTGATTCAATCATTTTTCTGTTCCTTACTCGCTTTGTTCATTATTTTTAGGATCCATGTTATCCATGTTATCCATGTTATTGTGATCCTGAACTTCCGGCTTGGCGGGTTTCATGGAGTCATGGTCCATTTGATGGTCCATACGCTTGAAATCCGAGGTCTTGCTGGATTCTGAATCAAGCAGAAACTGGGCGGAGGAGACAACACGGGTGCCAGCTTCAAGGCCGGTTAGAATTTCTGTATATTCATCATCCAGACGTCCTATTTTGACTTTAACGGATTTAAAACGTCCTTCCCCGAGGGCCAGAACCACGCGATCCATATTGCCCGAACGGATCACGGCTTCGCTTGGAACCACAAGGCTGGTATCCGTGTTTTGGGAATGGATGATGACCTGGGCAAACATATTAGGCTTCAGGGCATCATTTTCATTATCAAACCGCAACCGCACACGCAGGGTACGAGTTTTTGTATCCAGCGTCGGATAGATATAGTCTACTTTGCCCAGCCAGTCTTTTCCGGGCAGGAAGTCAAGGCTCATGGTCACAGGCTGCCCTATGGCAACCTGGGCTGCTTGACGTTCAAAGACTTCGGCTTCAACCCATACCTGTTTAAGGGTTCCGATCGACATCAGACTTGTACCGGGCTTGATATAGTTTCCTTCCCGAATGGCAAGATTATCCAACACGCCGCTTTTCGGGGCATACATGGTAACTTTTTGCATGACTTGTCTGGTTTTCTTAAGTCGTTTAATGGCAGATTTGGGAAGCCTTAGGGCTTCCAACCTGTATTCAGCAGCCTTGATCAGGCGTTTGTTATTGCGGTCGGTGGCCAGAATCCATTCTTCCTGCGCATTGACCAGTTCCGGGGAATATATGTCATAGAGGGGTTGTCCTTTTTTAACGGGATCACCGGCGGCTTTGACATACAGCTTTTCGACCCATCCGGCCACACGGGGATGTATATGTAGCAGTTGGTCTTCATCGTATTTAATATAGCCCACTGTTTTAATGGACATATGCAGTTCCCTGCGTTCGGCAACCGCCGTTCTGACACCCAGATTATTGATCACATCGGGGTTTACTTTTATGGTGCCCGGACTGTTGCTCGCGCCACCACCATCAGCATAAACCGGAATCAGTTTCATTCCCATGGGGGACATTCCTGGTTTATCCCGTTTGTAGTCAGGGCTCATGGGGCCAACCCAATATAAGACTTTTCTTTCGCTGGTGGCGGCAGAGTTGCTCTGCGTATCTCCGGCGGATTGAAACAATGTAGCATATGTCACGACTGAAATTACAGAGCCAAGAACAGCCCCCAAGATCAATGGTTTCACCATGTTTGATTTATTTGTCATGTTATTTCTCCTCGTGACTAACCGATGATTTGGTCGGAATTGGTCATAAATAAATAATTCAGTTGAAGAATGGCTTTTTGCCGTCCCACTTCGATATTCAGGGCATCTACTTCCGCGTTCATCTCGGCGATACGGGCGCGCATGACTTCGGCGAAATCGCCGTCATCGTTGGTATAGGCAGTCAAAGATGCTTCCGCCTGTTCAGACATCTGGGGCAACAGGCGTTTGTTATATAGCTCCAGCCGTTCGTTTAACCTGATCAGCTGTGCCTTTGCCGTTTCGAACGAGGCCATTAATTTTCTGAGGAGCAACCATTTTTCGGTTTTTACTGCCGATGTCCTTGACTTGGCTGACATGACTTTCTTGTCCTGACGGTTGGCAGTAAACAAGGGGACGCTGAAAGTTACCCCGACGGAAAACAGATCTGATCTGTCTCTGCCCGTACGGTCACTGGCACGGTAGCCATAGCCCGCATTAACGCCCCACTTTGGTTTATATTGTTGCTTTTCAAACTCGATACCGGCCTTGCTGGCTTTGATCTTCTGTTCAATAGCCTGTACTGCCGGATGAGTTTCCATCTTTTCATACAGGATGTCCTGACTGGTCAGGGCCGCAGACACGTAAAGCTGTGGGTTAAGCAGTTTGATATCGGGTAATTTCCGGGCCAGCATGAAGGCGTTGTTTCCATGGTCCTCACTTTGTCCGTTTTCCATATATTTATCCTGAAAATAACCATTCAGCCATTCGGAAAGTCGTTCCTGAAACATTTCCCGCCTTTGGTGAAGGATTGTCAGACGGTCATCCAGCCGGGTCAGCTCAAGCTGCGCCCGGATAATGTCCTGTTGACGTGTTTTCCCAAGGGCCGTTGAATAGCTGGCCTCGGCAATATCCACTAGCTGTTGAAACAGGGGGATATTTTTTTCAATGATGGCAATGCTTTCCTGGGCATTATAGGCGTTCAGCCACAGCTGTCCCACGGTGACGGAGACTTTTGCCTTGCGGTCTTCCCGTTGATAGGGGAACTGGCTGCCTTTGAGTTCAAGCTGTTGTCTCTTGATGGCAAGGCTGTCACCGGCGGGAAACATTTGCGATATGCCAATCTTGGCATTGGTCATATTTTCCTGACCAAAGCTGAAGCTGTCAGCGGCAAGATTTGCGATACCAATGGAAACATTGGGGTCGGGCAGGGAGCCGGCGGCTATGCTCATGGATTCGATGGCATCCTGGGAATGTTTGTTGCCCACAAGCCACGGGTCTTTTTCCTTGGCAGCTTCGATAGCTATTTCCATGCCGATAATTTTATCGGCAGAATTTGTCTGGTCAGCGGCCTGCGTTGACATAATGCTTAAGGCCAGAAAAGCCTGTCCCAAGTATAATCGGGACCGGAATATTGGCCTGAGGTGTATCATCAGATTTTTCATCAATATTGTTCCTCTTGGGTTTTGATATGAGCGTAAACTTCACTTGAGCCGTCATCTTTAAGTAACAGGATGTTAAAGGGGGTGAAGGGGCTTCCTTCCATACCGGCACTGCCGCCGGGCATGCCGGGCGCTGACAGGCCAATAGCGTTCTCTGGTTTTTCTTTTAAAAACTTTTGAACGTATTTCGCCGGGACATGGCCCTCAAAGACAAAGCCGTCTTTGGAAATGGCGGTATGACAGGATTGATATTGTGGCAGGATACCCTTTTCCCTTTTCAGGTCTGACAGGTCATCCATATTATGGGCGGTGGCTTTGAAGCCATTTTTTTCAATATGCGCAATCCATTTCTCGCAACAGCCGCAATAGGGTGATTTGTAAACATCCATAGAAGGCATGGTGGATTGTTGAGGCGTGGCATGCTGTCCATCATTCCCGGCATGGGAATAAGCGGTTAAAAATATGGTTGCAAAGACGGCGAACAGTCCTTTGGCTATTTGTTTAGGAAAAAACATATAATGCTCCCTGTATATTTATGGGGGTCTATTTAAATAAATAGATCGGTGTATTAACTGGATTGGGTGGTGGGTATGCTGGCCTGCCTCATCAAATAATAATTTGAATTTAGTCCAAAGACATTATGGCAGACGGACTCGCCCTGTTATTCAGGCAATTGGTGGGCGAAACAGGGTAGAGAGGGGATGGCTTACCACTAAAAACGGTCGGGCGCCATTTTCCTGAAACGTAAGAGTTGCCCAATCGTTCTGGGGAGAGCTAAATAATATTGCAGAAACCAGATTGCCGATGGGGCAACCACAATCTTCCAGACAACATCCTGAACTATCCATATCAGCCAGCAGGTTATAGGAGCCCATATCATCACTGGGGCATTCAGGATGTTCAGTTGAGGCTGTATCATTAATGGCGACGGATATTTCAGCATCCATCTGGCAAGACATCGCGTCAGCAGTAGCTGTCTGGCCAACGAAGACCAGAAGCACTAACAGAACAGCAATAATTTTGCCTTTAATATAAGACATTGGAATAGCTCATCATTTACACCTGTCAGGTATTACAGATAATATTGAAAAGTTCAACATTATCTTGCACGGAAAAAGACATATTTGATGCCTTAAATATTCCGTGCAATTACATGTTGATACGAAAGATAAAATATTATCCCTCAAAAAATATAATTATTTATATATATAGCTACGCGGTGCGCTGGGATATGGGGATGATTTTCTTCATAAAGGGTCAGAGAACGGCCCTGTGCCGCAAGAGACGCCCGAAGCAGAAAATGGTCCTTCCGATTATCTATGTCGGACCAGTCAATATGACTGACGGTTTTGTCGCTCAAAGAGAAATCGGTAAATGGATCAGTTTTTATAACCACATCCGGCCTCATTCTTCCCTTGACGGACAGACACCTCATGAGGTTTACTCAAAAGCACAGGGAATGGGGAATTCCCCATCCGCTGTGAAACAAAACAGGCAGCATAAATGATAACAGGATACACCTTAACTTCGCTGCCAAACTGTGCAGACAATCAGGACCACTTCAAAATTTCTATACCAATAAAAGATTAATTTCAGGTCTTTTATCAATCAATTTAATCTCTATACTATTGTATATGAATGATCATGAACCACCATCCCCATGGGGACCACGTCCGGACAACCGCCCCCCCGATGACCAACAACCTCATCAGCCCCCGGGCAGAAAATCGCGTTTCTCAATTTTTCTGATCGGTATGATCGCCGTTTTGTTTGTCTTGATCCTTGTGGTTTGGCTGATACCGGCGGGGCGGAGCATTGGGGATAATACCGGCGGATTACTCTATGACGGGCTGTTGCTGGCCTTTGTCGGGGCCGGGCTTTGGGCCCATGTGAGTAGCTCGCCGGGTCTTGCCCTGCGTCATATGGCCACATGGGTGATTATATTCGGGGTGCTGGCACTGGGCTATAGTGTCTGGTCGGGGGGTGGCCGCCTTGGCGGTGAACTGGACACGGCAAAGGGCATCAGTGACGGCGGCAGTATTAGCTACCGGGCGGATATGAGCGGTCATTATTTTGTCCGGGCCAAGGTAAACGGGGCGGATGTGGTCTTTATGGTGGATACGGGGGCGACCGACGTGGCCCTGACCCGTAAAGACGCCCGGGCTATCGGCCTGCCCGTTGACAGTTTGAGCTATGACATGCCCTATAGCACCGCCAACGGCGTGGCTTACGGCGCGCGGGTGAGCCTGTCAACCATAGAGCTTGGACCAATCAAACAATATAATGTCAACGGCTCTGTTCTGCCAAAGGGGCTGGACTATTCCTTGCTGGGGATGAGCTTTCTGGAAAAGCTCACCGGGTATAAAGTTTCAGGTGGTGTATTGACATTATATCCGTAATCCCCCACATGTCCCACTTGCAGTAAAAAAAACAGTGAATATAAATATGTCAGATAAAAACGCACAGCCCATCGAAAACAAACAACAGCTCATCGACTATATTGCCGCCGGTTCCAAGCCGCAAAGTGCATGGTCTATCGGGACCGAGCATGAAAAATTTGGTTTTTGTGTGGATAGCCTGCGCCCGGTTCCCTATGCGGGCGCGCGGAGCATATATGCCATTCTGACCGCCATGCAGGAGTTTGGCTGGGCGCCCATGATGGAAGGGGATACGCTTATCGGCCTGCTCAAGGGCGGCCAGTCGGTGACGTTGGAGCCGGGGGGGCAGTTGGAGCTTTCCGGGGCCATGCGCAAGACCTTGCATGAAACCTGCGCAGAGGTGGCGAGCCATCTAAAATTGGCCAAGGCGGTTAGTGGCAAGCTGGGCATAGGATTTCTGGGCATGGGATTTAACCCCAATATTGCCCGCGAAGATGTGCCGATCATGCCCAAGGGCCGGTACGGTATCATGCTCAACTATATGCCGAAAAAGGGTAATCTGGGCCTTGATATGATGTTGCGGACGTCGACCATTCAGGTCAATCTGGATTATGCCAGTGAGGCGGATATGGTCAAGAAATTCCGCGTATCACTGGCCTTGCAACCCATCGCGACCGCGCTGTTTGCCGCCTCTCCCTTTACTGAGGGAAAACCCAATGGTTATTTGAGTTACCGCAGTCATATCTGGACCGATACGGACCCGGACCGCTGCGGCATCCTGCCCTTTGTGTTTGAGGACGGTATGGGCTTTGAGGCTTATGTGGATCATGTGCTGGATGTGCCCATGTATTTTGTCTATCGGGACGGCAAATATATTGATGTGGCGGGCCAGTCTTTCCGGGATTTCATGCGCGGGGAATTGCCGGGCTATCCGGGACATAAACCGATCATGCAGGATTGGGAAGACCATATGAGTACCCTGTTCCCCGAAGTGCGGCTGAAGAAATTTCTTGAGGTGCGCGGGGCTGATGGCGGCACATGGAACCGGATTTGCGCGTTGCCTGCCCTGTGGACCGGGCTGTTTTATGACCAGACAAGTCTGGACGCCGCATGGGATATGATCAAGGACTGGACCCATGAGGACCATGAATATCTGCGGGCCAAGGTGCCGGCTCAGGCTATGGCAACATCATTTCGAAACGGTACGGTGCGGGATGTGGCACAACAGATGGTCGCCCTGTCATCGGATGGCCTGAAACGGCGCGCCAGATTGAATAGTACCGGCGAGGACGAACGTATTTTCCTCAATCCACTCATGGCCATTCTGGAACGCAATCAGACCATTGCCGAGGAAATGCTGGAAAAATACCATAAGCCCGAAAGTGATGGCGGATGGGGCGGGAATATTGATCGTGCCTTTAAGGATTATGCTTTTTAGGCAGATTTCTCAGGGCATCCAAATCTTCTGACAGGCTATCGTCATCCTGACAATCAACAATGCTTTGGGCCATCTCATGCATCATGTCAAAATACAGGTCCGGTGATTTGTCCAGATAAAGGCCCAGCGGGTCGACAACACTGAACCCGGCATCTGTGTCGCTCATAACCACGGTGGCGATACGTGGATTGGCGCCGGGGGCGCCTAAGACGCAGGTCACATTTTTTGTTCTGGCCAGCCTTTTCAGGGCCCGGATATGTTTGACGCTAGGGGTCTGATCCGATTTCAGGATAATCGCGCCGACACTTTTCAGGCTGAATGCCTTTTCAAAATATTGGAAGGCATCGTGATAGACGATCATGGTTTTTTGTCGAAACGGACGGAGTTGTTCGCGGATGTCTTCCTCCATCCGGTAAAGCCGGGCAATGGTTTTCTGGGCATTGCGGATATAGGTCAGGCTGTTGGCCGGGTCCAGTTCTGACAGGGTTTCTTCTATGACCCGCACCATACGCCGGGCATTTGCCGGGTCAAGCCAGATATGAAGGTCCTGCGGGCTGCCTTTCGGGGTTTCTTTTGGGTTTTCTGCGTCCTGATACCAAATTTTATTGGTACGGTAGGGGATCAAATGCATACCCTTTGCCTGCGCCAACGGAACCGCTTTGAAATTATTATATTTGCGTTTGAATATCCTTTTCAGGAAAACTTCCAGATTTGGGTCGATGTAAAAGACAACATCCGAGTTATGGATCTGGCGGATATTGGACGGTTTTAACCGATAAATATGAGGGTTCAGGCCGCCCGATACCATTAAATCAAGCTGACCCGTATCGCCCATAACATTGGCCACCAGCGAATATAGTGGTTTGATTGTGGCGATAACTTTCAAAGATTTCGCCTGTGCCACAGATGGGGGGGCAAGCAGGCCGCCCGCCATAAAAACCAGTATAAATATTTTCCGCATATTCTTTAACATAACCATCATTCAGGGGTTGGTGTAATAACATAACATATGTGGGGCGTGGATGGTGCCGTGTCAAGGAATATCGGCAATGCCTGTTTTTTGCCACAATAATACGTAATTTAAATAATTGGATTGGCCCTTTGCGAGTTTGGCGTGCTATAGTCCGCCAGATTCGGGTCTGTGACCTCAAATATATCTACTATATGAGATAAGAATGGTTTTGAGACAAAGTATATTTAAAACGGTAAAAATTTTGAAACCGCTGCTGTTTTCTGTTGTGGCTGTGGGCCTGCTTAGTGCTTGTTCAGGTACGGACCGGCTGAAATATAAGGAAAGCAGTGTGACGGAACTCTATGACAATGCTCTGGGGTATCTTAACAAGGGGCAATTTAAATTTTCCGCTGTGGCTTTTGACGAGGTGGAGCGTCAGCATCCCTATTCATCCTGGGCGCGGCGCTCGCAATTGATGTCGGCCTATTCCTATTTCAAGGCCAATAAACTGGATGAGGCCATTTTGGCGGCGGAACGCTTCGTGTCGCTTCATCCGGGCAATAAAGACGCGGCCTATGCCTATTATCTGATCGGGATTTGTCATTATATGCAGATCGCTGATATTCGCCGGGATCAGAAGGAAACCGAACTTGCCATGGCGGCGCTCAGCGAGGTGGTGCGCCGTTATCCCTTTTCCAAATATGCCGCCGATGCCAAGTTGAAGATTGACCTGACCCGGGACCATCTGGCGGGTAAGGAAATGCGAATTGGCCGTTTTTATCAGAAAAATGATGAGTTTTTTGCCGCCATCGGGCGTTTTACCAATGTGATCCGGAAATATCAGACCACCAGCCATGTGCCGGAGGCCCTGCACCGGTTGACCGAGGTTTATATGGCACTTGGTATTCTGCCGGAGGCCTATAAAACGGCGGCGGTTCTGGGCGAGAACTATCCTAATTCAGAATGGTATAAATTCAGTTATGATCTGATGCAGAAATATAACGTGCAAAAACCTTAATGAACGGGGATTCATCGGTCCCAAATGCTCAATAGTCTGACAATACATAATATAGTTCTTATCGACCGGCTTCATATTGATTTTGAAGAGGGGCTGTGTGTGTTGAGCGGTGAGACCGGGGCCGGAAAATCAATTCTGATGGATAGTTTGGGGCTGGCCATGGGCGGGCGCGGTGGCCGTGATCTTGTCCGTCATGGCACCGATCAGGCCAGTGTTAGCGCCGATTTTTACCTGCCGGACAGCCATATGATCTGGCCTTTCCTTGATGGACAAAGCCTCTCCCATGAGGGCGGGCAGATTATCCTGCGCCGGAGCTTGAGCCGTGATGGGCGTAGTCGGGCCTATATCAATGATCAACCGATTAGTATTACCCTGTTGCGAGAGGTGGGGGATATGCTGGTTGAAATTCATGGCCAGCATGATGAGCGCGGCCTGCTCAATGCCGCTGGCCACCGGAAAATACTGGACGATTATGGCCATTATGCTCCCTTGCGGGCGGCGGTTCGTAAAAGCCATCAAAGTCTGATCAGCCTTGAAAATCAACTGGCCGAGGAAGAAGCTAAATTGGCGAAGGTGAAGGCGGATGAGGATTATATCCGCCATAACCTGCAGGAACTTGAGGCCTTGTCTCCCGTCCCCGGTGAAGAAAGTCAGCTGGCCGATGAGCGCAGCCGCATGATGCAGGGGGAACAGATGTCCGACGGTTTGCAGGATATTCTGTCGGGGCTTTTGAATAAAAACGGCATTGATGCGGCCCTGCGCTCTCTGCTTCGGCGGCTTTCGCGTATGGCGGGACAGGATAAGGGTATTCTGGACCCGGTGGTCAATTCACTGGACCGGGCGGCCAATGAAACCTCGGACGCCATAGCGGGGCTTGAGGAAATCCTGCGTAATCTTGAATTTAACCCCCATGAGCTGGAAAATACCGAGGAGCGGCTTTTTGCGCTCCGGGCGGCGGCGCGCAAGCATAACTGCCTTGTGGATGATCTGGCTAAGCTGTTAACGGATTTTGAGCAGCAGCTCCGCGCCCTTGAGTTCGGGGACGGTGAAGTGCATCGGCTCAAGGCGGAAATCACCGTTGCCCGGGCGAACTTTGATCAGGCCGTTGCCGATTTATCCGCCGCGCGCGCAGAGGCGGCAGAGATGCTGGATCAGCTGGTGAACGGGGAATTGCCGCCGTTAAAGATGGAAAAGGCCCGCTTTCGTACGCAATTGGTGCCGCTAGACCGGGCCGAATGGGGCCGCGACGGCGGCGAGCGCATTGAATTTCAGATTTCCACCAATCCCGGCGCACCCTTTGGCGGTTTGATTAAGGTGGCGTCCGGCGGCGAGCTTTCCCGCTTTGTTCTGGCCCTGAAAGTGGTTCTGGCCCGCAAAACCACCGTACCCACATTGGTTTTTGACGAAATCGACCGGGGTGTCGGCGGGGCGGTGGCCGATGCGGTGGGCGAACGGCTGAAACGGCTGGCGGATGAGGCCCAGATTCTGGTGATTACCCATTCTCCGCAGGTAGCGGCGCGGGCGGCCAATCACTGGTTGATTGAAAAGGTGGAAAAACAGGCAGGCGGTGATGTCTTTACCAATATTATTTCMCTKGAYCAGGACCGGCGGCAGGAGGAAATCGCCCGTATGCTGGCCGGGGCCRAAATCACYGATGCGGCGCGGGCCGCYGCCGCCAGYCTGATCCGGGGATAGCCATGACGGATGTTCATTCCATAACCGTAACAAACTTAAGTGAAGCACAGGCGCGTAAGGAATTGGCCTATCTGTCCGATGAAATTGCCCGTCATGAYRCGCTGTATCATGGGCAGGACAATCCGGCTATAAGTGATGCTGACTATGATTCGTTACGTAATCGTAACAAAGAAATTGAGGCCCGTTTCCCYCATYTGATYCGYGRCGAYAGTCCGRACAAAAGGGTGGGCAGCCCACTGCCYCAATCCAGTGGATTYCAGAAGGTGGCGCAYMGCCGYCCYATGYTGTCTYTGGACAATGCCTTCAGYCCGGAAGACGTATTTGAGTTCGTTGCGCGRGTGAAACGATTYYTRAATCTACCYGATRAGGCGATTTCATTGATGGCGGAGCCAAAGATTGACGGCCTGTCCGCATCGCTCCGCTATGAGAAGGGTATTTTTGTTCAAGGGTTAACCCGGGGTGACGGTAAAGTCGGRGAGGATATYACCGAAAACCTGAAARCKATTRCSGATATTCCCAARAAACTRTCYGGYRCRGRYTGGCCCGATGTGTTGGAAATTCGCGGCGAGGTCTATATGGCCAAAGAAGATTTTTTCGCKCTTAACRCYCGKCAGGAGGAMGCYGGAAARCCGCCCTTTGCYAAYCCRCGCAATGCGGCGGCGGGATCGCTTCGCCAATTGGATAGCGGGATTACGGCRCGGCGMAAYTTRCATTTYTTCGCYTATGGCTGGGGTGARATTTCCRCAGAATTYGGGSSTACGCARSAKRSYTGTTTTCARAARATGCGKGRTTGGGGCTTTGTGGTCAATGATCTGGCCCGCCTGTGTGACGGTGCGGCGGCGGCCATTGCCCATTATGACCTGATTGCCGAACAGCGGGCGACATTGCCCTATGATATWGACGGGGTGGTYTAYAARGTAAACCGRCTGGACTGGCAGGAACGGCTGGGYATGGTGGCCCGGGCGCCGCGCTGGGCCATTGCCCATAAATTYCCGGCGGAAAAGGCCCGTACCACCCTGAAAGATGTGGATTATCAGGTGGGGCGGACCGGGGTAATCACGCCGGTGGCGCGGCTGACCCCGGTAACCGTTGGCGGTGTGGTGGTGTCCAACGCCACCCTGCATAATGCCGATGAAATTGCCCGCCTTGGCCTGAAAATCGGGGATGACGTGATCATCCAGCGGGCTGGGGACGTGATCCCGCAGGTGGTTGAGGTTGCCAAAACAACAGGCAGCAGCCAGCCCATTGTCTTTCCCACCACATGCCCGTCCTGCGGTAGCTTGCTGGAGAGGGATGAGGGCGAAGTGGCTTGGCGTTGTTCCGGAGGTCTGATCTGTCCGGCCCAGCGGGTGGAGCGGCTGCGGCATTTTGT
>NVVY01000050.1 GCA_002749135.1 Alphaproteobacteria bacterium | reverse complement strand
CGCGCACGTAAAACTTTCAGTGTGTTCATGAAATAATCCTCTCGCACAAAGATTATGCACCAAAAACTTTATTTATTCCAATTGTGAAGTGAGTCTGTTATATAGGCAAGACTTTGAAGTTGCTGCCAAAAACCTTGGCGTTACAGTTGACATCAAAGCATCCTATATGAAAGAAAATATCTATGAAGTAGAGAAAGATTCAACAGACTTCGCCGGCTATCCAACCAACCCACGCTGGCGTGTTCAGGGCCGTTTCGCCTTTGAATATGATGATTTCCGTCTAACATGGTTCACCCGCTGGATTCAAGGTGGTGCGGAAGCGGCACCTGAGTTTGTTGAAGGTGGCTCTTCTGGTCGTCCCTGTTTCAGTACGACAGATAACGTGTCCTGCCGTCCGGTCTTCTTTACCAATAACTATGTGGTGCATGATGTATCCCTCACATGGCATCCTGGTGATTATTCAGTGACCTTTGGCATAGGGAATGTCTTTGATCGTTCCCCGGAAGTTATTGATACTTCAGGCGCATTTGGAACAAGAAACTATCCATATGGTGTTGGATATGATTTGAATGGCCGGTCAGTATTTTTAACTGGCAAGAAAAAATTCTAAATCTGGTTTATTTAATATAGGCGGGCCTTCGGGTCCGCCTATTATATTTTTAAGGTCAAAACCGGAGCATACCGGAGACCACTTCACGACCAAGTAATCCTTTCAGGAGCCATGGATAATGACAATCTGTAAAAATATCTTTTTTTCTTTTTTCGCCCTATTTCTCGTTTTAGTTGCAGAATCTTCTTTAGCAGAAGAACCCCTGCCGATTGATGCTTTTGCCATGCGCCCGGCCATTCAACGAGTGAGCGTTTCTCCTGACGGCAAACATTTGGGATTACTCAGGGGCAGGAGTTTCAATGGGGACTATATTCTTGAAATTTTTGACACCCGAGACTTAAAAAAAACACCAATCCGTATTGGTTCCAAAGTTATGGAACTTACCGCATTTAACTGGTTAAACAACAAACGCGTCCTGATAAGTGTCCGCCAGAAAGTAAAGCGCGGCAACAACAAATGGCGTTATCGGCGTTATATTATCAACGCGGACGGCACCGGGGATTGGCAAATGTTGCCCAACGATGGTCGGGCCCAGTTAATGAGCGTATTGCGCAACAGCCCAAATGAAATCCTGCTCAGTATCTACCCCATGGGCTCTAAAAGAGGCATGAGCAACAAAAACTAGGAGGCCCCTGATAAATACTATCAGAATGTCATCAGATATAACATTAACAGCGGCAAAAAAAGAACCATATTCCGGGGCAATGACAAGCTGGCCTTTAACTATATGGCTGATGCTGATGGTGAATTACGGGTTGCCGCCGGATATGATGTCAATAGCCTCACCATCGAATATTATGCCCGCCTGAAAGGCAGCAAAGACTGGATATTACTCAAAAAGAACGCTGGCAGAGACAGGGAAACTTTTGAAATTCTGGGCTTCGATCCGGAACGGCCAAATGAACTTTTTATCCTGACCAATAACGGTGAAGATAAGGCCAGTATCTATTCCATGGATATTAGCACACAAAAACTGACCGAAAAGTTATTTGGTGTAAAATCAGCGGATGCCTATGGCATTATGACCAGCCGGAAAACTGGAAAATCCGGACAGCTCCTCGGCTTTATTTATATTACATCAAAAGTAAAAAGAATCTTTATTGATGAAGCCGAAAAGGCTCTCTATAAAGCCGTCAATGGTCTTTTCCCGTACGAACAGTCCACAATGATCAGTCGTTCGGATGATGATAATGCCATCATTGTCCGCATACAGGGGCCAAAAGATCCCGGTACCTATTATTTGTTGAAAGATAAATCCAAGCTGACCTTTATCGGCAGCAGTTTCCCTATGATCAAACCGGAAAACCTCGCTAAACAGAAATTCGTCCGCTATAAAGCGCGGGATGGTCGTAAAATCCCTGCATATCTGACTATCCCCAATGGCGAAGGCCCCTTTCCCACGGTTGTCATGCCCCACGGTGGACCTTGGGCACAAGACTTCCCCGGATATGACGAATGGACACATGTATTGGCAAACAATGGCTATCTGGTCATTCAGCCACAGTACCGGGGCTCCACCGGTTTCGGCCTTGATCACTGGAAAGCCGGTGATAAAAAATGGGGTTATGAAATGCAGGATGACCTGGATGATGGCGCGGAATATCTGGTCAAGAAAGGTCTGGCCGATAAAGACCGCCTGGCCATGTTTGGCTGGAGCTACGGCGGCTATGCGGCTTTTGTGGGCTCCATGCGCAAGAATAATATCTATAAATGCACCATTGCCGGTGCCGGCGTCAGTGATATGGACAGAATCTCAGCCCAGCTGTTCACAAGTAAAATTCAAGGGGCTACGGTCAAGGGCCTGTCCCCACTTAAACATGTTGAGGACGTAAATGTGCCCATTTTGATTATTCACGGTGATATTGACCAGCGGGTGAATGTCTACCACAGTCGGGCCTTTGTTAAAAAACTTAAAGAATATAACAAGGAATATAAATACGTCGAACTTAAAGGCGCGGATCATTTCTCCAACACATTATTCTACGATCATAAGAAACATCTCTATACGGAGATACTCGGTTGGTTAGAGAATACCTGTTTCAAAAAATAGGCATTACCGAGGGCGTTCAGGATTCTGTATCAGGTTAAAYATTCAGATGTCCAGTACTTCATCTAAACGCCCGTCAAAATATATAGCCAGCTGCGACAATGTCAAATTCCAGTTCTGGATTGGCATTGTCCATTTTTTGTCATATTCAGTATGCCGACAAATAACAGCTTCAACAGACTATTTTCATTGGGGAACGCGCCCTTGGTTTTGGTCAGCTTGCGGAACTAGCGATGGACGGCTTCCACGGCGTTGGTGATGTAAATCACCTTGCGGATCGGCTCGGGGTACTTGAAGTAAACCGACAGATTATGCCATTTATTGCGCCAGGATTTAATCACAATKGGATATTGCTTGCCCCATCTTTCTTCCAACTCATCAAGGACGATCTCAGTGGCCTCGACGGATACAGCCTTATAAACTGGCTTTAAATCTGCCATCAAAGGCCTTCTGGTTCTTGGAGTTTTCTTGAATTCCGTATTGTTTAATAAACTTACTTTTAAGGGCTTTAGCAACGGCTCTTTTTTTTCCTCCCTCTGGTAACGCATTACTCTTGCTACAAGTTCTTCTACATATTTCATAAAATCTCTGACGACGTCATGAATAGTTTTCTTTTGTGTCATTTGTCCCAACAATTTTGTTTTCTTAATTTGGCTCAGCTTTTGTTGTGTGAGCAAGGAAAATAACTGAACGYGAAGTTTGGCAACATCCATATTTTTCGTCCTCAAGGATATAAATATCACTTTTTTAGCAAGGGGGAAACTKCGAACATACCAAGTCGGGAGAKAATATCTGAAATAATAGGTTCCATATTGATTTTGAAACAGGTATTTAATCCGCTACATTTTGTATGTCCTTTTTATAGGACCAACGATAACAACGAATGTATATTTCAGTTAATATATTATTCTATATAGATAAAACGTAAAAAAATGGTGCCGCTGGGAAGAATTGAACTTCCGACCTCGTCATTACCAATGACGCGCTCTACCACTGAGCTACAGCGGCCCTTGTGCCTATGGGCCGGACAGAAGGACTCTGTCAGAATGGCGCGGAAGATGCCACAGCTTTTTGCCCTGCGCAAGCCCTACTTGCAGAATAATTTGCGATTTTCAGAAATAGCCCCTAAATTGGCCATAATTACCCACAATTATCGTCCAACCGAAGGGCCATCATGACCAAAAAAGACAAGCAGAAAGAAAAACAGGACCGGCTGGCCCAAGCCCTGAGGGATAATTTAAAAAGGCGCAAACAACAATCCGGCACCCAACAAAGCCAGAAGCCCTCTGATGACAGTACAGAGGACGAAAAAGATTAGCCCTCATATGAGCTTGCAGGACAGGCCGTTCTAAGCTACAAAAAACAGAACAAACCCATAGGCAGAATAAGGAACAGACTATATGGCTATCATGTCCGACAAATGGATCAGAGACAAAGCCCGAAATCATGGCATGATTGAACCCTTTGAGGACCGCCAGAAGCGGGAAGGTGTCATATCTTACGGCCTGTCGTCCTATGGCTATGACGCGCGGGTTTCCCGCGAGTTCAAAATTTTTACCAATGTGGATTCAGTCACTGTCGATCCAAAAAACTTTGTCGATGCCAGTTTTGTTGACCGTCCGGGGGATGTTTGTATCATCCCGCCAAATTCATTCGCGCTGGCCAGAACGGTGGAATATTTCCGCATCCCGGAAGATGTACTGGTTATTTGTCTGGGCAAATCCACCTATGCCCGTTGCGGGATCATCGTCAATGTAACGCCGCTGGAGCCCGGGTGGGAAGGCCATGTAACACTTGAATTTTCTAATACAACCCCTTTACCTGCCAAGATTTATGCCAATGAGGGAGCCTGTCAATTCCTGTTTTTTGAAGGCAATGAACCCTGCGAAGTTTCCTATAACGCCCGGTCCGGAAAATATATGGGCCAGACCGGCGTAACCCTGCCTAAGCTCTAGGCTCAAAATAAAAGAAACCCCATGGAAAAAATTGTCATAGAAGGCGGATATAGATTACAGGGTGAAATACCCGTCAGCGGGGCCAAGAATGCCGCTCTGCCGCTTATGTGTGCGGGCCTGCTGACCAAAGATGGTCTGACCCTCCATAACCTGCCCCTTCTGGCGGATATTAAAACGCTCACCCAGCTACTGACTGAATTGGGCAGCACGATTGTCAACGGCCATACGGTGACCATCCTGACCCCCAATATCACCAGCACCACCGCCCCCTATGACATGGTGCGGAAAATGCGGGCATCCATTCTGGTGCTTGGCCCTTTGCTGGCACGGGAAGGTGAGGCCATTGTCTCCCTGCCCGGCGGCTGTGCCATCGGCAACCGGCCTATTGATTTACACCTGAAAGCCTTTGAGGATATCGGGGCGACTATCGAACTGAAAGACGGTTACGTGCGTGCCTCCGGCAAGCTCATCGGCGGAACAGTACATTTCCCCACCGTTTCCGTGGGGGCTACGGAAAATATCCTCATGGCCGCCTGTCTGGCGAACGGCACCACCATCATTGAAAATGCCGCGCAGGAGCCGGAGATTTCCGACCTTGCCCATTGCCTTGTGGCCATGGGGGCTAAAATCTCCGGCATTGGCACCTCGCGGCTGGAAGTCGAAGGCGTGGCCGAACTTCATGCCGCCGAATATACGGTTATGCCCGACAGGATAGAGGCCGGRAGCTACGCCGCCGCCGCCGCCATGACCGGCGGGGAGCTGGAACTTCTGGGCCACAACCTGAAAGAGGTCATGACCGGGTCGCTGGATATGCTGAAACAGGCCGGRCTKGTTTTYACYGAAACYGACCGGGGGCTGCTCTGCCGCCTTGGGCCGGAAGGCAGGATCATCGGYATYAATGCCGTAACCCAGCCCTATCCCGGATTYCCCACCGATATGCAGGCCCAGCTTATGGCCATGATGACCCTGTGCGACGGGGCCTCGGTGATTACGGAAACCATATTTGAAAATCGTTTCATGCATGTGCCGGAATTATGCCGCATGGGGGCGGATATWACCGTCAAYGGCTCCACSGCCACGATTCGGGGRACAAACAAGCTGTTGGGCGCACCGGTCATGGCCACGGACCTGCGGGCCTCMATGTCGCTGGTCCTTGCGGGGCTTGCCGCWCAGGACATTACAGAGGTCATGCGGATTTATCATCTGGACCGGGGCTATGAACGTCTGGTACAAAAGTTAAAAGCCTGCGGTGCAAAAATATCTCGCGCCCCGGCRRACGGCGTATAACAGGGGATAATTTTGGAAAATCTAAAACTCAGGGCCGAAGACGTCGAAGACATCATTATTCTGTCTGCCTATTTGCAGGATGCCATCACTATGATGGGCGATATTGCCTATGTTAAGGAAAGTCGCCGCTATGTCATGATGCTGAACCGGTATGTCTGGGAAAACCGTTGCCCGGAAACCGGCGATATTCTGCCTGATAAGGAAACAGCCTGTAGCCGCATACGCACAGGCCTGCATTTTGATGACGTCCTGAAAATCAGCAGCCAGAATATCATCCTGTCCAAAAAGAAACAGCCCCTTGAACTCCTCTCCATAGAGGCCAATAAGCGGGATGATGGAATGTTTCAGGTAGACTTTATTTTCTCCGGCAACGGGGCCATTCGCCTTGAGTGTGAGATGATTTCCGCCCATATGCAGGACATCGGCGATCCCTGGCCCGCCAAATGCCATCCCAAGCATGCGATTCTTGATGCGTTGCAGGATGATAATACTGGATAAGTGCGTCGCAATTTCGTAAAAGGGGGCAGATTTTTGAATTTCTGGAGTNKWWARCGCCCGTGTCCCATGACGAACCTATGATTTTAGCCCTGCCCAAGGGCCGCATCCTTGAGGAAGTAATGCCGATCATTCGCGGTGCCGGCATTATCCCGGAGCCGGATTTTGACAATCCCAAATCCCGTAAACTTACCTTTGACACCAATCATCCCCTGCTCAGGATTATCCGGGTGCGGAGCTTTGACGTGGCAACCTTTGTTGCSTTYGGCGCGGCCCATCTGGGGGTGGCGGGCAATGATGTRTTGCTGGAATTTGACTATCCTGAAATCTATGCCCCACTTGATCTGGACATTGGCCATTGCCGGGTATCRGTAGCMGAATTAAAATCCTTGAGCATTGGTGATGACCCAAGCCGCTGGAGCCATGTGCGGGTGGCCACCAAATACCCCAACCTGACCCGCAAGCATTTTGCCCGGCGCGGTGTGCAGGCGGAATGTATCAAGCTGAACGGCGCCATGGAGCTGGCTCCGAGCCTTGGCCTGTGCCGCCGTATTGTTGATCTGGTCAGCACCGGCGCTACCCTCAAAGCCAATGGGCTGGTAGAGATTGAAAAGATCATTGATATTACATCGCGCTTTATCGTCAATCGCACGGCCTTTAAAACACGTAATGAGGAAATCAGCGAAATATTACAGAATATCAGTGCCCGGAATGACTTGAAATGATGCTGTCATGGTAACAATTTTAACCCATAGTGATCCCGGATTTGATCAAGATTTCAAAAGGTTCCTCGTGGCTCGGCAGGACTCTGATTCTGATGTATCCGAAGTGGTTCGGAAAATTCTGGCTGATGTTCGCGTCCGGGGCGATATGGCCCTGTTTGATTATACCAGCCGTTTTGACAGGCTTGACCTGACGGCGGAAACTGTGCGGGTCAGTGACCGCGARTTGCGGGAAGCCAAAGATCAYTGCGCSCCGGAGGTCATGGCGGCCTTGAGGTTGGCGGCACAGCGCATTGAGGACTTCCACAGTCGTCATCTGCCGGAAGATGACAGCTATACCGATGAAAGCGGCATCACCCTTGGCGCGCGCTGGACAGCGGTGTYCGCCGCCGGAATATATGTACCGGGCGGCAAGGCGGTCTATCCCTCCTCCGTCCTGATGAATGCCATCCCCGCCAAATGCGCCGGGGTTGAGCGTATCGTCATGGTGGTCCCGGCCCCAGGCGGYTTYCTTAATCCGCTGGTACTGGCCGCCGCAGAATTGGCGGGCATTACGGAGATATATAAAATCGGCGGCGCGCAAGCCATAGGCGCCTTGGCCTACGGCACGGAAACCATTGCCCCGGTGGATGTGATCACCGGCCCCGGCAATGCCTATGTGGCCGCCGCAAAGCGTGAGGTTTTCGGCACGGTGGGTATCGACATGATCGCCGGGCCATCGGAAATTCTGGTCCTAGCCGACGGTAAAAATAATCCGCGCTGGATTGCCATGGACCTGCTGTCCCAAGCCGAGCATGATGAGGTCGCCCAAGCCATCCTGATCACCGATGATGCGGATTTCGCCAAAGGGACTATGGCCGCCGTGGAGGGTCAC
The DNA here is from genome assembly GCA_002749135.1 of Alphaproteobacteria bacterium. Classification (GTDB taxonomy): domain Bacteria; phylum Pseudomonadota; class Alphaproteobacteria; order Sphingomonadales; family Emcibacteraceae; genus Paremcibacter. The sequence goes on along the minus strand of NVVY01000050.1, from coordinate 4,476 downwards.
CTGAAAGACCTGCCACGTGAAAATATTGCCCGCACRAGYTGGGACAATCACGGGGCGGTCATTCTGGTGGAAAATCTGGATCAGGCTATCCCGCTRATCAACCAACTGGCGCCGGAGCATCTGGAGCTGGCCATTGACGAYCCCCGCGATTTTGCCGAACGTATTAGAAATGCCGGGGCCATCTTCCTTGGCCGCTATACGCCCGAAGCCATCGGTGACTATATGGCMGGCCCCAATCACGTRTTRCCCACCGCCCGYAGCGCCCGTTTTTCATCCGGTTTGAGYGTTCTTAATTTTATGAAAAGGAATACTCTGATAGAATGCCCGCGAGCAGGCCTTGAACAAATCGGCCCTGCGGCCATCGCACTGGCGCAGGAGGAAGGCTTGCAGGCACATGCCCGGTCCATCGGGATCAGGCTGAAAAACAGGGAATAGGACCACCCAATGGGCAGCGATTATCGTATCTGCCATATCGAACTGGACGAAAAATCCATCATTCGCCGGAATGCGGATATTGATCACGAACGCCGCGTTGCCATCTTTGACCTGTTGGAAGAAAATGCATATGAGCCGCTTGGCGAACTTGCCAATAGCTATCAAGGCCCCTTTCGGATTATCCTGCGCATGGTTGAAAACCGGCTGGCCATGGATATTCATACCGAGGACAATGAGCAGCTGACCGTCATYACCCTGCCCCTGACCCTTCTGAAAAGAACCATCAAGGAATATTTCCARATTTGYGACAGCTATTTCGCCGCCATTAAAAACGCCAGCCCCCGTCAGATTGAAACCATTGATATGGCCCGCCGGGGCCTCCATGATGCGGGATCCGAGATATTGCGTGACCGATTGGCCGATAAAGTGAAAATGGATTTTCACACCGCCCGCCGCCTGTTCACCCTCATATGCGTGTTGCAGATCAGATAATGCATGGCTAATATCGTCCTCCCCAGCACAAATTTGCCAGAGGCCCAGGATGTCCCGAACAGTGTCCTGTTTATCTGTAAYTTCAATGCGGTGCGCTCGCCCATAGCAGAGGCGCTGACCAAATATTACTGCGGCCACAAGGTTTTTACCGACAGCGTGGGCATCCGCCCCGAAGAAGACCATGCGAACCCCTTTGCCGTTGCCGTCATGGAAGAAATTGGCCTTGATATTTCAAACCATCAGCCCAAAGGCTATAACGATCTTACRGATAGCAGTTTTGACCTTATYGTWACYYTMAGCCCCGAGGCCCAGCATAARGCCATTGATCTGACCCGTACGCTGGATTGCCGGGTTGAATATTGGCCGACCCTGGACCCCACCGCCGTCACCGGCAACCGGGAAAACATAATAGCCGCTTTTCGCCAGACCCGCGACATGCTTACCGACCGCATCAAACGCCGTTTTCAGGCGGATTATTTCCCATCTGTTAAGACATGATGCTGATTAAAGTAAAAAACACTTGAAAAATCTGTGATTTTAGCTATTCATCAGCCCGTTAACGTTTTTAAAGGAGCCACAATGGCCAAAGAAGAACTTTTGGAAATGCGCGGGACAGTGACCGAACTTCTGCCCAACGCCATGTTCCGTGTAAAGCTTGAAAATGACCATGAAATATTGGGTCATACCGCCGGGAAAATGCGGAAAAACCGGATTCGTGTTCTGGTTGGGGATGATGTTCTGGTTGAAATGACACCCTACGACCTGTCAAAAGGCCGTATCACATACCGTTTTAAATAAGTGCCGCCCCAGTTGTCTCAGGAAATCACGTCTCTTGTGCTGGCCTCWGCTTCTCCGCGCCGCAGGGAACTTCTGGCCCAGATAGGCATCACCCCGGATCAGATCATTCCGGCGGATATTGACGAAACCCCCCATCCARAAGAATCACCGCGCCAACTGGCCCGGCGTCTGGCCCATGAAAAGGCCGCCCATATCCATAAACAACAGCCAGATACCTATATCCTTGCCGCCGATACCGTTGTCGCATTGGGCCGCCGTATATTAGGCAAGGCCGATACAGCGGAAAATGCYCGCAATTAYCTGTCCCTGTTGTCCGGTCGCCGCCATAAGGTCTATAGCGGCATTTCCCTGATCACACCGAGCGGCAAACAGATTTCGCGGGTGGTCACAACCACGGTAATTTTCAAACGTCTGGCGCAAGCTGAACTGGAAAGCTATATCGCCCGGAACGAATGGCCGGGCAAGGCCGGGGCCTATGCCATTCAGGGCCATGCCGCCGCCTTTATCAAGGCCATAAACGGCTCCTACAGCAATGTGGTSGGCCTGCCCCTGTTTGAAACGGCTAATATGTTACGGGGTAACGGCTATGTCTTCTGAAATCCTGATCAATTCTGCCATTGGCGAGACACGTCTGGCCCTGWTGGAGGAGGSCAAGCCGGTCGAAATTCGCCTGTACCGGGACCATGAGCCAACCCTTGTCGGGGCCGTCTATTATGGCCGGGTCACGTCGCTCAACACCGCTTTTCAGGCGGCTTTTGTTGAYATTGGRCAKGGSCAGACCGGTTTCCTGCCYCTCWCCYTGYTGCCCAARCGTCCGGGCGGYAAACCAAARGACCTGACCAGCYTGCTGACCGAGGGACAGAAGATCATTGTTCAGGTCACCGCCGATGCCGCCGRKGGTAARTCAGCCAAGCTGACAGGCCGYGTTGAAATCGCAAGCTCCGCCCTGATCCTGCACCCCTTTCGCGAAGGKGCCTTTATCTCCAGCCGGATTAAAGMCCCCGCCAAGCGACAGGATTTGAAGAGTTTTGCCAGTGGGTTAAACCTGCAGGGYATGGGYATGACCCTYCGAACCGAAGCRCAATATCTGTCCCATGAGGATATTTCAAAAACCGCAACCCGGCTSATMMATCACTGGCGTCATGCYGTCGARAACCGGGACAAGAARAAAGTCCCCTTTCTCTTGTCACAGGGACCGGACAGCCTKCTGCAAATCCTGCGGGAATATGGCAGTGCCAAACATGACAAGATCATATTCGATCAGCCCGCAACTTTAAAAAAGGCGCAGGATTGGTCAAAAGAATTYGCTCCTGACCTGCTACCCCACATGGCCCTTCATCAGGATAACGCACCTTTATTTGAATATTACGGCGTTGAAGAAGAAATTGACCGTTTGTTTGATAAGAAAATCCCCATCCCCTCCGGTGCCTGGATCACCCTGGAACAGACCGAGGCCCTGACCGCCGTTGATGTCAATATGGCCGATGCCAACATCAGCAATGACCCGGAAAAACAACGGTTTGGCGTTAATGTGGCGGCGGCACGGGAGGTTTTCCGTCAGATCCGCCTGCGAGGGATCAGCGGCCTGATCGTCATTGATTTCATTAATATGCAGGGCAAGTCGGATGTCAGCAACCTGTTGACCGTCATCGACAATCTGATTCAGAATGACCCTGTACAGCTACAGCGCAGCAACCTGTCGGCCTTTGGTCTGTTGGAACTGGCCCGAAAGGGCAGCCACAAACCACTGGCCCGGCAAATTCTAGCGCCAACCCGGCTTGCGGCAACCGTTGAAACAGCGGGGCTGACCCTGCTCCGCAAATCTGCTCTGGACGCCGCCGCCAAGCCCGGCATTCCCCTTGTCATTAAGGTGGGCGCAGACGTTAAATGCTGGCTGGAGGGCCACCCGGAATTGCTTGAGGCCTTTGTGCGACGTACGGGTAGCAGGATTGATCTTAAAGAGGAATGAGCCATGAAAGCCGCCAACAGCAATAATCTCTGTCCCATATGCGAAACGAATCCGACCCTGCCTGGTCATCATCCTTTTTGCTCTGCCCGGTGCGCCGATGTGGACCTTGGTCGTTGGCTAAAGGGCAACTATGTCATCCCGGGCGACAAGGCAGAAGTTCCGGAATCCGACCCTGATGATGCATTTTAAATGGTTTATTGAAAGGGGCCACTTGGAAGGCCCTTTTTTTTCAAACGAGTGCTGGACAGACCCCGTCTTTTTTTCTATAACCCATCCACCCACGCAAGTGGCCCCCTCTTATACCCTCTATGCCCGGGTAGCTCAGGGGTAGAGCAGCGGACTGAAAATCCGCGTGTCGGTGGTTCAAATCCGCCCCCGGGCACCACACTTCTTAAAACACATTATTTATCAACGTGTTAATAACTCGTAGAACATTATGGTGCCAAGGTGGTACACTTTGGTGATACACCATATGCGCCGTTCACTCTGTTCGTCACTCAATTGACGCATAATCGTTCGGGCATATGGTTATGCGAGACAGTGTCATGGCAACAGGCCAGTTTTTAGTCCGTAATCGCCATAATAATATGTGGTATGGACGTGTTATTATTCCCCTTGGACTTGCTTCAGTAAAGTGGATAGTAATCTCTGTGTTTATGCGGTTTGATTTTCAAACTGCATAAGGCTTACGTAGTTCAATGTCGAATGTCGACGTTTGGGATTATAAAATCCATCAATATATTGTCCAATCATATTTTCTGCTTCCTTTCTCGTGGCAAAGC
>NVVY01000013.1 GCA_002749135.1 Alphaproteobacteria bacterium | reverse complement strand
TGGCTGGCAACGTGCTGATCTGGAAGATGTTTTGCGCCACCAGCGGAAGAAGCCGACCTGTGTGATTATTTCAGTCGCACCATGCCCCGCAACACCCATGAGGTCCGTGACTATATCCGCCGTATCCATGGCTATGATTTCTCGCGTTCCGGGGTGATCAAGCTGATGCACAGGTTGGGTTTTGTCTATCGGCGACCTTGCCTTTGGACTATCTATTCTCAAGATTATTATTGAGTTTCATTATTAAATTCTTAATTGGTGAAATGTTATCCATCATATTATAAAGAAACTAACTACTGAATATTATACAAGAGAAATCTATGAATAAACAGTTATCTATTTATCTTGATCTGCTGCGATTTTTAGCAGCATTTCTTGTTTTTGCTTCACATGCATCTGGTTTTACGGGTGGACTTCTATGGCAAATATCAGGATGGGGACATGAAGCTGTGGTTATCTTTTTTGTTTTATCCGGTTTCGTTATTGCCTATGTTTGTTTTGATAAAAAAGAAGATGTCTTAAAATATGCTGAAAACAGATTTGCACGTATTTATTCTGTTGCGCTGCCTGCGGTTTTGTTGACTATTTTTCTTTATTATGTTGGAAAGGAAATAAACGGGGATGTTTATACTGATCTTGATAAAAGGCTTCTCAATCCTTTTTGGACAATAATTTCGGCACTTTCATTTTTGAACCAAAGTTGGACTGGCACAACTTTTTTTACAAACTTGCCGTATTGGTCTTTAGGGTATGAGGTGCTTTATTATATAATTTTTGGAATTTTTATTTTTACACAGGGGATAAAAAGAGTTGTGTTGGTAGGTGTTTCCATGATTGTCATGGGACCAAGTATTCTTCTTTATTTTCCGATTTGGTTGATGGGGGTATTGTGTCTCAAGCTGGTAAAACAATATAGTATTTCATTATCAAAGGCTGTTATTTTATATGTAATTTCAATCGCTGGAATAATTTTTCTTTCTCAAACTGTTGTTCAAGAAATGCTTAAATTATTTTTTGTATCTTTGTTTGGAAATAACTTTTTCAATATGTTACTGGAACCTGCGGACCAATTTGGCTCAGATTATATGCTTGGATTTTTCTTTTCACTACATATTGTTTCAAGTGCGTACATAGGCAAGAAATATAATATTTTTAGTGAACAAGTCGGGAAAAAAATACGGTTCCTGTCTTCTCATACATTTTCATTATATCTTTATCACATGCCGATATTATTTTTTGTGGCAACAATATTACCCTCTAATAAATACCCTATTGCAAATTTTTTGATCTGCTGGATGTTGGTTCCGATAATAATCATATTCATAAGCAATTTTACTGAAAGCAAAAAAAATTATTATAAAAGGGTTGTTAGGCATTTTTTTGTTAGAAACACTTTAAGCCTTATTTGATTTGTTTCTGGTAATATATGCTATAATTTGTTGTTCGGCAGAAATGGGCTTGCCCGTTAACCACCATAAAACAACTATAAAAGATATATATATAGCTATACCAAATATAATTTTGATTATTAATACGATCCAATTTTCAAACATTCCTATATTGGACAAGTTTAGCAGAATTACAAACATTCCTATTCCCGCTGTCACCGGTCGCCAAATAACGTTTCTTATTTGACTAAAAGGAACTTGGCATCTGTGAACCACAATATAACTAATGACGAAAAACATTATTATGCCTATTAAACCTCTTGAATAAGCGATTCCTTCAAGTCCTGCTATATGATAGGCAGGATACAATGTTGCGATGGTGAAAATGGCTTGGATCCAAAGCATGTAGGCCGTGTATTTAATATTGCCTGTAATAGAAAGGAGATTAATAGAGATCCCGTACATTGCATAAGTCATAGAATAAAAGACCAGCCCTTGAGCTAGAGGAACGACTGGCAACCATTTGTCACCACCGCCCAGAAAAATTGGAATTAATTGCTCCGCAACAGCTCCAAAGCCCAAAGCCACAGGTACTGATATGAGTGTCATTAAGCCGAGAGCTTTTAGATATGCGTTGATTAACCGATCATGATCATGTTTTATTTTTACCAGACCCGGGACCAAGGCGCGATTAAAAGGTTGCTGGATTTCTGTAATTGTCATGAAGGAAAGCTCAGTTCCCCATTTATAAAAGCCTATTTTTGCAGGGGTTGTTAGCATTGCGAGAAAGAATAAATCTCCCYGCGTACTAATATATTCGGCTATGTTTCGAACMAGTAYCCATTGGGAAAATCCCCATATTTCAGATATCTTTGCAAAAGAAAATTTGGGCCGGAARTTRATYACCAGATARCTGGCKATCACKATAATRAGGTTGTTYGAAAMCRYMCCRACCACCAAAGCCATATAGGATTTATAATRRAAAGCCAGRCCAATRGTAAYAAAAGTKGAAATAACTTTYGGGGCSACWTTATAGAGGAARTCYTTWGAAAACCTCATATCTTTCTGRAGCTTGACCGTGCCGATATTCTCAAASCCYCGRATCAGGGTTCCSACGGCRAAWATCTGACAGATAAGTTCCAGACGCACATCGCCGTAAATACCCGCRATCARCGGGGAAAARGCGGCYAGCAAGATAGCAACGACCAGAGCCTGTAACAGGCGCAGGGTCCATGCGGTGTGGWAATGRTCGTCYGTKGCYTTGTTATTCTGTATCAAYGCCCAGTTAACGCCAAATTCAAACAGCAGGGAAATCAGGCCAAATATAACCAGYACARTTGCCACAAGCCCGAAATCTTCCGGYATGAGCAGGCGGGCCASAAAAGCCGAACTGACAAAGCCCAGYCCCCGTATGGACCASCGCATGGCMAYATACCATTTGGTGCCTTTGAAYACTTCGGCAGATAAAGAAGCYGTGTCCTGTGATGACATTYGNTTTTTCTTTTCTTATATGCAGGCCCGCGCCCTGANTTTTTNNACAGATATACGCATCTTGTGGAAAGAAAGTGTTAAAATATCAAGCTTCCGGATATTTATCCAGATGTATTACCGGAGAATTTWAAGTAATGTCAGAGCATATCRTAAACGCCGGCCTTATAATCCCTATAGGAAATAATCCGGCCATTTTCCTGAAATTCAGGCAGGCACATTTTTACAAATAACGGGGCGATGTCATCGGGGGTGTCCAGTATGYCCGGGTCYTCGCCGGGCATAGCGGCGGAACGCATGTTGGTACGGATGGGGCCGGGGTTGAGGATATTGGCCCGGATGCCGGTCACATTGGCCACCTCCAGKGCATAGGTCTTGACCATGCAATTGAGCGCGGCTTTGGTGGTGGCGTAACCGCCCCAATAGGCCCGGCAGTCTTGGGCCACCGTAGAGGTCACAAAAACCGCCCGTGCGGCCTCTGCGGCCTTTAGAAGCGGGTCAAAGGAGCGTAGCAGGCGGTAATTRGCGGTCACATTGATCGCCATCAGCTTTTCCCATTCTTTGGGCGAAATATGGCCAAGGGGGCTGATCGGGCCAAGGATGCCCGCATTGCCGATCAGAATATCCAGCCGTCCCCATATTTCRGCCACATGGCCGCCAAGYCGGTCAATGGCGTCGAAATCCTGYAAATCCATRGGSACAAGGGTGGTTTCCGCCCCAAGGTCGCGCACCGCATCATCCATTTCTTCCAAAGCGCCGGTGGTGCGGCCTGTCAAAATGATATGTGCGCCTTCGCGGGCAAGAGCCTTGGCAACACCGGCCCCAATACCGCGCGTTGATCCTGTGATCAGGGCAACTTTTCCAGYCAGTCGTTTTGTCATAATTTTAATCTTATTTCCTTGAGGAATGAAATTTGCGCCGGRGCRTCWTTCTGTTCCTTRTCCGTCAGGGAGGTGGGATATTCCCCGGTAAARCAGGCRTCGCAATATTGSGGRTTATCACTGTCCCGCATRCTYTSGCTAACGGCGCGGTATAATCCGTCGATGGAGACAAAGTCGAGGCTGTCCGCYCCGATATATTTYGTCATTTCCGCAATMGACATGTTGGCGGCCAGCAATTTATCCTTTTCCGGGGTATCAACRCCGTAATAGCAGGGGCCRRTGGTGGGCGGGCTGGCGATGCGCATATGAACCTCTTTGGCTCCGGCCTGACGYACCATGTCAACAATTTTAGTYGAGGTGGTGCCGCGCACAATGCTGTCATCCACCAGCACGACAATCTTGCCTTCCAGCTCGCCCCGGTTGGCGTTATGTTTCMGCTTGACSCCCAGATGGCGGATCTGGTCAGAGGGYTCGATGAAGGTCCGGCCCACATAATGATTGCGGATAATGCCCAGCTCAAARGGAATMCCTGTTTCCTGTGCRTAGCCGATGGCCGCAGGCGTSCCAGAATCCGGGACCGGGACCACAAGGTCTGCATTGACTTTTGATTCCTTGGCCAGTTCCTTGCCAATATTCTTGCGTACCTTATAGATGCTTTGTCCGCCGGACAGGCTGTCGGGCCGCGAAAAATAGACATGTTCGAAAATACAGGGCCGGGGYTTATGRGTWCCAAAAGGTTTCATGGAATGAATTTTGCCGCCGGTGATAGTCACCACTTCGCCCGGCTCCACGTCACGGATATAGTCCGCGCCAATAATATCCAGCGCGCAAGTTTCGGAGGCAAAAATACAGCTGCCATTGGACAGCTTGCCCAAYACCAGAGGCCGCACGCCAAGGGGATCACGGGCACCGATCAGGCTGTCATTGCTGAGGGCGACGATGGCGAATGCCCCCTCAATCCGGCGCAGGGCATCTATAAAACGGTCTTTCAGAGTGAGATATGTRCTGGTGGCCACCAGATGAATGATAACCTCTGAATCGGACGTTGACTGAAAGATGGACCCCTTGCTGACCAATAGCTGCCGCAACGTCAGGGCATTGGTCAGATTGCCATTATGGGCCACGGCAAAGCCGCCCGTAGACAGGTCGGCGAACAGGGGCTGRATATTGCGCATGCCCGACCCGCCCGAWGTGGAATAGCGYACATGWCCGATGGCGCAATCRCCGGGCAGTGATTCGATCACCGGCTGGGAATTGAAATTATCGGCCACATGGCCCAAGGACTTATGGGAATGAAACTGGCTCTCATCGCAGGATACGACCCCGGCGGCTTCCTGTCCCCGRTGTTGCAGRGCATGAAGKCCRAGMACSGTMWGGGCGGCKGATTCAGSATGRTYRYARATRCCRAAAACCCCGCATTCATCGTGAAATTTATCTTCCTCAAATAAATGGGGGACAAAGGGGTCCATAGGTAACGGGCGGTGATTTCGATCTGTCATGTGTAACTCATCAAAATGGTGCTTTGTGGCCTTATATTGCCAATTGAAGGTTATGGGAACCTTTTTTTAGTCATTTGATAATTCCTTAAAAAGTTTATCCATTTCCTTCTGATTTTCTTTTTTATATTGTTCGTCAGTCTTGTCTTTTTTATTCTTTGTACGAAAAGAGGACGTCATATTTTTCAGCCGTTCAAGGGCCTCAATATCTTTACGTTTTTCGTTCAGGTCCAAYTTGTCAAAATAGGGGTTCATGGCGGAAATCATGCTRGCCCCATATTGGATAAGGGGTCGGGATTTGGCCTGCTTGAACCAATTTGGCAGGTTATTTTCGGATATGAACGGCATGGTCAGCATATAGAGGGCGCTGATSACAAACATGCCGCTGAACAGACCAAACAGCAGGCCCATRGCACTATCCAGRGTGCCAATATCGCTGTTACGGACCATTTTRCCAACCATACYGGCCACCAGCTTCAGGATCAAAAGGCTTAARGCAAACATAACCGCATAGGTAATGACATAGGCGATGATTTCAGGCTGAATGATTTCATAGACATTGGGCATGACCAGCGGCGCGCCGTARCTTGTCACCATAAAGGCCCCGCCCCAGGCCGCAAGGGTCAGGGCAGCGGCGGTAAAACCCCGGACATAGGAGGCAATGCCGAATATSAGCATGATCACCACCACCGTCGCGTCCAGCGGGTTGAAAGATATGCCTTGGGTCAATTCATTCATTAAAATTCTCTATAATGCGTCACCAGCTACAAGATCAACTAATTTGATGATCTGGTCAAGTTCTATGCGTTTCAGGCCCTTGCCCGTATTTTTGATGTTGGACGGCATATAGGCCTGTATAAAACCAAGTTTTGARGATTCTTTCAGCCGGGCATCGGCCTGCGATACCGGCCTGATTTCRCCGGACAGGCTGATCTCACCGAACAAAATGGTCTCTTCGGGTATTGGACGATCTGAAAGTGACGAAATCAAGGCCGCCGCCACCGCCATATCTGCCGCCGGTTCCGTAATGCGCAGGCCACCCGCCACATTCAAATAAATATCATAGGCCCCAAGCCCAAGGCCGCAACGGGCATCCAGCACCGCAATGATCATGGCCAGCCGCCCGTTGTCCCAGCCGACTACTGCCCGGCGGGGCTGGCCGAGGGAGGAGGGGGCGACAAGGGCCTGTATCTCCACCAGCATGGGCCGTGAGCCTTCCATACCGGCGAAAATGGCTGAGCCGCTGATGTCACCGGACCGATTGCCGATAAAGAGGGCAGAGGGGTTTGAGACTTCCTGCAGGCCAAGGTCGCTCATTTCAAAAACGCCGATTTCATCGGTGCCACCGAACCGGTTTTTAACTGCGCGCAGGATGCGGAACTGATGCCCCCTGTCGCCTTCAAAATACAGCACAGTATCAACCATATGTTCCAGAACCCGGGGGCCGGCAATCTGTCCATCCTTGGTCACATGGCCCACCAGAAAAATACAGACATTCTTGCGCTTGGCATAGCGGATCAATTCCTGGGCACAGGTGCGGACCTGACTGACCGTGCCGGGCGCACTGCTGACCGTATCGGCATACATGGTCTGAATACTGTCAATGACCACCACTTGCAGGCCCGTCTGTTTGTCCAGCGTGGTCAGAATATCGCGCAGATTTGTTTCGGCCCCAAGCCGAACCGGGCTTTGGTGCAGATTTAGGCGTTTGGCGCGCATACGAACCTGTGATATGGATTCTTCGCCGGAGATATAGATGCTGTTGATGCCATTATTTGCCAGCTTGCTGACGGCCTGCAGTAGAATGGTGGATTTACCGATGCCGGGATCGCCGCCAATAAGTATGGCCGAGCCGGGCACCAGACCGCCTCCGCAGGCCCGGTCAAATTCATTGATAGTGGAAATCATGCGTGGCGGCGGGGTGTCCTCTCCCTCAAGGGCACTTAGCTCAATGACCCGGCCTTTGGCCTGATTGGGGGTGGCCTTGCCCAGGCCTGCCGGATGGGTGACATCCTGTTCCTCGACAATGCTGTTCCATTCGTTGCAGGCCTCGCACTGTCCGGCCCATTTGCCCGAGATGGCCCCGCAGGACTGACAGACATAAATTTTGCGCGGCTTGGCCATATTTATGCTTTCAGGACTTCCATCTGGATCGGGCCTTCGGCGCGCCCATGAATGAATTGTTCCACATAATCATTGCCGCTGCTGTCAATGTCACTGCGCGGTCCGGTCCAGATGATATTGCCGTTATAGATCATGGCTACCTTGTCGGCGATTTTGCGCACGCTGGACATATCATGGGTGATGGTCAGGGCGGTGACGCCCATCTCTTTGACCCGTTCCACAATCAATTCATTGATCACATCGGCCATGATCGGGTCAAGGCCGGTGGTCGGCTCATCGAAAAAGATAATTTCCGGCTTGATGGCGATAGCGCGGGCAAGCCCGACCCGTTTCTGCATGCCGCCAGACAGTTCGGCGGGGCTGAGGCGGGCCACATCGGGGCTAAGGCCCACACTGCGCAGGTTTTCCACGGCAATCTCCATGGCCTGCTTGCGGGTGACTTTGCTTTCGGCCAGCAGGCCAAAGGCGATATTCTCCCAGACCGGAAGGCTGTCAAACAGGGCTCCCCCCTGAAACAGCATGCCGAATTTTTTCTGGAGCCGCTTGCGGTTACTGCCGCGCAGGCCMACGGTTTCTTCGCCGTCTACTTTGATGCTGCCGCTRTCCGGCTGTAAAAGCCCSAGAATACATTTCAGGGTCACGGATTTTCCGGAACCGGAGCCGCCGATGATCACCATGGATTCACCGGGCATGACATCAAGATTTACACTATCCAGAACCACTTTTGGTCCGAATGCTTTATGGAGGCCCTTCAGGCTTATTTTTGGCGTGATGGTCATGATGCGAAAAACATCTCCGTTACGATATAGTTTGATAACAGGATCAGCATACAGGCCGATACCACCGCATTGGTGGTTGAAATRCCCACGCCCTGTGCGCCGCCCCGGCTGTGATACCCGTGATAACATCCCATGAGCGAGATGAAAAAGCCGAAAACAGCCGCTTTRGTCAGGCTGGCATATACATCGGCCGGTTCAAGAAAATCTATGGTCAGGCGCATATAGCTGCTGGAATTAAAACCGAGCTTTTCGGTGGCAATGAGATAGCCRCCCATAACCCCGATGGCATCGGCAACGATGACCAGCATGAAGGGCATCATCAGGGTGGTGGCAATGATGCGCGGGGCTATAAGATATTTATAGGGGTCCGTGGACAGGGTGGCCATGGCGTCAATCTGTTCCGTAACCCGCATGGTGCCAAGCTCCGCCGCCATGGAGGCACTGACCCGTCCGGCAACGATCAATCCGCAGAGAACCGGGCCAAGCTCGCGTACGATGCCAATAACAACAATGCTGGGCAGAACGCTTGCCGCATTAAATCTTGATCCGCCCTCATAAATATTCAGCGCCAGAGCCGCGCCGGTAAACAGGGCGGTCAGCCCGACCACGGGCAGGGAATAATAGCCGATGGTTATGAACTGACGCATCAGGGACCGGAAATAAAATGGCGGGGTAAACATATGAGCTAATGCATATCCGGTAAAAATCCCGAGCCGTCCTGCGGCCTGCAGAAAACCAAATGTTATCCGTCCGATGACGGCTAGAAAATTCATATGGGCACCTAATCGTTTAAAGAATAAATTCGCTGGTATCTTTCCCTGACCCCGGTCAGTATTTCATATTGGCTTAAGGTAGAGACTTCCGACGCCATTTCAAGTGTTATATGTTCGCCGAGCAGTTCCACATCATCGCCGGCACTGATTGTTATATCYGTSACGTCAACGGCGATCATATCCATGGACACGCGTCCCACAACGGCAAGTTCTTTACCGCCCGCATAAACCCGGCCACAATTATTGAACATCTGTAGATATCCATCGGCATAGCCAATRTTTATGGTCGCAATATGGCGGGGYYTGYCCGYGCGCCATGTGGCCCCGTAGCCCACRGWATCGCCGGGCRYGRYCTYACGRATTTGCAGGATTTTYCCGGTAATGCGGAAAACAGGTTTRATGCCTTCSGGCATTTGTCCYGCGCGCGGGTTRCCGCCAAACARCAACAGGCCGGGGCGAACCAGATCAAAATGATAATCCGGCCCCAGCAGAATACCSCCGGARTTGGCAAGGCTGGCCGGGATGCCGGGGAATTGTTTGGTGATTATTCTAAAATCATCCAGCTGTTTCCGGTTCATGGGGCTTTTTCTGTCATCTGAACAGGCCAGATGGCTCATAATCAGGGCAATATTCAACTTTAGCCGCATCGTCCCATCATTAATGAATTGCCCCGTTTCTGTGGGCGAGAGGCCCAATCGGTTGATGCCGGTATCAAAATGGATGGCACAGGGCAGGGGMTTTYCCGRRYRAAAATCWGCCCAGAGTTTYACCTGYYCCAGATCATTCAGYACGGGGCGAATATCATGGCGGGCGAAATAGTCCAGGTGGCCGGGGAAAATGCCGTTGAGAACATAAATGATCGCTTGCGKCGTGACCCGGCGTAATTTCAGGGCCTCGGCAAGATTGGCGACGAAAAAAATCTGGCAACCCGCCTTATTAAACAGGGCCGGGGCCACCTGCGCAATGCCCATACCGTAGGCATCCGCCTTGACCATGGCCGCCGATTCAATGCCCCCGGCCAGTTGGCGGCAGCTCTTGTAATTTTCAATGATCGCCCCGAGGTAAATGGTCAGGGTGGCCTGCGCATCTGACGGAAAATCCCCGGAAGTCATCAGTCATTTTTCTCCGGCAGATAGTCATCAGAGGTGGGCAGGTCCGAGAATTTGGTGATATGGGCTTCAAATTGCAGGGTGATGATTCCGGTCGGGCCATGACGTTGCTTGCCAATGATAAATTCCGCCCGGCCCTCCAGCCTGTCGCCTTCTTCCATCCATTGGAGATGCTCCGCCGTATCGGGGTCCGGCTCTTGCTGTTTRTGGTAATATTCCGGGCGGTAGACAAAGGTAACCATATCCGCGTCCTGCTCAATGGAGCCTGATTCCCGAAGGTCTGACAGCAGGGGCCGTTTGTTTTCCCGTGATTCGATCGCCCGGCTTAATTGRGACAGGGCCAGAACCGGAATTTTAAGTTCTTTGGCCAAACCCTTTAAACCACGGGTAATTTCGGAAATTTCCTGAACCCGGTTTTCCGGCCCCCGGTTGCCGCGCCCGGTTCCGGTGAGCAATTGCAGATAGTCAACGATGACCAATCCAACCCCATGCTGACGTTTCAGACGTCGGGCGCGGGTTCTGAGCGCCCCGATGCTTAAAGCAGCGGTGTCATCAATATAAAGCGGTAATTCTTCCAGATCCTGCGCCGTTCTGGCCAGCTTGTTGAACTGGTCCTGATTAAGCTTGCCCTGACGCATGTCCTGTGATGATAGATCTGCCTGCTCCGCCAGAATACGAGCGGCCAGCTGATCTGCGGCCATTTCCAGCGAGAAGAAGGCAACCACGGCCCCTTTACTTTCTGCGTGCGGGATTCCCAGCGCCATATCATCCCGGTAGGCCTTGGCCGTGTTAAAGGCGATATTGGTGGCCAGTGCGGTTTTCCCCATGGCCGGACGACCCGCAAGAATCATAAGGTCAGATTTATGCAGACCGCCAATATGCTTGTTTATGCTGTCAAAGCCGGTGGTTTTCCCGGCCAGCTTGCCGCCGCGTTTAAAAGCCATTTCAATAATGCTGATGGCATCAGTGGCGGATTTGGCGAAGCTTTTGAAACCGCCGTCGCTGCTACCCTGCTCTGCTAGGCTATAGAGATGCCTTTCAGCTTCTTCGATCTGATCCTGCGCCGTATTATCCACGTTATGGTCATAGGCACTATTGACAATATCGGTGCCGACGCTGATCAATTCGCGCTTGATGGCCATCTGGTGGATGATCTGACCATATTCGGCGCTATTGATGATGGAAACGGCGGCCCCGGCCAGGCGGGCAAGATATTCCGCGCCGCCAATCTCTGACAGGCTGTCCTCATTCTCGAAATAGGGTTTTAAGGTGACCGGGGAGGCGATCAATCCCTTTTCGATAAGCTTGCTGCTGGCCTGATAAATCTTGCCATGGGCCGGATTGATAAAGTGATCTTCAGTCAGAAAGTCCTGCACTTTTTCCAGGGCATCATTATTAACCAGAATAGCCCCGAGCAACGCCTGTTCCGCCTCAAGATTATGGGGCGTTTGGCGGAAACCTGCCGCATCATAGGCAACAATATTATCGTCACCGCCGCTGTCATCAACAGGAATATCTGGAAAATCTGTCATATATGCTTAATCAATATCTTTATCAAAGCGACAGCATAAAAGAAAAGGGCCGCTTCATCAAGCAGCCCTTTCTAAAAACTTGTAAAATCAAGCGTAAATTATTCGCTTTTTTCTTCCTCAGGCGCTTCTTCAGATACGTCCTCTGCAATGACTTCTTCCGCGTCATCTTCAGTATCAGCCGCCATGGCCGCTTCTGAATCTTCTTCGTTTTCAAAGTAGTCTTCCACGGAAACGTCCAGCTCTTCTTCGGCTGTCTTGGCATCAAGGCCCTTGGCCTGCATCTCGGCTTCCTCGACAGAGCGCGCGATGTTGATTTCAATTTTGGCGGAGACTTCGGCGTGAAGCTTGATCTCAATCTTGTATATGCCAAGATATTTGATGGCATGGTCCATGATAACCTGAGTACGGTTGACTTTCATGTCCTGCTCATCAAGGGCCGCCGCAATATCACGGGCAGATACGGAACCAAAGAGGTTGCCGGATTCGCCGGCCTGACGGATGATGATTGCCGATACGCCGTCCAGTTTCGCTGATACCGTCTCGGCCTCATTCTTGGCTTCAAGGTTACGGGTTTCGATCTGGACGCGCTGGGTTTCAAAATAGGCCCGGTTGGTCTTGTTGGACCGCAGGGCTTTTTTCTGGGGCAACAGGAAGTTACGGGCGTACCCGTCTTTTACGGTTACCGTGTCACCGATTTGGCCCAATTTGCGGACGCGTTCAAGAAGTATGATTTCCATTTTTCATTCTCCCTATTGAATAATGTATGGCAAAAGTGCCAGATTACGGGCGCGTTTGATCGCTTTGGCCAACTCGCGCTGTTTCTTGGTGGAAACGGCAGTGATCCGGCTTGGTACAATCTTGCCGCGCTCGGAAATGAATTTGGTCAGCATCCGCACATCTTTATAGTCGATTGTCTGGGCATTGGCCCCGGAAAAAGGACAGCTYTTGCGGCGTCTGAAAAAGGGGCGGCGGGTGTTGCCGCCTTCGGAACGTTGTTCAGCCATGTGAAGGTCTCCTATGCTGTCTTTGCGGCTTCAGATTTCTCTGAAGGCTTGTTATTGCCAAAGCGGGGYGGACGACTGTCTCTGTTTTCAAAACGTGAAGGACGTCCCTCGCGGTCTCTTGAACGCAGAACCACAGAATCGCCTTTTTCCAGTTCTTCAACCCGGATTGTCATGAAACGAACCACATCTTCATGCAGACGCTCATTACGTTCCAGCTCGGAAATTGCATCAATAGAACCATCAATGTTCAGCAGGACATAGTGACCTTTTTTGTATTTTTTAATCCGGTAGGCAAGGGAACGCAGACCCCATTGTTCCGACTTGGTTACTTTGCCGCCATTATCTTCAACGATTTTGGTTAAATCTTTGGTAATCGCTTCAACCTGTTGAGGCTGGATATCCTGGCGCGCGATAAATATATGTTCATAAAAAGCCATTCGCAGGCTACTCCTTGTGTTTAATGTTCATTTAACGGTTTTTCGGGCGGGGTGATTACGAATATCAAATCGTCACATTATATAATTAACCGACACAGCAAACCGAGGCGTTCCAAACAAGAACACCCTGACGCGGCGCAATATACAGGAAAGTATGCTAATAACAAGGTATATTTTGGCTTTGAAAGGCAACAGAATTCTTGACAGAATTGTGCCAGTTGCTATGACATATTCCAGATAAAAGTGATAAAGAGGATTTTCCATATTATGAGCAGCGCATTTGTTTTCCCCGGTCAGGGTAGCCAGACCGTCGGCATGGGCCGGGAACTGGCCGAGAATATGCCGGTTGCCGCGCAGGTTTTTGAAGAAATAAAYGATGCMYTGGGGCAAAATCTGTCTGGACTGATGTTTGACGGGCCGCAAGATGACCTGACCCTGACCCAAAATGCACAGCCYGCCCTGATGGCRGTYAGTATGGCCGTGATACGGGTGTTGGAAAAAGATTTCGATGTAAAGCTGGATCAGGTGGCGTCYTATGTRGCCGGTCATTCTCTGGGCGAATATTCGGCGYTKACGGCTTCCGGGGCCATWGGATTGGCTGATACGGCGCGGYTRCTTAAATTGCGGGGYGAGGCCATGCAACGGGCGGTTCCGGTCGGGGTGGGGGCYATGGCGGCCATACTGGGCCTGAANNTTYGATGTRGCAGAAGARGTYGCCAARGAAGCCGCCGRGGGYGAGGTCTGCACSGCRGCYAATGACAATGCGGACGGTCARGTGGTCATCAGCGGCCATAAAGCGGCCGTGGAAMGGGCCATTGTAATYGCCAAAGAAAANGGGNGCCAAGCGRGGYATYCTGTTRCCGGTCAGTGCGCCYTTTCATTGTTCCCTGATGCAGCCTGCCGCCGATGAAATGGCGGATGCTCTGGCGGAAACCGTAATTTCTGCGCCCTGTGTGCCTGTGATTGCCAATGTGACAGCGGCGCCGGAGAGTGACCCGGAAAACATCCGAAAATATTTGGTGGAACAGGTTACKGGCCGGGTRCGTTGGCGGGAATCGATCCTTAAAATGAATGAGCTTGGCGTAGGCAAGGTGATTGAAGCCGGTACGGGCAAAGTCCTGACCGGTATGGTACGGCGTATCTGCCGGGATATGACAGGTCTTTCCCTGCAAAGCCCCGCCGATATTGAAGCCTTTGTAAAAGCAGGAGATAAATAATGTTTGATCTGGACGGAAAAGGTGCTTTGGTGACCGGGGCTTCTGGCGGCCTTGGCAAGGCCATTGCYACGGCCCTGTATAATAGCGGCGCGAAAATTGCTTTATCCGGCACACGGATGGACCCATTGGAACAGCTTGCGGCGGAGCTTGGCGAACGGGCGTTTGTGGTTCCGGCSAAYCTGTCGGACCCWGAGTCTGTGGCGGCTTTACCCAAGGCGGCAGAGSMGGCTTTGGGTCAGGTGGATATTCTGGTCAATAATGCGGGTATCACGCGCGATAATATCGCCCTGCGTATGAAAGACGATGAATGGGACGATGTRATGCAGGTAAATTTGAAGGCGGCCTTTAAATTGTCCCAAGGGCTGATGCGCGGCATGATGAAACGCCGTTGGGGCCGCATGATCAATATTACTTCTATCGTCGGTGTRACCGGAAATCCGGGACAGGCCAATTATGCGGCCTCGAAAGCRGGCATGATTGGCATGACCAAAAGTCTGGCYCAGGARCTTGCCTCGCGCAATATTACGGTGAACTGTATTGCGCCGGGCTTTATTGAAAGCCCGATGACAGATGGTTTGTCCGATGACCAGAAGAAT
Organism: Alphaproteobacteria bacterium; assembly: GCA_002749135.1. Lineage (GTDB taxonomy): Bacteria > Pseudomonadota > Alphaproteobacteria > Sphingomonadales > Emcibacteraceae > Paremcibacter. The sequence continues at coordinate 58,454 of NVVY01000013.1, read as the reverse complement.
AACCTTCTGGCCARTGTGCCCATGAAAAGGCTGGGCATTGCGGATGAAATTGCGGCWGGAGCATTGTATCTGGCCAGCGCAGAGGCCGCTTATGTGWCGGGTCAGACGCTTCATATTAACGGCGGKATGGCCATGATATGATATTATTCTTGGCAAGGGCCGATGTAATGTGCTAGGAAGCCTCCGAAGAATATTAATCGTATTTAGAAAATATTATTTAACAATTTGAATTCAGTTTTTTATTGCTTTTGCTTGCAAAAGGAAAATAGAGTATTAAATACTGTTTTTGTGATTATCAAACCCCGGGCTTAAACGCCCCCTGAAAATAGGGATATTATTATGAGTGACGTAGCTGAACGCGTAAAAAAAATTGTTGTTGAACATTTGGGCGTTGAAGACGACAAGGTTACAGATAGTTCAAGCTTCATTGATGATCTGGGCGCGGATAGCCTGGATACCGTTGAACTCGTGATGGCATTTGAAGAAGAATTCGGTTGTGAAATTCCCGATGATGCCGCCGAAAAAATCCTCACCGTGAAGGATGCTATTGATTTCATCAGTGCGAATGCCTGATAAGTCCGGCTTGTGTTGCCCGTTAACATAGGTACGGCAAAATAATTTTGGCCGCGACATGCTGTGTCTTTTAACTGTAAAGATATAGTATTCGCGGTCTTGTTATTTTTAGTATATTCTGCTTTTAATTAACGCCATGTCATTACAAGGGAAAAGATGAAATGATGAGACGAGTAGTTGTTACAGGATTGGGGCTTGTTACCCCGCTGGCTTCCGGRGTAGAAGAAACCTGGAAACGCCTTATTGCCGGGGAATCAGGYGCCGGACCGATCACCAGATTTGATCCTGAAGGCCTGACGGCGAAAATTGCCTGTGAAGTTCCGCTTGGCGATGGCAGTGAGGGYACATTTAATCCCGATGACTGGATGAGCGCAAAAGAACGCCGCCGGATTGATGACTTTATTCTGTATGGTATTGCGGCGGCAGAAATGGCGCTGGAAGACGCGGGCTGGAAACCGGAGAGTGACGAAGATCAGTGGCGTACGGGTGTTTTAACCGGGGCTGGTATTGGGGGCCTTCCCGGCATTCAAAAAGAGTCCATTATCATGAATGAGCGCGGCGTACGCCGGGTCAGCCCGTTCTTCATTCCCCGCTGTCTGATTAATCTTATTTCCGGCAATGTGTCTATTCGTAATGGGTTGAAAGGCCCAAACCATGCGATTGTCACCGCTTGCGCCACGGGAACCCATGCCATCGGCGATGCGGCGCGGATGATTGCCCTTGATGATGCGGATGTTATGGTTGCGGGCGGCGGTGAAGCGGCCATTTGTGAAATGGGCGTTGCCGGATTTGCCCAAGCCAAGGCATTAAGCACCCATTTCAATGATACGCCGCATAAGGCGTCCCGTCCTTACGACCGTGACCGGGATGGTTTCGTCGTTGGCGAGGGYGCCGGAATGTTGATTCTTGAGGAATATGATCAYGCCAAAAAACGCGATGCCCAYATTTATGCAGAGGTTGTGGGCTACGGCCTTAGCGGGGATGCCTATCATGTGACGGCGCCGGCACCGGATGGTAGCGGCGGTTTCCGCGCCATGAAGGCGGCCTTTAARCGGGCGGGYCTTTCGCCTGAAGACATTGGCTATATCAATGCYCACGGCACCTCAACACCGCTTGGCGATGAAATAGARTTTAAYGCGGTCAAAAGAATATTTGGTGATGCGGCSGGRCAGGTGGCCATGTCATCGACTAAATCCGCCATTGGTCATTTGCTGGGTGCGGCGGGYAGTACGGAGGCCATATTCAGTATTCTTGCCATGAATCGCGGTGAATTGCCGCCGACCCTTAATCTGGATAATCCGTCAGAGGGTATTGAGGGCATTAACCTAATCCCTCATGAAGCTCAGCGSAAAACAGGTATTACGGCTGTATTGTCCAATAGTTTTGGCTTTGGCGGCACCAATGCATCCGTGATTTTCAAGGCTGTGTAACGTTATCCCATGACCGGGATACGCAAATATATTATCCTGTTGATTATAGGCAGCGCCCTCTTTGCGGCGCTGTTTTTTTATCTGGGCTATGAAAAATTCCATGCGACAGGCCCTATAGTGCAGGAAGAAATTTATTTCTTGCCGAAGGGGCAGGGGGTCATTCGCACCGCATGGGAACTAGAGCAGAATGGCTATATTACTGATCARAATATTTTTAAGCTGGGCGTAAAATTATCCGGTTTTGAACGGGATTTGCGCGCCGGGGAATTTGCCATCCCCGCCTATTCGAGCATGTTCGACATTATGATGATATTGTCCAGCGGCAAGGTGGTTCAACATCGYCTGACCATCGTTGAGGGCTGGACWAGCTGGCARATYGTCAATTACCTGAACAGCCTTGAAAATCTGACCGGCCAGATTTTGGACCTTCCCCGGGAAGGCTCAATCCTGCCGGAAACCTATCATTAYACCCGAAATACAGACCGTCATGAGATCATTCGGCGCATGCAGGTGCGTCAGCTCGACCTGATGGATGAAATATGGGATCAGCGGACCGCCGACCTGCCCTTTGTTTCTGTGGAGGATGCGCTTATTCTGGCTTCAATCGTCGAGAAAGAAACCGCCGTTGACCATGAGCGCGCCCATATCGCCGGGGTGTTTATCAACCGCCTGCGCAAGAATATGCGTCTGCAAACGGACCCGACAGTGATTTACGGCATTGACCGCCGGGGCTTTCTGGACAGGCCGATCCGGAAATCGGATCTGAAGTCTGATAATCCCTATAATACCTATCGTTTCAAAGGCCTRCCGCCTACTCCAATTGCCCATCCGGGCCGCGCGTCCATAGAGGCAGTATTGCATCCTCTTGAGACAGATGACCTCTATTTTGTCGCCGACGGCACAGGCGGCCATGCCTTCGCCAGAAGGTTGCGGGACCACCTGAAAAACGTAAAAAAATGGCGCAGGTTGGAAAAAGAGCGTAAAAACTAACTCTTTTTCGGCATCACCCGGAAAATTCGGTCGAACAGCCATTCCGGCAAACATCTTACCATAAAGCCGAATATGAGGCTCAGTTGCCACGGGAAGGTAATCCGGGCCTGATTCTTTTCCAGACCCYGGCGCAGGGCYTTGATGGCTTTATCGGTTTCCATCAGGAAAGGCATGGGGAATTTATTRCTGGCGGTCATGCGGCTTTTRACAAAGCCGGGGCARACCACATTKATYTCAATRCCGTCACKGGCATAAAGGCCGCGCAGGGCCTCRCCRTARGCYTTCACACAGACYTTGCTGGTGGAATAGGCCGGGGCSGTGGGCAGGCCGTGATAACCGGCCAGYGARGATATGAYGGCGATCTGYCCTTTTCCCCGGGGYYGCATCAGGCGAATGGCYGGRTGAACCGTGTTAAAGACCCCGTTCACATTRACCTCAAAAATCTGTTTGGTATGGMTGCCTAAATCCATATCYTTTGTATAGCCAAGCCCGATYCCCGCATTGGCGATGATCAGGTCCAGMGRYGCTRTTTTATCRCARGCTATAATCCAGTCTGACATGGCSGTTTCATCCGYCGTATCAACGAGGGCAATATGTACCTCTGCGCCCAGAGATTGACATTGCGCCTGAACTGCTTTCAGCCGGTCTTCATTACGCCCGGATAAAAACAGGGTTACGCCTTCCGTGGCATAGTCTTTGGCCATGGCCTCRCCCAGTCCACTGCTACCACCGGTGATAAGAATGGATTTTGGATTTTTCATATGGGTTTATTCCTGTTATATCTTGTTTTAACTCTAACATAGAAAATATAAATGTAATGACATTATCGAGTATGACAGGATTCGCCCGCACTGCCGGGAGCTGGGAAAATTATCACTGGACGTGGGAAATTAAAAGTGTCAATGGCCGCGCCCTTGACGTGCGGTGCCGGGTGCCATCTGGCTATGACGGGGTGGAACARRTGGCCCGCAAAGCCATGAAGGCGGCCATTGCACGCGGTTCGGTGAATATCAATCTGCAACTGAGCCGGGATACGGAGGGYGTGAATTTCAAGGTTAATCAGAAAATGCTGGATGCCTTGGTTGAGGTCGCGACCCAAACCGCCATGGATAATCATTTGCCCCAACCCGGCCTTGATGCGCTGATGACCGTGCGGGATGTTATCCAATATGTGGAGCCCGAAGAGGATGAMGCCACCATAAAGGCCCGTGATGCGGCCCTCTCTGCGTCCTTTGAAGAAACGTTGATTGCCTTTAAGGCGGCCCGCGATGTGGAGGGCGCGGCTTTGCAGACRGTATTGGCTGARCTGCTGGATGAGATTGARCGYCTGGTGAAACAGGCRGACAGTCTGGCAACAGAAATGCCGGACCTGATCAGACAACGCTATATGGACAAGGTYAAYGCCCTGTTGAGCGACAGCAATGCCATTGACCCGGAACGTATYGCWCARGAGGTGGTTTTRCTGGCCACCAAGGCGGACATCAAGGAAGAAATTGACCGGCTATATGCCCATATAGAGGCCGGACGCACTCATATGAAGGCGAATGGTCAGATTGGCCGGAAGCTGGATTTTCTGACCCAGGAATTTAACCGGGAGGCCAATACATTATGCAGCAAAGCCGCAGACATTCGCCTGACCGATGTGGGGTTGTCCCTAAAAACCGCCATTGATCAATTCCGCGAACAGGTCCAGAATATTGAGTGAGACCATGACCAGAAATATTGAACGCCGGGGCCTGTTATTGGTCCTGTCTTCCCCATCAGGAGCCGGAAAATCCACATTATCGCGGCTGTTGCTGGACAAGGATAAGAATATTGCCCTGTCCATTTCCATGACCACYCGAAARCCACGGCCCGGYGARSKGGACGGKGTGGATTATAAYTTTGTCTCCATYGMTGAATTTGARAGGTTGGTTGAGCAGGACGGCTTTCTGGAACATGCCAAGGTGTTTGATAATTATTAYGGCACCCCGGCGGCCYCGGTTGAGCAGGCCATGGAAGCCGGGCGGGATGTATTGTTTGATATTGACTGGCAGGGAACCCAGCAGCTGTCCCAGAAAGTGGCCAAAGACCTTGTTCGGGTATTCATCCTGCCGCCCAGTAAACCGGAGCTTGAACGCCGCCTGAAACAGCGGGCGCAGGACAGCGCGGAAGTGGTCGCCAAACGCATGTCAAAGGCCAATCAGGAAATCAGCCATTGGGCGGAATATGATTATATTATTATTAACGATGATCTGGAGAAAGCGGAACAACAGCTTTTTTCTATTCTTCAAACGGAACGGTTAAAAAGATCACGGCAAAAGGGCCTTGTATCTTTTGTTCATGAAATCACYGGCGAGGAATAGGCCTTTGCCAGACGGCAAAAATCCTTGATCGTGAGTTCTTCGGCGCGGCATGTTTCCGTGATTTCGGCGGCTTTCAGAAAAGGCAACGGGTCCTGGCCCAAAGCCTTCAAACTGGTGCGGAGCATCTTGCGCCGTTGGTTGAAGGCGGCATAAACAACTTTTTCCAATATTTCCTGTTTCGGTGTCTCTGGCTGTTYTTCTTTAGGAGTGATGGCCACAATGCAGGAGGTCACTTTGGGCGGCGGGATAAAGGCMCGGGCCGGAACGTCAAACATAATCTTAGCTTCAGCCCGATATTGRCCYARYACCGACAATCGCCCGTAAGCCTTCGTGCGCGGCGCGGCAATGATGCGTTGACCYACCTCTTTTTGAAACATAAGGGTAAGTGAGCTATACCACGGTTTCCAGCCCTTGAGGGTCAACCATTTCACCAGCAAAGCCGTCCCCACATTATAGGGCAGATTGGCAATGATTTTGACCGGCCGGCCCCCGGTATCACCGATTAACGTCTGTTCATCCATTTTCAGCGCATCGCCCTGAAAGACATCAAGTTTGCCCGGATAGGCAACCTGAATTTCTTTTTGAGCCTCAATGCATCTGGGGTCCATTTCAACGGCAACCACCCGATGCGCGCCATTCATGAGCAGCGCGCGGGTCAGGGCACCGGGGCCGGGGCCGACCTCATAAATGATTGAATCTTTCAGATCACATCCCCCAAGGCCATTGGCRSTGCGGGCGATCTTTCCGGTCAGGTTAAGGTCGGTGAGGAAATTCTGGCCCAACGATTTTTTGGCGTTCAGGCCGAAACCACTGATCACCTCCCGGAGCGGGGGCAGGCCGTCTTCATACATGAGATTTYGCCCGGTTCAGGTGAATTTTTTCCGCCTGTTTCAGGGCATTGATCATGCTGTTGGGGCTKGCCAGATTTTTTCCGGCAATATCCAATGCTGTCCCRTGGTCGGGYGAAGTACGCACGATGGGCAGGCCAAGGGTTACATTAACCCCGCCGTCAAAATCAAGGGTCTTGAGCGGCAAAAGGGCCTGATCATGATACATGCAGAGCGCGGCATCATAGCTGGTGCGGGCGGCGGCATGAAACATGGTATCGGCGGGCAGGGGGCCGCGAATATCCATGCCCTGATCCCGCARACGTTCAAGGGCAGGGGTGATRACTAGCTGTTCTTCCTGCCCCATGCTGCCACCTTCGCCCGCGTGAGGGTTCAGGCCGGCCACAGAAATGCGTGGATTTTCAATTCCAAAATCCTGTTTTAAGGCGGTATGGAGCGTATGGCATGTTTGTTCGATAAGCTCCGCCGTTATCGCACCGGGAACCTCCGCAATGGCCCTGTGAATGGTCAGAGGRACAACGCGCAATTCATCGGAYAKGAGYATCATGACCGGRGGAGTGKTTGAMTTRCAAAGCTCCGCCARATACTCCGTATGGCCGGGACAAGTAAAGCCCGCTTCATATAATACAGATTTCTGAATGGGGGCTGTAACCAGCCCGGCGGCCYGGCCTTCTAAAATAAGCTGAACAGCCGTTTCTATGGATTTCAGGACCATRGGMGCGGTTTGGGTGGACGCCATCCCGAAATTAAAATCCGCCTCATCCTCAAGACATAATACTGGCAGGGCTTTTGGGAAAATATCCWTTACTTCTGCYGTTTCGCGAATTGATTGGAGGGGGATATTCAACCCCARWKCSMGCAYYGTTTTGGYGAARATTTCCAAACGGCCAATAACRAAAAAKGGCGGCAGATCATGACGTGATTTTCCGGCCCATGAYTTCAGTATAATTTCGGGACCAATGCCTGCAGGTTCGCCGATAGACAGGGCGAAAGGCAGAGATTTATTTATAGTCGATGATGGCATCGCGCCTTAAGTCCCTGAGGTGACGGCGGGCGATCAGGCCAACCCGCTGCTGTGACAGGCTACCTTCTATACTATCATAGTCCGGCATACGAATTTTGGGGTCTTCACGGCCACAAACAACAAATACACGGTAACCATTGGGCTCCTTTACCGGGGCACTGGCATGACCAAYTTTYAGGTCCAATATGGTTTTATGCAGGTTTTTGGGCAGATCCGAGATGGCCAGATTTCCAAGGCTTCCYGTTTCCTTGGCACCGAGTTCYTTGCCCTGTTCTTTCAAATTATCACAAGTCTCAATTTTTGCGGCGGCGGCGGCAACGGTTTTTTCCAAAGCGGCCAATTCTTCGTCCTTGGCTTTGTCGGATACTTCAAAAAACAGATGTTGCAGGTCCACACGGGCATCGGTTTCTGACGCCGTTAGAACCTGTCTTTTTCCGGCCATTTGGAGGATATAAAAACCGTCTTCTGTTTCAACGGGGTCTGAAATGTCACCCTGTTCCATTTCTTCCAGTGTATCTGCTATTTCCGGGCTGAGCTGKGATTTCATAAGCCAGCCGAGATCGCCGCCAACCGCAGACGTGGTTGATTGGGAAAATTGACGGGCCATGACCTGAAAGGACGCTTTTTTTCTGAGTTGTTCAACTATTCTTTTGGCGGCAATTCTGGTTTCATCTCTTTTTTCGTTGTCAGACACCAAAAGGAARATTTCCARCGGGTGGAACTCTTCCTGTCCTTTGTTATGATTCATACGGTCCAGAATACCATAGATTTCCTCATCACTGATGCTGACCTGAGGCATRAGAAGGCCGCCRACAAYYTGTTCCCAKGCCAGASWKGCCTCAAYCTGWWGCAACATGGATTCCTTGCGGATACCGGCCTTGTTMAGCTGYTCCTCYAGYTGYTTGGGCGTTAGTCTCATTTGCTGGGCATARGTGGCAAAGGATTGTTCCAGTTCTTTCTTGCTGATAACGGTTTTATATTTTTCCGCTTCCTGGGTTTTCAATTTGTCATCAACAAGGCTTTGCAGGGCTTGCTGGTTTAAATATTGCTGTTCCTGTTGGGAACGCTGTCTGCTGCCCGATGAAATAATGAACAGCAACACCCGTTGCTTTAGATCATAAAGTGAAATCGGGCTGTCATTTACGACTGCAACAATCTGTTGTACATCGCGCAATTCCTGTGTATCAGCGGCTTGTTGTGCCGGGCTGACCTGGGGCAATAGCAGGAAGCTTGCGAGGACAGCTACTGCGCCTGACTTGAATCTTGTTACAACAAATTTAATCTTCATTTTAAATATACTCAGTTTTTATATAATGTTTTGACCCTGTCCCCGAAAATTAATACACATCTATACTGGTAAACGTCTGAAAAATCAAAAGGCAAAATCAGCCCAGATGTTTTAATACCAATCTCAAGTGAAATATGGTGGACGGGGTAATATCACGGTCAGTGGTAAGCCGCTTTTCAAAACTCAAACCAAACTCCAGACATTGATTCTTGAATTTAATGCCAGCTTCATATGAAATTGTGTCTTTTTTAAGTAAATCATGGACCCAGTTTCCATGAACGGTCCAGCTATCAGTAAAGAGATAACGCAGGCCAAGGCCCAGTTCCTTGTTATTTTTCAATTCTGTATTGCTCAGGTCAAGGCCCGCCCGGTCAAGGTCAAGATAACGAACCGACGCACGAATTTTTTTGGTTCCGCCGGAAAAAATCATCTCATTGCGCCGTAATCTAAGGCTGTTTCTATCCAGCCTGAAACGGTGAACATAATCAATATAATCGCCAAGGATCAGATCGAGCCGCCCGACAAAGTCCGATGACTTGCCTTCAAAGCCACTGCCTATGGGAAAGGTTTCCGAAGATTGCAGACGGAAGCTCTGGCCAATGGTGGCAATGGCGCTGAYCTTTCCGGCATAGAGGGAATAGCGGATGCCGTAATTTACCCGGGTGCCGCCCTCCCACCGGTCATAACCGTTATAGCGATTGTGACTGAACAGGTTATTCTCATCAAATTCAAAATTTCGGCTGTCTTCATTGACGATGTCACGGGTATTTTGATTGTTCGGGGCAAAAATGATCGACACCAGCGGTTCAATGATCTGCTGGGTGCTTTCCCCGTTATTGATGAAGGGCAGTTTCCAGTCAACGGCAAATTTCGGCAGGATACGGCTGTAGGTGCCATCTTTGCCGCCGTGAATGGGCTGGTCCTGTTTATCTGCTGACGTGATGCGAAAAATATCACCSCGCAGGCTGGCGGTAAAAGTATAGAAATCACCAAGGCTGGTTTTCAGAGGCAGTTTCCATGCCGCATCAAGGCTTACGCGCTGTGAATTCAGCCCGCCGGTGCGCACGATGGCAACCCCGCTGGCATCAATGGTAAACTGATTACCCCATTTGCCGGGGGTGGAGGCAAGATTAAGGTCAAAAGCGGGCAGGGCCTGTCCGGTGGTGGCACTGTTGTCTTCCTCGTCAAGCCCCTGAAAGCCATATAGGCCAGCGGTGAAATAATTACGCCCGGTGAAATTTTCTATTTTGGCGTGACTTTTCAGAACATCGGATCGGTCCTGATAATAACGGCGCAGGTAGGTGTCATCACTGACCCAGCGCAGGGCATAGTCCCATTGCCATTTGYCGCYRATSARWTYSAGKYTGTCCAGATCAAATTTACCGCCGGAGAATATATGTCCCCGAACTTCCCGCTTGCCGGTGCTAATCTGCCCGATATCCCGGTCAAGGGCATTGGTGGCGGACCCGTTAATAAAGAACTGGCCATTWCCTGTGTTTTGGCGATAGGTCCCGGCCAGAACAACGCCTTCTTTGGAGGTAAAGATAGGCTCCAGCGTGATGTCTTTATTCGGGGCCAGGGTGAAATAATAGGGTACAGTTACATTGAGGCCCAACTCTGACGATGTGCCGAATTCCGGTGTTAATAACCCTGAGGCGGAATGTACGGTCGGGTCCGGATGAGAAAAATACGGGGTGTATATAATAGGAATACCGCCAATTTCCAGAACCACATTTTTATAACGGATTACTTTGTCATTCTCGTCATGGGTGATGGTATCGGCCCTGATTTGCCATAGGGGTTCGCGCTGGCCGTCCCTGTTGCATGTCTTGCAGGGGGAATAGGCCGCCTGCTTAAATATAGTCTTACCGCCAATGCGGGTGCCTTCACGGGCCACAAGGTGACCATCATCAGAAAATAAAACCCGGACATTCCTGATGAAGCCTTCTTTCAGGCCGYCTTTAAGAACCGTTTCCGACAAAAACATGATATTTCCATTATTATCACGGATGGTAATATTGCCGGTGGCGTGGACTTCCTGCGTTTTGCGGTTAAAGACAACCTTGTCGGCTTTCAGGACTTTACCTTCCTGAAACAGGGTGACATCCCCGGTGGCGGTGATCAGGTTATTGTCCCCGTCATATTCAATTTTTCCGGCGGAGAAATTAACTTTCTTTTGCGGATCAGCGGCAACGCCTTTGTCATCAGCATGGCTGGCGCGCGCAGATGCTGACAAGAAACTCCCTGATAACAGGCCTATAAGAATTATTCTGAATACCATATAATGTTATTTACATATTTTTCTTTTGGTTGCCTATTCTTATTTTACCACCTTGAGGTATGGCGTTGAAATAAGTAATAATTTACACTTGCGCAATGACTTTTACAGCAGTATCAGTCATTATGGAACTGCATAAAAATATAGTTGGTCACAATTGAGGCAATAATGAATATAAAATTTATCAAGAATAGCGCGCCTACCTCTGATTCTCACGTCATTTTCGTATATAGCGATCGGGAATTATCGGCCAGTGCCAGCAAAGTGGACAAGGCGACGGATGGCCTTGTCAGCCGGGCCATGATGGTTGGTCATTTTGACGGAAAATTTGGCCAGTCCATTGATCTTGTGGCCCCTGCGGGGCTGGACATCAACCGGGTTCTGGTTATGGGGCTTGGGGATGAGGCGGATCTTGATGAGGTAAAATCACAAAAAATTGGCGGCAAAATTATGGCAAAGCTGATTGCTTGTGGGGATGAAAGCCTGTCCATTGCGGCCGACGCGCCGAAAAAGGCCAATATCTCCGGCGCGGAATTCGCGGCTAATCTGGCCTTAGGGATTCGTCTGCGCCGTTACCGGTTTGATAAATATTTCACCAAACAGGAAGAGGCGAAAAACCCGTCTATCATTGGGGTAGAAATTATGTGCGCCGCCCAGACAGGTGCGCAAAATATATTTGACGATCTGGACCGGGTGGCGGACGGTGTGAGCTTTGCCCGTGATCTGGTGACGGAGCCGGGCAATGTGGTTTACCCGGAAAGCTATGCCGAAAAGATCAAGGAATTGTCGGACGTGGGCATTGATGTGGAAATCCTTGCCGAGGATCAGATGGATGAATTGGGCATGGGGGCGTTGCTGGGCGTGGGGCAGGGCAGTGCCTGCGAATCCCATCTGGTGATCATGCATTGGAATGGTTCGGAAAATGACGATGAACCGCCGGTGGCCTTTGTGGGCAAAGGGGTCACTTTTGATACGGGCGGAATATCCTTGAAGCCCGGTGCGGGGATGGAGGATATGAAGTTTGATATGGGCGGGTCCGCCGCCGTGGTTGGTGCCATGTTGGCCCTGGCGGGACGGAATGCCAAGGTGAATGCCATCGGGGTTGTGGGGCTTGTGGAAAACATGCCGTCCAGCACGGCCCAGCGGCCCGGAGATGTGGTCACCAGCATGTCCGGCCAGACCATCGAAGTGATCAATACGGACGCGGAAGGCCGTCTGGTGCTTGCCGATGCGCTCTGGTACACACAGGATCGTTTCCAGCCAAAGTTTATCATTGACCTTGCCACCCTGACCGGCGCCATGATGGTGGCCTTGGGCCATGAATATGCCGGGATATTCTCCAATGATGATGACCTGTGCGAAAATCTGGCCAAGGCAGGCGCGCAGGTGGATGAGCTGGTTTGGCGGATGCCCATCGGCAAAGCCTATGACAAGCTGATTGATTCCAAAATTGCCGATATGAAGAACATTGGCGGCAAATATGCCGGTAGCATCACGGCGGCGCAATTCCTGCAACGTTTTGTCAATGATGTGCCATGGGTTCATATTGATATTGCCGGGACAGCCTGGAAAACAGAAGCTTCCGACGTTGCGGACCGGGGAGCCACCGGATACGGGGTTCGGCTTCTGGATCAGCTGGTACGTGAGTTTTATGAGGATTAGGCCGGTAATTTCTAAAGAAACYTATCTCAAATGACAGAGGTCAGCTTTTATCATCTGTTGCACCTGCCGTTGACTGTTGCTTTGCCAAAGTTGCTGGAAAAAGTGGCCGGGGCAGGACTGCGGGCGGTGGTCAAGGTCGGGTCGGAAGACCGCATGAAAGAGCTTGATCATATTCTCTGGACTTTCCGCAAAAGCAGCTTCTTGCCCCACGGCACCATGAAGGACAAATTTTCAGAAGATCAGCCAATTTACCTGACCACAGGGGATGAGAATCCGGCAGGGGCCACGGTTTTAATATTGGTGGACAGTATGGAATCGGATTTGCTGGATAAATATGATCGCTGTCTTGAGATGTTCGACGGCACGGATGATGCGGCGGTTTTAGCGGCGCGGGTGCGGTGGAAAAGCTATAAAGAGGCGGGCTATGACCTGACCTACTGGCAGCAGACAGAGCAAGGCGGATGGTCGAAAAAGGCTTGATCTCAGGCGTTTAACTTGCGCTGGATTTCTTTCTCTAGAGCTTGCAGGAAACTGGATTTGTCAGATTTGGTAAAGATCGGGTTATAGCCCTTGCTCTCGCCGGTTTCCCTGAGGTGGGCCTTCAGGTCACGCATGGCAACGGCCATACCGATATTATCCGGTGAAAAAGCCTTGCCCGTTGGTCCGATTACGATGGCATCCTTATCAAGGCATCTTTTGGCCAGCAGAATATCAGCGGTCACGGCGATGCCATTGCTGTCAATATGGTCCGCAATCCAGTCATCGGCGGCATCGGGACCATCAGGCACAACAATTTTCTGCACCAGAGGCCCAACCTCCATACGCATCCATTGATTGCTGACAATATAGACTTTAAGCCCGTGGCGGTAAGATACTTTAAGGATTTCATCCTTAACCGGGCAGGCATCCGCATCCACAAATATGGCTATTTGATTTTTATCTACCATAGCCATTCAATCCCGGCGGCTTGTGATGGTGATGCTGTCGTTTTCATGGCCTTGTTGCGGGCCGATTGATTTCAATATCAGTCTGTTTTGACTGATGCCGTTCTGCTCAAGGAAGTTTTTTGCCATTAATCCCCTGTTAAAGGCGATACGTATGGCTTCATGGCGGGCGGTTTCGGGCGTTAAATTGCGTATGCCCGTGGGGGCCGTGGCGTAGCTGTGGATATAGACCTGGATATTAAATTTGGCGACCTTTTTTGCCCATTGGCGGATCATTTCCCGCTTGYTATCAGTCAGTTGAACGTCACCCTTTAAAAACTGAATCCGCAAGGGATTRATCTCGGTCACTTCGCGGGCTTGCAAGAAAATATTTTCGTTCAGCACCTCCGCATTTGCCGTGACTGCGGCGTCCGGYGCGGCGGCGAGAAGGCTTAACCATAATGCGGAGGTCATCGAAAGTATGGCTCAGGACTCCTTGTTATCAGCCTTGGCAGCTTTGCGGGCCTTGGCCAACAGGCGGGATAGGGGCCCATGAATGACATTGTTGGTCGCCAGAATTTCGCCGGTTTCATAGGCTTTGTCCTTGCCGTCAAAGGTGGTGACGCTGCCGCCTGCCTCCCGGACCAGAAGGATGCCGGCGGCGATGTCCCATTTATTCAGGTTCTTTTCCCAAAACCCTTCATACCGTCCGGCGGCAACATAGGCTAGGTCAAGGGCGGCGGAGCCAAAACGCCGGACGCCGGACACTTCGCCCATGATGGTGCTCAGGCTGTGGATGAAGTCCTTATGGCCCGGCGTRCCGTGAAAGGGGATTCCGGTGGCCAGCAGGCTGTCTATCATGTTGCGGCGGGCGGAAACCCGGATTTTCATTTCATTCAGAAAGGCACCCCGGCCTTTTTCCGCCCAATAGGTCTCATCCGTGATAGGGTTATAAATAACGCAGGCGGTAATCTCGCCCTTTTGTTCCAATGCGATGGAAATACAAAAGTGCGGGATTCCATGAAGAAAATTTGTTGTGCCGTCCAGCGGGTCCACAATCCAGCGGCCACTACCGTCCCCCAGGTTTATCTCGCCTTCTTCTTCCAGAAGAAACGCAATATTGGGCCGGGCGCGGAACAGTTCTTCCTTGATGATTTTTTCGGCCTTCAGGTCGGCGGAAGAGACAAAATCAGCCGGGCCCTTGCGGGACACCTGAAGTTTTTCCACCTCGTTGAAATCGCGGTTTAATTTGCGGCCAGCTTTCTGGGCGGCCATTTCCATGACATTTATKACGGCTGATTTTAAAGCCATTTGACGTAGTCCTTCAAAAAAATTCTATTGGCGCTATTTGGCGCGTTCAACATAAGTACTTTCAGCAACATTGACGACGATGCGATCSCCGACGCCGACAAAAGGCGGCACCATCACCCGGCAGCCATTATCCATGATGGCGGGYTTATTGGAGGAGGTCGCGGTTTGCCCTTTGACAACCGGTTCCGTTTCAACCACYTCGAGGATCACATTYTGYGGCARAGTRACGCTGAGCGGRCTATCCTCATAGGATTCGATGACCACTTCCATACCGTCCTGCAGGAAGGCYGCCTGTTCACCRAYAAGGTCAGMATTCARYTCAACCTGTTCATATGTWTCAAGGTCCATGAAWGTRTACATACCGGCATTTTCAAACAGGTAAGAATGGTTCTTCTGTTCCAGRCGAACCTGCTCCACTTTTGCAGAAGAGCGGAAWCGTTCATTGAGCTTGCGGCCATCGCGCAGGTTTTTYAATTCCACCTGCAGGTAAGCRCCGCCYTTRCCCGGCTGGGTATGCTGGGTTTTGACGGCGAGCCAAAGCCCACCCTGATGTTCAATGACATTCCCSGGACGTATATTGTTACCATCAATCTTCATTTTCAAACCTTTTAAAGAACATTCTATTTCGCGCGCAAGCTAACAGTTTGATTTGCCCTATGCAACTAATATCCCTGCGYGCGGTCCACTTGATTRTWYARGGGCTTATTATTCTGCATWTTMCGGTGGTTTTCAAKSAGTTGCRKTGCGGCCTGTTCAATATTTGTCAGGCTRGCACTATGGGGCGTGATATATATTTTYGGATGCCGCCAGAARGGATGGWCRTCGGGCARAGGCTCCGTCCTGAACACATCCAGACAGGCMCCGCTGATCTGTCCATTGTAAATGGCGTCCAACAGGTCATCTTCGTTCAAATGACCGCCGCGCCCYACATTGATCAGGWAGGCCCCTTTTTTCGACTTTGCGAAGAATGCTTTACCCAGAATATTYTCCGTTTGCGGWGTCAGCGGCAGAAGGCAGACGATATAGTCRGCAYYAYGAACCGCCTCTGCCAATTCATYGTCACCCWRAAAACTKRTRACRCCCTCWATATTTTTAGGATTTTGGCTCCAGCCGCTCACTTTGAAATTCTGCGCCGTCAGACTATGCGCCACTTCCTGTCCGATATTGCCCAACCCCAACAAACAAACATGGTTTCCGGTCCRGGCTTCTTTGGGTGACCAGACGCCCGCCCCCTGATATTCYCGATATTCGGTCAGKCGRAGCCGATGGTTCAGAATAGCCCCCAGAACATAGTCAGACATCTGCCGGGCAAGGCAATCATCCACCAGCCGGGTGATGGTGATATTTTCGGGCAGGTCAGGGTCATTAAATATATGATCCACCCCCGCCCCGAATGAGGCAACGACTTTCAGGTTGGGATAGTTATTAAGCTCTCCCGCCGGATGGTTCCARCTGATAATATAGTCAATATCYGCSCGCTCACCGTCATCGGGCCAGATRCGGATGTCCAGSKCRGGGKCRTTTTTTTTAAGGGCGGCGGCCAGATCACCGCTATCCTTGCCGGGCATGAGGATTAAAATGGTCATGGGCTATGCGCCTGTCTCTGTAGCGAAAATATCATCATCACTGGCGAATGATTTAAATTCAAGGCCATTACCGGACGGGTCCTGAATAAACATGGTGGCCTGTTCACCGGCCAGCCCCTCAAAACGAATGTGAGGCTCAATAAGGAACTTTATTTTTTTCTCAGTCAGTCTGTCGGCGAGCTTTTGCCAGTCAATACGGTCAAGGATCAGGCCAAAGTGACGAATGGGGACTTTCTTGCCCTCGACATCGCTGGTGGGACAATCGGGCGTTTCTTTGCTGTGATGGGCAACGATTTGATGGCCATGGAAATTAAAGTCTATCCAGCAATCGCTTTCCCGACCAGGTGTGCACCCCAGAATATTTGTGTAAAATTCTCTGGCCTGTTCAAGGTCGATGACGGGGAAGGCCAGATGAAATCTGGGGCGTGTCATATTCTTTATCCTCGTGAGTGGAGCGGCAGAGCTGAAGATGTTGTTTATTTAGCTATCCTACTCCAAAACCCGAAAATTATGGAGTCCGAATATAGCCCTAATTTTTATAGTTGTTTTTATCTTTAAAWTTATATAYAAAATAAASTTAAAAATACATAAAAWAAMTTTYATATAATGGAGTYTAATAATGTCAGGGCAAAATAGTTTATTCACACGAAATAARTTTCGTCTCGGYTTGTTTGCGGCCAATTGTTCAAGCGGTATGGCGGTAACCAAAATCCCGGAACGATGGGTTAATAATTGGGATAATAACATAAAAATGGCCCAGATTGCCGATCGGGTCGGGATTGATTTCCTGCTTCCAATTGCACGTTGGGTTGGGTATGGYGGTGATACGAATTTTCATGGCAATGTTCTGGAAACCATAACCTGGGCAGCGGGTCTTCTGGCCAAAACCGAGAATATCAATGTATTTGCCACCATTCACACGGCCTTTAACCACCCCGGTGTTGCGGCAAAACAGATTGCAACAATCGATCAAATGTCTGGAGGACGCGCAGGTTTAAACGTGGTATGTGGCTGGAACAAACCAGAGTATGAMGCCTTTGGCCTCAGTCTKCCCGATGATCACGAAACRCGYTACCGTTATGGGCAGGAATGGTTTGAGATTGTTTCCAAGTTATGGACRGAAATAGAAGCCTTTGATTGGGATGGTGAGTTTTTTACCTTAAAAAACACCTATGGAAGCCCGCGGCCAGTACGGAATGGCGTACCCATATTTAATGCTGCGGGATCGAAGGAAGGTCGCGACTTTGCCACAACAAATGCAAATTTTCTGTTCACGTCCATGATTGAGCATGAAAAATCAAAACAGGAAATCAAAGACCTGAAAGCACAGGCTCAGGCAAAAGGCCGTGAGATTGATATGCTTACCTTCTCTTATATCGTTTGTCGACCAACCCAGAAAGAAGCAGATGACTTTCACCAATATTATGCCCGCGATAAT
The DNA here is from genome assembly GCA_002749135.1 of Alphaproteobacteria bacterium. Classification (GTDB taxonomy): domain Bacteria; phylum Pseudomonadota; class Alphaproteobacteria; order Sphingomonadales; family Emcibacteraceae; genus Paremcibacter. The sequence continues at coordinate 40,758 of NVVY01000013.1, read as the reverse complement.
GCCGATTGGGCTGCGGTTGACAATATTGTCAATTTGATGTTTCAACATGCCCAGTCTTTYCCCCCTGACATGTTGCAGGACCTGAAGGGGCGTTTTGCCGGTGGCCATGGCGGCGTACCCCTTGTCGGCACCCCAGAGGTAGTTGCTGAAGGATTGATCAAGCTGTACAAGGCCGGATTTGCCGGGACCACATTGTCCTTTGTGAATTATGCGGAAGAATTACCTTATTTTGCCGAAACTGTTCTACCRATATTAGAGGCCGAGGGCATCAGGGTTCCCTTTTAGAGCATTTTCATTTTGAGAGTTATAGGCCTTTACAGATCATAAATTGGGTTGTATAAGCCGCTTTTGGAATTTATGTCTGCGTTTGTGGACCTTTTTGTAGTGGAGAAAGAGTGACATGGCACGTGTTACCGTTGAAGATTGCGTCGATAAAGTCCCAAACCGGTTTGAACTGGTCTTACTGGCGGCGCAGAGAGCGCGGCAAATTTCATCCGGCGCCCCGATGTTGGTGGAACGGGATAATGATAAAAACCCTGTGGTTGCCCTGCGCGAATTGGCCGAAGAAAAATTGACGGCTGATTCACTACAAGAGTCACTGATTCACGGATTACAGAAAAATGTAGAAATTGACGAGCCGGAAGAGGATGATATTTCATTACTGCTGGCTGGTAGAAAATTGGAAGAAAATCAGCAGGAAGTCACAACAGAAAGCCTGGCCAAGGTATCTGCGGAAATGAAGGCCGAGGCCATGTTCTCTAAAATCACCGAGAAAAGTTCAGAGGATGATAAAACGTCCTGAAGCATTTCTCAGATGACAAAAGATCAAGACTTGTAATGAAAAACATTGCAGGTCTTTTTTTTTACCATATTCTGGTTATATATGAGGGTGAACAGGGCTATTTGTTGAAATGGATAAAAAACGGTGATCAGGCAATATGAATTAGTGGAACGGGTTAAGGAATATGACCCGGATACCGATGARAATATGCTGAACCGGGCTTATGTCTTTTCCATGAAAGTACATGGTAAGCAGAAAAGGGCCAGCGGCGATCCTTATTTCTCACATCCTCTGGAGGTTGCGGGCATCCTGACCAATATGAAGATGGATTGTGATACCATCGTCACGGCATTGCTTCACGATACGATCGAAGACACCATCGCCACCCATGATCAGATAGAAGAACTGTTCGGGGAAGATATCGCAAAAATGGTTGATGGCGTTACCAAAATGTCTGAGATTACCTATTCATCGGAAAGTGCCAARCAGGCGGAGAATTTCCGTAAATTCCTGCTGGCCATGTCTCATGATATCAGAGTGCTTCTGGTGAAACTTGCGGACCGTCTCCATAACATGCGTACGCTGAAGCATATTAAAAAGCCGGAAAAGCGTCTGCGTATTGCACGGGAAACCCTTGATATTTATGCGCCGCTTGCGGAGCGTATCGGGATGCAGGAAGTCAAGGAGGAGCTGGAAGCGCTGGCGTTCCCTCATGTCTATCCGGATGCTTATGTCTCTATCCTGAAACGCCTTGAACAGATACATGTCAATACAGGGGAAATCAAGGACCTTGTCGTTGAGGAACYTGAACKYCTKWTGAYCGAGGCCGGTATTGAGGCCGAGGTATTCGGGCGGGAAAAAAGACTTTTTTCGATCTGGCGGAAAATGACCTACCGCCATGTGAGCCTTGACGATCAGGCGGATATACTGGCTTTTCGGATCATTGTGGATGATGCAGAAACCTGTTACCGGGTGTTGGGCATGGTTCACGGAAAATGGCAGGCCATTCCGGGCTTGATCAAAGACTATATTTCCATGCCGAAACCGAACGGCTATCAGTCCCTCCATACGGCGGTTCTCGGCCCTCAGAAAAAACGCATTGAGATACAGATCAGATCCTCGGAAATGGATGCGGTGGCGGAGCAGGGGGTGGCGGCTCATTGGCTCTATAAACAACATTCTTCTGAAAARGAGGGCGCGCAATATAARTGGCTCAAGGATTTGCTTGAGATCATGGAACATGCGGACAGCCCCGATGAATTTCTTGAGCATACCAAACTGGCCATGTATCAAAATCAGGYCTTTTGCTTTACGCCAAAGGGCAAACTGGTCAACCTGCCTCAGGGCGCAACGGTGGTTGATTTTGCTTATGCGGTTCATACGGATGTGGGGGACAACTGTGTCGGGGGCAAGGTAAATGGTAACCCGGTGCAGTTGCGCACCCGTCTGGTCAATGGTGATCAGGTGGAAATCTTGCGCTCAACCGCCCAGCAACCGTCGCCAAACTGGCTGAGCTTTGTCATAACGGGCAAAGCCAAGGCCGCTATACGCCGTTTTATCAGCCACAAGAAGAAAGATGAATATCAGGCCTTGGGGAAAACCCYGCTGGAACGTGCTTTCAAGCTGGCGGAACGGGATATCAATAACAAGGCTYTGAAACTTTGCGCCAAAAARCTRCRGCTTGAGTCTATTGATGAAATATATGAATTGGTCGGCAARGGGGAATTGCCCGACCGGAAAATTCTGGAAACRGTYTAYCCCGGCATTAAACTWAATGATCACCTGCCTCARTCWCCGGCAAAATTGCTTGATCTGGAYAAGGGRGGCAAGGGCGGGGACCATTCCATTCCGATCCGGGGATTGACCCCCGGGCTTGCGGTTCATATGTCTGATTGCTGCTAYCCCATATTRGGGGACCGGATTGTGGGCATTGTGACCACGGGCAAGGGGATTATGGTTCATACCATTGATTGTGAGGCTCTGGACGTTTATAGCAACACACCGGAATCGTGGCTTGATTTATCATGGCAGGCGCTTGAGGACGAACATACGGTATTTGTCAGTCGGCTGGAAATTTTGCTGGAACATCTGCCGGGTGCGCTGGCAGCGGTGCTGAATGTGGTGGCCAGGGAAAAGGGTAATATCAGTAATATTAAATTTATYGAACGYGCGCCGGAATTGTTCAGGATAACACTTGATATTGAGGTAAGAGATGTTAAACATCTGACCAGTATAATTGCGGCCTTGCGGGTCAATGAACGGGTCAGCTCTGTGGAACGGGCCTTTAGATAAAATTGGGATGACTATGATGGATCGTGAAGAAGTTTTGGAGTATTTCAGACAGGCGGATGCCCTGCTGGAAGGACATTTCATTCTTTCCTCCGGCCTTCATGCCGCGCGTTACCTTCAATGTGCCCGGGTGTTGATGGACCCGGTCGTTGCGGCAAAGCTGTGCAAAAGCCTGGCTGACAAAATTATGACAATATTGGATGTGAGAATAGACATGGTTGTCTCTCCGGCCATGGGCGGTGTTGTGGTTGGCTATGAAATGGGCCGGCAACTGGGCGTCAAGGCTATCTTTACTGAAAGAGTGGATGGAAAACTGACCCTGCGCCGGGGGTTTGAGATACCAGGCGGCGCGCATGTGTTAATGGCAGAGGATATTGTGACCACCGGACTGTCATCACGGGAATGTATAGAGGTTATAGGGGCTTACGGCGGCAATGTGGTGGCTGCAAGCTGCCTGATTGACCGTAGTAATGGTACGGCTGATGTGGGGGTTCCTCTGGTATCTCTGGCAGGGCTTGAAATCCCGGCTTATGACGGCGATAACCTGCCGCCGGAGCTTGTAGCCATTGCGCCCATGAAACCTGGGAGCCGGGGATTGAAGTAAGGGCCCTGGGCCTCATAAAGGATGTAGAACTGTTCAAACGACGTAAAAAGAAGCATACTGTTGCCGCTATCCGGGAATATTTCTGGCCCTCTGCCGGGTGGGGCCGGGCGTTCAGCTATTTGCGTCACAGGCTGGCCCGGATTCCGGGAACGCCATACGCCATTGCGGCGGGCTTTGCCAGTGGGGCGGCAGTGTCTTTTACGCCGTTTCTGGGGTTTCATTTTTTACTTGCCGCCTTACTGGCGTGGTTGATTGGGGCCAATATTTTGACCTCCGCCATGGGAACGGTGGTGGGCAATCCCTGGACATTTCCGCTTATTTTACCGGCGACCTATTATCTTGGCTGCTGGCTTTTGGCTATGCCGGGTACTGAAGATTTTCTGGGTCAGATCAATGATACCCTTGGCCGTTACAGCCTGATGGATATAYTAAGCGCGCCTCTGGCGACCCTCGGTCCGTTTCTTCAGTCCACCGTTCTACCCATGTTTATCGGCGGGTTGCTTATGGGGTCGGTCATGTGGATTATCACCTATTGGCTGATTGAAAAGCTGGTACGGGAATATAAGCATAAACGTTTTTCAAGACGGGCGAATGCCGCCCGGAAAAGGCGTGAAAAACAGACGGGAGACGTGGCCCATGACTGAGCATAAGATACGCCTCGGGGTTAATATTGACCATGTGGCCACCATTCGGAACGCACGCGGCGGCATCCATCCAGACCCGGTGACGGCGGCGCTCCTTGCGGTTCAGGCCGGGGCGGACGGTATCACGGCCCATCTGCGCGAAGACCGGCGTCATATTTCTGACCGGGATATTGACCGGCTTATGGCTGAACTGACGGTGCCGCTTAACCTTGAAATGGCCGCTACGGAGGAAATGCTGGGCATTGCCCTGAACCATAAACCGGCCTCGGCCTGTATTGTGCCGGAAAAGCGTGAGGAACTGACCACCGAAGGCGGGCTGGATGTGGTCGGGGCCTATGATCATCTGGTATCCTTTGTTCAAAGATTGCGGGATGCAAAGATCAGTGTCAGCCTTTTTATTGATCCGGATGAGGATCAGATCAGGGCATCAAAAAAAATTGGCGCCGACAAGGTGGAACTGCATACCGGCACCTATGTGGACAAAACGGGCGCTGAGCGCGGTGCGGAGCTTGACAGATTGCGGCGCGGCGCGGCCCTGTGTGAAAGCCTGAATATAGAGGTCCATGCGGGTCATGGCCTGAATTATGATACCGTTGCCGATATTGCCGCTGTCCCTCAATTCACTGAATTTAACATCGGTCATTTTCTGGTTGGGGAAGCTATATTTATCGGGCTTAAGGAAAGCCTGCGTCAAATGCGGCGGTATATGGATGAGGGCCGGGCAAGATGCGCGTGATTGGTTTGGGCAATGACCTGGTGAATATTGACCGTATCGAACGGTCTATCACCAAATACGGCCAGCGGTTTATCGACCGGATTTTTACCGAAGTGGAACAGGCTTACTGTGATGGCAAGGCGGCGCGGGTGKCWWMTTACGCMAAACGMTTTGCCGCCAAGGAAGCCTGCGCCAAGGCGCTGGGCACCGGATTTGCCAAGGGCGTGTTTTGGCGTGATGTGGGGGTAGAGCGGGATACATACGGTAAACCACGGCTTTGCCTGACTGGCGGGGCGCTTGTTCGTTTGCGGGATATAACACCGGATGGCATGGGATCGCAGCTTGACCTGACCCTGACCGATGATCACCCCTGGGCGCAGGCCATCGTATTAATTACCGCAATTCCACCACATTTGGTTGATAACTCATGAGAATTGCCTTATTTATGGCTTTGATAGTGAATAGATAAAATAGTGAATGAATAATATGACTGACATAAAAGCCGGTGAGGGTGCTACAGAATTGCAAGCCGTAAAGAAGAAAGAAGAAAGCTGGATCAGTGTTTTAATATGGGCGTTGCTTATTGCGCTGGTGTTCAGGACATTCTTTTTTCAACCCTTCAAAATCCCGTCAAAATCCATGATGGACAACCTGCTGGTGGGGGATTACCTGTTGGTATCCAAAATGTCCTATGGTTATAGTCATCACTCTTTTCCCTTCAGCCCCAATTTCTTTTCTGGCCGGGTTTTCGCAAGCCCGGTAGAGCGCGGCGATGTGGTGGTTTTCAGGCTTCCGCGCGAACCGGATATTTATTACATCAAGCGTATCGTTGGCTTGCCCGGTGATACCATACAGATGAAAAAAAGSCGCCTTTATATCAATGGCGAGATCATTCCGCGCGAACGGGTGGAAGACTTCAAGATCATGAATGAATATGGCCAGGAGGAAGTCTACCCAAAATATCGGGAGACTATGCCCAACGGCAAGTCTTATATGACCCTTGATAATGGCTGGTTTCCGGGCGGTCATGCCGATGATACGGATRTTTTTCGGGTGCCAAAGGGCAATTATTTTGCCATGGGTGATAACCGGGATCATTCCAAGGACAGCCGCTGGAAGAAAAGCGACGGGGTGGGCTATGTGCCGCTGGAAAATATTGTTGGCCGGGCAGAGGTAATCTGGGTTTCTTTTGATGATAATGCCCGTCTGTGGGAATTCTGGAAGTGGTTCCCGAAACAACGCCGTGAACGCATGTTCACCAGTATAAACTGATATGTCAGGCACGGGGCAATATAGCGACCTTTATGGCATTATGGGCTATGTCTTTCAGGATGAGGCTCTGTTGCGTGAGGCATTGACCCATCCAAGTCTTGAGGGCGGCAAACAATACCAACGGCTGGAATTTGTCGGCGACCGGGTGTTGGGRCTGGTGATTGCCGAATGGCTGTTTGATTATTATACGGCGATAGACGAGGGCGGGCTGGCCAGCCGTCACACCAATATGGTGCGCAAGGAAACGCTGGCCGAGGTGGCGGTGGCCATGAAATTATCCGGCTTTATCCATATGGCGAAAAGCACCGAGGACAACGGGGGCCGGGACAAGCCAACCATCCTTGCCGATGTATGCGAGGCGGTGATCGGGGCGGTTAATCTGGATGGCGGGTATCCGGCGGCCCGAAAGCTGGTCCGTAAATTCTGGAAAGGCTATATTTCCCAGGAAACTATTGCCCGGCGTGATGCCAAAACCCGGCTTCAGGAATGGGTACAGGCCCGTCATATTCCAACGCCCAAATATGTGGTTGTTAAGCGTACCGGCCCGGCCCATGACCCTTTTTTCACCATTGAGGCCCGTATAGACGATATGTCCTCCACAACCGGCAAGGGGCGGTCCAAACGGGAAGCAGAACAGGACGCGGCGGCGAAACTGTTAAGCCAAATAGAGAAAGATAAAGTTAGATAACATGAGTGACAAGAAAGACAAATGCGGGTTTGTGGCCCTGCTGGGCGCCCCKAATGCGGGYAAGTCAACCCTGATGAACGCGCTGGTGGGCAGCAAGATTTCTATTGTGACCCACAAGGTACAGACCACCCGTACCCGTTTTATCGGCATTGCCATATATCAGAACAGCCAGATGATCTTTGTGGATACCCCCGGTATTTTCGAGCCCAAAAAGCGGCTGGAACGGGCGATGGTATCTGCCGCATGGGCCGGGGCCGGGGATGCGGAYGTGATTGTCCTGCTTGTGGATGCCCAGCGGCGYATAGACGATAACACGCACCGGATCATTAAYGGTCTGAAAGAGGGCGGTAAAAAAGCAATTCTGGCCATTAATAAAATCGATTCCATCCGCCGGGAYAGCCTGCTCAGTCTGGTACAGGAACTGAATGATATGGGGGATTTCACYGAAGTCATGCTCATATCTGCCTTRAAGGGTGAYGGCCTKGAAGATTTAAAAGATGTCATGTGCCGAAGCCTGCCCAAGGGCCCGTGGCTCTACCCTGAAGATCAAATGACCGATATTACCGAACGGATGCTGGCYGCCGAGGTCACCCGCGAGAAATTCTTCCTGCGCCTTCATGAGGAACTGCCCTATGCGGCAACGGTTGAAACCGAAAGCTGGCAGGAGAAAAAAGACGGCAGTGTGCGCATTGAACAGGTGATCTATGTGGAGCGCGAAACCCAAAAAGCCATCGTCATCGGCAAGGGAGGGCGCAGCCTGAAAGAAATYGGCAAAATGGCCCGTGAGGATTTGGAAGAGATGCTGGACCGCCGGGTTCACCTGTTTATTTTTGTCAAAGTCCGTAAAAACTGGTCAGACGATAAAGAACGCTATACCAACATGGGCCTTGACTGGGTTGAATGAAAATAAGTGGTGCCCGATGGCGCCTTGTATAATATTATTCGCCTGCCTTGATGCTGACTTGTGATTTTGCTAGTGTGGGGTTTATTAAAACTGGTTTTTTGAGGTTATCAATTGAAAAGAATTTTTTATCTATTTATCTGCGCCCTGATCGGGGTCGGCGTTATGGCGCCCTCTGCTTTTGCAGATAATCGTCAGTTGCTGGGAACTTACCGGGACTGGGATGCGTTCAAGTTGAAAAAAAGCAACGGCGAAAAGGTCTGTTACATGATTTCAATTCCGAAATCAGCCAGCCCCAAAAGCCTGAAACATGGCAACCCGTTCCTCACCGTGTCCCATAAACCGGCSCGCAAGATCAAWAATGAARTCAATTTTGTGGTTGGCTATAATTTYAAGAAGAATTCCCGYGTCACCATGACTGTTGATAAAAAACGTAAATTYCGCCTGTTTACYGAAGGTGACGGCGCGTGGGGKGATGATGTGAAGGCCGATAATGCCATGACACAGGCCATGAAGCGGGGCAGTAACCTTGTGATGCGGGGCTTGAGCGGGCGCGGTAATAATACCAGCTATCGTTTTTCCCTGTCCGGATTCACGGCGGCCCATAACGCCATTACCAAGGCCTGTCGCTAATGCAAACGCTGCCCCTTGGTACAGAACCGACGGTTGTCCCCCGCCTTACCCTTGAGGCTGACAAGACCATGGTTGGTCTTAACCGGGATGAGATAGCGGAGCGTCTGCGCGGCATCGGCATCCCGGAAAGACAGATCAAGATGCGCACCACACAGGTGTGGCACTGGATATATTATCGGGGTGTCAAGAGCTTTGATCAGATGCTCAACGTGTCAAAGGATGTTCGTCAGAAACTGGCGGAGAATTTCACCATTGGCCGTCCGGAAATCATCGAGGCTCTGGAGTCCAAAGACGGCACCCGGAAATGGCTGATGAAATTCCCCGACGGCAATGAGGTGGAGACGGTGTTCATCCCTGATGAGGCCAAGGACCGGGGGACGTTATGTGTCTCGTCACAGGTGGGCTGCACCTTGACCTGTAAATTCTGTCATACGGGCACCCAGAGGCTGGTGCGCAACCTGACCCCGGCGGAAATTGTCATGCAGTTTCTGGTGGCGCGGGATCATCTGGGCGAATGGCCAACTCCGGTGGAGGGCCGCGTCCTGTCCAGCGTGGTCATGATGGGCATGGGTGAGCCACTCTATAATTTTGACAATGTGAAGGCGGCCTTGAAGATCATCATGGATGATCAGGGCATTGCCCTGTCCCGGCGGCGCATTACCCTGTCCACATCGGGCGTGGTGCCGGAGATGGAACGTTGCGGCGAAGAAATCGGGGTTAACCTTGCCATCTCTCTTCATGCAGTGACCAATGAGGTGCGTGATGAGATCATGCCTATTAACAAGAAATATCCACTGGAAATGCTGCTTTCCGCTTGCCGGGACTATCCGGGCGCGCGGGCGTCCCGGCGTATCACCTTTGAATATATCATGTTGAAAGATATTAATGACAGCGATGAGGATGCCCGCAATCTGGTGCGGCTCCTGAGACAATATGACATTCATGCCAAGGTGAACCTCATTCCCTTTAACCCCTGGCCGGGGTCCAACTATCAGCGGTCAGATGCGGATCAGATTAAAAAATTCTCTGAATATGTTTTCGGGGCAGGCATTTCGGCTCCCATCCGCGTACCCCGGGGCGAGGATATTCTGGCGGCTTGCGGCCAATTGAAATCAGAATCAGAGAAGATGCGCAAAAGCCTAGCCTTGAAACAGGAGCGAGAAGGGGGGCCGTCATGAAACTGACGGCTTTTACCGATTATTCCCTGCGGCTGTTGATGTATGTTGCGGTCAATGACGACCGGCTTGTGTCCATCCGCGAGGTGGCCGAGGTTTTTGATATTTCGCGAAACCACCTGATGAAGATCGTTCATGAATTGGGCAAGGGCGGCTATCTGAAAACGGTTCGGGGGAAGAATGGCGGCTTTCGTCTGGGAAAACCGGCCCGTGATATTAATCTCGGGACTTTAATCCGCTATACGGAAGACGACCTGAGTGTTGTTGAATGTTTAGGCGGCAAAAAGTCCCAATGCAAGATCATAGAGCTATGTATGCTGGCCGGCGTTTTGCAAATGGCGCTGGACGCTTTCTTTGACGTATTGGACCGCCATACGCTGGAAGACCTGACCGGTGACTTGTCTTTCCCGGATTTCTTATCCCAGACGTTAACCAGGCCGTAAATTCAAAAAAAACCCTTCCCGAAAAGGGTTGTTATGGCAGAGCAGAGATGCACAGCCGCCCCACCCCCACACGTCCCCCGGTCACCCTGAATTCAGTTCAGGGTCCATGCCTGACGCGGTATAGGGGCCTGAAACATGGATGCTGAAACGAGTTCAGCATGACGTTTTTGTGGTCTGGTGCGAGCATAGCTGAAAACATATTCTTCCAGAGTTTTACCAAATAAAAAATTCATACTTGAATTTCTTGTATTTATCTATGGAATATAACATCAATAACAAATATTGTTATATAAGGGAAATCAGGACAGTATAAATCATTTTTCTCTGACCCCTTTGATTCCCCATTGATTCCAAAGTGGCCACTGAGAAATCTGCCATTTTGATGAAACGCCTATTATATTAATGTATAAATACGTTATGATTAGATAGATAATAAAATACCAATAGAGAAAATAAAATGCCATCAACGTCACAAACCGCTCAAACGATTATTAAAAATTCTGAGTTTTTCTCTAATATTAGCTGGTATGAAATAACCAAAGATTTTTCAGGCCCAGTAGTTGCAATTTTTGTTATATTCCTTTCTGTCTGGTTTGCATTTAGACAAATTAATAAACAACATGAAAAAACACTTGAGGCGCAGATTGAAGCAACAAAAAGAAGTACTAAAATTGATCTATTTAAAGAACTCAGTCGGACTCTAGTTCAATATGGAATACCTATCAGTGAAACTGGAACTTATTGTAGAGTAAAAAAATTCACTAATTCAAACAAAAAAGCCGAAATATCTCATAAAGAATTTAGTAGATTTATGGAAATTTTTGGAAATTCAACTATTTCAATAATTCTCAAAGTTGAAGCAAATGAAATAATAAATCAAAAACTATTCAGAGTTTTTAGATTTGCATTATCTACTATTCAACATGATTTTATGGCCATACAATTTAATGAGAATCGATACGAAGTTTTAGAAAAAATGTTGGATTTTACTTCTGAAGTTGAAATGTATATTTCTGATTTTCAAATATGTTTACAAAATATGGCTTATAGTGACATTTTTAATGACAAAATTCTTTCAAGAGTACCCATTGATAAGAGAATTAGGGTTATTACTAATGATGAAGAGAAGTTAGATAAGTTACTTCATCATTTCAATACGCAAACTGCTTGGGGYAGACGCAATATTCAATTGGAAAAAGAMGCGGAARAACRGTATAAAGATACTAATAAAAATTTGGATTAGTCTAACYKCTTCCACATATACCTGATCTGYACCTTATACCCCGGWGCYACTTCCGGATATTCGTCTATGCCCGGTGTATAGCCCATGGCTTCATAGAAGGGGATGGCGTTTTTGGTGGACCATAGGTAGAYGTYGCGCAGGTCRCTCCGGYTCKKAATATCCGCTTCCAGATGRGTCATCATTTTSTGGCCAAGGCCSTGGCCCTCAMAGCCCGGACGGATATAGACCGCGTTGATGCGGGCGTGRGTGGGSKYTTCKATGRYCCGGTCAGTGAYKGGATGCAGGTCAACCCGRTCGGTCAGGCTCCAGCCGCCGACCGCRATRATTTCACYRKYTTCYTCGGCAACAAAGGCAAATTTGGGGATTTTGAAATGGAAGGCCGGGTTATCGTCYGATRTCCATGCCGCCACYGTTTCCGCCCCGTAAGCCGCCGCRCAAATGYCTGAAATCGCGCTTTTCATGATGTCCTGAAAGGCGGCGGTATCGGCTTTGGTGGCAGSGCGRATGATCATTTCAGGCTCTTGCCAAAGGGGTTGTCGCCTTTGCGCAGCATCATGCGGATGGGMACRCCGGGCAGTTCAAAATCCCAGCGCAGYTCATTGAGYAGATAGCGYTCRTARCTGCGGGCCACATCGGCGGTCCGGTTACAGAARATGGCAAAGGTTGGCGGGCGGGTTTTCACCTGCGTCATATASCGCATCTTGATCCGGCGGCCTTTGACSGAYGGATGGGGATGGTAGGCGGTGGTGGCGGCCAGCCAYTTGTTCAGTTTCGCCGTRCTTACCCGCCGGTTCCACATGCGATAGGCATYGAAAACCGCYGGCATCAAYTTATCAACCCCCCGACCGGTCAGGGCMGAGATCGGAACCACCGGAATGCSMTTGATCTGGGGCAGGGAATGTTCSAGYGTGTCAAGAATGTCYTTCATGACCTCYTGRCGGTTTTCCATCAGGTCATATTTATTGAGCGCAATCACCAGAGAGCGGCCTTCCTGCACRATCAGGCTGGCAATRCTCAAATCCTGTTTCTCAAAGGGCATRGTCGCGTCGAYCATCAGGACAACCACYTCGGCAAAATTGAGCGCGCGAATGGTATCGGCGACYGAGAGCTTTTCCAGCTTCTCCATGACCTTTGATTTCCGGCGCAGTCCCGCCGTATCRAACATGCGGATTTCCCGGCCTTCGTAATRATAGGTYACGCCGATGGAATCCCGGGTCAGGCCCGCTTCCGGCCCGGTGATCTGGCGTTCTTCGCCCAGCAGATAATTGACCAGCGTSGATTTGCCCACATTGGGCCGCCCGACAATGGCCATTTGCAGGGGCAGGCCGCTGTCTTTCTCGGTGGCTTCGGCTTCTTCGTCGCTGACCTCGCCTTTGATGGAGACGGATTTGCTGATGATGTCATCAGGCTCTTCTTCCACCACCAGACCTTTATCAAGRATTATTTTGTCAAATGCCTCAATCAGTTCGGACAGSCCCTCACCATGTTCWGCGGAGATGGCGACCGGATCRCCGAGGCCCAGAGAATAGGATTCGTAAATRCCTGCYTGGGCGGCCCGGCCCTCACATTTATTACACAGCAGGATAATCGGGGTTTCGCCGCGCCTGAGAATATCGGCGAAATGCTTGTCCAGCGGGGTGACGCCCGCGCGGGCATCAATCATGAACAGGACAAAGTCCGCCCCTGCAATGGCAAGGTCGGTCTGGGCGCGCATACGGGCAGACAGCTTTGTATCGCCGTCTTCCTCAAGCCCTGCCGTATCAATGGCCAGGAAATCTATCCCGCCGAGGCTTGCCTTGGCCTCACGCCGGTCCCGGGTGACACCGGGGGTATCATCTACAAGGGCCAGCCGCTTGCCGACCAGCCTGTTAAATAATGTTGACTTGCCCACATTGGGCCGGCCAACCATTGCAACCTTAATGGTCATGTTTTTTGTCMAARAATCTCAGGCATTAAATGCCAAAATATAAATATCTTTATGTCGTCTATAGGGAAATGGACCCCGGATCAAGTCCAGGGTGACAAACAYACGTTTTTCTCCCTTAACGCATGGCGATAAGTTCCGCATCCCGGGTTAGAAAATATAATGTCTTGTTGGCCACAATCGGYGCCATTTCCATATCGTCGGGCAATTTTATGCCGCTKATGAAAGAGCCGTCATAGGGCGACAGGGATACCGCATAGCCATGGGATGAGGTCACGATCAACCGATCACCGGCAAGGGTTGGCCCATGCCAGATAACCGCTTCTTTCCGCCGGTCCGGGTCTTTGAAGCGTTCCAGTTGCCGCACCCAACGGATCAGGCCCGTTCGGCGGGTGACGCAGACCACCTGTCCTTCCGGCGTAACCACATAAATATATTCTCCRRCRACCCACGGGGTATGCTGAGAGCCGATATTCTGTTCCCAGATGCGCACGCCGGAACGCAGGTCAATGGCGACCATGCGGCCACTGTGGCTGATGGCATAGACCTTGCCGTCATAAATCACCGGCTCACCGTCAATATCGCGCAGGGTAGACATGGCGGTCAGGCGGCCCTGGGTGTTCAGGGTATCAGACCAGAGCACCCGGCCATTCTCAACCCGCATGGCATAAAGCTCGCCAGARGAATAGGCAGAGATCACGGTATTGCCGATCACCGCCGGGCTGGCYGCGCCCACAAGGCCGGCATTTTCCGAAATCCCMACYTCGCTCCACAGGGTTTCGCCGTTGGTGGCATTCAGGGCATAGGTCTGATTATCATTTGTCAGGGCGAAAACCCGYCCGTYCGCATAGGTGGGGGCSCCGCGCATGGGCACCGCCAGCCGGGTAAGCCAGATGATCTCACCGGTGCTTTTGGACATAGCCGCCACATGACCGTAGCCATTGGTGATATAAAGTGCATCCGGCCCCGCCGTCACCCCGCCGCCATATGAGATGTTTTTTGTCTCGCCCTTTTCCCTGAATTGATGGTCCCAYAGTTTCTTGCCCGTATCTGCATTATAGGCGGTTACYTTGGACATGGCATCCATGGCRTAAATTACRCCGTCCWGTACCACCGGCATGCTRATGGTACTGCGGCGGTTATTGGAGCTTTCACCAATGTTTYTTGACCATATTTTTTTYGGRTTATCGCCAAGGCTYAARTGTTGCATCACGTGAAGGGGATTTCCGCCCGCCTGCGCCCAGTTCTTATTCACATAGGGCATGGGCAGTTGAACCTGCAGATTGGCCAGATCCGCATTTTCTTTAAGGCTTTGTTCAAAGGTCAGAACCGGAATACGCTCGCCGGTTATTTTCTGGCCATTTTTCTTTTCGTCTTCCGATGACCCGCTACAGGCCGCGAGGGCGCCGAACAGAGCCACATACAGGAATATCTTGAAAAAGACGGTCATTGATTTGCGCGGTGAAATCATAGGTTGCTTACCTTCACTCATTATTCGATAACGGATTGGAAATCTTTAGCCCGTCTTTTAACATCCTGCGGTGCTTCCAGATCCTGTTCCAGTTCTACAAGCAGTTTTTTGCCGTCTTCCACTTTACCGGCGGCAATAGCCGACATCGCCAGAAGCTCCTTGGCCATGTATTTCCATGCATTCCCCTCAATAGTCAAGGGGGCCAGACGGTTTTGCATGTCTTCATAGCTGGCGGTGTCAAGCATGATCATGGCGGCTTTCAGGCGGGCCAGATCACGAAATACATTTTCCACATCCGAGGCATTGGTCAATCTGTCAAGGGCGGCAACCGCCTTGTCCTTTTCGCCATTGGTCAGGTCAATCTCTGCCTGTTTGAAGGCCACCAGAATTTGATAGCCTTCCACATCGGTGCTGGATAGCTGATCAAGGGTTTTCAGGGCCTCATCCATATCATTGGCAATGACGCTCTGTTCTGCCTTGCCATAGAGTTCTGCAACCTCGGCATATTTGCTTTCGTTGTAATTTTTCAGGGTCACATTCCCGRCCACGAATAACACTATCCCCACCAGAAAGGTGATGACATAGGGACCAAATCTCTTCCAGAAACTGGTCAGTTGTTTGTGGCGCAGGTCTTCGTCAACCTCGCGGATAAATTCTTCAGACAATCAAGGCTCCTGTCATTGTCATTTTTATTTGCGGCACAAGATAGCGCGGGCTTGACCATAAGGCAATCAAGCATTGTGATTAGCGTAAAAAATTGTCAGGACTAGGGCCTAAGACTTTGGCCGATAGGTATGTTCCTTCGCCGGAAAGGTACGGGCCTTGACATCTTCGGCATATTGGCGGACYGCYTCGTCAATGGTCTGSCCCACTTCCGCATAGCGTTTGACAAATTTGGCGTTGGACGGGAAATAGCCCAGCATGTCTTCCACCACCAGAATCTGTCCGTCGCACTCCGGTGAGGCCCCAATGCCGATGGTGATAATATCCAGTTTTTTAGTGATTTCAGCGGCCAATGGCTCCATGACGCCTTCCAGCACCACCGCGAAGGCCCCGGCCTTTTGAATGGCATAGGCGTCTTCAATGGTCTGTGTGCGCTCATCCTGATTGCGGCCCTGTGTGCGGTAACCGCCCATCACATGAACCGCCTGCGGGCGCAGGCCGATATGGGCCATGACCGGGATATTGCGCTCCACCAGAAATTTTATGGTCTCCGCCATGGCCGCYCCGCCTTCCAGYTTCACCGCCGCACATCCGGTCTCACGCAGGACCCGCGATGCATTGTGAAAAGCCAGTTCCTTTGATTCTTCGAATGAGCCAAAGGGCATATCAAGGATAATCATTGCCTTTTGTGCGCCGCGCATGACRGCTTTGGTATGCTCAATCATGGTGTCCAGCGATACGCCGATGGTGCTTTCCATGCCATAGAGCACCATGGCCAGACTGTCGCCCACCAGCAGGAAATCCACATGGGGGTCAAGCTGCGCGGCCATGGGCGCGGTATAGGCRGTGAGCGAGACCACAGGGCGCGCGCCTTTYAGCTTTGTAATATCACGGATGGTGTTGCGGCGTATTTTGGTATCGGCGTACATAGGATGCTCTTGATCAATGAATATCGGTTGGGGCCAGCATAACCGTTATTTTTATAATGACAAGATTTACCGGGCCTGAACGGTGGCTTTCAGCTCACGGGCACGGCCTTCTTTTGGTACAATAGTCAGGGTCAATGTCTTGCCTTTTAGTGTTTYMGGGCCATTATAGGAGACGGAAAAAAGGCCCTTGTCCGTGGGAGAGGCCTGTCCGAACAAGGTGGTTTCCGGCCCTTCCACAATGATATTTTTAACATTGGCACGGCTGTTCGGCAGTTGGATCAGCAAAGTATTTTTCGGGCCCAATGTTACCTTTGTGTCTTTGCTGTCTATTGCAAGCGGGACAAGGTCGCGGAATCTRTCCAGTTGRGCCTGTTGGAAAATTGATATTTTCATATYYTTTGGTGCRGMAACWGTCAGTTTGTAATTGGCATGTTGRGGGACACATATATCCGAGCAGATCATGTAATCAAGGCYCAGCGCAACGGAAACAGGSGTATTYTCATCTTCAACGGTTACTTCAATGGGCAGGATGACCTCGTGATAATAGACATAGGTATCCATATCAAAAAGCTGCATCAGCTTTGGCAGGGGCCATTTAACGGCAATATTATTGATATTTTCCGCCTTGTTCCAGGCCCAGCGCGGGGGCAGGCCAGCCTCGCCGGGGGATCGCCAGTATGTTTTCCAGCCGTCCTGGAGCGATACCTGCCAGCCCAAGTGAAGGATTTTCCGGTCCTTGTCATAGCCGCCGACAAACAGACGTGATTTACTGTACCGGTCCATAACCCACTGGGATGACAGATTGTTCGCCATCAGACTTTGTGGTAAAATGATGATCAGGAACAAGGTGGCAGSAACGATACAGCGGGTTATATTTTTAATCATATTCATTTTGTTTCTATAAATTACAGGCCAATAAGTATATAGTTAATCCCTAGAAGAATATAATCAATATTGTGTGAAAATTATGTTTTTAATTCAGAAGGCCGTATATTCCCATGATTAAAGCATCTTACCTTGACGGGCAACTGCTATTGGCTATGCCTAATATGACCGACCCCCGATTTGACCGCAGTGTCATTTACATGTGTAGTCATAGCGAAGAAGGCGCCATGGGACTGGTGATCAATAATTGTGCCGTAAATATTGATTTTCCCGGTTTGCTGGACCAACTGGATGTGGATTTTGATCAACAGGATGCGGGCCACGAAATGCAGGAGGTTATTCTTCATGCTGGCGGGCCGGTGGAAACCGGTCGCGGGTTTATTTTACATTCAGCGGATTATATTCAGGACAGTACCCTGATTATTTCAGAGACCGTTGCCCTGACCGCAACCGTTGATATTCTGGCCGCTATCGCACAGGGGGAGGGGCCACAGAATTATATCATTGCCCTTGGCTATACCGGATGGGGGGCAGGGCAGCTCGAATCTGAAATACAGCGCAACAGTTGGCTCAATATCGAGCCGGATGAGGAGTTACTGTTCCGAACCGACCTTGACCTGAAATGGGCTCGGGCKATGGCAAARCTSGGYATWGATATTTCCATGCTGTCAASSCATGCSGGAMACGCTTGAGGCTRWSWSWRYWWWSMTRAYSKGGYRGTYYWWTKCNNYMTWTTYATCYRGSYGNYRMYCWGNMATCGNTCGTNKSWGATAWAWTNYGRYRRMMTGNCNYGGNTGAAAWKMMMKRMWMWGNYMGTNTGYMGCRTYMWTKMYGNCNATGGCNNGKTCCGKWWWKKRSTNWYRGGWCKGMKRRWRSSKKRTCAGCGCGCTGATCTGCTCCTTTACCTGATTTTCGGCATGAGCGGACAGTACGTCCAGAACTGGTTCAGCCGACATGCCGGGGCCAATGGCGGCCCTTAAGGCATCTTTCCTGTCCCAGCTGTTTTGAAACCGCCGGTAAATATCAATCAGGGAAAGCATTCCCGTAACAGGGTCGTCAGGCGGATTGTCCAGAAGCCTGCGGCCTTGGGTAATCAATTCCTCAAGCTCCGGACGTAAAATATTGGCCAGCAGACCACCTTTGCTGCCGAAATAATTATAGACCGTGGCCACACCGACCTCGGCCAGTGCCGCAATGGCCTCCATATTGGTTGTGCTATAGCCCTGATTCAAAAATAATTTTTTACCAGCGGCAATAATACGGGCACAGCGGCGATTTTTCTGCCGTTGTCTCAGGCTTGTTGAGGGGGCAAGGTCAGCTATAGCGAATGTCTCCCTTTTGAGCCGTTCCGCCAGCCAATATTGCTTCCGTGACCTGTCTGAGGTCAGCTAGAAATAAATCCGCGTCTTCGTCACTCAGGGCCGCATCAGCGGCAATGGTGATGGCTTCGGGACTGACCAGCCCCAACATGAGCCAGCCTTTGTCAAGCAACCCCTGATATACGGCGGATGTAGGGGCTTTCTCCGAATGGAAATGCAATGGCATAACATCCACATCCCACATGCGTAGACCCTCAATGGCATTGACGCCTTTGGTGAATTTTTCTTTCAAGTCCAACAGCCGCCGGGCAAGTCGCAGATAACCCTCTTCGCCCAGATAGTTAAAGACAGCCCAGGCGGCGAATATGGGTCCTGCGGAGCGGGAGCCTGAAAAACCGGCCAGCTTGTATGGCCCCAGAAAAGGATCATCAATGGCCACATAGTGATAGTCCTGTAAGGCGGCCTCACGCCAGAAAATGGTTGAGGCCGGTTTCGGGCAATAGCCAAATTTATGCAGATCGGCAGAGATAGACATCACCCCCGGCACCCGAAAATCCCACGGGATCAGCTTTTCGCCGAGCTTTTCCAGAAAAGGCGAGATATAGCTGCCGATACAGCCATCCACATGCATCCAGAGACCGGCATCGACCGCAATAGCGGCAATCTCCGGGATGGGGTCTATATTGGCGTAGTGCCATGACGGGGCAGAGGCCGCGATCATGATGGTATTGTCATTAACGGCAGCGGCGATATTGGCCGCAACGCCCCGGCCATTTTTGTCAAGTTCGGTTGTGATAACCTCTATATCCAGATAGCGGGAGGCCTTTTGAAACGACGGGTGAATGGTGAAGGGCGCGACAATATTTGGCTTTTTAATATGCGGCTTATGATCTCTGGCCCAATTGCGGGCAGCATGAAGGGCGGAGAAATTGCTTTCGGTGCCGCCGCTGGTGAAATTTCCCGTAGAGGTCTCTGTGGGGTGCAGAAGGCTGACCCCCATGGCGATGACTTCTTGTTCTATGGTTTGCATATAGGGCAGGTAAAGCGAGAAGAAACCATTGTCCGACATGAAACGCTCAAAGGCATATTTGCCCACCTCCTGAACATCTTTGGGGCCACGAAAGGCTCTGGCGAAATGAGCATAGGGGTCGGGCAGTTCCAGCTTGCTCAAATTCTTTTTGATTTTCTCAAACGTCATCCCGGATTTAGGCAGAGGCTTGATGATCCGTCCGTCCGTCATTTCCATGCGAGTTCTCCAATTTGTAAATTAATATAGAAATTAATAATATTCTATAAATTTATAGATTAATTGTCAATTATATAAATTTTTAAAGGCCATCTTCCCCAATTTATTAACGCTTTGGAAATGAATTTATTTTACTGGTAGCTGAAGTATTTATGCTTTTAAGTGAAAGGTATAAGCCAAAACACTGGGTATAGGCCAAACAGGCTAATCGTTATCGGGGTTTGTTCAATCAAACAAGGAAGTAGAGTTGTAATATGAATATGTGGCTTAATAAATTTGGGGTTCGTGCCCGAATCCTGACAATGATATCGATAACCTTTATTTTATTCATGGCATTTTCAGTGAATAAAATGACAGATTTCTATCAAATTTCCGCGCAGGATCAGACTATTCAGGAGCTGACTGAATTTACGTCAAAGGTTGGTGGCCTTATTCATGAGTTACAAAAAGAACGTGGCATCTCAGCGGGGTATATAGGGTCACAAGGTTCCGGAGTTTTTTCTTCGCGCATTGATGCCCAACATAAATTCAGTGATGCAAAGCAGGTTGTTTTCAAAACAGATGCAAAGAATATGGATTTGTTGTCAATCAGTACAGAGCTTGATAAAAATGCAAATATCGCCCTGAATGCCCTCAGTCAATTAGCCGGGAAACGTCGCGCAGTTAAATCACTGGATTTAACTGTTGGAGAGATGGCTAAATATTACACGGCAACAATTACCAAATTGATGAATATCGTGAAAGCGGTAGGTCATGTCACAAATGATCCGTCATTATTGAGGGATATTACTGCTTATACGGCTTTGCTGGAGGCAAAGGAACATTCCGGTATTGAAAGGGCCATGGGGGCCAATGGTTTTGCAAAGGGAGCTTTCAGTGATGGTGTGTATAAAAATTTCGTATCGCAAATAGCAGAGCAGAGGGCATTTTTAACCGTTTTTGAGGCAAGGGCAAATCCGGATATAAAGGCTTATCTGGATAGAACACTGAGCGGTGCTATCAGTGACAAGGTCGATAGATTGCGCACTTATGTATTCAAGGATTACCGGGATGTGTCCGCGAGTGGTGTTTCCGGGTCAGAATGGTTTGACAGTATTACCAAAAAAATTGACCTTTATCATCAGGTTGAACAAAAATTTATCGCTGATATAGGCGAAAGAGCTGATAGTCTTGCTTTTGATGCCAGTTTAATGTTTTGGGAATTGATTGTTTTTTCTTTGGTTCTGACAGTAGGGATTGGTTTTATATCCTATAAAATTGCCAACTCCATAACCGGTCCGCTTGAGGGCATACAAGAATCAATGGCACAATTGTCTGATGGCAATCTGGATGCGGAAATTCCGTATGTTGATTTTGGCAGTGAAATTGGTGCCATGGCCAATGATGTCCTCAATTTTCAGGATAACGCCATTAAGAGCAAGCAATTGGAGAAGGAGGCCAGAGAGGCCGAGGAAGTCCAACGACAACTAGAAAGAGAAGCCGAAGAAAGTGAGAACAGACTGCGCGAAGAGAAACTGGCCCATGATAGCAAGGAAATAGCGCAGCGTGAAGAACGCACCGCAAAAATGGAAAACCTGATTAAAAGCTTTGATAATAATATATCTTCCGCGCTACAGGTTATATCATCAACTTCGACACTACTGATCGGCTCATCAGGCAGCATGGCCCGCATTGCGGAACAAACCGGCACCTCTAGCACAACAGCGGCGTCAGCAGCCGAAATATCAACCTCCAATATTAATACGGTGGCCGCCGCGTCAGAGGAAATGTCAGCGTCTGTCAGTGAAATCAGTCGTCAACTCGCCCAATCCACGGAAATTACCAAACGGGCTGTTGAACAGGCCGGGGCGACACAGGCAACCATGTCTTCCTTGTCCGAAACTACGGAATTGATCGTTGATGTGGTCAAGCTGATCAATGATATTGCGGAGCAAACCAACTTGTTGGCCCTGAATGCCACGATTGAGGCTGCCAGAGCGGGTGACGCCGGAAAAGGATTCGCCGTTGTGGCCAGCGAGGTCAAGGCCTTGGCGACCCAGACATCCAATGCGACCGGTGAAATAAGCGAGCATGTGAGTGCGGTTCAGGCGTCTTCTGAACAGGCGGTCGTGGCTGTGGAAAATATTCGCAAAATCATCACTGAAACCGATGAGATTGCGACCTCTATCTTTGCCGCCGTTGACGAGCAGAATACGGCCACAGCGGAAATTGCTCGCAACGTACAGGAAGCAGCCAAGGGGTCGCAGGAAGTGACAACGGTCATTGTTGATGTTTCAACGGGGGCGGAAGAGACACGGAATATTGCCAGTGATGTCAATAAAGCGGCCAATGATGTGAAAAATAATGCGCAGGCTATTTCAGAAGTTGTAGATGACTTCCTGTCTAATATTCGTGCGCTTTAGCGTCACGCGCTTTTACTGATCCAGCCCCCGCCCAGCAATCGGTCGTTCAGATAGAATACGGCGGCCTGTCCCGGTGAAATGCCCTGTTCAGGTGTCTGTAGCGTTATCTCCGCATGGCCTGTACCGTTTAGGGGTAACAGGACGGCGGGAACCGGGGCRCTGGTGGAMCGRACYTTGACGGTTATRTTCAAKCCGCCTTCYGGWATMKCCTGMTGRCCCAGCCAGTTTACCTCTTTCAAGTCAAGCCGCGAAATTTCCAGAGCCTCTTTCGGGCCAACAATGACCTGCTTCATATCAGGGTCCAGCTTGACCACATAGAGCGGGTCGCCGCCGCCGATGCCAAGGCCTTTGCGCTGGCCGATGGTGTAATAGATTATGCCTTTGTGACGGCCAAGAATGTTCCCATTCACATGGACAATATCCCCGGCCTCGGATGCRCCGGGACGCAGCCGTTCGATAACGCTGGCATAATTGCCGCCCGGCACAAAGCATATATCCTGACTATCGGGCTTGTTGGCCACCTGAAGGCCGTATTTTTCGGCCAGTTTGCGCACGTCGTCCTTTTCCATGCTGCCCAGGGGRAAACGCAGAAAATCAAGCTGTTCCCGGGTTGTGGCAAACAGGAAATAGCTTTGATCCCGGTTRTCRTCCACCGCGCGGTACATTTCCCAGTGATCTCCGGATTTTTCCTGTTGCACATAATGGCCTGTTGCCAGAACATCAGCGTCAAGATCGCGCGCGGTTTSSAGCAGGTCYTTGAATTTCACTTCCTGATTACAGCGGACGCAGGGAATRGGGGTTTCGCCCCGGATATAGCTATCGGCGAATTCYGACATTACRGAATCCTGAAASCGGCTTTCRTAATCCAGRACATAATGRGGGATATTRATGGCTTCGGCCACGCGGCGGGCATCATGAATATCCTGTCCGGCGCAACAGGCCCCCTTTTTTTGAACCGCAATGCCGTGATCATAGAGYTGCAGGGTGATGCCGATTACATCATAGCCTTCTTCTTTCAGCATAGCCGCCACCACGGAGCTGTCCACGCCGCCGGACATGGCCACGACAACCCGCGTGTCTGCAGGGGCCTTGGCAATGCCCAATGAGTTCAGGTCTATATGGTTATCATTTTCGGTCATAGGGGGGCCAATATAGCATATATGGCCTGACTTCAAGAGAAGAATTCTATATAAAGTYGAGGAGTGTCAGSTTGGTCAGTTCACTGGTGATCYTGAAGGARGCTTCCAGTGCTAYYTGATCATTATTCAACCGACTTATGGCCTCAGCCACATTGACGTCCTCTATATCAGAAATAAAGATTTTCAGGAAGGCTTCCTGATTTTGATTCTCTTTGGTGAAATTTTCTACATTCTTCTGCCGGGTGCCATTCCGGGCCACCAGAACYCGCAGGTTATTWATGGCTGTATCCATATTGGCCAGTTCGCCCTTCAGRAAATTGACCTGGGTGGCATCCAGCTTTCCGGACAGCGGCCCGGACGGYCCGGCATTGAAATCRGCWATATTTTTATAAACCTGAAAGACKTCCTGCCCKACCTCATCGGCSAGAAGGCCATATTCCAAKGTRGTATTTTGTCCAATCTTTGCYGACTGGCGGCGTTGGTCATTTTGRAAAATATCATTGACACTGGCGGCGGCAGTCAAATCGGCGATGGTTTTGGCGGTGACCGGTTCCTGATCTGAACGGGCGCCACTAAATACATAAACGCCGCCAACATTGGTGTTCAGGGCGCTGACCATGGTTGAATAGGATTCASCCATCAGTTCATTCAATGCCAGAGTTTCTTCCTGGGCGATGGCCTCCAGAATTGTATCGCGGACGTTTTCCGCATTGGTGACCATGGTGCTGAGYTGAATATCATTGGTGCGCAGGAACCGATCCGCATGATCTGCCGCCCGCAGATAGCCCTGGGTTTGATCAATTACCGTTTTTGCCCCCAGCAACGTGGAAATCTCCGTGGCCAGCCCGCTATAACTTTCTTCTTTTTTRCCKGTTGTGATCTGTGTCTGATCCYTGAATAGTCTGGMCTGATTATCCATCAGCCTGCTCAGCATAACCTGTTGATTTCCGAAACTTGATACCCGTGTCATATCACTATCCTGTTTATGTTGCCGTTACACAATCTGCAATATTGTGTCGAATAATTCCTTGGCGGTGTTCAGCAATCTGGCCGATGCGGAATAGGCATTTTGAAATATGACCATATTGCCCAGTTCCTCRTCCAGATTCACCCCGGAAATATCTGAAGATTTTCGTGTCAATTCCTCACTGAGCGAMAGATTATCCGCCATTGAATTATTGGCMAGTTCCGCCCGAAGYCCCAGATTGGCCAATAAATTGGCACTATATTGGGATAAGGTCGCCGTCGTGGCACTCAGCCCGCCCGCCCGATCATAGCTGCGCGTTGTCCCGGCCAGACTTGATAGAGCCTGAGCCCCGGTCTGATCCCCGATACTTAACGCGTTGCCACCGACGATGGCGGTCTGATCAAAACGGGCGAGGGCCATCTGACTTGGATTATTTGCTATTGTCTGATTGGCTTTAAGGTCAACGGCGGCGTTAGTGCGGAAAGAATCACCGATACCAAAGAAGCTTGACAACGGAACATTGGTTGATCCGCGCTGTGTGTTATCGGTTTTAATATGAAGTTTTATGTCACCAATGCCGGGTTTGGGTGTTGTCACCAGCTCGCCCGTGGCCGATAAAGAGAAGGTGGCAAAGCCGCCCAATGCCCCGCCGTTGAGGCYGGTCAGAATATCATTGAAGGATGAGCCGCCAATGGTCAGGGTATATTCAGTCAGCTTTACGCCGTTACCATCCCGCATTTCCACCAGCATGGTATCGCCAGCGGTATAGCCATGCGGGTCYGTGCCGGAGACCCCGGTCTCATATTGTGCCGGCGCGCTGGCCTGAACCAGATTGTTCATGCCAAAGAAATGGGAGAAGCCCCGTCCCCCCCGGCTGCTTTCATTGCCCGCCACCTGTGATATGGATACGCCGTTTGTAGCGGTGGTTGCGGTTAAGGACAGGACGCCGTTGGTCAGGGCCATGGTGCCCGCGCCGCCTAGTCCGGCATTAACCGCATTTACAACATCATTCATGGTTGGCCCAATGGCCCCGAAATCAATATTCACTTTGGAGACCAGGTCACCATTGACATCGGTTATGGCAAAAACGGCTTCGCCGGTGAAGTTATTGGGGTCCGACCCCAGAAGCCCCGTGTTGACACCTGTCAGGCTGTTGGGGGCCGGTACGGCAGAGTTTAAATTGTGAACCCGGTTCAACTCATCGGCATAGCCCGCCGCCATACTGCCCAGTTGCAGGGCAACCTCGGGAAGTTCCTTGTCTCTGAGGTTAAGCAGGCCTTTGAGCGATCCRGCTTTAAGGTCGCCGTCCAGAGATATATTACTGGGCCGAAGCCCCCCCGTTACATTGTCTATCTGGTGTACCGTAATTGGTGAAAAAGGGGTTGATGATGTTACTGARCCCGGTGGTGTATATTTCAGGATTTTTCGGCTTGCGCCCACCAGAATAACGCCCGATGATGTGGATACCTGAATATTATTGTTGCCGGCATCCGTGATATTCAAGTCAACAATATTGGACAGTTCCGTCAGGGCCTGTGCGCGTTTCTCAACCAATCCCCCCGGTTCGCCGCCGGTAAGGGTTTCTTTAATGATCAGGGGGTTCAGGCTTTCGATGCGCTTGGTCAGGGCATTGATGCGGTCAACYTGCTGGGCGATCTGATTGCTGGCGTCCAGACGCATATTCTGAATCTGCTGGGCAAGTCCGCCGACTTCCTTTCCGAACTGGTTGATACTTGAAATGGTGCTTTCTTTAAGAACAAGGGACAGGGGATTGAGCGCCATTTCCGATATGGCATTGAATGTATTATCAATGCGGCCCGACAGGGAGTTATTCTGGTCAGGACGTCCCAGTAAAGATTGTATCCGGCTCTGAAAGGCATTCTCCACTTCATAACGGGAATAGTTGGCATTGGCGTCATAAACGGCGCTGACCAGRAATTTATCCACGACCCTGACRATTKCCGAAATYYTGACYCCRCCCATTGTGCTGCCATTGACGATAGCTTCCTGCTGGATGGTCTGCCGGGCATAACCGGGGGTATTGATGTTGGCAATATTACTGGATGTGACCCGAAGCGCCGTCTGATTGGTGAATAGTCCGGTCAGGGAATTATTTATGATGGCATTAATGGACATAGGCTTCCTTTCCACGACTTTTGGTTGGAATTGTTATATTCTTGATAGGCAACCCTTGCCGTAACAGGAAAGAATGCCCCCATTTTACGGGAGAATATTTCGCCATATAATTCCTGTTCAACATCCAAATTACCCTTTCAAGGCATTGAAAACACATGTAAATTACTCAGATATCCTTATGATAGAAGTTCAAGTCATGTTCCTGTCATGCCTATATAGGATGCAAGGCTCGGGCCAATTYGTAGGCTGACAGGAAAAACATTTAAAATCACGGTTCCGGTTGGGGCATGCTCTGCTATCTGGTTCATTCTGCCGATCAGCAATATTTACCCTGAAAATCAGGAAAAAATTACCAGAAGCATTCRGATAACTTGACAGGAAATTAATATTATCCTTGTTTTTCAGTATGTTAGACAATCCGTCAAAAATGGCCCGTAAATTGCTTAGATACTKRKTWSWYWAWTAYANYMYATGAAAAAAATGGAATATTATGGCTTTAAGTACTGAACTTTTCACAAATGTCGCATCCGCTGCCCCTATGGCTGGCGGTGGGCAGTTTGTGTCGGGTGACGTGAGCGGGGCACAAAAMACGGGTAAACGCGAGGGCAAGGCCTTTACAG
The DNA here is from genome assembly GCA_002749135.1 of Alphaproteobacteria bacterium. Lineage (GTDB taxonomy): Bacteria > Pseudomonadota > Alphaproteobacteria > Sphingomonadales > Emcibacteraceae > Paremcibacter. Next base: position 13,669 of record NVVY01000013.1, on the reverse strand, counting down.
ACCTTTTGGTTGAGGGAACAGATGAGAAAGCCATCCTCCCGGAGGAAGGCGTTGCAGGAAAGGGCCTGTCCAGTGATATTGTGATATTGAATGCTTTGAAACGTGGTTTGGGGGGGRTAKCTGTAGAATATCAAGAGCCTGAGACAGGGGGACAGGCAGTTATACAGACGCCTGAATTAAGTGATGCAGATGGTTCTGTCYCAGAAGTTGTTCAAGAAGGTCAGGTTGTTCCGGCAKCGGAGCCAGYTATTGCAGAACCTGCTGTTACGGTCTTGCCGGACGGGCRAAAGAATATATCAATCTTTAATTTGGCCTCTGTGGATATAACGCCGGGGAATACGCCGGAAATCGCCCCYAAAGAKAAAAATACTAATATAAGTGGACAAAGAACAGAAGTTAAAAATRMKTATAYAGGTGGACAAAGAACAGAATATCAAAATGAGTATATAGGYGGACAAAGCATAAATCTGACGGACGAAAAGTCAGGTGATAGGCCATTGCTGAAGAAAGATATTACGTCAACAGATTCACCTAAACCGGATAGGTCCAACATTTCACCGAAGTCCGAAGATACGCCTGCTGAAACATTGGCGGGTAGTATTCCCGCTGTAACGATAGTTACCGGTCAAAATGTACCGATAACGGAAAACCCTGTTCAGGCTGTGACCGGTCAACAGGCAGTAATAGCAGCGGTACCAATAACGGGGAAACTGGAAAAGACCGAAGGTGTTAAGGAAATCGCTGTTAAGGATATGGGCAGGGGACGTTCTGACAGCRCGGAAGCAGGTCGTTACCAAGTRGTTGACCATAAAAAAGAAAGYTCACAGWATAAAGGAAGTTCACAGAAYTMYGGGCGWGATTYYACGCAAACGTCTGGYAATAATGCRGAKGTGGYTRGYAAYAAAGCATCTGGYGTYGCSRACCCCGCCAGCATACCAACCCCTAAAACCCCTTTTTTGACAGMGGTAAGTCAAGTAGCGGTAGGTAYAGAAGGCAGGGCWATACAGACGGCCAYGCCCCAGCTCGCCACCGGAYTKCTRTCCGTTCAGGAAGTRGGGCAGGGCGCGAACCAGCATTTGAGTCAGGCCAATGGCCTGACTCAAACGGGACATGTCAGGCCCCAGATGTTGAGCGTTGACCCGCAGATGGTTGCCAAACAAATCAGCATGGCCATTGCCAAACAGACCGGTGATGGTCAGGATAGTTTCAGGATAACTCTGAAGCCTGCCGAACTTGGTCAGGTGGACATCAAGATGAATTTTCTGGCCGATGGCAAGGTGGTGACTACAGTCGTCGTGGAGAGCGAGCGAACGCTCCATATGCTTCAGCGGGATCAGGGATCGCTGGTTAAAATTTTGGAAAATGCGGGTTTTGATGCCGGGGGCAACAGCCTGAATTTTACCCTGAAAGAACAGCAACAGCAGGATATGGGGCAGTTTGAACGTGCAGACAAGGACAGTGGTGAGGACGCAGAGCATGATTTCGACCAGATGCCCGCTTTGTCAAACAGCATAATAAGTCACCAGCAAATGAAAATRGCCTATTCAGATAATCTTCTGGATATAAATATTTAAYCAAGGATACAGGATAATGCAAATCAACGCAGCATCAGCCGCCAATGCATCGGTAGCCACAAGGAGCGAGACAAAACTGGCCAATGATTTTGATCAGTTTCTAACTCTCTTGACGACACAGTTACAGTTTCAGGATCCGTTGGACCCCATGAAATCCAGCGAATTTACCAATCAGCTGGTATCTTTCTCTCAAGTGGAACAATCCATTACCACCAATAAAAACCTTGAGAATCTCATTAGCCARACCAAGACCCAGGCCATGTCCAATGCGGTTGGGTATTTGGGCAAAGAGGTGACTATTGAGACGGACAGGGCGGGGTTGCGGGACGGCGTGGCCAAATGGGAATATGGCCTTGAAACCAATGCAGAGGAAACAAAATTAACCGTGACGGATTCCAAGGGTAAGATATTGTTTGAAGGTCAGGGTAATAACAAAGCTGGCCTGCATGATTTTGTCTGGAATGCCCCGGCCAATACGCCCGATGGTATATATCRGTTGAGACTGTCCGCTCAGACGGCAAACGGGACAGATGTACAATTTGCTATCTATTCCAAAGGACGGGTGGAAACCATTGAAGCCTTGAACGGTGAAGTGAATTTATCCGTCAACGGAATATTAACGGCAACCTCGAATATTCAGGCTGTCAAACCATAATTTTTTCATCTCTGTCGCAGAAGTCGCCAGCTTAATCGCGTAAAACGCTCTCACTAAATATATCAGACCTACGGGAATTTTCCCGGTACAATAAAGGAGTACGACATGAGTCTTTTCGCATCACTTGCATCCGGCGTATCCGGACTTGGCGCCTTCAGCGCCGCCCTTGGCATGGTTTCAGATAATATCGCCAATCTGAACACGATAGGCTATAAAGCGACCCGGGCAAATTTTTCCACTTTGGTGACAGAATCCAGCTCCTCTAGCAGCTATTCACCGGGCGGGGTTCAAGCCTTGCCCCAAACCCTGATCAGCCGTCAGGGGTTGTTGCAATCTTCGACCTCGGCCACAGACCTCAGCATTGACGGGGCTGGTTTCTTCGTTGTTTCCACYCGGGGTGAACCGGTGAATGCCAATACGGAAATMAGCTTTACCAGAGCGGGSTCATTCACCCCTAACGCGGATGGTTTCYTGAAAAAYACMGCSGGACTTTTYCTGATGGGGGTTCCCCTTGACAGCAATGGCCAGCCACCCGCCAACCTGATCCTGAGYGGKCTTCAGCCTATYAATGTYTCGAACCTGACCAGTACGGCGGAAGCAACCACAAABMTGAYMYKGMSKRCYARMCWRYWWWYRYSRMWGMMRAWSRRKSCGKYGSWGMCSSKRSGGSMRKMTWRCRCKWYMMSYSTGRMCGGTTCTATGGCTGGCTATGCGGCGGATATAGCCGCTGGTGTCATTCCGCCTCAGAATGGGGTAAAATCTGATTTTCAGACCAATGTACAGGTTTTTGATGCGCGCGGCGGCGTTCATACTGTAACATTTGCCGCCCTGAGGCAGGCGGATAATCTGTGGAATGTTGAAATGTTTGTCGACCCATCCAGTGAGGTAAACTCGGGCCTGGCGGGCACCGGACAGATTGTCAGTGGTCAGATGAAATTTAACGGTGATGGTACGCTGAATATTGCGGGCACGACGCCGGCTTTATTAAACCCTGTTACCGTAAGTTGGACCGGTGGGGCAAATCCGGGCAATATTACCTTTGATCTGGGAACCGATGGCCTGAGTGACGGAATTACCCAGTTTGCCGGTGATTCGACACTTATTTCATCCTCCACCAACGGGGCAACATTTGGTAACGTGATTGGGGTCTCCGTTGACAAGGACGGTGTGATCAGTGCTTTGTTCAGTAACGGTTTGGCAAAAAAAGTTTTCCAGCTTCCGCTCAGCACCTTCCAGAACCCGGATGGGCTGACCCGGCGGCAGGGGAATTCCTATACCGTTTCGGACCAGTCAGGCAGTTTGAACCTTAAATTCGCAGGGATTGGCGGGGCCGGATTTGTCGCGCCGCAGACATTGGAGGCCTCGACTGTGGACCTTGCCGGTGAATTTACCAATCTGATTACCATTCAAAGAGCCTTCTCRGCCAGTACTAAAATCATCACCACGGCGGATGAGATGTTGACTGTATTGAATAATATTAAACGTTAATAAATCAAATACTTAAGGGGATGGCCGCTTGTTTCTTTTCAAGCGGCCTTTTCTGCTTTTCGGGGACAAAAAATACAATAGATAAAAATTTTATCTATTTTTACTGCAAATTAACCGCGTTCATTAGGCTTTTTTTAAAGGCTTGGGGGTAGGCTGTATCTCATGTGTAAATGTTACCGGAGATTAGTACATAATGAGTAGATTTCAAAATATGTCAGCCGCGCCCGTGTTGGGGCCGACAGGCGAACCGCTTACGCTAGCGGACCTGCCACCGACAAATACCAAACGTTGGGTMATACGACGCAAGGCGGAAGTGGTTGCTGCCGTAAGAGGTGGGTTGTTGTCTCTGGAAGATGCCTGTAAGAAATATACCCTGTCAGTGGAAGAATTTCTCTCCTGGCAGCGGGCGATCGATAAAGACGGACTTCTGGGACTTCGGGTGACACGGGTTCAGGAGTATCGGGAAAATACACCCCAGAGACTGGATAATTGATTTAACCAGAAYCGCCAGAAATATCAGAAAATTAAGATTAGCCATGGGAAGTGATTCTTATGGTTAATTTTTTTTGACCTGGAAAGTCACCTATTTTGATAAAATATACCATATATTGTGCTTTTTTTTTAGAGAACACAAGTGGTTGAGGCCTTGAAAACCCTTAGTTTCTGCGATGTCAACATAATTTTCAGCATAACTAGGCAAAAATTGCCTACCATTAACGTCTTGTTTACTTAATAATTGGTAAACTTAATATAACGTTGAATCGATCTCACCTTTGCAGTGGGGTAGAAGACGCAGATATTGGGTTATATAATTTAAAAAGTATATCAGGAAACGACATTGTGAATGGTTTAGCAGAGTTCTTTAAAACATTGGGTCCGGCCCGCCTAGCGGCCATTGCGACCGTCGCCGCCATTACCATCGGCTTCTTTATCTTTCTGTCCATCCGTTTGTCGACCCCTAATATGTCTTTATTATATAGCGGGCTGGATTTGTCGGATTCGTCCAAGATTGTCCAAACGCTTGAAGCACAGGCCATACCCTATGAGCTGGTCGGGGGCGGCAGCACAATTCTGGTGCCGGAAAATCAGGTTAGCCGTATCCGCATATCCGTGGCCGGGCAGGGACTGGCCAATGGCGGATCACTGGGCTATGAGATTTTTGACCGCGGTGACAGCCTCGGGGCCACCAGTTTTGTACAGAATATCAACCGGATCAGGGCCTTGGAAGGCGAATTGGCCCGGACCATACAATCCATTGAGAAAGTGACCAGTGCCCGTATACATCTGGTTTTGCCTCAACGCCGCCTGTTCAGTAATGAAAACCGTCAGGCCACGGCGARTATCTTTATCAAGTCAAACTCAGGCCGCCTGTCGCGCAATCAGATCATGGCCATTCAGAATCTGGTGGCGGGGGCGGTGCCGGACCTGCAGCCGGAACGCATCTCCATTGTTGATCAGAAAGGCTCCCTTCTGGCGCGCGGATCATCTGAAGACACGGTGTCTATGATGTCTCTGTCATTGATGGAAAAGAAGATTTCTATGGAAAGCCGTCTGCGGGGGCAGATTGAAACCCTGCTTGAGAGAACAGTAGGTTTGGGCAAGGTCAGGGCAGAGGTCAGTGCCGAACTGGACATGAACCGGATCACCAGCAATTCGGAAATATATGACCCGGATAGTCAGGTTATCCAGTCGGAAGAAAGCCGGGAGAAAACAAGTAACAGGCGTGAAAATGCTGATGAAAAGACAGTTTCTGTCAATAATAATCTGCCGGATCAGGACCAGGCTGCCAATGAAGGGCCGGCTATTAAAAATCAATCCAGCGATAATGACTCCTCAACAATAACCAATTTCCTGAATTCCAAGACGATTAAAACCCAAATTCATGAGGCGGGCACCGTCAAGAAAATTACGGTGGCTGTATTGGTTGATGGGACCTATCAGGATGCCGGAGATGGTAATCCTCCCGTGTATCAGGAACGCAGTGCAGCAGACCTTGAGAAACTAAAGGAACTGGTCCAGTCAACTATTGGCTATGATGAGGAGCGGGGGGATAGTGTTCAGATCGTAAATATGAAATTTGCTGCCGTGGATTACGGGGAAGAGGCGGCAGAAGCAGGCTTGTTTGATTTCAGCAAGGCAGACATCATGCGGTTTATTGAACTTGGCGGCCTGATGCTGATCGGCATATTGGTGATCTTCTTTGCCCTGCGGCCTCTGATCAAATTCCTTACCTCACCGCCCACGACCCATGCCCCGCAAATGGCGGCACTTGAGGGTGGGGAGCAGGGGCAATTACCGCCGGGCGAGCAACAGGCTCTGGCCGCACCGGAAGGCGAACGGGTGGTTACTTTGGTTGATGAACATGGGCGGCAATTGACCTCCCGTGAGATAGCCCAACAGACCGGTGCCATTGATTCGGCCATTGATGTYGCGGCGGTTGAAGGAAGAATACAAGCCACTGCCCTGAAGAAAGTCGGGGAATTAGTTGAACGACATCCGGAAGAATCCGCAGCGGTCGTCAGAGGTTGGTTGTACGGATAATATGATATGAACGGTGGAAAAATAAGCCGTGTCGCAGAATTGACGAGCGCGGATAAGGCGGCGGCATTGATGCTTGCGCTTGGGGATGAGAACGGGTCCATAATATGGAATCTTCTGGATGATGAGGAGGTCAAGGAACTATCCTTGGCCATGTCTTCATTGGGGGCGGTTGACTCCAAGGTGATTGAGGAACTGTTCCTTGATTTTGCCAATGGTGTGTCATCCGTTGGTTCTCTGACCGGGAATTTTGATAATACGGAACGGTTGCTGTCCAAGATGCTGTCCGGGGACCGGGTCAATCAGATCATGGAGGAAATTCGCGGCCCCGCCGGGCGGACCATGTGGGACAAGCTGGGCAATGTGAATGAGGTGGTGCTGGCCACCTACCTCAAAAATGAATATCCCCAGACGGTTTCTGTGGTTTTGTCCAAGATCAAGCCGGAACATGCGGCGGCGGTATTGAGCGTATTGCCCGATGAATTTTCTATGGAAGTGGTGCAGAGGATGTTACGTATGGAGCCGGTACAGAAGGACATTCTGGACAAGGTGGAACAGACGTTACGTACGGAGTTTATGAATAACCTGGCGAAAACMAGCCGCAAGGATAGTCATGAAACCATTGCCGARATTTTCAATTATCTTGACCGGGCATCCGAGACCCGCTTTCTGACGGCTCTGGAAGACCGGAACCGGGAAAGTGCCGAAAAAGTACGGGCATTGATGTTTACCTTTGATGATTTGCAGAATCTGGATGCGACCGGAGTACAAACCCTGCTCAGAGGCATTGACAAGGACCGCCTAGGTCTGGCCATGAAGGGGTCATCGGACAAGGTTCGGGATATGTTCTTCAGTAATATGTCAGAACGGGCGGCTAAAATCCTGAAAGAGGATATGGAGGCCATGGGTCCGGTTCGCCTGAAAGATGTGGATGAAGCCCAGATGGAAATTGTCAATGTGGCCAAGGATCTGGCAGACAGTGGTGAAATCGTGCTCAATGATTCAAAGAGCGAAGATGAATTAATCTATTAGGATAGGGATTAAACAGGTTATGAGTGCGGTTAGATTTACCTTTGACGATGATTTCGAGAATAGCGGCGGCGGTAGCTTAAGCCAGAAAAAGCTGGRAGAAATGCGGGCTGAGGTCTTCGCGCAGGGTCAGGAAGCGGGCCGGGCAGAAGTGCTGGACAGTTTGCAACAAAGCTGTGAAATTTTGTTGCAGAATATTGTCACAGCAACACAAAATTTAGCCACCCGTCAGGTCGAACAGACGGCTCTGATGCATAAGGAGGCCGCGAATCTGGCCTTTGCTATTATGCAGAAACTGGCCCCGGCGGCGGTGGAAAAGATGCCTCTGGCGGAAATCGAAATTCTGGTGGAACAATGTTTACAGTCAAGTCCGCTGGAACCCCGTCTGGTGATCCGGGTGGATGAGGCAATTCTGTCTGTCCTGCAGGAAAAAATAGAGCAGATGAAAGTGGCAAGTGGTTATGAGGGGCAAATTATTTTGATCAGCGAAGCCATGTCTCATATTTCCGATTGCCGGGTGGAATGGGCCAATGGCGGCGTGGAACGTGATTTTAACAGTTTACAGGCAACCATAGAACAGGCAGTTCAGCTATTTATCGATGCGCCGGAGGTGGTGGCCAACCCCGAAACAGGACAGATAGACCCAAAAGCCGGGACAATATCGGAAGCCATTACCACGTGAAAAGGGATGGCGAAAGCAGAATAARTCCGATCCGGGACTTTTGCATTTTGTATTTGACGGTAAATATGGTTAATACAGAATAGATTACAGGAAAAAAYATTCAGTGAAAATGACTTATGACAACCAATTATTAAGGGCTAGCAGCTAATGTCTGATACGGAAAATATGGATTGGCAGGAATTGGATCAAGGCGACAGTACGCCGGATGGCGGTGCTGCTACACAGGGCGGGGGCGCGGATGTGGCAGAAGGCGGCGGTGATCTGGAGGCGGTTTTTGATGTTCCGGTAAAGGTGTCCGCTGTTTTGGGCATTACCAATCTGACAGTCAGTCAATTGCTGAAACTGGGACCGGGTTCAATTGTGGAATTGGACCGGAAAGTCGGTGAAGCCATTGATATTTATGTGAATAACCGGCTTGTTGCGCGTGGTGAGGTTGTTTTGCTGGAAGAAAAGCTCGGCATTACCATGACGGAAATAATCAAGGGTAACGAATGAATCGAAACCTCATGAGCCGTAACAGATACAGGACATAAAAGTGATTACACTTCTTGGAATAGTAGCTGGATTTGGGTTGATTATTTCTGCCATGCTTTATGGTGGCTCACCGGCRGATTTTATCAACCTTCAATCGGTTTTGATCGTTTTGGGCGGCACCGTGGCGATCACGATCGTCAGTTTCTCCCTGAAAGAGTTGAGGCAGATTCCCGGCGCTTTATGGCGGCTTATGGTCTATACYCCACATGACCCACAGGAAATTGGCGTGACCATGATCCAGATTGCCGAAAAGGCGCGCTCCGGCGGTATGGTCAGCCTTGAAAAGGTCAGCAAATCCTTTGAAAATGAGCCTTTTCTGCAAAAGGGCCTGGAGCTTACGGCGGAYGGAGTCAAGGTTGATGAAATCGAAAATATTCTGAAGCAGGAAATATATTCCACCGTATCCATACAATCAAAGAGCGTTGATCTTCTGCGTCGGTCTGCAGAAGTAGCCCCGGCCATGGGCCTGATCGGGACGCTGGTGGGTCTGGTACAGATGTTGGGCAACCTCAGCGACCCCAGCACCATTGGCCCGGCCATGGCGGTGGCGCTTTTGACCACATTTTACGGGGCTATTCTGGCTCATATGGTTTTGATCCCCCTGTCCACCAAGGCGGAGCGTAATTCCCATAATGAATCCACCTTGAATCTGCTGTATCTCACCGGCTTGCTGTCCATCGGGCGAGAGGAAAATCCGCGCCGTCTTGAAATGCAGCTTAACGCCATGTTGCCGCAAAAAAACCGGATCAGMTATTATGATTAAGGCCCTGTTATGCGACTGATAATTGTAGGCTCKYTRGGGGGRCAGYTGGCGGCGGCGTCACAGATCGCCCTGAATAATGGGGCGAAGGTTATTCATGCGCCCGATGAGCAGACGGCCCTGACYCTGATCCGCGCCAAAGGGGCWGAYCTKTTGATGATCGATGTRAAATGCGACATCAAGGGCCTGCTGGATCAATTGGCGTCCGAGCATATTTCCACGCCAGCCGTGGCCTGCGGTGTGGGGTCAAATTCCGATGAGGCGGTCGCCGCCATTCGGGCCGGAGCAAAGGAATATATCCCCCTGCCGCCGGACCCGGACCTGATCGCCGCTGTTCTGACCGCCATCACCGTTGACGAGCATAAATTCATCTATCGTGACCGTAATATGATGCAGGTTGTCAAGCTGGCCAATCAGGTTGCCGCCAGCGAGGCMAGYATCATGATCACCGGCGACAGCGGCACCGGCAAAGAGGTCATGGCCCGTCATGTCCATAATAAAAGCCGCCGGCGGGGCAAGTCTTTTATCGCGGTAAATTGCGCGGCCATTCCGGAAAACCTGCTGGAGAGCGAGCTGTTCGGCCATGAAAAAGGGGCCTTTACCGGCGCCGTGGCCCGGCGGRTCGGCAAATTTGAGGAAGCCAACGGCGGCACCTTGCTGCTGGATGAAATCAGTGAAATGGATGTGCGGTTGCAGGCAAAATTGCTCCGCGTCATACAGGAGCGGGAAGTGGACAGGGTCGGCGGATCCCGTGCGGTCAAAATTGACATCCGGCTGATCGCCACCACAAACCGGAAYTTGCAGGAAGCGGTGAAAGAGGGTGCTTTCCGCGAAGACCTGTTGTTTCGGCTGAATGTGATTAATCTAAACATCCCGCCCTTGAAAGACAGGCCAGAGGATATTCGGGCCTTATGCAAACATTTTGCCATACGTTATGCCGAATTCAACGCCCTGCCGCCGAAGAATGTCACTGATGGCGCGATGAAGGTTTTGATCAATCACAGTTGGCCCGGCAATGTGCGTGAACTGGAAAATACCATTCACCGGTCCGTATTGCTGACTGCGGGAAGTGAAATAGAGGCCTCTGATATTGTCCTTCCGGACGGCAAACCCCATATAGAAATTCAGTCTGGATCGTCTTTGGGTGATCAGCAGACACCGGAAGGCACCGAACCGCTAGCGGCGRCGTCCCTGATCGGGCGCACGGTGGCGGATGTGGAAAAAGACCTGATCATTGATACGTTGAAGCATTGTCTGGGCAACCGTACCCATGCGGCAAATATCCTTGGGATTTCCATTCGGACATTGCGCAACAAATTGAATATTTATATGTCTGACGGTGTTAATGTTCCGGGTCCCGGAACGCAGCCCATGCCTAATTTATGAAACCTAACCCTATTAGAAACAGTCACAGCTTATGAGCGATACGGCCACCAGTAACATTTCCGGTTCGACAGGAATTATGGGATATCTTGCCCAGCGGTCCGATATAATCATGGCTGTCGGGGTTGTGCTGATCCTTGTCATTCTGTTTCTGCCCATGCCGCCGTGGTTGCTGGATGTTGCGCTGGCGATTTCCTTTACCTTTTCGGTGACGGTATTGATGACGGTTCTGTTCATTCAGACACCGCTGGAATTCAATACTTTTCCGGCTGTTCTGCTGTTGACCACCATGCTCAGGCTGGCGCTCAATGTGGCCTCTACCCGACTGATTCTGAGTAATGGTCATACGGGGTCAGCGGCGGCGGGTCATGTGATTGAGGCCTTCGGTAATTTTATTATGGGCGGTAACTTTGTTATCGGTATTATCGTCTTTTCCATCCTGCTGATCGTCAATTTCATGGTGATCACCAAGGGGTCTGGACGTATTGCCGAGGTTGCGGCCCGCTTTAGTCTGGATGCCATGCCCGGCAAGCAGATGGCCATTGATGCGGATTTGTCCTCTGGCCTTATTGATGAAGATGCGGCCCGTTTGCGCCGGAAAAACCTTGAGGATGAAAGCACCTTTTTCGGGTCCATGGACGGGGCGGCCAAATATGTGCGCGGGGATGCCATTGCCGGATTGCTGATCACCTTCATTAATATCATCGCGGGCATGATTATCGGCGTTGCCCAAAAGGGCATGGGCTTTAGCGAAGCGGCCAATACCTATACCTTGCTGACCGTAGGCGACGGTCTGGTGAGCCAGATTCCGGCTTTGATTGTCTCCACGGCGGCGGGCCTTTTGGTGACCAAGGCGGGGCTGACCGGGCGGACGGATCAGGCTCTGTTAAAACAGTTCGGCAATTATCCCCGGGCTTTGGGGGTCAGCGCGGCCATGTTGATCAGCCTGTCTTTGTTGCCCGGAATTCCATTCCTGCCCTTTGCTACCCTTGCCGGGATACTGGGCATTGCAACGATTGCYCTGACCCGTCAGAAAGAGGAACGCGCCGAGGCTAAATTAAAGGCGGTAAGTGATGAGGAACAAAAGATTGAACATGTGGAAGAGCCGATTACCACAGCCCTGACCATTGATCCCATTCGCCTTGAACTGGGCTACGGCCTGTTGCCGCTGATCAACGACGACAGCGGTATTCGCCTGACCGATCAGATTAAGGCCCTGCGCCGTCAACTGGCAACAGATATGGGCTTTGTCATGCCGTCGGTGCGCATATTGGACAATATGCAACTGCCCGCCAATGGCTATGTGATCCGCCTGAAAGAAACCGATGCGGGCAGCGGTGACATCCGGCCCAATATGCTGCTGGTCATGGACCCGCGCGGGGAGCCTGTGGGTCTGCCCGGTGAGGAAACGCTGGAACCGGCCTTTAAACTGCCCGCCACATGGGTGGACAARAGCATGAAAGAGGAGGCGTCTTTCCGGGGCTATACRGTYGTYGATGCGGCCACAGTGATCACAACCCATATTACCGAGGTCATCAAGGATAACATGCCGGAACTRCTGTCCTATGCGGAGGTGAAAAAACTGCTGGATGATCTGGCGGCGGAACATCAGAAATTGATTGCCGACCTGATCCCGACCCTGATCACCCAGAGCGGGGTCCAGCGGGTGTTGCAGAATTTGCTTAGCGAACGGGTGTCTATCCGCGACCTGCCCACCATATTGGAAGGCATTTCCGAGGCCTGCGGTTATACCCAGAATATCGTCATGATTACCGAACATGCCCGCACCCGACTGGCCCGCCAGATCAGCTATGAAAATGCCGATCAGGACGGGGTTATCCCGCTGGTCAATCTGTCGCCGGAATGGGAGCAGGCCTTTATGGACAGCCTTGTGGGCGGCGGTGAGGAAAAACAGCTGGCCATGCCGCCAAGCCAGYTMCAGGAATTTATCGGYCTTGTGCGGATGACCTTTGAGGATCAGGCCCACGCCGGGGAAATGCCCGTGCTGTTGASCAGYCCCATGATCCRCCCTTACGTGCGTTCARTCATWGAACGYTTCCGGCCCGCCACCGTGGTGATGTCTCAGAATGAGGTGCATCCAAAAGTTAAAATCAGAACCCTGGGTCAGATTTAGGATCAGATGCAACCATGCGGTTAAAGATTTTCACAGCAGACAATATGAAAGCCGCCCTGGCGCAGGTCCGCGAAGCTCTGGGCGATGACGCGATCATCATTGATACAAGTGAAGAGGACGGCACGGTCAGGGTCACGGCGGCTATGGAGGTTCCAACCCCAAAGGTAAAGCCGCGCAATGCGAAGAAACCCCGGCCCAAACCGGCCCCGGTTAAAAAATCCCTGAAAGAGCTTGAGCTGGACGATTATAGCGAAACCGCTGATCTGTCTCATTTTCTAACCCATCACGGCATTGCCAAAGCCTTGATGGAGAGAATTCTGAAGACAGCGCAATCATTTGAGGATGAAAGCAATGTAAATGCACTCGCCCATGCCCTTGACCTCATGTTTCATTTCAGCCCGGTCAGYAATGAYTATCAAAGYCGCCCGATCATGCTGGTAGGGCCGCCCGGAGTTGGCAAGACGKTTACCGCCGCCAAGCTGGCCAGCCAAGCGGTATTGGCGGGCCGGACTATTCGCCTGATCAATACCGATACGATCCGCACCGGCGGCACCGCGCAGCTCGAAGGCTATGCAGAAGTTTTGAAAACCACCGTGATTGAGGCCGCAGAGCCGGGGCTTCTCCGTGCCGCCATTGAAACCAACCGTCAGCCCGATGAGCTGGTGATCATTGATACCATGGGCTATAACCCCACGTCCCGAACAGAAATGGCGGAGCTACATGAATTCATTCAGGTTTGTGATGTGGAACCTCTGCTGGTGATTGCGGCAGGTGCCGATCCGCAGGAGGCTCAGGAAATTGCCGAAACCTATGCCGGCCTTGGTGTCCGGCGGTTTATCGCGACCCGGCTGGATGTGGCCCGGCGCTACGCCAGCCTGCTGGCTACGGCGGG
>NVVY01000012.1 GCA_002749135.1 Alphaproteobacteria bacterium | reverse complement strand
GACCACACATCCCGCCCCGCGCATGACAAAGGCCCCAACYGCWWWTAAARYMAKCRGMYYNAMGGKNCTNRSCWKSCAATMNNGCMKCNCCWTAKYTKTMNCAGCCNCNWYRWGCGCCCCCCAGTTAAAGGTCAGCCCCAGCACGATCTGCGGCCAATAGGTAAAGCGTTTCATAAAGGGATAGATCACCACCAGAATGAGTGACAAGGCCCCGAGCTTTATAGTCAGCTCATTGAGTCGTAATAATATACCAAGGCCGATCAGGCACAGCCCGCCCAGAAAGATGAGGGCCTGCGGCACGCTGACCCGGCCACTGGGCAGGGGGCGGCCTTTGGTGCGCTCCACCATGGCATCATATTTCCGGTCGGCCAGATCATTGACCACACATCCCGCCCCGCGCATGACAAAGGCCCCAACCGCAAATAAAGCCATCAGCCCAAGGGCTGCCAGCCAATCTGTGCCATACACAGACCGGGCGAGGGCAATGGACCACAGGCCGGGCCACAGCAACAGCCATGTGCCAATGGGCCGGTCCGCCCGCATCAATTGCAGATACGGCCAGGCGAAATCCGGCGACAGGCGGTTGACCCATCCTTGTTTCACCGTATCTTTCGGCGCATGTTTTATTCTGTTTTCGGTTTTTGTCATTTGTCTTGATCGTRTTAACTCATTATCATAGCCATAAACGCTATGAAAAAGGATGTCATGTCTAAAAGTATAAAAGCCCGGCTTTATGTGGAAAATGAYCTWTGCGCGGGGTCGGAATTTTTTCTCAGCGGCAATCAGGGGCATTATCTGGTCAATGTGATGCTGCTCAAGGCCGGGGCCAATATCCTGCTGTTCAATGGCCRGGACGGAGAATGGCTGGTGGAAATCGTCAAAGTTGGCAAGGGCAAGGCGACCATCGTGGTGCGGGACAATATCATGGCCCAGCGGGCGGAACCGGACCTCTGGTATCTGTTCGCGCCGATCAAGAAGGCGCGGCTGGATTATATGGTGGAAAAGGCCACGGAGCTTGGCGTGTCCCTGATCCGCCCGGTACTGACGGAGCGCACCAACCTTGACTGTTTGGTAGAAGATAAAATCCGMGCTCATGCTATCGAGGCCGCCGAACAATGCGAGCGTTTTACGGTGCCGACCGTGGAACCCATGATCAAGCTGGACAAGCTGCTCATGGATTGGCCCGAGGACCGTTTGATCATGTTTTGTGATGAGGAGGGCGATCAGGATCCCAATTGCTTTTCTGTGGGTAAAGCCATTGACGAGGTGAACGCCTGGCAGGAACGCCCCCGGAAGTGGGCTATCCTTATCGGGCCGGAAGGCGGATTCAGTCCGGCGGAACGCACCCTGATTCGCCAGCAGGCCAATGTGGTGTCGGTAACGCTTGGCCCGCGCATCTTACGGGCCGACACAGCGGCGGTGGCCGCCATCACCCTATGGCAATMCTTYGCCGGGGACTGGTAGSCATGGGTATCAGACGGAGACRGCAAAAAAAGAACAGTTAATTTATTGGGCCGTAAGACAGGAAWCACGCCTTTAGTCGTGATTGAATGAGCCACTGGAATTCGTCATGCTGAACTTGTTTCAGCATCCATTTTAATTTTTGATCGTTTGTCCAAGTTGATGAGTGGACCCTGAAACGAGTTCAGGGTTGTCATATGTATGTTGGTTGCGGCTCTTTTTTATGATTTCTTCTAGCGCGGGGCCATGCGGATGGCACCGTCAAGGCGGATCACTTCACCGTTGAGCATGGCGTTCTCGCAGATATGCTGGGCAAGATGGGCATATTCATCGGGGTTGCCAAGGCGGCTGGGAAAGGGAACGCTGGCCCCGAGGGAGTYCTGAACTTCTTCGGGCARRCCCTTCATCATGGGGGTCAGGAACAGGCCCGGCGCGATG
Source organism: Alphaproteobacteria bacterium (assembly GCA_002749135.1). Classification (GTDB taxonomy): domain Bacteria; phylum Pseudomonadota; class Alphaproteobacteria; order Sphingomonadales; family Emcibacteraceae; genus Paremcibacter. The sequence continues at coordinate 73,709 of NVVY01000012.1, read as the reverse complement.
GTRCARACCCGGATGCCMAGYCCGGCAAGRTCACGGGCGATGGGAATRGTCATRCCGACAATRCCGCCYTTGGAGGCTGAATAGGCMACCTGTCCCACCTGTCCCTCAAAGGCCGCGACGGAGGCGGTATTTATSACCACYCCGCGCTCTGTGGTATCCATGGGCTCAAGGYTCGCCATACGGGATGTGGCCARCCGGATCACATTGAAGGTGCCGATCAGRTTRACCTCGATGGTTTTTTTGAATCGGCTCAGATCATGGGGGACGTTATCCCGGCCAACGGTTTTCTCGCCAATGGCAATACCTGCGCAATTGACAACAATCCGGGCCTCGCCGTGGATTTTGGCACTGGACGCCAGGGCATCACTGACACTGCTTTCCAAGGACACGTCAACTTTTTCAAAATGCCCGCCAATATCGGCGGCAACCTGTGGGCCGCGTTCGGCGTTCATGTCAAAGATTGTTACTTTGGCACCGGCGGCGGCCAACCGCCGGGCGGTGGCTTCGCCTAATCCCGATGCACCGCCGGTGACAATGGCCGATAATCCGTCTATTTTCATGGTCTTGCTCGCTTTTAATGTTACTGATTGGTAACATATAACCGTTTTTGATGGTGCCTGTCGAGGTTAAACTTTAGCAGCCTGTCGTTTTTTTMKGGCYTCGCGCAGGGCGATAAACAGGGTTGCGGCYACGATGATGAACACCCCAAGGACGGTCCAGCGGTCCGGGATTTCGCCGAACGCAATATAACCCGCAATGGCGACAAAGATGATCCTGACATATTCAAAGGGGGTGACGGCGGTGGTCTCGCCGTAGCGATAGGCCTGCACCATGAATGTCTGYCCGGCATAAGCGGTCAGGCCAAGGGCCGCRATCATGGCCAGTTGGAACAGGTYCGGYGTCTGCCAATTGGCAATGGCGGGGCCAAGACAGATCAGAACAATGAACARRTTGCCGTAAAAAACCATGGTTTTTGTGGAATGRTCTCTGGTCATTTTTTTGGTGATCACTGCAATGGTGGCCATGCCCARYGCGGCAATCAGGGCGATGACCTGAACCGGGTGATAACCGCTGTCCGGRCGCAGGATCACCAAYACCCCCAGAAAACCGGYCAYGGTTGCAAGGGTMCGGGGCAGRCGCACCCGCTCCGATAAAAACAGAGCTGCTAAAATCACYAGAAACAGRGGCTTGGTAAATTGCAAYGCCGTYACCTGCACAAGGGGCAGATGGACGATGGCATAAAAANTTCCCANGCACCAGTATRCTTAAGGTGAGCGAGCGAAAGGTMAGCAAAAGCGGGCGCGGCGAGGTRTAAAGYGCCCGGCCCGTCCGGCCATGAAGGATCAGRATATATARMAGRGARAAGCTACARCGGATCARAACCACCTCAAAGGCMCCWAGGTCTTTGCCGACCATCCGGATGATCAATGCTGACAGAGTCATGGTCAGGCAGGTGAGTAAAATGAACGCGATACCGATCAGGTTATTGGGCTGAGATGTGGTCATGAMGTCATTTCGCGCTGGGCAATTTTATTCCTRCGCTCCCGRTGRGCGGCRTAGGCGGCACTGGCCAGAATRACMCCGCCGCCCAGAAAGGTCAAACCGTTCAANGGGNTCYCCGAACAGGGTTATGCCCATCAGRGCGGCAAAAATAATCCGGGAAAAATCAATGGGCATGACGGCGCTCAGRTCTGCTCTGGACAGGGCGCGGGCCAGACACAGGTGGGAAGCGGCGGCAAAAARACCCATCAGGATCAGAAAGGCCCATTGCTCYCCCGTGGGCCATTGCCAGTAGAACAGRGCGCTGATRAAAATCACGGGCAGGGCGACGACGAAACCCATAAGGCTGACCATGGACGGGCTGTCATGACGGGTCAATGTCTTGACACAGATAAGGGTCACCGCAAAACAGGCCGCCGCCCCCAGCGCGATCCACATGCCCTCATTCAGGTTTTGAAAACCGGGCCGGATCAGGATCAATACGCCRCCAAAGGCCAGCAGGATGGCCACAATCCGGTGCTGTCCGATATGTTCTTTCAGGAAGAAGGCCGCAAGRATTGTGGCAAATATGGGYGCGGCATAGCTGAAGGCYACCACATCAGCTAAGGGYAAAAGCCGGATGGCAAAATAGGACCCGGCGACAGACGCGATGTTGGATACMCCCCGCAGGATATAAAGCGGATAGAGGCCCGATGAAAAAGTGGGCAGTTTGATCCGTATCAAAATTGGCAGGGTGGTCAACAGGCCAAAAAACGTCCTGAAAAATACCAGCACCAAGGGATGAATATCCCCCGATAAATGACGTACGCAAGCCCAGAGYGCCGCRTAAAAGATGGTATAKCCCATCATATAGAGRCTGGCGATCAGAAAGGGTGACTTCTCACGCATATAACATTATTTCAGGCCGAGCCAGATGCTGAGCCGGGCCGGAATTTCCGGATTTGGCAGGYCTTGYTTGCCRGTCATGACAAAAACAAAATTTTCGGCCAGCACTTCCTCCGGGTGGATGWTATAGCYTGTATTCTGKCCAATGGCGGCAAAGAATTCAGGCACCGYTCCGGGGTTTAAAATCTGMGCYTTGCCYGCCGGGTCCGGGTCAACGGTGCAGTGGYCGTCACTGACCTTAAGCTTTAACAGRCCAAAGCCGAAATGGCCGCCAAAGCCGCCTTTCACRTCCGGGTTAAAGGCCGGATAGGCCGCATGSAGAAAARTCATAATTGCGGAGGGTTTACCATCAATGGTGACCGGCAGATAATAACCTTCTGCCGGGACATCCGGGTTGGTCAGCATTTTAGCCTGAATTTCAGTTGTGGGCGTAAAGCTACAGGATTTAAAACCGATCAGGCTATACAGGCTATACAGGCTGTCATGGCGGGTTTTTTGATTGCGGGACAACACATGAAATAACTCATGATAGAATAGTTTTTCCGTCAAAGGCTTGTCGGATAGGGGCAGGACAATAGCATTCGCGCGGGTATGGGGCAGGCCGCCCTCCACCTGATCCGTCACTTTGATAAAGATTACTTTTGCGGGCAGGAGAGAGGCTATTCCATTCAATATTTCCCGATTATCCGCCACCAGTTTCGTGATCTGGACCTTCTCCTGATCGGTCCAGTCAAGGACATTGGCCGCATATTGGGCTTTTAAGTCATCGGCAGTTTTTGTGGCGGTGGCCGATCGGCTACGGATGGCAATCTCGGCGGCACTCATACGGTTGAAATAATTATCATCGGCGGTCAGGATTGTCTGTCCGGTTTTGATGTCGGCAAAGACAAACTGCGTTTCTGTGGCCCAAGCCGGGCGGATCATCATAATGAGGAAGAAGAAAAGCAGGGATATTTTTTTCATGGTGCGTTTCCGGTGATGGTTTTATGGAGTAAGCGGATCATATCAACATTATGGGGGGGCGAAAGAAAATAATGAGAATAAACGGCTCCCCGATTAGGCTTGCAGAAATAACGGGAATGTCTAATATAAAAAATGATTGGGGCTCATCATATTATTCACAAGGTATATCATGCGAAAATTTCTTATTTTTACCACCACGGCACTCATGCTATCGGCAGGAACGGCCTTTGCGTCCGGGGACAAGGCCCCCCATTGGGATTATTCAACAGGTCATGGCGGACCTGAGAACTGGGGTACATTATCCGCAGAATTTGCCACATGTAGCACGGGACAGGCGCAGTCCCCCATTGATATTACCCAAGCAAACGGGGAACGGCCCGGCATCGAAACCCGGTATCACCCAACGGCGGTCGATGTGGTGAATAATGGCCATACGATCCAGCTTAATTATGCACCGGGCAGTAAATTACAGTCCGCAGGCCAGGATTATCAATTGCTCCAGCTTCATTTCCATTCCTCAAGCGAACATACGGTTCAGGGTAAAAGCTATCCTCTGGAAATGCATCTGGTTCACAAGGCCGCTGACGGTACTTTGGCGGTCGTCGCCGTGATGTTTGAACCGGGCGCGGCCAATGAGGAACTGGCCAAAATATGGAATCATATGCCGGTAAAAGCCGGTGAGGTGGTGATCTTGACGGATATGGTGGACGCCGGAAAACTGTTGCCGGAAAACCGCGATTTTGTGGGTTATGACGGCTCCCTGACCACGCCGCCCTGTTCCGAAGGCGTCAAATGGCATGTGCTGACCACGCCATTATCCCTATCACAGGAACAAATTGCCCAATTCCGCGCCGTTATCCAGGATAACAATCGTCCCATTCACCCCCTGAATGGCCGGAAATTATCACAGCATAAATAAGGGTTTCAGCCCAGACCTTCAGCTACTTTGAAGCTGGCTTCCGTACGATTTTGGACCTCTTCCACAGTCACATCGGGGGCCAGTTCGATCAGAGTAGCGCCGTTCTCGTCAATGGTGAAAACACCAACGTCCGAAATAATTATGTCAACCACGCCGACACCGGTCAGCGGCAATGTGCAGTGTTTAAGGAATTTAGCACTGCCGTCACGGGCGTTATGGTCCATGATAATCACCACTTTCTTGACCCCGGCGACAAGGTCCATGGCCCCGCCCATGCCCTTGACCATTTTGCCCGGTATCATCCAGTTGGCCAGGTCGCCATTTTCCGCAACCTGCATGGCGCCCAGAATGCTGAGCGCAATATGGCCGCCCCGGATCATGCCAAAACTGTCGGCAGAGGAAAAATAGCTGGTGCTGTCTAGCTCGGTAATGGTCTGTTTGCCCGCATTGATCAGGTCCGGGTCGATCTCATCCTCAGTGGGAAAAGGCCCCATGCCCAACATGCCATTTTCACTTTGCAGGGTCACATTGATGCCGTCCGGGATAAAATTCGCCACCAAGGTGGGGATGCCGATACCAAGGTTGACGTAAAAACCGTCCTGCAATTCCTGTGCGGCCCGGCGGGCCATGTCTTGTCTTGTCCAGGCCATCTTTATTCTCCTTCCGTGCGAATGGTGCGTTGTTCGATGCGCTTTTCCAGATCTTTTGACTGGATGATGCGCTGGACAAAGATGCCCGGCGTGTGAATCTGATCCGGGTCAAGTTCGCCGATGTCCACCAGCTCCTCYACCTCAACCACGGTGACCTTACCSGCSGTGGCCATCATGGGGTTGAAATTGCGCGCCGTCTTGCGGAATATGAGATTGCCTTCCCTGTCACCCTTCCACGCCTTGACCAGCGACACATCAGCAACAAGGCCGGTTTCCAGAACATAAGTCTCGCCGCCAAAATCCTTATGCTCCTTGCCTTCCGCGATCAGGGTGCCAACCCCGGTTTTGGTGTAAAAGCCGGGGATGCCCGCACCGCCCGCCCGGATGCGTTCGGCAAGTGTGCCTTGGGGATTAAATTCAAGTTCCAGTTCCTCTGCCAGATACTGACGTTCAAACTCCTTGTTTTCACCAACGTAAGAGGAAACCATCTTTTTAATCTGACGGGTTTGCAGCAACAGCCCGAGGCCGAAATCATCGACGCCCGCATTATTGCTGATGGCGGTAATATCCTTGGTGCCACTGTCCCGCAGGGCACCGATCAGATTTTCCGGAATGCCGCACAGGCCGAATCCGCCGGCCATGATGGTCATGCCATCAAATAAAATCCCCTCAAGGGCCGAGACCGCGTCTGGRTAAGTTTTCTTCATGTTGGTCATGCTCCTTGCTGAAAGCTTTATGAATAATATTGATACAGGGTGTATCGCACTCTTTCAGATTTTTAAAGCCTTATCCTATATACAGATCAGAAAACAACCAAGACTTTAGTGTGGGTTGGCAAAAAAATATTTATCGCATATTTCTTTGGGCCAGAGGGGACGTTATTGTGCGGCGCGCGTAAAAACGCCGTCTTTACCTACATCACCTTGACAGCCTATCCGACCACTATTTACCATATGAATCAGATGGGACAGGACGGAGCTTGCGGCGGCGGGGTGCAGATAGGTGGGGATGTCGCTATAGATYGYTTCCACCATTTGCGGAATGGTTGTTGCCCCGCCTGCTATGGYCGCCAAAATCTGGTCTTCTCGCTGATAGCGGTGGTCTATCAAGGCCTTGACAAAGGGCTTCGGGTTTTTAATGGGCGCGCCGTGGGTTGGATAATAAATCTCATCATCCCTGTGGAGCAGCTTTTCAAGGCTGGCGAGATAATCCTTCATATCACCGTCCGGCTGGGACACGACAGAGGTTGACCAGCCCATCACATGATCGCCGGTGAACAGGGCTTTTTCTTCGCGCAGGCCAAAACACAGATGATTGGACAGATGACCGGGTGTATGCACCACGTCAAGGGTCCATCCATCGCCGTCAATGATATCACCATCTTTCAGGATATGGTCGGGGGTGAATGCYCGGTCTCGGCCTTCTTCCGCATGATTGTCAATATCCGCCTGACCGCTCACGTCAAAGGCRTATATMTCYGCCCCGGTGATCAGCTTYAGGGGATGGGCCGCCGGGGAATGGTCCACGTGATTATGGGTCACAAGGATGTGGCTGACTTCTACAGTCTCCAGAAAYTTCTCCAGCGCATGCATATGGGATACTATGGCWGGTCCCGGATCAATGATGGCTACCGGCCCGTTCGCACGGYGCGCMCCCCCCTCAGTTTCGCCAACAAAATAAGTCCCCGTACCATGAAAGGTAAAGGGTGARGGATTCTGGGCCACCAGACGGCGGATCAAAGGTGTGACCTCTATGACCTTGCCATATTGGGGAGAAAATTTTTTATTGAATTTCAGCATGAAAGCCCTGCGTTTAGCTCCACGGTGTTGCGGGATGATTTGATATTAAATTTTTCCGGTGCAATTGTCCATATTTTGCAGATATATTTATATATTCTTTATATCTTTGGGGAGGCCATACCATCTTAATTTTTCAAGGYCRGCGGGCAGTTCCGGTGTTGGCGTTGCCTGTTTGAATTTTTCTATGAAACCCGGTCCTGTCAGGTTCGGGGATGTGAGGAAGTTTTCAGCCTTGTCAAGATAGGTTCGTAGGGGAAGCTGGTTGTTACTATAGTCCCTGTCCGGGGCCTGAAAAATATTCCGGTCATAGGAAATATCATTGAGATCAGCGCAGGGGCCATCCGGGGCCTGATTRCTGACCCATAAATTTCGCGTCCCGTCATAATGATAATGGCTGAGCATCTTCCAGCCATGATCGGCGATGAYCTCAACGGCCTTGAGCAGATAGTCAAAAGTTTCCTGCCCAATAAAATAATTGAAATTGAGCCGCACCCAGCCCGGCTTTAATATGCTRTGGCCCGCATCAACCGCATCGGTGATGGCRTGGCTATAGTCCATATCAATATCAAGCAGTTCATGGCCATATGGCCCGGCGCAGGAACAGCCGCCGCGCACCTGTATGCCAAACATGTCATTGATCAGAGTATCTACAAAACCAAAATGAAGCGGTTTGCCCTGCCACTTGATCAGAAAGGACAATATGGAAATCCGCGATGCATCAAGATCACCCAGAATATGGATATTGGGATTTTTTGACCAGCGGGCAATGGCCTTTGTGATCATACCCTGTTCGRTCTGTTCAATGGTTTCGGCYCCTACGGCGTCTTTAAGYTGAAACACCATGCCTGCCCGGATTGATTCCACGATGGCCGGGGTGCCGCCTTCTTCCTTGCTTTCGCCGGGGGGCAGATAAGAATGTCCCTCGGGGGAGACATAAGAGACCGTACCGCCGCCCGGAAGGGACGGTACCCGGTTGGTCAATAACCTGCGCTTGATGGCCAGAACCCCTGACGTTCCCGGCCCGCCAATGAATTTATGGGGCGAGATATAAAGYGCRTCCAGTGCGGTTTCATCCCCATCCCCGGTCATATCAATGGACACATAAGGYCCCGCCGCYGCATAATCCCAAAAGGCCAGCGCGCCGTTTCGRTGAAGCAGGCGGGTAATAGCGGTCACWTCYGTGCGCAGGCCCGTYACRTTGGAYGCCGCCGAAAAGCTGCCGATTTTCAGGGGACGGTCCGCGTATTTATYCAGTTCCCGCTGTAAAAAAYYCTTATCCAGCCCGCCGTYCGAATCAAGGGGAACCGAGACCATATCCACAATGGATTCCCGCCAGGCCAGTTCATTGGAATGATGCTCATAGGCGCCGACGAAAACCACGGGCCGGTCTTTAWCGTCTATTTGGGCAGAGAAGTGATGGCGGTCGTCCAGATTAGCCGGGATGCGGATATTGAGRATATCRACCATTTTCTGWATGGCTCCYGTGGCCCCGGARCCGCARAAAATGATGGCATCSTCATVVNTGGCATTCAGGGATTTYCGRATCAGCSCCCGTGATTGCTCGCGAAAAGCTGTCGTCTGCCGCCCGGTGGCCGAGGCCTCTGAATGGGTGTTGGCGTAAAGGGGCAACACGTTATCGGTRATATAATCCTCAATGAAGGTAAGCGACCGGCCAGAAGCGGTATAATCGGCGTAGATAAGCGGTTTCTGACCGAACGGTGTTTGCAAAAGCCGCCCTTCACCAATAACCGACAGCCGGATATGGTCAATTAATGYCTKCTTTTCTGTATGCACCCTGTATTCCTTTACGTAAAGGCCGGGCGGGTGCCAGAATCAGGWCATATCCCCCAGATAAATCTCTGTGGAATTCTTGATTTCTTCCATGGCGAAATTGGAGGTAACGTCCGTCAGGCTTGTGGCCTCTATGAAGCGTTTGTAAAAATCATCATAGGCCGGAATATCCCGAACAATAACCCGYAGCAGATAATCATATTCACCGGACATACGGTAAAATCCCGCAACCTCCGGAAAGCCTGAGACCACTTCCGAGAAGTTTTCCAGCCATGCCTTGTTATGCTGACTGGTTTTGACCTGCACGAAAACCGACACATTCCGGTCGAGCATTTTGCCATTCAGCAAAGCCACCCGGCCCTTGATTATGCCGCTCTTTTCCAATTTCTGAACCCGCCGCCAGCAAGGGGTCTTTGTCAGGCCCACACGCCGCGCCAATTCATCGATTGGCATACTAACATCCTTCTGTAATAAGTCAAGAAGTGCTATGTCTATATCATTAAATACCATTTTGTTCTAATTTTCAYCAATTAACAGAAATTTTTTTCTAATCATACTCTAAAACAKATGCTGTTGGCAACCCGAATGATATATTTATATTGTCAGAAAATTCATTGCGAATCTCATTAACAATCATGGTTTTGAACTTAAATRAAGCAAGGCAGCAGATAAAACACCCCTYATCCCAAGCTGCCATGATAAATAACCAAATTATTTCCATTCATTCTGGATTCAGGTAGGATGTTATATAATTTACCCATGATGATAACAGCTTGATTTAAGGAAGAGCAGATGTATGGAAAATCGCTAATATTGGCCTTGAGTTTTCTTCTTGTCCCCGCCGTGGCTATGGCCGGGGGGAGGAAGGAAGAGGATCTGGCCAAGGCCCTCGCAAAATACGAAAAAACCGGTAATGTTGAAAGATGTATTCAGGCATCGAGAATCCGTACCAGCCGGGTGATTGATGATTATAACATTTTATTCATCATGAAGGGCAAGAAGGCCTATTTGAATACAATGAAACACCGTTGTTCGCGCCTTGGCTTTGAAAAATCCTTCAGTTACGAACTGCATGTAAATCAGCTGTGTAATATTGATATTATTACCGTATTTGATTCTACTGGCGGCATACAAGGCCCGTCCTGCGGGTTGGAGAAGTTTGTCGAATATAAGAAAAAGCCCAAAGAAGACAAGAAGGAATAATTCTCTCCTGYTTTGTCACTTCGGACTGTAGCGAGAYTKGARRCCGGARTGYRWTYYNTTCTATWKTYTTTTGAAYGGGGCSAGGCTTTGCAGAAATTCTTTATCCTGAAGCACCGCTTYTCTCTCATGGATCAGGTAATCGGCTATGGCTGTGCGGAAGGCAGGGTTGGCTATCCAGTGGGCACTATAGGTGGTGGCGGGCAGATAGCCACGGGCCAGTTTATGTTCCCCCTGCGCCCCGGCTTCCACCTTTTTTAARCCMTGTGCGATAGCATAGTCGATGGCCTGATAATAGCAGACCTCAAAATGAAGGTATCTATGRTCCTCTATGGCCCCCCAATAGCGRCCATAAAGCGTGTCATCACTGCGCAGATTCAGGGCGCCCGCCATGTAGCGCCCGTCACGCTTRCACATRAYMAGCACGATGCGCTYAGCCAGGCTTTCCCCCATAAGGGAGAAAAATTCCCGGTTCARATAGGGCTGTCCCCATTTGCGCAGGCCGGTATCCTCATAGAAAGTAAAATAATGGTCCCAATGATTTTCGGTGATGTCTGCGCCGGATAATACCTCTATATCAATATCATTGAGGGTGGCTTGTTTTCTTTCTTTACGAATATTCTTCCGCTTGCGGGAAGACAGGGTCATCAGAAAGTCTTCAAAGGTACCGTAAGCCTCATTCAGCCAGTGAAATTGCTGATCCAGCCGTTTCAGAAACCCGCGCTTTGCCATTTTCTCCCATTCCGCCTTTTCCGTAAATGTCACATGCAGGGAGGACACGCCCAAATTTTCAGCCAGAGACCGGGCGGCTTCAATCAGGTGGTTGCTTACCGCCGCTATGTCTTCTCCGGGCCTGACGAGCAGTTTGGGAACTGTCACCGGGGTAAAGGGGATTGCGGATTGCAGTTTGGGRTAATATTGGCCGCCCGCATTGTGATAGGCRTTGGCCCAGGCATGGTCAAAGACATATTCRCCGCGCGAATGATTTTTCAGATAGAGCGGCATAATACCCGCGACTTGCTCACCCTTATAGAGAATGATATGCCGGGCCAGCCAGCCGGTTTGGGCGGTGGCACAACCGCTATTCTCAAGGGCCGCCATGAATTCATAGGACAGGAAAGGGTTATGACGGGTTTGGTCGTTATAACAACATCTGTTCCAGTCTTCGGCTGAAATCTCGCGCAGGCTGTCGATGATCCGAGGGCGGTAAATTGTCATAAATCCAGATTTTCATAGATGATATTATCCGTATGCTGCCGGGCCTTTTGGTATAGGTCCATGCTGCGTACGGTCCATGTTAACACCGGAATATCTTTTGCGCGGCAATATTCGGTTACTGCATTGGGCAGGGCTTGAATATCATAGGCGATAAAATCAACTGCCAGGTCTTCAATCAGTGATATTTGTTTGTCCACTGTAAAATAGTCATCAGCCATTTCGCCGTCATTGCGCGTTGTGGCCACCAGCCCGCGCGGGATTTGCGGCGCATTCCTTTGAAACCATCGGATGATGTCTGGATAAAATGACATGACGGCAAGGGAACCCTCAAAGTTCTGAATGTCTTTATAGACGGCTTTGGCACTGTCATCAGGCCGCCCCTGATCACCCTTGATTTCAACCAGAACAGGATAGTGACCGTCCGTGGTGGATAGCAGACGGGCGAGGGTGGGGATGATGTCCTGTGAGCCAGACAACGTAAAATCTGATAGTAACTGCTCAGCCGTATAGTCATCTATGCGCCCAGTGCGTCCTGTCAGGCGTTCAAGGTCSATATCATGGAACACCATGGCCTTGTTATCCTTGCTGAGCAATATATCTAGCTCGAACCCATGTCCCTTGGCCATGGCCGCCCGGAAAGCTGAAAGGGAATTTTCCACATGACCGGYCYKGGGGCCATGAAGYCCACGGTGGGCAAAAGGGGCATCGGTGAGCCAGTGAAGCGACATGTCAGGAAATCTCTATCAGCGCATCAATTTCGACAGGAACATTAAGAGGCAGCGCGTTGACACCAACCGCAGACCTTGAATGTTTTCCGGCCTCGCCAAAGACCGCCACCATAAGGTCGGACGCTCCGTTAACGATAGTTGGCTGTCCCGCAAAGCCATCCGTACAATTGACAAAAGCCCCCAGCTTCACAATCCTCACCACCCGGCCCAGATCACCGCCGCAGGCCATTTTGGCCTGACTGATGATATTTATCGCACAGAGGCGGGCGGCTTTTACCGCATCTTCGGCGCTGACTTCTGCGCCGACCTTGCCCAGATAGGGGAATTTCCCCTCACTATCCACCGGGATTTGCCCGGATATGGAGATCAGTTTGCCTGTCTGAACGAAGGGTACATAATTGGCAACCGGCGGGACGGGGACGGGCAGAGTGATGCCGAGATTTTCAAGATTTTGTTCGATAACATTGGCCATGGGTGTATTTTCCTTTGGTGTGAATCACAGAAACAAGAATACACCGCCCCGTGGGGTAAGAAAAGATACAATCATTATTAATATTTGTTGCGTATCGACTTGTTGCGATACATCTTGCTGTCGGCAATTTGTACTATCTCATCTAATTTCATTCCRGMCTTTATTTCCGCGACGCCAAAGCTGGCCCGGATCGGAATCAACCAGTTTTTACTTTTGAATCTGGAAAAATTTAACTGTTGCTGGATAAASCGCGCGCGCTGTTTGCCACCTTCCAGTTCGGAATGGCTYAACAGCAGGGCAAAYTCATCCCCGCCAAGGCGAGCCGCATAATCCGTCTGACGTATGGTGCTGAGCAGGGTCTTGGCAACGAATTTCAGCTTGGCATCACCCACGGCGTGACCATAGGTATCATTGACAGCTTTAAAACCGTCCAGATCAATATAGATCAGCAGGGCAGGCTCATTATGGCGTTCCGCATTGGCGATGGCGTGACTGAGTTCCTCCATCAGGCCCCGTCGGTTTAGCAATYCRGTCAAAGGGTCGGTGGTGGTCATGACCTCTAGCGTTTCAATGCGCGCGCTTTGTTCTGCGATGGTCTGTTCGGCTTCAACGACAAAATCCAGAATTTCAGCCAATATATCCCAGCTCTTGGTGGATAGATTTTTACCGGATACCTTGAAATTCATCAGTAATTCATTGGTGAGCTTGTTAATTTCATTGGCGGGTAATGTGTCTGGTGTTTTTTGTGGAAAGGTAAAATGATTCATGTTTTTCCCTAAAGCTACTAATACGATGAAGAAACAGAAGCAAGCAACATGCCAATATCTAACGCATTGATTTAAAAAGGGAAATTTATTTATTTAAAACGACAGGGAAAATATTACCCGCCCTGCACGGTAAAATATCCCTTATGTATGGTTAATGCCTGTTAACCYTAAAGGCCCAGMTCTTTTTGYGYYGCCYTRGTGAGCTTYCGGCTGATTATTTCATAGGCGGTTTTGATATAGGCCCGGACATCTTCATCACTTAACGCATCAGCCGTTGTAAGCTGTACCCATTTGGCRCGGGCGAGATAGGGGGCMGGAATGATGTCCGGCAATTCGCACAGGATTTGATAGCTCAGGTCYGAACATTTGAAACTGAATTTATGKTCCTGTCCTTSACCAAGGTCAGGATGAATGGCAAAAATCTTGCCGCCTATTTTCCAGACAGAAGCSCCGCGCCATTGAACAAYATGGGYGGCGGATTTCAGGCTGCTGCAATAATGGTCAAATTCTTCCCGTTTCATTTGTTCAGATATTCCCGAATCACCTGTTCAATATGGGGCCAGTCCTGACARCGATGRTGGCAAAATTCTGATTTCTTYTCAATTGAATTTAAATGACGATTGGCGATGAACTGGATTCTCAAAGCATCAGGCACAAATTTGGCCACGGATTTATGRTGATGTGAAATATCATCGATGAAGATCAATTTCTGTGAGGTCATTTTGCGGATGGCTTTTATGACCGGGCCTTTGGGTCCACTGCTGGAAATCATGGGATAGGTCAGTTCGGCCTCATTCAGAAACGTTCGCCGCCGGTCGGCAAAGTTATGGGGAATATTGGTCAGGATGATAATATCACAAAATTCCGACAGGTTTTTCAGATGGGYMCCCACATTYTCCACCAACGGCTGTTTTTCAACATAATTATCAAAATAATCATCAATGATTTCGCCAAACAGGGCACTGTCAACGGGCTGGTCATTATCAATATATTTGATGTTCCCTTCAAGGGCGTAGCTGACAAAGTTAACATACATGCCTTGTGTTCGCAGATAATCGGACAAAATATGGGCAAAATGCAATATTACTTCATCRGCATCAGAAATGATGACCGGACGCGCTTTATTTAAGGGCAATAATTTTAATTGCTCAAGGGCAAATTTCATAACKGRTGTCTTGATTTTACATGGTTTCGGGGAGAATTTCGCCGCCGGGCAGCAGGGCTCTTGCCTTGATTAGTTGGTCCGGCGGAATTTCTGTGGCTTCGCTAAAGGCAATCAATCTTTTTTCATTATGCAGGAAATAATCAAGGATACTGCCCAACACAGCCGGGTCGGCGGCGGATTCCCGCAATTCTTCCAGGGTGATTCCGGACAGTTTGAGGTAGGCRATCAATATCTCCTCATGCCCGGTAACGTGGACAAGGGCCTGAAGGCCGATAAGCTCTGCCTGTTCATAAGTCATGGAGGATACCTTTATTTAACGAATTATATTTATACACCAAGGGGATTCTGTTAACAGCTTTTTCATAAGATGCTAATAAAATTATGCCATAAGGTCACTTCAGGCTATAATGATATGGTTTTGGCATGGTTGGTGATTCACTGGGCAAATGATCAGRAATATTGAATGCGAAAGAAAATACTCGTCGTTGAAGACAATGAATTGAATATGAAACTTTTTTGCGATCTGTTGAATGCCCATGGCTATGATACGGTACAGACGCAGGAAGGTATGCGGGYGCTGGCACTGGCCAGAGAGGAAAAGCCYGACCTGATYCTGATGGATATTCAGCTGCCAGAGGTTTCCGGGCTGGAAGTCACCAAATGGATYAAGGAAGATGAAGACCTGCGCTCTATCCCCGTTATCGCCGTGACGGCCTTTGCCATGAAGGGGGATGAGGAAAAAATCCGGGCAGGGGGCTGTGAAGCCTATATTGCCAAACCAATTTCAGTGGGGAATTTCATTGAAACGGTCAAGAAATTTGCGGGATAATAGGGTAATATGACAGCACGGGTGCTCGTTGTTGATGATGTTATACATAACGTTAAACTGCTGGAAGCAAAATTAACCAGTGAGTATTTTGAGGTCCTGACCGCCATGAATGGTGAAGAGGCCCTTGAGATTATTGACAAAGAGAATCCGGACATTGTCTTGCTGGACGTGATGATGCCGGGCATGGACGGCTTTGAAGTCTGCCGCCGGATTCGCGCCAATGCCAAATCATCCCATATTCCTGTGATCATGGTCACCGCCCTTGACCAGACGAAAGACCGCGTTGCCGGACTTGAGGCCGGGGCGGATGATTTTCTGACCAAACCTGTTCTGGACCTGCCGCTATTTGCCCGGGTGCGCTCTCTTGTGCGTCTGAAGGTGCTGATGGATGAAYTGCGTATGCGGGAAACCACAGGCGAGGGCTTTGGCATCAGTGTTGGCACCGACCTCAGCCGTAATATCAATTTGTCCAATGCCAAAGTATTGTTGATTGAAGATTATACAAGGGTTGCCGAAAGAATAAAAACTTATATGACGGACCTGGCCGCTGTTGATGTGGATACCGTCGAATCCGGTGARATTACAACTGGAAACCTTGATCAATATGACCTTTTTATCATCAGCCTTAATCTGAATAGCATTGACGGCCTGCGTCTTTGTTCACAATTGCGTTCAACGGAAAATACCCGCCGGATACCGATTCTTGTCTTGGTAGAGGGGGGGGATAATACGCAGATGGTAAAGGCGATGGAGCTTGGGGTTGCGGATTATATTGCCCGGCCCATCGACAGGCATGAGCTAGTGGCCCGGGCAAAGTCCCAAATCAGGCAAAAAAGATATGCCGACCGTCTGCGCCGTAATATGCAAAAAAGTATAGAAATGGCTATGACCGATGCGGTGACCGGGCTGTATAATCGGCATTTCCTATCGACTCATCTGGATAACCTGATGTCCAAGGAAAATGAAAAGCGTAAAAAAGTATCTTTGCTGATGATGGATTTGGATAAATTCAAGCTGGTGAATGATACATACGGCCATGCGTCCGGTGATGAAGTCCTCCATGAATTTGCCCGTAGAATCAGCAATGATATTCGCAATATCGATCTGGCGGCCCGTTTTGGCGGCGAGGAATTTGTCATCGTTATGCCGGAAACCAACCTTGAATACGCCCATTTTGTTGCCGAAAGACTGCGGATGTCTATTGCGGGGGAACTTTTTGAAATTTCMGGCTCAGACAGCCCAATYCCGATAACCGTCAGCATCGGATTGGCCATTGCGGGAGATAAGAACTTGTCCAGTAGCAAACTGTTGGTTGCCGCCGACAAGGCCCTGTATCAGGCCAAGGAAAGAGGCCGTAATCAGGTCTGTAGTGCTGATTAGGCAATAAAAAACGGCCTGACAAGAGATCAGACCGCTAAATACATTCAGAACACAATTATTTAATCTTATGTTCCTTAAATTCCACATGCTTGCGGACAACCGGGTCATATTTGCGGAAAGTCATTTTTTCCGTAATGTTGCGCGGGTTTTTCTTTGTTACATAATAGTAACCAGTGCCGGCAGTGCTGACCAGTTTAATTTTTACAACGCTAGATTTCGCCATAGTACTGGCTCCAATTTTTAAATTCTAAAATACGTGAGGGGAAAATACAGCTATTAACTCTCAAGTCAAGCAAAAGCCGTGAAAATAGGTGATAATTCTATCTTTTTTGCCGTCTGCTGTTTTTGCCCCCGCCGCGCCCCCGATGTGGCTTGCGGCCTCTGGATTTTTTAGGGCCGGATTTTGCCAGTAAATTCTCGTCTATCAATTCACAGAGCAGGCCGCCGGTCATGCGGTTTGCCTCTTTCAGGCGTACGGTTACCTTATCACCCAACTGATATATAATGCCGGTATATTCCCCTTCCAGAAGATGCAAGTCCCTGTCATGGCGGAAATAATCYCCGGTCATGGASGATACGGGRATGAAGCCATCRCCGCCGGTTTCCTCAAAGGCAACGAACAGTCCGGCGCGGCTGACCCCGGCGATTCTGGCGTCGAATTCCTCCCCTACATGCTGCCCCATATAGGCCGCCACATAACGGTCGGTTGATTCCCGTTCGGCAATCATGGAAATGCGTTCTGTCTTGCTGATATGATCGGCGGTTTCCACCAGCTTTTCCCGATCCTGTTTGGCCAGCCCGTCCTTGCCCAGCTTTAATGCCCCGATCAGCGCCCGGTGAACCATCAGGTCGGCAAAGCGGCGGATGGGGGAAGTAAAATGGGCATAACGGCCAAGGGACAGCCCGAAATGGCCCAGATTATCGGTGCTATAGATGGCCTGTGACTGGGTGCGCAGAATGATGATATTAACCACCTCGGAATGGGGGCTGTCCTTTACCTTGCGCAGGATATTATTGAACAGTTTGGGCTTTTGCACCATSCCCTTGGCAAAGCTGTAGCCAAGGCTSGCCAGAAATTCCCGCAGGGCATTGAGCTTTTCCTCGCYCGGYTGTTCATGGACACGGTAAATACAGGGCCAGCCTTTTATTTCCAGCTCCTCGGCGGCGGCCACATTGGCCTGAATCATAAATTCCTCCACCAGCTTATGGGCCTCCAGGGCCTGCCGGGGGTGGATGCCGGTGACATTGCCCTTGTCATCAAGCTCAATTTTCCGTTCCGGCATGACCAGATCAAGCGGTTCCCGGTAATCCCGGCCTTTCTTCAGGCAGGCATAGGCCTCGTAAAGCGGCTCGATAACACTGTCCATCAGGGGGGCCGCCCGGTCGCTGACCTGACCATCATGGGCGCTTTGAAATTCATCGTAGGATAGACCGGCGGCGGAGCGCATCAGGCCCCGGACATATTTATGGCGGATTTTCTTGCCSCGYTYGTCGAACCAGATATGAACYGCKAGGCAATAGCGGTCTTCACCCTCTTTTAAAGAACAGAGACCATTGGACAGGCTTTCCGGCAACATGGGCACCACCCGGTCGGGAAAGTAAGTGGAATTGCCCCGYTYACGGGCRTCTGTTTCCAGCCCKGAYCCCGGYGTCACATAATGGGCCACATCGGCAATAGCGATAATCACATGATGRCCGCCKTCATTTTTGGGGTCCGTGTCCTTTTCCGCCCAGATGGCATCATCATGGTCGCGGGCATCGGCGGGGTCCACGGTAATCAGGGGAAYATCCCTGAGGTCYGTGCGGTCGCCAAGTGTGGGCGGGATCGAATTTTTCGCTTCCTCAAGGGCCTCTGGTGAAAATTCGGTCAATATRCCGTGGGCATGWATGGCGATCAGRCTGATGGAYTTYGGYTCRTCCAAAGTGCCAAGACATTCTTTGACAATGGCCCGYTTYGGYCCCATATGGCGGCGGGCACTTTTGTTGACCTTGGCATCCACCAGAACCARYTCGCCGTCTTTGGCCCCGTTCCAGTCAGATTTGGCAATSAGATAGCTGTTGCGGTTCTTTTTRTCCGTGGGCTGGACATGGGCGATATTATCRTCCTCGGCCCGAAAAACGCCCATRACMAGGCTGGTGGTGCGTTCAAGYTTGCGAATGACCCGGGCCACATAGGCCACTTCCTTGCGGTCCTTATCCCGGCTGAGCCGCACCAGTGCCTGATCATGAACCGCCAGATTGCCCCGCTTGTCCTCGGCAAATATGGTGATCGGCGGCGGGGTTTTAACCTCTTTCAGGTTCACAGGGCGCGCTAACAGGTCGCCCATCTTGTCCAGCCCCGTGACCTCAATAACGCAAACCGGGGGCAGTTCGCCGCCCGTATGGATGCGGCCCTTATGCCCCTTGTCCAGCAGGCCGTCCGCCGTCATCTCCCGAAGCAGTTTTTTCAGTTGGATGCGCTGATCACCGCGAATGTGAAAGGCTTTGGAAATATCACGCTTGGACAGCTTGCCCGGATTGTCTTTGACATAGGCCAGTATGTCATCTTTCGTCGGAAATGGGGCTTTCGCTTTTGAGGTCATGGTCAGGCTTTGGTCTTTTTCTTAGGGGCGGACTTTTTCTTAGGGGCTGCTTTTTTCTTCGGTGCGGCCTTCTTTTTGGCGGCTGGTTTTTTCTTACCCTTGGCGGCCCGTGCTTTGATCAATTCCACCGCTTGCTGAAGGGTAATGGTCTTGGGGTCATTATCTTTGGGGATGGTGGCATTGGTGCGGTTATGTTTTACATAAGGCCCATAGCGGCCTTCGAAAACCCGGATTGGCTCGCCGTCCTCCGGATGGTTGCCCAATTCGCGTAACGGTTCCGCTGATCCGCCTTTTTTCTTTTTGGCTTCGGCCAGAAGCTCTACCGCGTGATTTAGCCCAAGGTTGAACACATCTTCCGGGTCTTTCAGGCTGGCGAAAATGCCGCTGTGGGCCACATAGGGGCCATAGCGGCCAATGGCAGTTTTAATCTCCTTACCGTCTTCGGGGTGCGCGCCAACCACCCGGGGCAGGGCCAGAAGTTTCAGTGCCTTGTCCAGTTCGATGGTGGCCGCATCCATACCTTTGGGGACGGAACTGCGTTTTGGTTTTTCTTTCTCGACCGTTTCACCCAGCTGGATATAGGGGCCAAAGCGGCCCGTCCGCACGGTAACYTYCAGGCCGCTTTCCGGGTCAAGGCCCAGAACCCGGTTGCCGTTATCCTCGGCCTCACCATCGCTGTTCATCTTGCGGGTGTATTTACAGTCCGGATAATGGGAACAGCCAATAAAGGCACCGTAACGGCTGGTTTTCAGACTCAGGATACCGTCATCACATTTGGGACAGGCCCGGGGGTTGCTGCCGTCTTCCTTTTCCGGAAAAATAAACGGCGCCAGAACCTGATTGAGTTTTTCCAGAACTTCTGATACGCGCAGGTCTTTGGTGCCTTCGATGGCGATATGAAATTCGTGCCAGAAATCAGCAAGGACYTTTTTCCACGGAATATCACCGTTGGACACTTTGTCCAGTAATTCTTCCATATTGGCGGTGAAATCAAATTCCACATATTTGGCAAAATAATTTTGCAGRAAKGAKGTCACCAGACGCCCTTTGTCTTCGGGGACAAAGCGGTTCTTATCCATGATCACATAATTACGGTCCCGCAAAACGGTCAGGACAGAGGCATAGGTGGACGGGCGGCCAATGCCCAGTTCTTCCATCTTTTTAACCAGTGAGGCCTCGGTAAAGCGGGGCGGGGGCTGGGTGAAATGCTGATTGGGCGTAACCTTGTTCCGGGTGACGCCTTCACCCTGTGTCAGTTTYGGCAGGCGTTTGTCATTCTCATCACCCTCAACATCATCGCGGCCTTCCTGATAAAGCCTCAGGAAACCGTCAAAGATCTGTACGGAGCCGGTGGCGCGCAGGCCGCATTTGCCGTCCTCGGACAGGATATCGGCAGTAGTCCGCTCAAAATTTGCTTCGGCCATCTGGCTGGCAACGGTCCGTTTCCAGATCAGGTCATAGAGCCGCCGTTGGTCATCATCCTGCGCGGAAATATTTTTCGGCAGRCGTTTCAGGTCGGTCGGGCGGATTGCTTCATGGGCTTCCTGTGCATTCTTGGCCTTGGCCTTGTAAAAACGTGGCTTGGCAGGCACGTAATTCTTGCCATATTCGGCCCCGATAACGTCCCGGCAACTATGCAAAGCTTCCTGGGCGATGGAGACACCATCAGTCCGCATATAAGTGATYAGGCCGGCTTCATAGATCTTCTGGGCGCARCGCATGGTCCGCTGGGCATTAAAGCCAAGCTTGCGGGCGGCCTCCTGTTGCAGAGTGGAGGTGGTGAAAGGCGGAGCCGGGTATCTTTTGGCCGGTTTGCTRATCACATTACTGATGGTAAAGCGGGCGTCTGAAATGACTTGTTCCGCCGCCGCCGCCTGTTCTGCGGTGGTCAGGGTGAATTTTTTGAGCTTATCCCCATTCAGGATATGAAGCTGGGCGGTAAATTTGTCTTTGGCTTGCGTGGACAGATTAACCTCGACCGTCCAATATTCTTCGGCCTTGAATTGCTCAATCTCAAGCTCCCGGTCGCAAATCAGGCGCAGGGATACGGACTGTACACGCCCTGCGGAACGCGAGCCAGGTAATTTRCGCCACAGGACCGGGGACAGGTTAAAGCCCACCAGATAATCCAGCGCCCGCCGGGCCAGATAGGCATCGACCAGAGGYTCATCAATATCGCGCGGCGCGTCCATGGCCTGAAGAATGGCGGATTTGGTTATCTCGTTAAAGACAACGCGTTTGACAGTCACGCCTTTCATGAGCCCGCGCTTGGCTTTTAGAAGTTCCAATACATGCCATGAAATGGCCTCRCCCTCCCGGTCCGGGTCGGTGGCGAGGATCAGTTCGTCAGARGTTTTTGTCGCATCGGCAATATCCTTGATCCGCTTTTTGGCATCRCTGTCCACTTCCCAGATCATGGCGAAATCATTGTCGGGGTCTACGGAGCCATTTTTGGACGGCAGATCACGAACGTGGCCGAAACTGGCCAGTACTTTATAATCCTTRCCCAGATATTTATTGATGGTCTTGGCTTTTGCCGGGGATTCTACAACAACGGTTTTCATGTGCGGTTACTACTGTCTATGAATGATCAAAATTAAGGGCTTTTACCCTTTTGTTCAGCAAAAAGCTACCCTGTTTCCGGGATAACGCTTAATTTCTCCGGCAATTTCCAGTTCCAGCAGAACCGATTGGACCTCTGCCGGGGTTAATTCCAGYATGCGAATCAGGTCATCGATGGGCACGGCGGTATGAGATAATTTATCCCTGATGGCGCGGCGGATATGGTCAAGATCACCCTCATCCGGCGGCGGGGAATAGGGGGTGTCAAAAAGATCATATTGCGGTTCGGATATGGTCTGACCCTCCATCATGCGTAATACTTCGAGGATATGTTCAGTATTTTCCACCAATACAGCCCCCTGACGGATCAGGTTATTGGGGCCTTTTGCGCGTGGGTCCATGGGCGAGCCGGGCACTGCGAACACTTCGCGGCCTTGCTCAAGCGCAAGGCGGGCGGTGATCAGGGAGCCTGATTTATGGGTTGCCTCCACCACCAGAAGGCCAGAGGCAAGGCCCGAGATAATCCGGTTCCGGCGCGGGAAATGGCGGGCGGTCGGCTGTGTCCCCATGGGCATTTCCGATATAATCAGGCCATTATCTTTTATAGCCTCGTAAAGCCGGGCATTTTCGCGGGGATATATGACATCAATGCCGCCTGCCAGCACGGCAATGGTCCCGCTTGGCAGCGCCCCCTCATGGACCGCCGTATCTATGCCCCGCGCCATGCCGGATGATATGATATATCCGGCCTGCCCCATATCCCGGGCGAGGGCAGAGGCGATCTTTACCCCCACCGCCGAACAGTTGCGAGCGCCGACAATGGCGAAGTTTTTTTCTGACAGTAGATGCGTATGACCAAAAGCCATGAGAACCGGCGGCGCATCCTCTGTGGCCATTAAGTTAGGGGGATAGAGATAATCACCATAGACAATAAGTTCCCCGCCAGCGTTTTTAAGGTCATCAATCTCTTTGGTCGCTTTGGGTTTGCTGGCGGCGAGTAGCGGTTTTCTCCGGCCACCCCGGCGGGCGAGGTCGGGTAGAATATCCAATGCGTTGACGGCGGTTTTATAACGGGACAGCAGATGGCGAAAGGTCACTGGCCCCACATTTTCCGTGCGGATCAGCCGCAGGCGGGCGATTTTCTCATTCTGACTTAGGTCTGTATTACGTGACGGCATAGGGTCCCCAAGTGTATCGGGTTTTATTTCTGYCCGATTTTTGGCTCGCTCCCGGAAAGGAGYCTTTTGATATTATCTTTATGACGTATGAAGATCATAATACACAATATACCCGCAAAAATTGCAAGCTCTGAATTCTTAAACAGAAAATAGCCGTAWAYYGGCGAYAGAAYCGCCGCCACCAAGGCGGAGAGAGAGGATATGCGAAATATAAGGGTGGTGACAAACCATGTGAGGCAACTGGCCAATCCCAATTGGGGATTTATGGCCAGCAGGGTGCCCAGAAAGGTCGCCACACCCTTGCCGCCCTTGAATTTCAGAAAGATGGGATAAAGATGGCCCAGAAAGGCCCCGGCTCCGGCGAAATAGAGCGGCATATCCTGCTTGAAAACCAGATAGGCGACCAAGACMGCCAARGCSCCTTTGCCGCCGTCCAGCAACARGGTGGCCARTGCCAGAAAYTTATTRCCYGTGCGYAATACATTGGTGGCACCGATATTGCCGGACCCTATGGCCCGCAGRTCGCCCATTCCYGCAAGCCGGGTCAGGATYAGACCAAAGGGCAGGGARCCAAGCAGRTAACCGCCAARCAGGCWCAGGARATATTGRRTCATGCYYYATACTCGTATATAATYTTTCCRCTGACAACCGTTTTTAATACCCGCCCYTGTATRGGCCGCCCGTCAAAGGCGGTATTCTTGGTCAGGGACACCATRTTTTCCGGGTCAATGCGGTAAGGCACATCGGTATCAAAAATACAYARGTCCGCCGGAGCSCCRRCTTTMAGRCACCCACTGTCCAGCCCCAATATKCGCGCCGGATTACAGGTCATCTTGGCCAGAATRTCCAGCAGGGGCATGACCTTGTTGTGATAKAGYTCCAGCGATACGGGCAACATGGTTTCAAGGCCGATCACCCCGGCCTCGGCCAACTCGTAGGGCACGCGCTTGCTTTCCGGATCTTCCGGGTCATGGCTGCTGACGATCACATCAATGGTGCCGTCCTTCAAGCCCGCCATGACCGCGACCCGGTCTTCCTCTGATCTGAGCGGGGGGGATAGCTTGGTAAAGGTACGATATTCCTCGATGGCATATTCATTGAGGGAAAAATGAGTGACGGCAACACCGGCACTCACATTCATCCGATTTTTTTTGGCCGCCGCCATAACCTCTATACTGTCGCGGCAGGTAATCTGCGCCGCGTGATAGCGGGTGGAAACTGATTTTAGCAACCGCAAATCCCGTTCCAGCATGATGGTTTCCGCCGCTGTTGGTATGCCCGGCAGGCCGAGGCGGGTCGCCAACGCCCCGCTGTTCATGCAACCACTGTCCGACAGTTCCGGCACCGCCAGATGCTGAATGATCAGGGCATCAAACATGGCGGCATAGCTCAATATCTTTGACATCAGGGCCGGATTGGCGACGCTCTTGTTTCCATCGGTAAAGGCGCGCACGCCTGCCTTGCTCATCAGGCCGATTTCAGTCATTTCCTGACCCGCAACCTGTTTGGTGATGGCGGGGAAGGGGATGAAATTGACCATGGCTTTCTTGGCCCGGTTTTCCAGAAACTCTACCCGGGCCATATCGTCAATAATCGGGTCAGTGACTGGCTGTACGCAGACGGTTGTGACCCCCCCAGATGCCGCCGCCTCACCGGTATTCTCAATAGTATCCTTGTAATCCGCGCCCGGAATGCCGACAAAAACCCGCATATCAATCAGGCCGGGACAGAGACATTTACCTGCGCAATCAATGACTTCTGCATCAGAGGGGGCGTTAACCTGTTCGCCCAGTTCCATAATTTTGCCGCCGCGTGTCATGATCTCGCCGATCATATCCATACCAGTAGCGGGGTCCAGCAGGCGGGCATKWWTMYWTRRRMWWMKMKCAGSYMKYTYCYSYCMYYCTTTTCTCACGSGTYAGMAGGTCAAGGCAGGCCATACGGACCGCAACACCCATTTCCACCTGTTCCTGAATGGCGCTGCGGGTCAGGTCGTCGGCCACGGCGGCGTCGATTTCAACACCCCGGTTCATGGGGCCGGGATGCATGATCATGGCATCTTCYCTGGCCACSGACAGCTTGTCATAATCCAGRCCATAGAGGGTGAAATATTCACTGATGGAGGGRAAATAACCRCCCTGCATCCGTTCGGTYTGCAGGCGYAGCATCATGACAATRTCACAGTCTTTCAGACCTTCCCGCATGTCATGGAAAACTTCCGCGCCAAGCTCTCTGATGTTATCCGGCACAAGGGTGGCCGGGCCGATAACCCGCACCCGCGCGCCCATGATGTTCAGCAGATGGATGTTGGAACGGGCCACCCGGCTGTGCAATACATCGCCGCAGATGGCAACGGTCAGCCGGGCAATCCGGCCTTTGCGCCGCCGGATAGTTAGCGCATCCAGCAGGGCCTGCGTCGGATGTTCATGCTTGCCGTCCCCGGCATTGAGAACCGCACAATTGACTTTTCGGGACAAGAGCTTCACCGCGCCGGAATTGCCGTGACGGACCACCAGAAGGTCGGGCCGCATGGCATTGAGGGTCGATGCGGTATCCAGCAAAGTCTCGCCCTTTTTAATGGAGGAGCCACTGCTGGACATATTGATCACATCCGCGCCCAGCCTTTTTCCGGCCAGCTCGAAGGACATGCGGGTCCGGGTGGAATTTTCGAAAAACAGATTTATCTGGGTCAATCCGGTCAGGATGTCGGTCTTTTTATTGGTTTTCCGATTCTGTTCGACATATTGGTCGGCAAGGTCAAGGATGCCGTTTATATCCGGCTCTTTCAAGCCTTCTATGCCAAGAAGATGTGGGTAGGGAAAACGGAAAGATGCCATATTTTCAGTCCTTGGAATTTACAATTCTATCACTGAAAGAATATTTTATAGGCATTAAAGTCCTCACAGGCAAGACAAATCAGAGGCGGGATAAATTATCCAGTGCGCCCTGCAAAATATAACCGGCAGCCATTTTATCCACCACCTGTTTGCGCCKCTTGCGGCTGGTGTCGGCCTCAATCAGGGTGCGGGTGACGGCAACGGTGGACAGACGTTCATCCCACAGGGCGATGGGGAGGTCGATCTTTTCCGATATATTYCGGGCGAACTGGCGGGTGGATTGACAGCGGGGGCCTTCGCTGCCGTCCATATTCAGCGGAAARCCRAGRATAAGYCCRCCCACATTCTGTTCCTCTATGATGGTGAATAGCCGGGCGGCATCCWGAGTGAAYTTGGTGCGCTTGATGGTTTCCATGGGGGTTGCGATATTGCGCATCACATCGGACAGGGCGACACCAATGGTTTTGCTGCCCAGATCCAGCCCYAAAAGCCGCTGGCCCGTCTGCAACCGGTCTTTCATGATGTTCAATTCAACTAGCATGGGGCGGTTATACAAAAGAAAAATATAAAAAGCAGTATTTTAATATTTCTCCCTTGATGTTTGGTCAGAAAAAGACCAGCATAGGGGCAATTCCAAGGGGCGCTTTGACATGAAGCTGAGACGCTGCCGGAAGTTTCAACCCTTCCAAGTAGAGACCCTTTGAACCTGATCCGGATAATATCGGCGGAGGGATGGAATGACATTATCACATTCCCCTGCCAGATCACGCCGGATCCTTATGAACAAGGAGCACCGCAGAMCATGAATATTGAAAATAAACCCGAAAAGATGAAAGTCAGTACAGGGCCATTGCCCTCATCRCGCAAGATWTATGTGTCGGGGACAGTGGCCCCGGATATTCGGGTGCCCATGCGTGAGATTGACCTGCACCCCTCTGCGCAGGAAAAGCCGGTGCGGGTTTATGATACCTCTGGCCCCTATACGGACCCGGATGTGGAAATTGATATTTACAAAGGCCTGCCCCGGCTTCGGGATGGCTGGATTAAAGCGCGGGRGGACGTTGAGGAATATGACGGGCGCGATATAAGGCCGGAAGATAACGGTAATGCCATGGGTAAATATCTGGTGGAGGAATTCGCGGTCAAGCACCGCCCGCTCAAGGCCAAAAAGGGCCAGAATGTTACCCAGATGGACTATGCCCGGCGTGGGATCATCACSCCGGAAATGGAATATATCGCCATTCGGGAGAATATGGCGCGGGTGGARGCCGGYGATGATTACAAAAGGGATGAATWTGCCGAGGATTTCGGCGCCAATATCCCCGATGAAATCACCCCGGAATTTATCCGCAAAGAAGTGGCYGAGGGCCGGGCGATYATTCCGGCCAATATTAATCATCCCGAAGCCGAGCCCATGATCATAGGCCGGAACTTTCTGGTCAAGATTAATGCCAATATTGGCAATAGTGCGGTCGCSTCCTCTGTGGCAGAGGAAGTGGAGAAAATGGTCTGGTCAACCCGCTGGGGCGGCGATACCCTGATGGACCTGTCCACGGGCCGCAACATTCATAATACCCGCGAGTGGATCATTCGCAACTCCGCWGTGCCCATTGGCACGGTGCCGATCTATCAGGCACTGGAAAAAGTGAACGGCGTTGCCGAAGACTTAACATGGGAAGTTTTCCGGGACACATTGATTGAACAGGCGGAGCAGGGGGTGGATTATTTCACCATTCATGCGGGCGTGTTGCTGCGCTATATCCCCATGACTGCCAAACGGGTGACGGGCATTGTCAGCCGGGGCGGGGCAATCATGGCCAAATGGTGCCTGTTCCATCACACGGAAAGCTTCCTCTATACCCACTTCGAAGATATTTGCGAAATTATGAAGGCCTATGACGTGTCTTTCTCGCTCGGGGATGGTCTGCGTCCGGGGTCGATTGCCGACGCCAATGACGACGCGCAGTTTGGCGAGCTTGAGACTCTGGGTGAGCTGACTAAAATCGCATGGAAACATAATGTTCAGGTGATGATCGAGGGGCCGGGCCATGTATCCATGAACAAGATCAAGATCAATATGGACAAGCAACTTAAAGAATGTCACGAGGCACCGTTTTATACCCTAGGCCCGCTCACCACCGACATTGCGCCGGGCTATGATCATATCACCAGCGGCATCGGCGCGGCCATGATCGGCTGGTTCGGCTGCGCGATGCTGTGTTATGTGACCCCGAAAGAGCATCTTGGCCTTCCCGACCGGGATGATGTGAAGGTGGGGGTCATAACCTATAAAATCGCCGCTCATGCCGCCGATCTGGCCAAGGGTCATCCGGGGGCGCAATTGCGCGATGATGCCTTGTCTCGCGCCCGGTTTGATTTTAGGTGGGAGGATCAGTTCAACCTGTCACTGGACCCTGAAAAGGCCCGCGAATATCATGATCAGACCATGCCGAAGGAGGCCCATAAGGTGGCTCATTTCTGCTCCATGTGCGGCCCGAAATTCTGTAGCATGAAAATCTCTCAGGAAGTACGCCAGTTCGCCGATAATGGCATGAAGGAAATGGCGGAGAAATTCAAAAATTCCGGCAGCGAGATTTATCAGACCGTAGAGGCCAACAAAACATCAAATGATGCGCTGGGGTAGGGCAGGCCATATTCTAACCTAATAAAAAAAGGGTGGCCTGAGGAGGGCCACCCTTTTTATTTGAATTTTATTCGGTCTTAGAATTTATATTTAATACCAAACTGAATTTTCCAGACGGATTGATTATCACGGAATGTTAAATTTGGTTCACCGGGAATGCCATATTCAATTTCACCCGTAGTTTTATCAACATTTGTTTCCAATATACGTTGTGTAGAGAACTGCGATTCCTCAACACGACCACCTGAGCTCCCCAGAAAGTTCAAGACATTTTCAAGTGCCATGAAGGCCTCAAACTTCCCGAAAACAAACGGAACTTCCTGAGAAATACGCATATCCATTTGATTTACCCATGGGGCACGTTCACTGCCTTTGGATATATATTGACCTCTCAGGAACCCATTGTCTTTAACCCATGTATCAAATGCTGCTTGATCGACATAAGAAAAACCGGCTTCGCCAACTTCTGGAATATAGATCAGGTGACCTTGTCCACTATCAATGAAGCTATTGCCTCCATATCCTTGTCCACAGAAGAAGGAGGACGCAGCATCACAACCGCTGGCTGTTATGCTGAAGGCACGTCCACTACGACCATTATAGAACAGGCTAACAGTCGTATAGTTTTCGTCCCAGAATGCTTTTCTATATGTCAGGCCAAGTTTAATATTATGCTTGATTTCAAATGGACTTGTTCCGCTTAGCCGGTTGTTACGATCAATATATGCCGGAAAGTTGAAATTGGATTCAGCAGTGGAGCTGGTTCCATCCTGAACCGATTCTGAGTTATTATAGGTGTATGACCCAAATATAGAGATGTCGTCCCAAGCTTTATCAAAAGAGAAAGCATATGAATCGGTTTTACCGTCTCTGGTGTTGGTTAACAGAAGGTCATAACCACTCTGTCGATCATAAATTGGGCTACCATCAGCAGCTGTGATATCGGTAAGTGAACGACGCAATTCTTTCCAGTCTGCGGCATAGTTGACACGACTCCAAATGGCTTCAAGAGAAAGGTGCCAATTATCACCCAGAGGGCCAAAATCAAAATATCTGTCTACGGCTAAATTAAATTTCCAGGTAGATGGTATATGGAAGTTCGGGTCTGTCGCCGCGACGTTGCCGCGTCCCGGTACCAGACCGTCAAGCAGGGGTTGTGGAATTTTGTTAAATTCTGTCACATTATCCAGAATTGACAGATCTTCTGATGAACGTCCTCGTCTGGATTCAGAAACCAGTACAGATGTGCCATCAATCGAGAAAGAGTTTGAAATCCAAACATTTGGGTCACCGCCGGCAAACAAGCCAACACCACCTCTTACGGTAGTAACGTCATCAACGGTATAGGAAAAGCCGAATCTTGGTTGTAATATATTGTTTCCGTCAAGTGTGCTTGTATTATCAAAACCATTCCGGTCAACAAAGTTTTGATTTAAAACGGGGCTTTTTGACTGTTTATAGACATCGAAGCGTAGGCCTCCGGTTAAAGTGAGTTTGTCTGTAACGTCCCATACATCTTGTAAATAAAAGGTATGAACCGTGATGTTAAAGTTTGCCGCAGCATCCTCAGGATTGTGACTGGCTGCATTTTGATAGGAAATCCTATCGGCCTTTCCGTTTCTAAAATCGTCCACGCTTCTAAAACGCCATTGACCCAATGCTCTTTGAATGAACAGGTTAAATACATCAAGACTATCAAGTTCATAACCAGCGGTAATGGTGTGATTCCCCAATAGGTAATCAGCTTTGGCTTTTACTTGCCATGTGTTATTGGACAGACGATTGGCATGGCGGGAATCATCAGCACCAATATATACTGTGCCTCTGTTACCGTTTGAATCCCTTGTGCTAATTCTGACTTCACCGAACCCTGGATCACTTAATGTATTTTGCCCGGTTTTGGTTAATTTGCGGCCAACCTTAATTTCAGTAGATAAATTATCTGACCAGTCAGAAAATAGTTGGAAGTTATATGCGGTGAGTTTTTCTGAGCGGTTATACCAATGAGAAATAGATCCATAACGACCGCCGGTACGCGTGTCTTCAATCCTTATTTCATTTCCTGTTGTGCGTTGATAGGAAAAGAAAGCACGATGGTCATCATTTATATTCCAGTCAATTTTTATGAAAAACTTTTCATCCTGCTCGGGAATTTTGTCAAGATTTTGTACATCATGGCCATATCTTTCCAGTGCAATTCTGCCAATTTCGTCTATGTCCGCTTGTGTTACACCACGGATAATATTGGAGGCACCCGAACCTTCGCCGCCAAACGTGCTGACAGAAGAACCTTTGAATTTTTCATAGGAGCCAAAGAAAAAGAGTTTATCTTTTATGATAGGCCCACCAAGAGTGGCACCGTAGAATTTTTCTGTGAAATCACCTAAATCAACAACGGTATCTTTGCTCTTATTGCCGGTGAGGCTACCGTCACTATATTCAAAGAAAGTACTGCCGTGGTACTCATTTGTACCTGACTTGGTCACAACATTTAAGCTACCGCCTGTGAAACGACCAAATTCAACGTTGTAGGGGGCAATATTCACGCCAATCTGCTCTATCGCATCAATGGAGATTGGGGCCCTTTGTGTCGGGTTACCACTTCCGTTCAGGCCAAAATCATCATCTTGGCGAATACCATCTACCGACAGGCTGTTCATACGGTTATTAGAGCCCGATATTGATACCGCATCGCCATTTGCACCATTAATATCCACGAATGGGTTGAAGCGGATAATATCTTTGAAATCTCGACTGATAGAAGCCGCATTCGCAATCTGGTCGGCACCATAGCTCGTTGCCCCGCCACCCTGATTAGTAGACGATAATTGTTGTCCTGTGGCTACAATCTCTTCTAGTTCGGTCTGAGCTGCTGCAAGTGTTACTTTCAGGGGGAGAGGTTCACTAACCTGAAGTCTAATATTTTCTATTATTTGACCACCTCTTCCGTCAGGATATCTTATCTCAACGGAATAGGGACCACCGGGACGCAGGCCACGGGAGAAAAAGGCCCCCTTGGAATTTGTTGTATATGTGGAACGTGAGCCCGAAGGTTTGTGTATAACGGTAACAATAGCCCCTTTTATTGCTATACCATTGGAATCACTAACAGAACCTCTTATTGATGAGGTGATTTCTTGCGCCTGTGCAGGAATGATCAGGTTTGCAGAGGCAAGGGCGATTGCCGTCGCCGTAGAAGTATTCAAGAGACATGATTTAAGCGCGGAGCTCATCATCAGGCCTTTTATGTTGGATTTTAAACTGTTCATTTTCTCTCCCTTTCGGATTGGGTTGGTTTCCAGTAGTGATCGGCTGACTATTTCTTGTTTTTTTGTCATGGATTTCGTGAATCCTGACTAAATATGTCAACGGTAAACTTTAAATATTTTTACCAAGAAGTCAAATTTTATATTCCAAATAACGACTCCGTTATTCAATATATTTTCATAACAAGAATAATCTCTGTTTGCGTAAAATAAGCAGGCTCATAATATATGACCCGGAACAAGTCATATTTCGGCGGCGTTACATTATTATGACTAATCTTTTAAACTATTGTAAAATATGTAAAATCAATGCCTTAGGTAGGATTACTGTTGCCCTAAATGATTAAAGTATCGGTTTTATATGTTAAGTAAAAACCTACTTTGTCCTCATCCCATCATCAGGCTGGCCAGGGCCGCGCTCATCAGGTTGGACAGGGAACCGGCGGCCACGGCTTTCAGGCCCCATTTGGCGATCAAATGCCGTCGTTCCGGTACCAGAACACCGAATCCACCCATGAGAATCGCTATGGAACTTAAATTAGCAAAACCACACAGGGCAAAAGTCACCACCATGATCGAATGGGGGCTTAAGGTGCCCTCGGGGATTTTGAAAAGCTCAACATAGGCAACAAACTCATTGAGTATCAGTTTCGTTCCAATCAGGTTGCCGGCCACGTCGGCCTCAGCCCACGGAATGCCGAGCACATACATCAGCGGGGCAAATATCTTGCCCAAAATCATATTAAARGTCAGGTCACCATACCCGAACCAGCCCCCGATACCGCCCAGCATRCCGTTCARCATGGCGATCAGRGCSACGAAAGCCAGCAGCATGGCCCCGATATTGGCCGCCAGTTTCAGGCCGTCTGCGGCSCCGTTGGCGGCGGCCTCKATYACATTGGYCGGTTTTTCRCCCTCATCAAAACTGTCCACCTCCAAAAGATGGGCGTCCGAGGCRTCYGGYTCCGGGTCGGGCATGATRATYTTTGCCATCAAAAGRCCGCCSGGSGCCGCCATAAARCTCGCGGCAATCAGRTAATCCATATTAACGCCMARGGCCGCATATCCGGCGAGAATCGTCCCCGAGATAGAGGCCAGYCCGGTGACCATAACGGTAAAAAACTGGGCGTCGCTTATCTTGCTCAGGTAAGGTTTGATAACCAGCGGTGCTTCGGTCTGTCCCAGAAATATATTGGCCGCCGCACAGAGCGATTCGACCCGTTTGGTGCCGATGACCTTATGTAATCCCCCGCCAAAGATCTTGACCACCCATTGCATGATATGCAGGTGATAWAGCACCGCCATTAACGAYGCYGCAAAAACGATGATRGGCAGGACCTGTACCATAAAGATAAAGCCCAGATTGCTTGTATTGGTCAGGCTGCCAAAAATGAAATTTATCCCCACATAGGCATAATTGATCACCTGATTGACGCCRTTTGACATGCCYGTCAGGATRTCCTTGCCCACGGGGACCACCAGAACAAAGGCCGCGACYGCYAATTGCAGGGCAAATGCACTRCCCACGACCCGYAAATTGATGTTYTTCTTATCGCCYGACAATAAAAATGCCARMCCWAGCAAAACAATAATCCCCACTATACTGATAAGCATAATGCTTACTCCTCTCCCTTTTTTTATATCCTCCAGAGTGCCCTTCTGGACGGTCTTTCTTCGTTTAAAGCAGGTTAGTCGCCGTAAGGCAACCAGATATTCTTGACCTCGGTTGCCTCCCTCAGGAACCGGCGGCCTTCGCCGTGGGCCGACATCCAGTCYCGCGCCCGGCCATCATTGACCCATGTGCGTTTCAGGTTGGCKGCRCTTRRTTTYTCYACCATYTGRCTRCCCTCTTTGGAGCCATGATACCAGATGGCGTCCARYTGGTCATGYTGGGCCAATACTTCTGCCAGAACATCCCGTTCGCCRGTGACRATATTCACCGCCCCGGCGGGAACGTCCGATGTTTCCAGTATCTGATAAAAATCAGTSGCCAGCARYGGATAGCGTTCGGACGGGATGATGATTGTCCGGTTGCCCATGGCAATGGCCGGGGCCATCAGGGAGACAAAGGACAACAGAGGCATCACATCGGGGCAGACTATACCCATGATACCGATCGGCTCATTAACCGCGAGGGCCACATTATTGACCGGGGGCGTATGCACCATACCGTCATATTTATCGGCCCATGCGGCGGCACTGAACAGGCGGCTGACYGAYTTSTCAAATTCGGCCTTGGCGGCTTTTTTGCTGGCCCCGGTCAGGCTTGTAAGCCGGGCAATGATTTCATCTTCCCGATAGCTCAGATTTTCCGCCAGATAATAAATCACCTGCGCCCGTCCATGGGCCGTGGCCGATGACCAGCCGGGATTTTTRAAWGCGGCCTCWACGGCGTTGCGGATGTCTTTGCGGTTTCCGTCGCCCACTCTGCCGGCAATCTTGCCGTCATGGCTCAGGATAATGCGGGTATTWCCSCCGTCAGGCCGGGCCTGTTTGCCCCCCACATARTTTTTGGCGGTCTGGTCAATGCCAGAGCTGGCGGTACTTTGCGGGGCAGGCTTGGGGCTGGCCACAAGATTGCCTTTTTCCGTTTTCCATTCACCGGATGTTTTCAGATATTCATACATGCCTTCCTTGCCGCCCTCACGGCCAAAGCCGCTWTCACGGTAGCCGCCAAAGCCACAGGCCGCGTCAAACTGATTGGTGCAATTGACCCAGACCACCCCGGCCTTGATCATGCCGGATATTTCCAAAGCCCGGTTGATATTTTCCGACCAGACGCTGGACGCCAGCCCGAACCTAGTGTTATTGGCCAGATCCGCCGCCTCTTTCAGGGTGCGGAAGGTCATGACCGTTAATACGGGACCAAAAATTTCTTCGCGCACCACGATATTGCTCGGGCTTACATTGGTGATCAGGGTCGGCGGGTAAAAACAGCCTTCGGTGGGGCAGGGCACTTCCGGTTGCCAGACCTCGGCCCCTTCCTCCACACCCTTATTCACCAGCGCGGTGATACGCTCCAGCTGAATGGGGTCAACGATGGCCCCCATATCCACGGTCTTGTCCAATGGATTGCCAAGCCGGAATTTATTAAGGCGGGTTTTRACCTTCTCAAGCAGCCGYTCCGCGATGCCTTCYTCGACCAGAAGCCKGGARCCTGCACAGCAGACCTGYCCCTGATTGAACCAGATAGCATCCACCAAYCCCTCAACYGCGCCGTCAATATCYGCATCTTCAAAYACGATGAASGGTGATTTWCCGCCAAGCTCAAGGGTCAGCTTCTTGCCTGAGCCTGCGGTGGCTTCGCGAATGTAACGGCCAACGCCGGTGGAGCCGGTGAAGGCRATTTTGGCWATATCCGGATGATTAACAATATGGGCGCCGGTATCGCCCTTGCCGGTGACGATATTGATCACCCCCGGCGGYAATCCGRCCTCGGCACATAGTTCCGCAAAATACAGCGCSGTCAGGCTGGTATATTCCGCCGGTTTCAGAACCACGCAATTGCCCGCCGCAATGGCCGGGGCGATCTTCCACGCCATCATCAGCAGGGGRAAATTCCACGGAATGATCTGTCCCACCACGCCCAGCGGTTCCTGATCGGGTAATTCCTGATCCATCAATTGCGCCCAGCCCGCATGRTGATAGAAATGACGGGCAACGAGGGGAATATCAATATCCCGGCTTTCRCGGATCGGCTTGCCGTTATCCAGTGTTTCCAGAACCGACATGAAACGGGATGTCTTTTGAATCAGSCGCGCKATGGCATAAAGATATTTGGCCCGCTCAAAACCGGSYAGCTTTGACCATTTGGGAAARGCCTTGGCCGCCGCYTTGACTGCCGCRTCCACATCGTCCGCGCCYGCCGCCGTAAATTTGGCCAGATAGCCCCCGGTTGCCGGGTTRTGGCTGTCGATAAAAGTCGTCGATGAGTTCGCGCTGACCCATTTKCCGCCAATGAAAAGTTTAAARCCRTCCGCGTGGTTTTTCAGCCACTCATGGACATAATCGGATTGTTCTGGTGCRGGACCGTAAGACATTGTTTGAAATATTTCTGKAATGTTCATAAATAATCCTAACCCATAGGATGGCGGTTWGCCGCAGAATAGCGGCCTGTTACAAAATGTTCAAGCTGGCGTTCAATATCYCCCAGCAGGCTGGAGGCCCCGAAACGGAATAAATGRGGGTCAAGCCAGTCATCGCCCAACTCCTCCTTGATCAGAAACAGATAGCTCAGGGCCAGCTTTGCGGTGCCGATCCCGCCCGCCGGTTTATAGCCAACCATCTGTCCGGTTTTGTGATAAAATTCCCGGATCATGCGGATCATCACCAGACTGACCGGCAGGGTCGCATTGACGCTCTCCATCCCCGTCGAGGTCTTGATAAAATCAGCTCCTGCCATCATGCAGACCATGGACGCCTTCGCCACCTTGGTGATTGACCCCAGTTGCCCGGTGGCAAGGATGGTTTTCATATGAGCCTCGCCGCAGGCCTCGCGGTAGGCCTTGACCTCATCATAGAGGGCCTTCCAGTCCCCGGTCAGCACATATCGGCGGCTGATGACAATATCAATTTCTTCGGCCCCGGCCCCCACCGATGCCTTGATTTCCGCGAGGCGTGTTTCCAGCGGGGCCAGCCCGGCGGGAAAGCCTGTGGACACCGCCGCCACCGGAATGCCGCTGCCTTWCAGGGCATSCACGGCAGTTTCAACCATCTCATGATAAACACAGACCGCGCCAGTAGTGAGTTTGTGATGGCTAAAGCCCAAGGCTTCCAGAATATCGGGACGTACCGGATTTCGTGCCTTGGCACAGAGCCGCCGCACCCGGCCCGGCGTGTCATCCCCGGACAGGGTGGTCAGGTCAATGCAGGAAATCGCCTTGAGCAGCCATGCGGCCTGCCATTGTTTTTTTACCGTACGCCGTCCGCCGAGGGAGGAAATACGCCTGTCCACTGCCGATTTGTTGATTTTAATCTCATCAACCCAGCCGGGGTGAAAGTCACAGCCCGTTACCCGTGGAAAGCTGTTGGTCAAAATCTGTTGCTTCTGTTCTGCCATTGTCTTTGTTTTTTCTTACAAAAATGAAGTTCCTGTGGTCAGTGGGGCAAGGCCAAGATGGCTGGCCAGACTAGCACCAATGTCCGCGAATGTCTCTCTTTTCCCGATGGGGCCGGGGCTTACCTTTGGTCCAAAGGCGATGACCGGCACATGCTCCCGGGTATGGTCCGATCCGGGCCAAGTGGGGTCGCAGCCATGATCAGCGGTCAGAATAACCACRTCATCGKSCCGCAGGGCGGCGCGCAATTCAGGCAATTTYCGGTCGAAGTCTTCCAAGGCGGCGGCATAGCCGGCCACATCACGCCGATGGCCGTACAGCATGTCAAARTCAACRAGRTTGGCAAARASTATRGCCTTGTCYGGCGAATTTTTGATCTGATCCATCAGAACATCAAAAATCTGRGCGTTGCCGTGGGCTTTAAATTTTTGAGTGATGCCCTGRTGGGCGAATATATCGGCGATCTTGCCAATGGATATAACCTCACCGCCGCTRTCRGCATAAAGGTCCAGMAGGGTYGGGGCCGGGGGCAGGACAGACAGGTCGCGGCGATTGCCGGTACGGATAAAGTCTCCTGCCTTTTCKCCCACAAAGGGCCGGGCAATCACCCGCCCGATATTATAATCATCCACCARYCGCCGGGCCACATCACATATGTCATACAGGCGGTCCAGCCCGAAATGYGTCTCATGGGCGGCAATCTGAAAGACAGAATCCGAGGAGGTATAGACAATGGGCTTGTTCGTGCGGATATGTTCTTCGCCCAGTTGGTCAAGGATCGTGGTGCCGGACGCATGGCARTTGCCCAATATACCCGGCAGGTCACATTGGGTMACCAGATCAGTGATCAAACTCTCCGGAAAGCTCGGGCTTTCGAGGGAAAAATARCCCCAGTCAWAGGTTACYGGAACCCCGGCCATTTCCCAATGGCCGCTGGGGGTGTCYTTGCCYTTGCTTATTTCAGCGGCGAAACCGTATTTTCCAGTRATTTTTTCAGCTTTTGTAATTTTGAGATCATGGCCCGTGGAKTGTTCGGCGGCAAGGCCAAGGCCCAGYGCCATCAGGTTTGGRATATTCARKGGCCCGGACCGCAGGCCCAGCTTGTCAGCACGCCCCAAGGCGCATTGTTCGGCAATATGGCCAAAGGTATCCGCGCCCTGATCCCCGAACAGGGGTGCATCATCGCTGGCCCCAAGGCCGAATGAGTCCAATACAACTATTATTGCGCGCAATTTTTATTCTCCAGTCAGGRATATACTACTATTTTCTTGAAAATTTGTCCATATGGTAAAAAAATTAGCCTCATGTCATGAGTTTACGGATGAGAGGCGGGGCGTCCTGTGGGCTTTCTGACAGGATATAGCATTTCTGTATATCCGCAATGGCCTGTTCTGCATCATCTTCGGTGCGGGCATGGATCATGGCCAGCGGTTTGCYCGTATCAACATATTCTCCGAGCCGGGCAACCTGCGCAAAACCCACGGCCATATCAAGCTCTTGCCCCGGCATAGACCGACCGCCGCCCAGCTTGATRATGCTGTTGCCCACATCGCGCACATGAATGGCAGAAATATAGCCGGAGGATGWGGCAAAGACAGGCTTGATCACCGGGGCTTTGGCCAGATAGTGATCCGGCTTTTCCACAAAGTCAGCWGGCCCGCCCAGAGCGGCAACCATTTTKGCGAAAATCTCCAGAGCCTTGCCRTTRTCCAGYRCGGCATTTAATTTCTGYTCGGCTTCCCCGTKATTTGCCGCCAGTTTGGTCAGGATCAGCATYTCAGAGGTYAGGGCWATGACCACCTCATGRAGCCGGGGGTCRCGGCTGYGGCCACTTAAATAATCCAGCGTTTCCATGACTTCCAGCGCATTGCCTGCTGTGCGKCCCAGAACCTCATCCATGGAGGTYAAKATRGCATGGGTYGGCACCCCRYTTTCCCGCGCYGTATTGATRATGGAMGTGGCCAGTTCCTCGGCCTGSGCATCGGTTTCCATGAACGCGCCGTTGCCAACCTTTATATCCATCACCAGCGCAYCCAGCCCGGCKGAAATTTTCTTGGACAGGATMGARGCRGTAATCAGCGCCACCGATTCCACCGTCGCGGTCACATCGCGCACGCTATAGATCACCCGGTCTGCCGGGGCTAATTCCGCTGTCTGGCCAATGATGGCACAGCCCACATCTTTGACCACTTCCGCCAGTTTATTCAGGTCCGGGGTGGCGTTATAGCCGGGGATGGCTTCCATCTTGTCCAATGTGCCGCCCGAATGTCCCAGCCCCCGGCCAGAAATCATGGGGACATAGCCKCCGCAGGCCGCAATCATGGGGGCCAGCATCAGGCTGACCTTGTCGCCGACACCGCCGGTGGAATGTTTATCAACCACCGGGCCGCCYAGATCATGCCTTTGCCAGTCAAGGACGGTGCCGCTGTTGATCATGGCCCGGGTCAGGGCACTGACCTCGGCGATGGACATGGACTGGAAATATGTAGCCATGGTAAAGGCCGCAATCTGCTCGCGGCTGACGCTGTTATCMGACAGTCCCGCAATCAGGCTRTTRATTTCCTGTTTCGTTAATTCAYCGCCATCCCTTTTTTTTCGGATGATCTCCTTGATAAGCATTAGATGTTCCTTCGGCAGGTTAATTTCCGGRYGCRGCRTATTTTTTACCACAYGGTAAAAWTTTTTACCAATTTTAATTTGATTTTCAGGCAATGTGGAGTAGATTCAAAACCAACGATACAAAAATCAAAATTATAATAACCCGATAAATCTGAAAATATTGAATGAATATTACCCCAATATTGCWCGAAAAAGAATAAAATAAACATGCAGAAAAAACGATCCCGTATTCAGATCATCAACCAGCAGAAGGTTCTTGACGCCGGAACGGAAGTATTTGCCAAATATGGCTCGCGCGGCGCGACGATCGATCAGATCGCTGAYATGGCCGGCATGTCAAAACCCAATYTGCTTTATTATTTTAGCAGCAAAAAAGATATTTATCGTTCCGTTTTGGAGCATACACTGAATAAATGGCTATTGTGCCTTATGGAATGGGAAGAAGACGGGGACCCAAAAGAAACCATTACCGGCTATATTGATACGAAATTTGAATTTTCCCGGGATCATGCGGGGGCCTCACAGGTATTTGCCAATGAAATTCTGGAAGGGGCGCCTATTCTAAAGGATCTTTTGGGGGAGGATTTAAAACGSCTGGTCGGGGAGAATGTCCGGGTGATAGAAAGCTGGATYAAAGTGGGCAA
This sequence comes from Alphaproteobacteria bacterium, assembly GCA_002749135.1. Classification (GTDB taxonomy): domain Bacteria; phylum Pseudomonadota; class Alphaproteobacteria; order Sphingomonadales; family Emcibacteraceae; genus Paremcibacter. Next base: position 34,054 of record NVVY01000012.1, on the reverse strand, counting down.
GATTAAACCCATTGAGCCGGTGCATCTGATTTTCATGATTTGGGCGGTGACACAGCATTATGCGGATTTCTCGGCACAGATTGAAACCCTGACGGGCAAGACGCTGAAGGATGAGGTTTTTTTCCGGCAGGCAAAAGAAAGCGTCACTCAAATTATTCTAAATGGAGTTTTAAAGTAAGATGAACAGGGTAACTTTGATTGATCACCCCCTTATCAAGCACAAGCTGACGATCATGCGCAAAAAGCAGACCCCGTCACCGCATTTCCGGGCGTTGCTCAGGGAGATCAGCCTGCTTATGGGGTATGAGGTTACCCGGCATTTGCCCTTGGAAAATGAGGAAATTGAAACGCCCATTACCACCATGTCCGCGCCGAAATTATCGGGACGCCGCATGTGCATTTTTTCCATCCTGCGGGCCGGGGAGGGGTTGGCGCAGGGGCTTCTGGACCTCATTCCGGCGGYACGGGTTGGTCATGTGGGGCTGTATCGGGATCCAAAAGACCTGCATGCGGTGGAATATTATTTCAAGGCGCCGCCCCATCTTGAGGATCGTTTCTGCCTTGTGGTGGACCCTATGCTRGCCACAGGAAATTCAGCCATAGCGGCACTGAACCGGATTAAAAGTGCCGGGGCAAAAAATATTACTTTCCTGTGCCTTCTGGCCGCGCCGGAAGGCATCAAGGCTCTGAGTGAGGCGCATCCGGATGTGCATATTTATACGGCGGCCATTGATGAAAAGCTTAATGAGAAAAGCTATATCGTACCGGGCCTTGGTGATGCCGGTGACCGTATTTTCGGAACATTATAGATAAGAAACCTCTACGTAAGGTTCTCTTTTACATATATCATATGATATATACCCATTCTATTCCAGAACCCGAAAATCCTGGAATGATATTATTCGGAAAATGAAAGATTCCGAGTATATCAAAATTAGTTTCATAAAAACCCCTATATATCCAGCTCCGCAACCTTGTTGGCGTTTTCYTGTATGAACTGGAATCTTAGTTCCGGTTTTTTGCCCATCAGCTGATCYACGCGCTCTGCGGTTTCRAGGCGGGTGCCTTCGGGGATTATGACGCGGAGCAGGGTGCGTTTGTCTTTCTTCATGGTGGTTTCTTTAAGCTGGGCGGCGGGCATTTCGCCGAGGCCYTTAAAGCGGCTGATCTCAATCTTGCCCCGGCCTTTGAATTCACTGGCCATAAGCTCATCCTTATGCTGGTCATCACGGGCATARAAWACWATGCCRCCCTGSGCGATGCGRTAGAGCGGTGGCTGGGCCAGAAACAGGTGRCCRTTTTTGATCAGWTCCGGCATTTCCTGATAAAAGAGGGTGATCAGCAGGGTCGCAATATGGGCRCCGTCCACATCYGCATCGGTCATGATAATRATTTTYTCATARCGCARSGCMTCYTCATCATATTTATCCCCMGCGCCGCASCCAAGSGCSAGSGTRATATCGGCKATTTCYTGATTACCGCGAATCTTGTCGCGGGTGGCGCTGGCCACATTGAGGATTTTACCGCGTATGGGCAGGATGGCCTGGGTTTTACGGTCACGGGCCTGTTTGGCCGACCCGCCCGCACTGTCGCCTTCCACGATGTAAATTTCGGTGCCTTCCGGCGCGTCCTGCGAACAATCTGACAGCTTGCCGGGCAGGCGTAACTTACGTTTGTTGGTGGCGGTCTTGCGTTTGACGTCCTTTTCTTCCCGGCGGCGCAGRCGTTCCTCGGCCCGYTCCAAMGCCCAGGCCAKCAGGTCATTGGCCAYGGYSGGTGYGCCGCTTAACCARTGGTCRMARTGATCSCKGATRGCRTTTTCCACCMRYTTGGCGGCYTCKGGATTGGTSAGYTTGTCCTTGGTCTGGCCCTGAAAYTGCGGGTTTTTGATAAAGAGAGAAATAAGTGAGCAGCTATTGACGTAAATATCTTCGCCGGTGATGCCAGCGGCCTTTTTATTGCCGATCAATTCGCCGTAGGCCTTGATACCCTTGAGCAGGGCGGCGCGGATGCCGCTTTCATGGGTGCCGCCRATRGGGGTYGGYACGGTGTTRCARTAKGARCTGATATTGCCATCGCCRTATTCCGGCCAGCRRACCGCCCATTCCACCCGGCCCTGATTGTYGGCAAGTTCRGAAATGCCGTGGAAATTTTCTTCGGTCACCCGGCTTCTTTTTTCCATGGCGGTGGTCAGATAATCATTAAGGCCGCCGGGGAAGTGGAACACGTCTTTTTCAGCAACCCCGTCCCCGYCTTTGATCAGTTCCGGCGCACAGGTCCAGCGAATCTCTACCCCCCGGAACAGATAGGCCTTGGATTTTGCCAGTTGAAAYAGTCTTGAAGGYTTGAAGCGCGCCGTGGTGCCGAAAATTTCATGGTCGGGAAAGAAAGTGACTTTTGTGCCGCGCCGRTTRTTGGTCGGRCCGATRTTTTCCAGCTTTGACGTTGGTTTCCCGCGTGAGAAAGTCTGCCGCCAGACCTGTTTGTCCCGGGCCACCTCGGCAATGAGCCATTCGGACAGGGCGTTRACCACGGAAATTCCTACCCCATGGAGGCCGCCGGATGTTTCGTAGGCTTTGCTGTTGAATTTACCGCCGGAATGGAGGGTGGTGAAGATRATYTCAAGGGCKGATTTATCCTTGAATTTRGGATGCGGGTCCACCGGAATTCCGCGCCCGTTATCGGAAACGCTGATCGAGCCATCGGCATGCATCTGAATYTCAATGCGGCTGGCATGACCGGCMACKGCCTCATCCATGGAATTRTCCAGAACCTCAGACACAAGGTGATGCAGGGCGCGTTCGTCGGTGCCGCCCACATACATGCCGGGGCGCAGGCGGACCGGTTCCAGCCCTTCCAGAACCTCAATATCCTTGGCGGAATAATCTGTTGTTGTGGGGGTGCTGTCAAAAAGGTCTGTCATATTGGCTTGGGATTCTCTAATAATATTGTTATGTGTTTTTGGATACACTATACGCTCGCAGATAACAATATCCACARGGYCGATTTTTTWACATGAAGCGMAAAGACATCGTATTTATATGGCGATACAGGAAAGAGGCTCTGTCTCTTGTTTATCTGTTTTTGATCGGCATGGCTTTCGGTGCGATCTGGATATTCTATGACAATAACGCCAARAAAACKCTCGCCTTTGAAGAAGAYCATGACAGTGTCGAAATGATCGTTTCTGAAAGCCGAGAATCCTATCTCCCGCCGGAAATTCCTATTCAGACAAGGGAAAAAGCATGGCGGGTCAATGCGGTAAAGATGTCAGATATTCGGGATGACAGGCCACAGATTGCCATTGTGATTGATGACCTCGCCGTGGTCAGGGGCCGGTCGCTGGACATTATCAATTTGCCCGCCCCGTTGACCCTGTCCTTTCTGCCCTATGCGCCTGATTTGCCGGAAATAACGCGCTTGGCCCATGATCATGGCCATGAATTGATGGTCCACCTGCCTATGGAACCCAAAGGGGACTTTGACCCTGGCCCCCACGCGCTTCTCACYCACGTAAGCCATGAGAAAATGAGGGCGGATTTAATATTCAACCTGTCSCGTTTTGAYGGTTATGTGGGCCTGAATAACCATATGGGCAGTGCCTTTACCGAGGATCGYGAAAGCCTTRATCTGGTGCTGGATGAAGTAGAGCGACGGGGTTTGCTGGTGCTTGATTCCCGCACCTCCCGCAAGTCATTGCTGGCCAAAATGTCAACGGACCGGAATATCCCCAATATGACGCGGGATTTCTTTTTGGATAATGAGCARGATGTGGATTATATCTTTGGCCAACTGGCCAAGCTGGAAGMYATGGCCCGCCGTAAGGGCAGTGCCATTGCCATTGGCCATCCTTACGCGGAAACCATACAGGCCTTGACCCTGTGGCTACCCACGCTGAAGGCGCGGGGCATAACCGTGGTGCCATTGTCTCATCTGATCAAGCGTAAATATGAMGGCATACAGCTGGCCAAAAACAGCTCCACCGCCAGTCATTGAGTGGGGTCATTGAAYCTTGGGCTGTCCGGCGAAGCTGACGGCTTCCTCTGCGGCGCGGAACAGRGCGCGGGCCTTGGCCTGACATTCATCATATTCTGACWGKGGRTCGCTGTCGGCGACAATGCCGGCTCCGGCCTGAACATGCATCTGGCCGTCTTTTATGATCGCGGTTCTGAGRACAATACAGGTGTCCATACTGCCGTCTGCGGAAAAATAACCYACGGCCCCGGCATAGATGCCGCGCTTGTCCGCTTCCAGTTCGTCAATGATCTYCATGGCCCGGATTTTTGGGGCCCCGCTGACGGTTCCGGCGGGAAAACCAGCGGCAAAGGCCTCCAGGACATCATAGTCCGGATTAATCTCKCCGCGCACTTCCGAGACAATATGCATCACATGAGAATAATATTCGATAGACATTTTCTGGGTCGGGGTGACGGTACCGACCTTTGCCACCTTGCCCACATCGTTGCGGCCAAGGTCAAGCAACATCAAATGCTCCGCCAGCTCCTTCGGGTCGGCGAGYAGGTCTTCGGCCAGGGCCTGATCTTCTGCGGCGGTRGYCCCGCGCGGGCGGGTSCCGGCGATGGGCCGGACGGTGATTTCRCCGTTCCGCAGGCGCACCARTATTTCCGGGCTGGAGCCAACCACGGAAAAATYACCAAATTTCAGGAAATAGAGAAAGGGTGAYGGGTTGGTCCGCCGTAAMGCCCGGTACAGGGAGAAGGGCGGCAGGGAAAARGGGGTSGTGAATCGCTGTGACAGAACCACCTGAAAAATATCCCCGGCCTTGATATAGTCCTTGGCCTTTTGCACCATGGCTATATATTTTTCTTTGGACGTGTTGGATGTTTTTGCTTCCAGCTCCAGCAGGTCATCGGATATTTTCCGGGCGCCGCTAAGAGGGCGTGACAGGGCTTGTTCAATCTCCGCCAACCGTTCCTCGGCCCTGAGGTAAGCGACCTCTGCCGTAACATGCTTATCAGGCCGAACCGGGGTGACAATGGTCAGCAGATCAGTCACAGAATCAAAAACCACCATGATGGTGGGCCGCAGGAACATACCGTCCGGAATATTCAATGTATCCGTCTTGGCCGGGCCGATGTCTTCCATCAGCCGCACATTGTCATAGCCCATATAGCCAATCAGCCCCGCCGCAGAGGGCGGCATACCGTCCGGCAGGTCAATGAGCGATTCTGTCAGCAAATCCCGCAGGCTGTCCAGTGAACCGTCGGGCAGGGGGTGATAGTCATCGGTGTGGGTGAGGGCTTTCCGGTTAATCTCCGGCTTGTTGCCCCGGCACCGCCAGATAATATCCGGTTTAAGGCCGATAAAGGTATAACGMCCGCGAATGGCRCCGCCCTCAACTGATTCCAGCAGACAACTGTAATCCTCTGTATCAGCGCCAAGCTTCATAAAAGCAGAAATCGCGGTTTCCAGATCGGCAACCAATGTTGTCCAGACCACCTGAGGGGCGTTTTTGTCATAGGTCGTTTTGAACGTCTGAAAGTCAGGCGAAACGGACATTATTGTTCCCGTGAGGCCAGTTGGTCATGRACGGCCYTGACMCCGCGCTGGTTAATGATAACCGGTAGGCTGGTTTCAAGATAACGCCAGTAATTGGCCATGAARCGTTGYTGATATTCCTGCTTCATCAAGYCTTTCAGTTGGGCTGACTGAGCTTCTGGTAAGGCATCGTCCGGCAATKTSCGGGACAGAACCTTGACGACAACAAAACCATTATTATCAGCGGCAGGCATAACCTTGACGTCCCCCACGTTCAACGTGAAGATGTTTTCATGGATCATGGCGGCCACTTTTCCTGTCTGGTCATTTCTGGTCAGCGTGACWGACATATAGGCCATGTTCGCCATAGACTTGGATATATCTTCCAATGACGCGCCTTCCTCGGCCTTGGCCAATATTTCATTRGCATGTTCACGGGCCTTTTCCTCACGGGCATCGGCTTCCCACAGATCAATGACGCTTGTTTTGACGTCTTCAAAAGGGCGCAGGTCTCTTGGCTGAACATTATCGACCACGACCAGAAAATATTCCCCGCTGTCCATTTCTTCGAGCTGGGGTTCATCTTCCTCCARGGCGTCGAATACTTTGGTCATGAACGTTGGGTCGGTTGGGATGTTGGCGAYAAGRTCACCCTTGGCGTCATAACCAAATTTATCAACGTTATGGGCCTCTTTCAGGTCAAGTTTCAGGTTGCTGGCAATATCGGCAAGTGATCCGCCGGCGGCAAGTTCGTCTGTGATCTGTTCCGATTTTGTGTAAAGAATGTCGAGCGCTTTTTCTTCCAGCAATCTTTTTCTGGTTTCTTCCCGTAATCTATTTTCATCTTTAACTGCCGCGCGGATTTTGGTGATATTAAAAAGGCGCCAGCCAAAATCAGTTTCCACCGGCGCGGTATAGTCCCCTTCCTTGGCGGTGAATACGGCTTCGGCAGCCTCAATACCATAGGTGTCCGTCGCATCCTGCATGGAATTCTCCGCAACGGCGGCATCCTCCGGTGTTGAGCCAGAGGCGAGAATAATATCGCCAAAGGCCCGTCCGGCTTTAAGGTCGGCGTAGGCCTTGTCTGCGCCATCTTTATCGTCGARCAATATCTGTTCAAAATCCCGTTTTTCATTTTCGCCCGAGGCTTCTGCCACCTCTCCCATCGCCGCCGTGATTTCCTCGTCGGTGACGGTAATTTCATTTTSCAGGCCTTTGGTGGACAGGGTTATAAACCGGAAATCACGATATTCCGGGGCCATGTAACGGGATGAATTTTCYTCATAATAGGTTTTTAAGGTTTCCTCATCCGGCTCKGGAATATCCTTGATGTTGTTGGCCGGGATTGTGGCAATCTCTGCGGTTCTTTCTTCCATAAGATATTTGGTGAAAGTTTTCTGCAAGGTATCGGGGACAGAAATGCCGCTGACGATAGAGGTTATCAAATACTGCCGTTCCAGATCACGGCGCAGGAATTCCTCAAACTCCCCGGCGGAAAGCCCCCGGTAATTGGCGATGCTTTTAAAGGTATTTTTGCTGAATTCACCAAAAGTATCCTGAAAGCCCTCAATATTTACAATGAAATCACGAAGCTGGGCGTCTGTCACCCGGATATGCAGGTCATGGGCGGCATAGGCAAAGGTCTCGCGCTGAACAAGGTCAGTCAGCCATCTGTTGGCCATGCCCTGATCAATGACCATTTCGCGGGTTACTTCGCCGCCGGACTGTTGTTGCAGCTCCGTAAATTTATTCTGAAACTCCTGGGCGTATTCATTCAGGGTCAGCTTTTCATCACCGATCTGGGCCACATTGCTTCCGGCACCGGTTAAGACATCGCCGCCAATACCCCACAGGGCAAARCTGGCAATCAAAAGGCCAAGCAAGGCGGTGGCGAAATAAGAGGTCAGACCGCTTCTGAATAACTGTAACATTTATATAGGTACCTGCATTTATTGAATGGGTAAATTTTTGGGGCATGATAGTAGTCACGCAGGGCCACCGCAAGCCCAAAAGGTACGCACAGGGTATGAAAAGCGTATTGTTTGATCTTTTTATGCGTGAGATATGGAAAAGGGTGACCTTTTCTGATAGARAATGACAGAATTTTATAAAACAGAGGAATAATCTATGACAGCGCCCAAAGCTCTGGTTGCCGGTAACTGGAAAATGAACGGCCTTCTGGCCAGCCRCGAAGAAATTGAAAAACTCAATTCTCTAGTCACGCAGGGCGGGGCAGGGTGTGATGTGCTGATTTGCCCACCGGCCACCTTGATTTCCACATTGATGGGCAAGGGCATAGATATTGGCGCGCAGGATTGTCATATGGCCCTCAGCGGCGCCCATACGGGGGATATTTCGGCGGCCATGTTAAAAGACCTTGGCTGTCATTATGTGATTGTGGGCCATTCCGAGCGGCGGGCTGATCACGGTGAAACAAATGATATGGTTAAGGCCAAGGCCCGCGCAGCGCAGGGGCAGGGGCTGACCGCGATTATCTGTGTGGGGGAAACGGACGCTGAGCGGGAAAAGGGGGCGACCCTTGGTGTGGTTACCTCACAGGTAACAGGCTCCATTCCGGCAGAGGCCACAGCGGAAAATACGGTTATCGCTTATGAACCTGTTTGGGCAATCGGCACCGGGAAAGTCCCGACCACCGGTGATGTGGCCGAGGTTCACGGCGTTATCCGGTCTTTGCTGACGGATCGTTTTGGTCCTGCTGGCGCGACCGTCCGTATTCAGTACGGCGGTTCTGTGAAGGCCTCGAATGCGGCGGAATTGATGTCAGTCCCCAATGTGAACGGGGCTTTGGTTGGCGGGGCCAGCCTTAAAGCCGATGATTTCTACGGGATTATCAAAACCTATCAGGACTAAGATCAGGCCTTTATRYWSKKGYAATNWCATTTTGCRCTAGCCATATGAAWSAGATTAGAGTAMAAGCCAATYTRATCATTKATTTATRCAGATAATANRAAGAGTWTTNAGAYATGCAAGAGRTTGTTCTTGTTATTCATTTGATATTGACCGTAAGCCTTGTGATACTTGTGTTGCTTCAAAAATCAGCAGGCGGTGCGCTTGGTATTGGCGGCGGCGGTCAGGGCGGTATGATGGCTGGACGCAGTTCAGCTAATTTCCTGACCAAGATGACAACCTTTCTGGCGATTGGTTTTTTCGCGACCAGTATGAGCCTTGCGGTGATTGCAAAACAGAATACAGMAGACAAGTCTATTTTTGATGTTCAGACCCCGGTGGTGGAACAGACCGSCCCTGATGCGAGCAGCGAAACGGCCTCTGAAAAAGATAAAACAGAACCTGTTATTCCAGATTCTGAATAAAGTGAATTCGGGAACGGGTAATATAAATTTATGCCTGCTGTTTAATGCAGGTTAATATGGTTCGGGATTTTAATCTGCCCATGACACGTTATATTTTTATTACTGGCGGTGTTGTTTCTTCCCTCGGGAAGGGCATCCTGTCCGCAGCTCTGGCTGCCTTGCTTCAATCCCGTGGCTACACGGTTCGTCTCCGGAAACTTGACCCTTACCTTAATGTTGATCCCGGCACCATGTCACCTTACCAGCATGGCGAGGTGTTTGTCACTGATGACGGGGCCGAGACCGACCTTGATCTGGGCCATTATGAGCGGTTTACCGGGGTGCCGGCCCGGCGCAGCGACAGCGTATCYTCGGGCCGGATTTACAGTGATATTCTGGCCAGGGAACGGCGCGGCGACTATCTGGGGGCCACAGTTCAGGTGATTCCCCATGTGACCAATGCCATCAAGGAATTTGCCACGTCTGATGTGGATGTGGATACGGATTTTGTCCTCTGTGAGATTGGCGGTACGATCGGCGATATTGAAAGCCTGCCGTTTATGGAGGCTATTCGCCAACTGGGCAATGATCTGGGCAAGGCCAATGTCTGTTATATTCACCTGACCCTTGTGCCTTACCTGAGTGCGGCGGGTGAGCTTAAAACCAAGCCAACCCAGCATTCGGTCAAGGAATTGCGTAGTATCGGTATTCAGCCGGATGTGCTGGTCTGCCGGACGGAGCATGAGATAGAGGATAGTGATCGCCGGAAGATTGCCCTGTTCTGTAACGTACGCGAATCGGCGGTTATTCAGGCCCTTGATGCCAGCAGCATATATGAAGTGCCGCTGAATTATCATGCGGAGGGGCTGGATGCGGAAGTCCTGGCCTCATTCGGTATTGACCCCGGTCTGACCGATGCGGACCTGACCCGCTGGCATGAGATCATGGAGCATGTGAGGAGCCCGGAAGGCGAWGTGACCATTGCCATTGTCGGTAAATATACCGAACTCAAGGATGCTTATAAATCCTTGATAGAGGCATTGGTTCACGGTGGTATCGCCAATAATATCAAGGTCAACATTGAATGGTTCGATGCYAAAATTTTTGAGGAAGGTGCTGATCTTGCTGCTCATTTTGAGCAGGTTGACGGTATTCTGGTGCCCGGCGGATTTGGCGAGCGCGGRGCCGAGGGCAAAATYGCYGCCGCCCGTTTTGCSCGKGAGCATAAAGTCCCTTATTTYGGCATATGTTTYGGTATGCAGATGGCYTGCGTKGAGGCGGCGCGGAATATGGCCGGGATTGACGGGGCCAATTCCACGGAATTTGGCGACTGCACGGATCCTGTTGTTGGTCTGATGACCGAATGGGAGCATGGCGGGGCGAAATTGACCCGTAGCGAAGATGATGACAAGGGCGGCACCATGCGCCTTGGGGCCTATAAGGCCAGACTTGTACCGGGCAGCCGGGTCTGTGAGATATATGGCAGTGAAGCCATTTCCGAACGGCATCGCCACCGTTATGAGGTTAACATCAATTACCGCAAACAGCTTGAGGATGCCGGACTGATTTTTTCCGGCCTGTCTCCGGACGGCGCGTTGCCGGAAATTGTTGAAATACGCGATCATCCGTGGTTCATCGGGGTGCAGTTTCATCCCGAATTGAAATCAAAACCGTTTGATCCGCATCCCCTGTTCGCATCTTTCATTGAGGCCGCCGTGAAGCAATCCCGGCTGGTTTAACTTTTATATTCCAAGAGGTAAGACATGACTGCAATTATTGACATCACGGGCCGCGAAATTCTGGACAGTCGGGGTAATCCCACGGTTGAGGTGGATGTAACGCTGGAAACCGGGGCCTTTGGCCGGGCGGCAGTGCCAAGCGGCGCGTCAACCGGTGCTCATGAGGCTGTGGAGCTTCGGGACGGCGGCGACCGTTATATGGGCAAGGGCGTCCTGAAGGCGGTTRAGGCGGTTAACGGCGAAATCTATGATGCGCTGACCGGGCTGGATGCGGAAGACCAGATCATTCTGGATAATGTTATGCGCGCGCTGGACGGGACAGATAATAAATCCCGCCTYGGGGCCAATGCCATACTTGGCGTCAGTCTGGCCGTTGCCAAGGCGGCGGCGGATGAGGCTGCTCTCCCGCTGTATAATTATCTGGGCGGRCCGTCTGCGCGCCTGTTGCCGGTGCCGATGATGAATATCATCAATGGCGGCGAGCATGCGGATAACCCCATTGATATTCAGGAATTTATGATCATGCCGGTTTCTGCGGGTAATATCCGTGATGCGGTGCGTATGGGCGCTGAAATATTCCATACGCTCAAGAAGAAACTGTCCGATGCGGGCCTTAGCACAAGYGTCGGGGATGAGGGCGGTTTTGCCCCGGCTCTGAACGGRACGGTGGACGCCCTTGACTTTATCATGCAGGCCGTGGAGRCCGCCGGATACCGTCCGGGTGAGGATATTATGCTGGCCCTTGATGCGGCATCTTCCGAANTTTACAAAGACGRCAAATATGTGCTGGCKGGTGAAGGTAAAACGCTGGATAGCGGGGAAATGGCCGCCTATTACGCTGATCTTTGCGCGCGTTATCCGATCCTGTCCATCGAAGACGGGATGGATGAGGATGACTGGGACGGCTGGAAAATTCTGACCGACYTGATCGGGGACAAGGTTCAGCTTGTGGGGGATGACCTGTTTGTGACCAATCCGGTKCGCCTTGAAAAGGGGATCAAGCAGGGAGTTGCCAACTCCATTCTGATYAAGGTTAATCAGATTGGCAGCCTGAGYGAGACATTTGATGCGGTCAATATGGCCCATCGGGCGGGCTTTACATCCGTTATGTCCCATCGTTCCGGTGAGACAGAGGATGCGACCATTGCCGATCTTGCCGTGGCCACTAATTGTGGTCAGATCAAAACAGGTTCGCTGGCACGCTCAGACCGGTTGGCAAAATATAATCAGCTGATCCGTATCGAAGAAGCCCTTGGGGACGCGGCGCAATATGCCGGAAAATCAATTCTGCGCGGATAAACATATTCCTATGGTGATTTTGGCGGGGGCCTACAAGATATAGTAGGCTGTGCTAGAGCCTTGAGTTTAAACGGAAAAAAATGAAGAATTTTCTTGACCCGGCGAATCAGGTGTGATTCTCTGAGGCTATGACATACGCATCAGACATTAAAAATCGTTTTCGGAAAATGGTTGTCCCCATATTCTGCTCGCTGATTATTGTCTATTTTCTGGTTTATGGCATGCGCGGTATGCAGGCCAAGGCAAACCTGTTGGAAGAAATTTCTGTCCTTGAACAGGAATATAGTCTGGTGCATGAGCGCAAAGTGGATATTGAAAGCCATGTTAAACTCCTGCAACCGGATCATGTTGACCCGGATTTCCTGGATGAAACCGCGCGGGAAATACTAGGCGTGATGCATGAAGATGAAATYGTCATTCCCCAAAAAAAGTAAGTTTCCTAAACAGCCGATATTCTATTTGATTATTTCYATCAAAGTTTYCCAATCACTAATAATATGTTAACAAACTAAGGTTATTTTATGGGTCATATATAAAACGCGCAAATCAAGAAGATGACATGGCCAATCCAGAATTCGTAAATGAAGACCTGTCCACCGGCAAGGGTGAATCAGAACAACAACATATCCTGATACAGGTGGCCCGGCGGTTATTTCAAGAGCGGGGTTACGGCAAAGTGAAACTATCCGATATTGCCAGGGGGGCCGGCCTGACCCTAAAAGAAACCCAGCTGTATTTCACATCACCGCAGGAAATCTGCACAGAAGTCATTGAATCYCACCGCCAAAGYCAGCAKGCYCTGTTTGAAGACATCAAYCAAAATACCAACCCCCGCCAGAGGTTAAGCCTCTATCTGGATTCGCTGATTGAAAATACGGATATATTGATCGCGCGCGGCTGTCCCATGACCAACCTGTATTTTGATGTGAAGCGCGAGGACCATAATCTTGCTTCTGAGGCGGCGGAGCTATTGAAACAACGGCTGGAATGGATCAGGGCACAATTTATTGAAATCATGCGGGTAGAGAATAACACCGATCTGCCCGAACGGCTGACCGGGGCTATTCACGGCATTGCCATATTGGCGCAGGTAACCGGAAATCCGGATTTGATTCGAAATCAGGTAAATCAGTTGAAATCCTGGATTCGCTCCATGTAAAGGTTAATTCAGGCGTCTTTTACGGGTTTTTTCATCGAAAAGGCTGGTGAGCTGTTCGGTGATGGCCCCGCCCAGCTGATCCGCATCCATAACCGTGATCGCATTTTGATAATAACGGGTCACATCATGGCCGATGCCAATGGCCAGAAGCTCCACGGGTGAGCGTTTCTCAATCCAGTCAATCATGGTCCGAAGGTGATCTTCCAGATAATTGGCGCTGTTGGTGGACAGCGTGCTGTCATCCACCGGCGCGCCGTCAGAGATCACCATCAGGATACGCCGCTCCTCGGTCCGGTTCATGAGCCTGCTATGGGCCCAGAGCAGGCTTTCCCCGTCAATATTTTCTTTCAGCAATCCCTCCCGGAGCATCAGGCCCAGATTATTGCGCGTCCGCCGCCACGGGCTGTCGGCGGTTTTATAGATAATATGGCGCAGGTCATTGAGCCGCCCCGGCTTTTGTGGCTTGCCATTTTCCAGCCATTCCTGACGGCTTTTCCCGCCCTTCCAGGCCTTGGTGGTAAAGCCCAGAATTTCAACCTTCACCCCGCAACGCTCCAATGTGCGGGCCAGAATATCGGCGCACATGGCGGCGATGGTGATGGGCCGTCCGCGCATGGAGCCGGAATTATCAATCAGCAGGGTGACCACCGTATCCTTGAATTCGGTATCATTTTCCACCTTGAAGGACAGGGCATGCAACGGGCTGGTCACCACCCGGGTCAGGCGGCTGGTGTCCAGTATGCCTTCCTCAAGGTCAAAATCCCATGATCGCCTCTGCTGGGCCATGAGCATCCGCTGAAGCCGGTTGGCCAGCTTTGAAATGACCCCGTGCAGGCCGCTGAGCTGCTGGTCCAGATTACGGCGCAGAAAGGACAGCTCATCTGCATCGCACAGGTCTTCGGCGGCAATGGTTTCGTCATATTCGGTGCGATAGACACTATAACGCGGCCCCTGTGCCTGATCAGTGGTTAGGTCATTGGGGTTGAACAGGGCCTTGGTCATGGCCTCTTCAGCCATCATATCGTCAATCATATCCTCGGATAATTCCGATGCCATATCGCTGCTGTCAGAGGTGCCGTCACTGTCGTCCGCGTCCTGTTCGCCCTCTTCCTGGCTGTCATTATCTTCGCCCTCGCCCTCGCCGTCGTCGCTGCTGTCTTCGTCGGGCAAATCCTGATCATCGGCGTTATCGTCAGAATTAGGGGCTTTGTTTTTATCTTCGCCCTCGAAATCCTCGGCCAGATCAAGGTCGGAAATGATTTTCCGGCTGATACGGCTAAAGGCTTCCTGATCGCCCATGCTGTCACAGAGCGCGTCCAGATGTTCGGCGGCCTTGGCCTCAATGGCGGTGCGGAACTGATTGACGATCTCGTTGGTGACTTCCGGCGGATGGGCATTAGTGAGCCTTTCCCGCACCAGCAGTTTCAGAATATCGCCGTAGGGAACATCTTCCGCATTGGCGGACAGGCTCAGGCGGTTTTTGGTATAATGGCCTTCCAATGTGGCGGCCAGATTCCGGGCGACGCCGGGCATTTTGGTGGCCCCGATGGCCTCCACCCGGGCCTGCTCAATGGCTTCAAAAACGCCCTCGGCCTCCGGGTTGCCCGTGGGGGCATATTTCTCATGCAGGGCCGCATTATGATAGCGCAGGCGCAGGGCGTAAGCATCGGCAGCCCCGCGCACATTGGCCACATCCGCTGCTGTCAGGTCAACGGACAGCAGGGGCAGGCGGCCACTGGCGGCGGACATATCGCTGTCCTCCGCGCCGTAACTTACCTCAAGCTCCGGATTTTCCGCGATGGCCCGCACGGTGGCGGAAACGGCATGTTTGAACTGGTCAAGTCTATGGGCGGCTTTTTTGGGCATTTTATTCGGGCAATAGCACCGGCGCGATGGCTGATTCGGGCAGTTCTTCGCCAAAGCAACGCTGGTAATATTCGGCAACTACGGGCCGTTCCAGCTCATCACATTTATTGAGGAAGGTCAGCCGGAAAGCGAAAGCCACATCCTTGAATATTTCCATATTTTCCGCCCATGTAAGCACCGTACGCGGCGACATGACCGTTGAAATATCGCCGTTGATAAAGCCACTGCGGCTCAGGTCGGCCACCTGTACCATCTGCTTGATCAGCTTCTGACCCTTTTCATCCTGCAATATCGGCAGCTTGGCCAGCACGATATTTTCCTCAACCTCATGGGAGAGATAATTCAGGGTACTGACAATATTCCAGCGGTCCATCTGACCCTGATTGATCTGTTGCGTGCCGTGATAAAGGCCTGACGTATCGCCAAGGCCAATGGTGTTGGTGGTGGCGAACAGGCGGAAAGACGGATGGGGGTGGATGACTTTATTCTGATCCAGAAGGGTCATTTTCCCGGCGACTTCCAATACCCGCTGAATGACGAACATCACATCGGGCCGCCCCGCATCATATTCGTCAAAGACCAGCGCCGTCGGGCTTTGCAAGGCCCAGGGCAAGATGCCTTCCTGAAATTCGGTGACCTGAACGCCGTCTTTCAGCACGATGGCGTCCTTGCCCACAAGGTCGATACGGCTGATATGGCTGTCCAGATTAACCCGAACGCAGGGCCAGTTGAGCCGGGCCGCGACCTGCTCAATATGGGTGGACTTCCCTGTGCCGTGATAGCCCTGTATCATCACGCGGCGGTTATGGGAAAACCCGGCCAGAATAGCCAGCGTGGTATCATGATCAAAAATATAGGTATTGTCGATTTCCGGCACATGGTCATTGGCTTCGGAGAAGCCAGGAACCTCAAGATCACTATCGATTCCGAAAATCTGCTGTACGTTGATTTTAATGTCGGGCAAGCCTTCAGATGTTTTTGCGGTGGTCATATTTCTTTCCGTTGTATATTTTCTTTCTTTTTGTCGTTCATTGTGGCACTTTCGTCAAGTAATAAAAGAATGGAATTTATGTATGAGTGTAGCAGAAACTATAGAAACAAAATTACGATCGGTGTTGAATATTAGTCATTTGGAACTGATTGATGAGTCCCAAAAACATGCGGGGCATGCCGGGGCACGTCCGGGTGGGGAAAGCCATTTCCGGCTCCTGCTGGTCTCATCTGATTTTACGGGCAAAAATCGTGTGGCGCGCCAACGGGAAATATACCGCATATTGAAAGACGAGATGGCCGGGCCAATCCATGCCCTGTCGCTGGATATTCGGTCGCCGGAGGAGTGAGAAATGTTAAAAGTCAAAATCATCCCCGTCACGCCGTTTGAACAGAATTGCACCCTTGTCTGGTGCAGTGACACCATGAAGGGTGCCGTCATTGACCCCGGCGGCGATGTGGACCGGATTCTCGCGGCTATAAAGGAAATGGGCGTGACGGTGGAAAAAATCCTGATCACCCATGGTCATCTGGACCATGCGGGCGGCGCGGCAGAGCTGTCGGAGGCACTGGGAATCCCTATTGTCGGCCCTGAGAAACAGGATAAATTCTGGATTGATCAAATCCCGGAGAACTGCCGCAATTATGGCCTGCCTGAGGGGCGCACGTTCGACCCGGATGAATGGTTAGAGGGCGGCGATACGGTCTCATTCGGCAATATCACCATGGATGTCTATTTCTGCCCCGGTCATACGCCGGGCCATGTGATTTTTCATGAAAAAGACGCCGGTTATGCCTTTGTCGGTGATGTGTTGTTCCAAGGCTCCATAGGCCGCACCGACTTCCCGCGCGGCGATCATGCGACCCTGATCAAATCCATCCGGGAACAGCTCTGGCCCTTGGGCGATGACACCAAATTCATCTCCGGCCACGGCGCCATTTCAACCTTTGGGGTTGAACGCAAGACCAATCCTTATGTGCGGGAGGATATGTAGGGCCGCATAGCCATCATCCCGGCCCCCGAGTCGGGGTCCATGGTGATATAAATAACCATCCTGTTCATTCTCGATAATGCGCGTTATTATCTATGCCAGAGAGATAAAAGAGCCGTAAAAGACTGGATGAGGCGGACAAAAAGCCGGATAAATCTCATCTTCCTGCCTGCTTATGCACCCACAACAGGTTTTACAAAAGTTATAACCTGTTTGCGAAAGATATTCTGAATTTTTTCAGCCGGACGGTGCCAAAAGAATAGCCCAAATTCCGCGACACAGTCACAGATAACTTCCGCATAATATCACATCAAAACTTTCTGGTTTTGGAGTGAGATGTGTATAACGCAGAAAAATAGTAAAAATGTCAGGATAGCAAGACAAAATGTCAAATAAACTTGACATTAATTTTTAATCTATTAATGTAAAGGAAGGTTGACATATTGAAGTTTTTTTATTCAGGAGAGAAAACATGAAAGAGAATATGATGACATATTTATTTCCTTTTTTAAGCGATAAATATATACAGGTTATGATGGCAATGGCTGGCCTTAGTAGTGGTATTTTAGGGTATATCTTTGGGTCCAACTGGGAAAATATAACGGATAACCCGCGCTTCTGGTCAGAGAATCCAAATCTGCAATTGACCGTGGATATATTGGCCATATCGTTCATTGTGACGATGGCGGCCTTTAGCTGGCGTTATTTCAGGCATTATTTTGATGAGTTTGAGGCCAGAAAGAGCCAGCTTATGGGATTTTGGGCGATCAGCATCATTATTGGTGGGTCGTATCTATATAGTATGCTTGAATATAGATTTGATTTACCCGCGCAGCCCGGTTGGGTCTGGACGGCGGCCATCAATGCCGTGGTATTCATATGCTGGTTATTTGCTAATTTCAAATACCGGACATAGGAGGGTAACCATGGTTAATTTAACTGAAAAAGAGAAAAAAAGTGGTCGGCAATACAGGAATGAATTTTTGCCGGCAATGGTGGCATATGTGGCGGTTTTATTCGCCGCGAAGGCTTTGTTAAAATATTATCCTGACACCATATGGGACGTGCCCATAGCGATTTCTCCGTCCATTCCAATCATATTCGGCTTATTTGCTATGACACGATTTATCGGGCGTATGGATGAGCTGATGAAAAAGATATTTACCGAGACCGCCGCCATCACATTGATGCTGGTGACCATGGTCGCTTTTTCATATGGTTTTTTGGAAAATAAAGGTTACCCTCATCTGGATTTAATATGGTCATTCCCGATAGTATGCTTTGTTTTTGGAGCTGTTTTCTTCTTCGTGCGGAGAAGATATAATGGAGAATAATCTCAGGGTTCTGCGCGCAGAACGCAAGATGTCGCAGGCCGAGCTTGCGGAGGCCCTTGGCGTATCGCGGCAAACCATAAATACCATTGAGAACGGCAAATATGACCCCAGTTTGCCACTGGCCTTTGGTATGGCTGGTCTGTTTGGTAAAAAGATCGAGGAAATTTTCTTTCCTTAACGGGTCAGGCACGTTAGAAGATAAAAGAATATTATATTTCTTTGCATCAGGAGACAGCATATGCGCCCATCTGGCCGTGCCAATGACCAACTTCGTACCGTAACGCTTGAGACGGGATTTTCAAAACATGCCGAAGGGTCATGCCTGATAAAATTTGGCGATACCCATGTACTCTGCACGGCGACGCTGGAGGATAAGGCACCGCCGTTCCTGCGCGATACGGGCAAGGGCTGGGTGACGGCTGAATATGGCATGTTGCCCCGGTCCACCCACAGCCGCATGGGCCGTGAGGCCGCAAGGGGCAAACAGTCCGGCCGGACACAGGAAATTCAGCGGCTTATTGGTCGCTCACTGCGCGCCGTGGTTGATATGAAGGCGCTGGGCGAACGTCAAATCCGTCTGGACTGTGACGTGATACAGGCGGACGGCGGCACACGCACGGCGTCCATCACCGGGGCTTATGTGGCCATGGTGCAATGTTTCCAGAAAATGATCGCCGACGGCAAGCTGGACAGCCTGCCCATCAAGGCCCCTGTGGCGGCGGTATCTTGCGGCATATATAAGGGAACGCCAGTGCTGGACCTTGATTATGACGAGGATAGCGTAGCGGAAACCGATGCTAATTTTGTCCTGACCGGCGATAACAAGATCGTTGAAATCCAGGGCACTGCAGAGGAAGATCCCTTTACCGAGGAAGAATTCCTGCGCCTGATGCGGCTGGCCCGAATCGGCGTGGATCAACTGGTAAAATTACAGAATAAAGCCTTGGGCCTCTGATGCGGAAGTTTGACGCTGACAAGCTGGTGGTTGCCAGCCATAACGCGGGCAAGGTCCGTGAAATCAGCGCGCTCATGTTGCCTTTTGGCATCGAGACCCTCTCGGCGGCAGATTTAGATTTACCCGAACCGGTTGAGGATGGGAAGACTTTCATAGCCAATGCGGAATTAAAGGCCAGAAGTGCGGCGGAAAAATCGGGCCTTGTGGCCCTTGCCGATGACAGCGGCCTTGTGGTGCCGGCCCTTGGCGGCAGGCCCGGTATTCATTCGGCGCGCTGGGCCATAAATCCGGCAACGGAGGAGCGGGATTTTACTTACGGTATGCAGAAGCTAGAAGATGAATTGGGGGCCGATGACCGGGCGGCCTATTTCGCCTGTGCTTTGACCTTGGCCTGGCCTGACGGACATGTGGAAAGTTTTGAGGGCCGGGTTGATGGCAGCTTGGTCTGGCCCATAAGGGGCGGTAATGGTTTTGGCTATGACCCCATGTTTCAGGCCGATGGCTATGACATTACTTTTGGCGAAATGGACGCATCAGAAAAACATAACATCAGCCACCGGGCGAACGCTTTTAAAAAATTGATCCATGCCTGTTTCTCCTGAAAATCTGGCCATTTATATCCATTGGCCCTTCTGCCTGTCCAAATGCCCCTACTGTGATTTCAACAGCCATGTGCGCGAACAAATTGATGAGGCGGCCTTCGCGGGAGCCCTTGTGGCGGAGCTTGATCATTACCGGATATTGTCCGGTTCGCGCACCATCACCAGTGTCTTTTTTGGCGGCGGCACCCCGTCCCTGATGGCGGCGTCAACCGTGGACAGGCTGTTGCGGCGGATTGCCCAAAACTGGACCTTTGACAAAGATGTTGAAATTACGCTGGAAGCCAACCCGACCAGTGTGGAAGCGGGAAAATTCAAGGATTTTGCGGCGGCGGGTATCAATCGCCTGTCTCTGGGGATACAGGCTTTGAATGACCCGGACCTGAAGGCCTTGGGGCGGGAGCATGACTTGCCCGAAGCCCTAGCCGCTATCGACCTGTCCCGGAAATATTTTACCCGCACCAGTTTTGATCTGATCTATGCCCGCATGGGGCAAAGCCTGACGGCTTGGGAGGTGGAATTGAGGCAGGCGCTGGCTATGGCGGCAGACCACCTGTCCCTGTATCAATTGACCATTGAACGGGGCACGGCTTTTTATCAGGCCCATGAGAAAGGCCGGATTATCTTGCCGACCGAGGATGTCTCGGCGGATATGTATGACCTGACGCGTGAGATTTGCGCGGCCCACGGCCTGCCCGCCTATGAGGTATCCAACCATGCGGCGCGGGGGCAGGAAAGCCGCCATAATCTGACCTATTGGACCTACGGCGAATATATCGGGATCGGGCCGGGTGCCCACGGGCGGTTGAGCATGGATGGCAGTCTTCATGCCCTGACCCAGCATAGAAGCCCGGAAAAATGGCTGACTAAGGCGGCCTCTGCGGGTCACGGTACGGATCAGAATCACAGGCTGACCAGAGCGGACATGGCCGAGGAAATGATCATGATGAGCCTGAGGTTAACCGAGGGCCTGAGCCTTGCGGGCTTTGAAAAGCGTATCGGCGAGGGCGTAGACCTCTTTATTGATCAGGGCTATTTACAGCGTCTTTTTGAACTGGGTTATATGGAAAGGGACGATCATCATTTGCGGGCGACAAAGAGTGGGATGCCGCTTCTA
Source organism: Alphaproteobacteria bacterium (assembly GCA_002749135.1). GTDB lineage: Bacteria > Pseudomonadota > Alphaproteobacteria > Sphingomonadales > Emcibacteraceae > Paremcibacter. Next base: position 13,194 of record NVVY01000012.1, on the reverse strand, counting down.
AATAGTCTGCTTGGCCGACTTCTGGCGTCTTGATCATCATGATTTCCGGCTTGTCCCGTTCAATGAAGCTCACCGGGGCCGGGTCAATGACGGTGAAGGCCTTGGCCCCGACCTCATAAACCGCCAGCCCCCGTTCGCTCAATCCGTCTTTTCTAAAGCGAAACAGCCCTTCGATGCCGGAAAAGCCATTTTGGTTGGTGATTTGCTCTGCGGTAAAGTCGGGAGTCTTTTCCTGCCGCACCAATGTGGCCGCTAAGGCGACCGCATCATAGGCGAGGGTGGTCAGGCGCGGGCTTTTTTCGCCGTAAATACCTAGGTAGCGGGTTAAAAATTCATGGGATTTTGTATGATCCGGCGCGGCGAACCAGCCCCCGTGAAGCTGTGGTTCCACAAACAGCATTTCATCATCCCATAATCCGGTGCCAAGAATTTTAACCTTGGTCGGGTCAATTTCATAATAGGATACCCAGGCGGCCAAAGTGGTTAGCATGGCCCCGCCTTCGGGCAGCAGGATGGCATCGAAATTCACATCGCCAATGGTTTCCAGACTCTTTAATTCGCCCAGCATTTCCTGCGCGAAATCATCTTCCTCCCCCAGTTTTTCGAGGAAATCAATTTCGCGGGTATATTTCCGCCGCCGCTCCTTGTAATGGGCAATATTTTTCACCGGGTTAACCAGCTTGGTGCTGTCCGGCGGGTAAAATTCTACGGCGGCCAGATCACGGTCCTGAGCGGTCACCGCCTGGCGGAATACTTCCAGGGCCCGATTGCCATAAGCCGTTTCGGGGATCAGGGCAGCATAGCGGGCATAGCCATTTTCAGACGCATAACGGATCACCCGGGCGATCTGTTCCTCCATTCGGAAATTCATCAGGAAGACGCCGTTTCCGGCAACAGTGTGGTCACTGGAAAAGCCGATGACATTAATCCCGGCCTCCCGTGCCATAGCCTTTACGGCGGTGATGGAATGGGAAAAAAGAGGCCCGATAATCAGGTCCGGTTTCTGGTCCAGCAATTTTGTCATAGCCTCTGCGGCTCCGGTGGCTGTGCCATGGGTGTCATAGGGCAATAACATTAGCCGCCGGTCCTGTGAATCAAACAGGGCCAAGGTGGCCGCATTGAACAGAGCCTTGCCAATGACCGCATCCGGTCCGCTTAACGGCAGCAAAAGTCCCAGGCGAATTTCATGGCGTACGAGGTCATCCATGTCTACCGCCGTATCAGCTAACTTCTGACTGGTGGGGGACGGTGGAATTGCGGTAACATCCCGCATGACAGCCGTCTTATCCGCGCCGCACCCGGATAGGCCTAAGCCAACAAAAAGGCTAAATAGGATAATTTTGACAAAAGATCGTTTCAAAACAGATTCCGGTTTTCTTTGCTTTTTTTCATACATACTAGGCAGTATACTCATAAATCATAACAGAAATAATCTATTAATTTACAAATAGGGCAAGGGTATGGTGCTGTGAGCGAAAAGAGTAAAAAAATTCAGCCGGGGCTGTATATTGTCTCAACCCCTATCGGCAATCTGGGCGATATGACCCACCGGGCGCAGGCGGTTCTGGCAAGTGCGGATATTATTGCCTGTGAGGATACGCGGGTTACCGGAAAATTGCTGGCCCATTTTGACATTGCCGCCCCGGCGGTGGCCTATCATGATCATAATGAACAGAAAATTCTGCCCCAACTGCTGGACCGGTTAGAGCAGGGAGAAACCGTTGCACTGGTCAGCGATGCGGGAACGCCGCTGATTTCCGATCCCGGCTACCGGTTGGTTAAAGAGGCCCGTGATAAGGGCCATTTTGTCAGCAGTATTCCCGGCGCCAGTGCTGTCCTCGCCGCCCTTGCCAGTGCCGGATTGCCCACAGACCGTTTCATGTTTGCCGGCTTTCTGCCCAATAAGACGGTGGCCCGGCAAAAAACCTTGTCTGACCTTGCCGCCATCAAGGCCACACTGGTTTTCTACGAATCACCCAAACGGCTGAAGGATAGCCTGAAGGATATATTGGAGGTTCTGGGCGATCGGGAGGCGGCCATATGCCGGGAATTGACCAAGTTATTCGAAGAAATCCGGCGCGGCAGCCTATCGGAGCTTGCGGCCCATTATGCGGCGGCGGGGGCGCCCAGGGGTGAGGTGGTCATTGTCATCGGCCCGCCTGCGGAAACAGAGGTCCGGGCTGATCAGCTTGATGAGGCTTTGACAAAGGCTCTGGCGGTTTTATCACTCAAGGAAGCGGTGGCGTCCGTTACCTATACCACCGGGCTGAAACGGAAACAGGTGTATGCACGGGCCTTGGAACTGTCGGGCAAAAAATGAATGATGCGGCGCAGATAAAGAAAAAAAGAGCGTATCTGTGGGGGCAGGGGGCCGAATGGCTGTGTATGTGTTTTTTAATCTTTAAGGGCTATCGTATATTGGCCCGGCGCTATCGGTGCAAATCTGGCGAGATTGATCTGGTTGCGCGAAAAGGATCTGTGCTGTGTTTCATAGAGGTCAAGGCCCGCCAGACAAAGCAGGCGGCTCTGGAAGCGGTGTCATTTCGGCAGAAATCAAGAATATCCCGCTCCGCCGAATGGTATATGGCGCGGAATGGTCATGATAGGGGAGATATTTCCTGTCGTTTTGATGTTATGGCGGTTGAACCCTGGGCCTGGCCAACCCATGTAAAGGACGCATGGCAAACGGACGTGAGAAAGTGAACGAAATAGACATTGAACATAAGGCGCATTTAACGGCGGTGGGGCAGGGTGACGGCAGTCTTGCGGACATTGCCGGTACGGCCCTGATTCTGGCGGCACTGGATCGGCCCGGTGTTTCTTTCCAGAAATATGAGCATCACCTGAAAATTCTCGCTCTTGACCTTGACGCAGAGGGCGGCAATGAAACGCCTGCGTCCGCGCGGGCAGAGGCTCTGGCGGCCACCCTCTATGACCGCCATGAATATACCGGTAATGAGGATTATTACGACGACCTGCAAAATGCCAACCTGATGTCAGTAATTGATACCCGCAGGGGCCTGCCGATTTCGCTCAGCATATTATATATGCATGCGGCGCGCAGTCAGGGATGGCATGTTGAGGGCTTGACGTTTCCCGGCCACTTCCTGATCCGGCTTTCCGGGGCGGGGCCGATGGATGGCAGGGTGATACTTGACCCCTTTAGCCGGGGGAAAATAATGGATGCGAGAGGCCTGCGGCAATTGGTCAGTAAAACATCAAGTTCCGATGTGGATTTGAAACCGGATTATTACCAGCCGGTCACGGATCGGGAAATACTGATCCGTCTGCTGGATAATATCAAGATCAGATGCTTGAAAGTCAGCGACATGGGGCAGGCGATCACTATCCTGTCGCGGCAGGTTCTGATTGATCCCGATGAGATACAGCATCATTACGAACTGGGTATGTTGCTGGCCCATGTGGGCAAGGATGATCAGGCGCGGGAATATCTGACCTATTGCCTGACCCAAAGTGAGAAATTTGAGCGGAATGATCTTATTGAACAGCAGGTCATCAATACATTGAAAAGTCTGGACAAGCAGACCCACGAGGCGTGTGGCGGCATTGTTTTGAGACTTCCTGAAAAAGAATGAAGTGGAAAATACGGCTATGAGCCTTAAAGTTGCCCTGCAAATGGACCCCATTGAATCTGTTGATATTAACGGTGACAGCACCTTTGCCCTTGGGCTTGAGGCAGAAAATCGCGGCTATAAATTATATCATTATGATGTGGATGACCTGTCGTTGCAGGATGGCAGGGTGACAGCCCATGCGCGCGCGCTGACTCTGCGGCGGGAAATGGGCAATCATTTCTCATATGGGGCCGAGGATAAAATTGATCTGGCAGAGGATGTGGATGTGATCCTCATGCGGCAGGACCCGCCCTTTCACATGGGCTATATCACCGCCACCCATATTCTGGAGCATGTGCATCCAAAAACCCTGGTGGTTAATGATCCGGCGGCGGTGCGCAATGCGCCGGAAAAGATTTTTCTGACCCGTTTTCCGGACCTCATGCCGCCAACTTTGATTACCAGCAATCGGCGCGATGTGATTGCCTTTCGCGAGGAGCATAAGGATATAATTGTCAAGCCGCTTTACGGCAACGGCGGGGCCGGAGTGTTCAGAATACGCCCGGATGATCAGAATTTGAGCAGCCTGATTGAAATATTCCAGAAATTCTACCCCGAACCCTTCATTGTCCAGCAATATCTGCCCGATGTGACCAAGGGCGATAAACGGATTATCCTTGTGGACGGGGAGGCTGTCGGGGCCATCAACCGGGTGCCGCAAGCGGGCGAAGTTCGCTCCAACATGCATGTGGGGGGCGAGGCCAAAAAGACCGAGCTGACCGACCGGGAGCGACAGATATGCGATGAGATCGGCCCTACGTTGCGGGAACAGGGCTTGTTATTTGTGGGGATTGATGTGATCGGGGATTATCTGACGGAAATCAACGTTACGTCACCAACCGGCATACAGGAAATTCAGCACTTTGACGGCACGGATATTTCCGCCCTGCTGTGGGATGCCATTGAAAAAAAACTTTAATCTATTTTGAGTTTTCTTTAAGAAAAAAATTATACTTGTCTGATATGAACAATCCTGACTGAGGTAAAATTCAAGCAGGGTGATATAATGCAGGGCAGTAATCAGGCAATCGGGATTCAGGCGAACAGGTTCAAAATTCATGATTTTATCCTGCAACGCCCGGAATGGCGTTATGCCGCTTTAATTCTTATGTTACATGCGGTTATGCTTGGTGTGACTGTGATTGCCGCCTCCATAATATCCTCGCCCTTTTCCCTGTGGTTCAATGATACCAATATGTTGTTGGTGATTATTACGCTATATGTTTTATTCGTGGGTAGTCTTTGGCATATTACGCTGATTATTTTAAGTATTTTTGATGATGTTAAGATAAAAATATCCGGGGCGCCGTTATTTCCTGAACCCTTGCGGTCAAATTTATTTGCCATGAAATTCTACCCCGTGGGTCTGCCCGCGCTTTTTATTATTGTTCTGACGTGCTTTGCTATATTGGGGACGTCAAATATCACCCTGTTAAGCTTCAAGCTCCTGTCCGGGACAACGGAATGGCGGGACGGAATATTCTGGGCCGTTGAAGGCCCCCTGTTTGAATGGCTGTCCACACTTCATATCAATTTAGGCTTTTGGGATCCTCTTTATCATAGTTGCTGGGCCATTGAGATAGCGATGGTGGTTTTTCTGGTAGTGGTCAGTCAAAGTACAAGGGTCGTGTTTTTCTATGGCTATTCCATGATCATTCTCTATTATGTGGGACGGTTTATCGGCATGTTGAATCCGGTGAAGGGCCCGGCCTTTTACAAGCCGGAATATTTCAATCATCCGGCTGATTCCCTGACCCAAATGGCCGTTGACAAGTTAAATCATACCCTTGCATTGCCTCTTGATCAGGTAATTCAGCAAGGCGGCATTCTTCTGGGGGGCATATCCGCCATGCCGAGCCTGCATATTGGCATGATTACGCTTACCTCCTATTGGCTCTATAGCACAAGGAAATGGACCCTTGTGGTGACTATTCCGTGGGTGGTGATGGTGTGGATTTCCACCGTTGTCCTGGGCTGGCATTATGTCATAGACGGTGTTGGCGGCGTGTTGCTGGCGACGTTTAGCATATGGCTTACGGGCTATATACTTAAATTTTCCTGGGGTGGCCTTACCAAAGATATACGAACCGTATTGTAAAATCTTCTCTAATGTCCCATATATAATCAAACGATAATGAAAGGATTATATTATGGCGAACGAAGGTTACCACGAACCCGTAGAAGAACTCACGGACGATACAAGAGATATGCACAGGGCCATCGTGTCCCTGATGGAGGAGTTGGAGGCCGTTGACTGGTACAATCAACGTGTGGATGCTTGCCGTGACCCTGAGTTAAAGGCGATCCTTGCCCATAATCGTGACGAAGAAAAAGAACATGCCGCCATGGTTCTCGAATGGATCAGGCGTCGGGACAGCTCTTTCGATAAGGAGCTGAAAGATTACCTCTTTACCGACAAAACCATTGCCCATGAATAGGGGCGTAAGCCCTATCGTTCCCGGAAAGATGTACTCAGGGCGTTATTGATGGGTTTGACCAGATATTGAAGCAGGGTTTTCTTGCCCGTCTGAATATCGGCCACCACCGTCATGCCGGATGTTATCCGGTTGGATTTTGGATCGGTGCCGATGTAATTGTTGGGCAGGTCCACGAATCCTTTGAAATATGTATTACCTTCTTCATCAAGGAATGAGGAGGCGGATACCTGACGCAGGGTGCTGGAAATGCTACCGTAACGGGCATAATTATAGGTATCGACCTTGAGCAACACTTCACTGCCCACATTGACATGTCCGATGTCGCGGGGCGAAATTTTCACTTCTGCCACCAGCCCGCCGGAAACGGGAACAATTTCGGCCAATATATCGCCGGGCGGGATGACACTGCCAACGGTGTGATATTTCAGCCCCTTGACAATCCCGTCAGCGGGAGAGAGAACCGCAAGCCGCTTTACCCGGTCATTGAGCTGTGTCAATTCCGCAGAAACTTCCGCGCGTTCACCGCTTAAAGCATCCACCTGAATGAGGGTTTCGTTGCGGAATTTCTCATTCAAGGCCACAAGATCACCTTTGACCTTGGCAATGTTTGCCCGGACACCGGCTTTTCTGGATTGGGTCTGGATCAGGTCGCCTTCAGCCTTGTTATGGGCGCGCTGGACCTCCAGAAGCTTTAATTTGGAGCCAAGACCTTTGTCGGTCAGTTCCTGACGCATTTTCATTTCTTCGGCGATGAGGTCCAGATTTTTCCCCTCGGTCATTTCCTGACGGAGCAGCAGCAGAAGCTCGTTATTTCTTTCATCTAGTTGTGATTTGATAACCTCCTGTTGGGCCGTGCGGGATTTATTTTGCTGTATCAGAATGTCTTTCTGATCTTGTGCCAGCAGGGGGTGATCTTTTTGAAAGCCGGAAAAGTCACCGTCTTTGCCTGCAGCAAAGGCCTTTAGTCGAATAATTTGCAGGCTGAGAGAAATATAACGGACCTTGATCCTGTCCAGATTGGACAGGGCAGCTGTTGGGGCCAGTGTCAATATGGTTTGACCTTTTTTTACGTCTTCGCCTTCTCTAACCAGAACGGCGGAGACAATCCCTCCTTCCAGATGCTGCACGGGCATAACCGTGGCGGCAGGCCGGATCTGTCCGGTGGCAACGCTGGTTTCATTCAGGGTGGTCACCGAGGCCCAGGTGATAACGCCAAACAGAAACAGTGAAATTATCCCCACCGTTGAGACAATCGCCCGGGGCGGCCCGGATTCTTCCAACAGAATAGCGCGGGACAGGAAACGGGTGTAATAGCTTACCGGTTTTGTCCGTTTCTGACGGGCTTTTTCGGTTGCTTTTTCAACAAGTTTTTCAAGTTTGCTGGTGCCAGTCTTGCTATTGCTGTGGCCATCACCCAATGTTATCCGGGCGTCATTATCCGGGGTGTTTTTATCATTATTTTCTGTTTTTTTCGTCATGTTTATTCTCTAAAGCTCTGGAAAAATGTCTGCGGGCGTTCCGAAATTGGCGATCATGCCATCTTTCAGAACCAATACTTTATCGGCCATTTTAATATGGCTTGGCCGGTGTGATACCATCAGGATTGTGGTCGTGCCTTTTATGGCTCTCAGGGAGTCCATAAAGGCGACATCGCCTTCATAATCCAATGTTTTTGCCGGTTCATCAAGCAACAGGATTGGCGCTTTCTTCAGATAGGCCCGGGCCAGTGACAGTCGTTGCTTGAAACTTGACGGCAGGCTTTGAATGGACTGATCCCCGATGCGGGTGTCAAAGCCATATTCGAGGGCCTTAATATCCTCCAGCACATTGGCCTTAACGCAGGCTTCAACCAGATCATCACGGGTTGCCATGGGCTGTGCCAGATTTAAATTCTGGGCAATGGTACCGTGGAAAAAATGCGATTCTTGTGGCACATAGGCAATGGCCCGGCGTAAAGTTATCGGGTTGATTTGGCGAATATCCAACCCATCCAGAATAACCTGCCCGGCCTGCGGTCTGTTCATGGCCAGCAAAAGCTTCAGGGCCGTGGACTTTCCGGCAGCGTTGGAGCCAATGATGGATAACATTTCGCCGGGCTTAACCTCAAATGATACGCCGAGCAGGGCGGGCTCCGAATTGGGTCGATAACGGAAACTTACCCGGTCCATAACAATATGACCTGAAAACTCACGATGGGACAGACTTGACGGGCTGGGGTCATCCTCGGCGGCTATCTTCATAAGCAGGTTGATCTGCTTGACACTATTCAGGGTCTGTTCAAGGCGGGTCAGGGTCAGGAACAGACTTTGCAAGGGCGACAACACCCGCCAGACCAGTGCCATACTGGCAATCAGGGCCCCGACTGTCATATCGCCGTTCAGGATTTTGATAACCCCGAAGCCCACCGTGGCCACGCCCGCGCCCATCATGATGGCCTGTGCCAGGCTTTGCATGAGCAGGGAGACCTGTGAGGTCCGGAAATGGGAATAGGCTGCATCGGCTGACAGGTGACGAAAACGATCAAGCCAGGATTGTTCGGAGGCCGTCTGCTTGATGGTACGCAGATTGGACATGCTTTCTACAAGAAAGCTGTGTCTTTCTGATTTCTGACGGCCAGACATGGCCACGTTACGTTTCATGGACGGTAGCATGATAAAGGCCACCAGCGCGAAGACGCCCATCATGGCAATGGGAATGAAGGCCAGCGTACCGCCGAGGACGGCTATCACCACAAGAAAAATTACCACGAAGGGCAGTTCCAGAACAATATTGACCAGCGTACCGGAAAATAACCCCTTGATGGTGTCAAATTCCCTGAGCCGGGACACTTGCGCGCCGATGGGGGAGGATTCCGTCATGGACGGCGGCAGGGATAACAGCTTTTGGAAGGTGGCGGAGGTGACAATATTCTCAACCCGCGCCCCAAGATAGGCGACAAAGCCCGAGCGGATAATCCGCAACAGAATTTCGCATAAAATAGCAAATATAATGCCGCCCGCCAGATAGGCCAGTGTCTCCCCGGATTTTGACGGGATGACCTGATCATAAATCGCCATGATGAACAGCGGGACCAGCAGGGCAAAGATATTCAGAATAAAGGTCATGGCAAAAAGCTGTTTTATGGTGCTTTTGAAGCGCATAAACAGACCGCCAACCCAGTTTTCCTGTGGCTTGGTTTGTTTTTTTCTGTTGGTTTGCGTGCTATATTCCGATGAGATGAAATAGGCTATGCCGTGGATTTCGCTATTCTTCAGAATTTTTTCTGTCCGGTCAGTACTGTCAAAAATCCGGATGCCTTCTTTTTCTTTTGACAGGATAATGATGGGGACGTCATCAAGCCCGGCAAATAGGCAAGGGAACAAGCGGTCATCTATGCGCGATATGCAGGCCGGTGTGCGCACCGTTTTATAGTGAAGCCGTGCCAGCGTATTTCGGAACTCTGTCAGGTCCAGACTATCGGCGAAATGGGGCAGGGATTCAAATAGCCCCCGCACATCTCCGCGCCATCCCAAAGCATTGAGTAGCGGAATAAGACAGGAGGCATAGGGTGACTTGGCATTGAATGATCCGATTTTTCCGGTTTTCATAGCCTCGGCCATCCGGGCACTGCTGGAAACAGACAGGACAACCCCTTCCTGAACACGGCTTTCCAGATTATCCATTAATTTCCGGGCGGGCCCATTGCTATTGCTCATTTCTTTCCCCCTGCATTTGCGGATGAGGGGGCCGGGGCTTCCTGACTGTTTTTTTGTTCTAYCAAATGGCCATCTTTCAGGTCATATTGCCTGTCCGCCAGTCGTAAAAGTGAGGGACGATAGCTGACCAGAACGATGGTGGCTGTGCCTTTAAGCCGGCTGATCAGCTCCTGCAGGTCATTGTCGGATTTATTGTCCAGACCGGAATTGGCTTCGTCAAATAAAATGACATCCGGTTTGCAGGCAAGCGACCGGGCAATGGTGATACGCTGGGCAATGCCGGTGGGAATTTCGCTCTGCGCGCCGTCACCGATGACGGTTTCATACCCGTCGGGCATCCGGGCCAGAATTTTGTTCAGGTCCAGCCTTTCCGCGATCTCCAGCGCGTCATCAATATATTCATCGCCCCGGAACATGGTCAGGTTATCCAAAATAGTGCCCCGGAACATGCTGGGTTTTTGGGGCAGATAGGCGATGCGCTGGCGCAGGCTGTCGGCTGAGAAGAAAGTAGGGTCCTTGCCATTGACCAGTATTTCGCCGGAGGTCGGTGTCAAGCCTCCCATCAAGGCCCATAGCAGGGTCGATTTTCCGGAGCCGTTACCGCCTCTGATACCGATGATGTCACCATGTCTCAGTTTCAGGCTGATGTTGCTCAGAATTTCCTTGCCCTCCTCGTAATAACGGAAGCTGACATTTTTCATTTCAATGGTTTGAACTTTTTTCAGCTCCGTGGTCTGGCCGGGCCGTTCAGCGGGCATGTCATTAATCTGGCGTAATTTCTCGCTGGCAATCTGAATATGCTGAAAGCGGGTCCATATGCCAAGGGCACGTAGCAAGGGCTGAACCGTGCGTCCTGCCAGTAACGTACTGGCCGCCAGCGCACCCATGGTAATGTCGCCGTTAATGACAAGTACGCTGCCAATAGAGGCTACCGAAACCATGGTGATTTGTGAGAATACACTGCCAATGCCTTGTGACAGTCCATTGAGGAAGATGACTTCATATGACGCCTTTGAGCAATTCTCCATCAGTTTTTCATAACGTCGCCCCATGAGGTTTTCCATGGCCATGGATTTGATGGAATGTATGCCGGTTAGAACTTCAATGATAAAACTATATCTGCGGTCTTCCCACAGAGTGTCATTCTTCAGGGCCTCTTTCAGCCGCACGCCAAGAATAAAGGCAATGGCGCCCAATGTGAGCAATAAAATAACCGGAACAATGAGCAACGCGCCGCCGATATAGCCTAATAACCCGAGAAATAGAAAGACAAAGGGCAGATCAACCAGAGCCAACCCCGCCTGACTGGCGTAAAAATCCCGGATGGAATCAATGGACGACAGGCGGTCCAAATGAACCCCCGGTGAAACTTTTTCCAGATTTTGCAAATCAGAACGCAAGATTTTTTCGACGGCCTGACATCCCGTTTCATGTTCGTATTTTGCCCCGACCCAGCCGGACAGATAGGCCCGCGCGGTACGCAGCAAAACATCTATCACTAAAACCACAAGCAACCCCATGATGAGCAGGGTCAGGGTTTGCAGGGCGACATTCGGTATAATCCGGTCATATACCTGTAACAACACCATGGGCAGGGCCAGTGACAGCACATTCAGGAATAAGGAGGCAACCAGAATATCGGGCCGCATGATAGGTGCAAATCCCGCATTGGATTTCTGCCGTTTATCCTGTCCCATATTTTGCGGGTGTTTTATAGTGGATGAAGTCATATATTTTCTTCAAATCTTTTATTATTTACAAATCACATACCATGAACCTCCTGATTACGATGATTGAGTTGAATATTGGTTAATTTTGCAGGTATTGGCCGGTTTAATTTAAATTTTATTCAAATAAAGCATAAGCTTTAACTTATAAACCATTGAAATTTATATATTTTTTATATTATTCGTTAAGCATCGTTAACCATAAGGTGAAACAATTTGTTTATTATTCTCTGTTAAAAATACAAGAACATCATTTTGTGTAATTCCAGCTTTGCGGATAGCCGGAGATGTTTTTTGTATGTGACCGGAGATAATGAATATGGCTGATAGCAATCAGGATAAAGTCAATCCCAACAATAGCGATATTGAACTGGACCCTATTATGCAGGGCGCGGACCGTGTCAAAGGACAGCGGGAAGAAGACGCCCACCTTGATTCAGCAAATATCGATGAAACACAGGACACGCAAACCCGGGCGAATATTCACCTTGGCAGCCGGGAAGCGGAAGGCAGTGGCCTTGCACATGAAGAGGGCCAGACCTTTCCATCATCTTCAACGGAAAACACCCAGGTAGAAGGCTCCCCGGTTCATACAAATATAGAGCAAGCGGAGGTTAAGGTATCCGCCTTTATGGCAGAAGAGTTTGAGCCTGAGGCGGAAATACCATCTGACGCCCCTGTATTGACCGCCGGGGTTGCAACTTCTGAACTCTCCTTTGATCCGATTACTCAAAATACAACGGCGCCACAGGTTGGCGAGGTTCAGCCCGGTACAACAGCACAGACAATTGAATCCGGTAGCCGGCAGTCCTTTGTCCCAGAAAATCTGGCCGCCAATGTGCCGCCCGTAGCCAGTGATGATGTGGGGGTTCTGACAGAAGACGAGGCCTTCACCCTGAATGTTCTGAATAATGATAAGGACGCCAATACGGACAGGGAACAGCTTTTCATTGTCGATGCGACTGTTGATGGCGGCCTTGGGGCCGTCTCCCATGATGGAACCAATATTACCTTTAACCCCGGCAGTGCCTATGACTATCTGGATGATGGCGAGACAGAAACGGTTACCATTACCTATAGTATCTCTGATGGTGAGGGGGGAACGGACACCGCAACCCTAACCCTTGAAATCGTGGGCAGTAATGATGCGCCGGTTGTGAATGCCGTTGACCTTGGCACAACGCTTGAGGACACGTCCGTAACGTTTAGCGCGGCGGACCTGTTGGCGGGAGCCACGGATGTGGACGGGGAAGCATTAAATGTGACCGCCGTAACTGTCGATGCCTCTTATGGTACGGTGGTTGATAATGGTGATGGAACCTACAGTTTTACACCAGCCGCTGATTATAATGGCACGGATGTTCCGCTGAATTTCACGGTCTCTGATGGCACGGCCAGCACGGATGGTACGGCGACCATTGATGTGACAGCGGTCAATGATGGCCCGGTCGCGGCCTCTGCCGTCGATACAGTTGCGGATGTGGGCGAGAACGGCTCTGTGACCATTGATGTTCTGTCCGGTGCGACAGATGTTGACGGCGACAGTCTGGCGGTCACCACCGCAACGGTTTCTTCCGGTGATGGCAGTGTGACGGTCAATGCGGACGGCACCCTGAGCTATGACCCCGGCACGGCTTATAATGGCCTTGATGACGGCGAGACGGCGACGGTTGAGATCAGCTATGAGATTTCTGACGGT
>NVVY01000049.1 GCA_002749135.1 Alphaproteobacteria bacterium | reverse complement strand
AGATGTGCGGCTTCCATAATTGTCGCGGGCAGGCGTACAGCGGCACTATTGCCCCATTTCTTGATGATGGCCTTCATTTCAAAACTCCATATGTAGCTACATTGTTTATACATCAATGTAGCTACATATGTCAACATTGTTTATACATATGCCAGCGGTTGCAAAGCGGTACCGAAGAGTGAAAGGGCAGGGGGCGAAAGGCAACGCGGAAGCTTGAAAGAGAGAGTTCTCCGCTTTTTATAACCCTTATACCCTTGGAGAATCTTCAGGCGCTGACCATGACCCACACCCGGCGCACGGAGGAAAGCGAAAAGCTTCAACAGTTTTCGACACCATTGACGCTTGGCTTTCTCGCCCACCATGCGGCGCAGGTCCGTGCCGATGACACCATTCTGGAACCGTCCGCCGGAACAGGATTGCTGGCGGTATATGGCGCGGTTTCCGGTTGCCAGCTTATTCTTACGCAGAGGTCTCAATATATTGATGGATTTTATAATCCCAAACGTCGACATTCGACATTGAACTACGTAAGCCCTATGCAGTTTGAAAATCAAACCGCATAAACACAGAGATTACTCTCCACTTTACTGAAGCAAGTCCAGTTTCCACTTGATCCGGCTTGGTGTTTAAAACAAAATTGAAGCAGTTCCTGGCCTCATCATAGCGTTCTTCCTCCCGGTAAACCGCCCCCATATTATGAATGGCTTTGAGATAGCCGGGCTAAATCTTGATCGCATTTTCGAACATTTTTATGGCTTCACCAGTCTTGCCAGACTGATGCAGGTTCAATGACTTTGCAGATCCTGTTGAATATTAAGTGCCATAACTGCCTTATAACAGAAAAAATAAAAGCTGGATATTTTTTTGCTTTGTTACATAATAGATTGATGTGAAATTCATCTTATTTGATGTACGTCAATTTCGCTCATTAAGAGAAATTCTATTCCTCCTAATTGTGAGGGGATACAGATCACAAGAAAGCCCATATAGAGTATGTTGTCAAAAATAAGCATGTTGCTGTCTTTTCTATTATTTCTGGTCTTGCAATCCGGCCAGCTTTATGCGGAAACAGGCGATCTGGAGAAATATTTAACGCATGTGCCTGCGGAAGAGTTATTTCCGACGGCGGATGCTTATGGTGCCTTTATAGAGGATGCTCAAATTGCACCTGTATTGAAAGAGGGCAAGGTCATTGGCTATGCGTTTCTAAATACGGAATTTGTTGGGGCCATTGGTTATTCCGGCAAACCTATCAAGGTTTTGATTGCTCTGAATATGAAAGGCCTTATTGCCGGGGCGCGGTTGGTCAAACATTCTGAACCCATTGTCCTTGCCGGTATTCCAGAGCAGAAAATCAGGAATTTTATTGATGGCTACCGGGGGATTAACATCCTGAAACTGGCCAAGGAAAAGGGCGGTGAGCCGCCGCCCGTGGATATTGTTTCCGGGGCGACGGTGACGATTATGGTCATTGATGACACTATTAAACGGGCGTCTGTTCGGGCGGCGCGTGTGTTGGGCCTTGGTGGCCTGAGTGCCGTTGTTAAAGTATCCAAAGCGGTAAAAACGCTTGTTCCGGGCGAAATGAAGATACTGGACTGGACCAGCCTTATAGGCGACGGGTCCATTCGCCGTCTGCTGCTCACAAATAGCCAGGTTAATCAGGATTTTGTGGCACAGGGCAATCCCAAGGCCGCCGCCCGCCCGGAAAAGGGGGCTGATGACGATATATACATTGATTTGTATGTGGCGTCGCTTGCGGTGCCGACCATCGCCAGAAGCCTGCTGGGCAAATGGGAATATCGTAATTACCTGAAGCGGATAAAGGACGGCGAGCAGGCCTTTATTGTTATGGGCCGGGGTCATTATTCTTTCCGGGGGTCGGGTTATGTGCGCGGCGGAATTTTTGACCGCATACAAGTGGTTCAGGGTGAGGAGGCCTTTCGGTTCACCGATCATGGCTATAAAAACCTTGGTGATATAGAGGCAGAAGGCGCACCGGACCTCAAGGAAGTTGCCTTATATTATGCCCCGAAATCGGCGGTTTTCAATCCGGCAGAGGGTTGGCAATTACAATTGCTGGTACAGCGGGCCATCGGGCCTCTGGAAAAGGTTTTTATCGGCTATGATTTAAATTACCAACTGCCTGCGCAGTATATAAAGATCGAAAAACCGGCTGTTCATCAAAGCGCGGAAGAGATGGAGACACAGGCTGTCAACGCCCTGTGGATGAAGATGTGGCAGGCAAAGGCCCCGGAAGTTATCATTCTTCTGCTGGCCATATTCTTGCTGACCATCTTGTTTTTTGCTCAGAACCAATTGGTGAAATATCGGGCATTAACCGATCGGATACGGCTTGGATTCCTTATCTTCACCCTGTTTTACATTGGCTATTACGCTCAGGCCCAGTTGTCGGTGGTCAATGTTTTTGTTTTCGTTAATGCCATGCTGTCCGGGTTCCGTTGGGAATTCTTCCTCATGGAGCCGATGATTTTCATCCTCTGGTGTTCTGTGGCGGTGTCTCTGCTGTTCTGGGGTCGGGGGGCATATTGCGGCTGGCTATGTCCGTTCGGCGCATTGCAGGAACTGACCAACAAGATTGCCAGATATTTCAAAGTCCCTCAGATCAAGTTGCCCTGGTGGTTGCATGAGCGGCTATGGCCGTTAAAATATATGATTTTCCTCGGGCTGTTGGGGATATCTGTATATTCTTTGAGTACGGCGGAACATCTGGCGGAGATAGAGCCTTTTAAAACGGCCATTGTTCTGAAATTCATGCGCAGTTGGCCTTACCTGTTATTCGTTGCGGTTCTTATTGGTGCCGGGCTTTTCATAGAGCGTTTTTACTGCCGTTATCTTTGCCCGCTCGGGGCGGCACTGGCAATTCCGGGCAAGCTTGCCATGTTCAACTGGCTCAAGCGATACCGAAATTGCGGCGACCCCTGCCATATCTGCGCTCAGGATTGCATGGTTCAGGCCATAGATCCCAAGGGCAACATAAATCCCAATGAATGCCTGCATTGTATGGGTTGTCAGGAAACTTATTTTGACGAAAAAGTTTGTCCGGTGATGATTCACAAGCTCACCAAGATCAGGAAAGAAGGGTTGCATAAATCGCGCAAATTAAATCAGGCGCGAGAAATAGGAAATTAAAGTTAGACGTAACCGAGTAGAAACGGATCCATTTGGATCTTATTTGAAAAACAGGAGAGAAATATGACAGAAGAAACCAAGAAGTCTGGCTTTTCCAGACGCTCCGTGCTGGGCGGCTCTGCCCTTGCGGCGGGGATCGGCATGATCGGCGTTGGGGGTATGTTGCCCCAAACTGCACAGGCCAAGGGCAAGAACGAAGTTGCCCCCGGTGACCTTGACGATTATTACGGTTTCTGGAGTGGCGGCCAATCCGGCGAGGTTCGTATTGTCGGTGTTCCGTCCATGCGGGAACTGATGCGTATTCCGGTCTTTAACCGGTGCAGCGCCACCGGATGGGGCCGGACCGACGAAAGCCGTAAAATTATCATGGAAAATATGCTGCCCCGGGAAAAGAAATTCTGGGCTGACAAGGGTGATTTCCCCATGAATGGTGATACCCATCATCCTCATATGTCGTTCACCGACGGTACCTATGATGGCCGCTATATCTTTGTCAATGACAAGGCCAACACCCGTGTAGCCCGTATCCGTTGTGATATTATGAAGGTGGACAAGATTATTTCCATTCCCAATGCGGCGGATATCCACGGGCTTCGTCCTCAGAAATATCCCCGGACCGGATATATCTTTGCCAACGGTGAGCATCGGGTGCCTTTGCCCAATGATGGCACAGTGTTGGACGACCCCAGTAAATATCATGCTGTCTTCACCGCCATTGACGGCGATGAAATGAAGGTTGCCTGGCAGGTGATGGTGGACGGTAATCTGGATAATGTAGATGCGGATTATCAGGGTAAATATGCCGTTTCCAGCTGTTATAATTCCGAAGAAGGGGTTACCTTGGCTGAAATGACTGCCAATGAGCAGGATTGGGTCGTGGTCTTTGATATCAAAGCCATTGAGGGCGCTGTAAAGTCCGGTGATTATAAGGTTTTTGAGGGGGACGTTCCGGTTATTGATGGCCGCAAAGGATCCAAATATACCCGTTATATTCCTATCTCCACCAGCCCTCACGGCGTCAATGCGTCCCCGGACGGCAAATATATGATGATTAATGGCAAGCTGTCGCCCACGGTATCTGTAATTGAAATGAGCAAGCTGCCTGATTTGTTTAAAGACAAGATCAAGCCACGGGATGCGGTTGTTGCTGAACCTGAACTGGGTCTTGGCCCGCTTCATACGGCTTTTGATGGTCGGGGTCATGCCTATACGACCCTGTTCCTCGACAGCCAGATTTGCAAGTGGGATATTGAAAAAGCCATTCAGCTATATGCCGGGAAAAAGGTTGATCCCATCGTTCAGAAGCTGGATGTGCAATATCAGCCCGGTCATAACCATACATCTATGGGTGAAACCATAGATGCCGATGGTAAATGGCTGGTTTCACTGAATAAATTCTCCAAGGACCGCTTTATCAATGTGGGTCCGCTTAAACCGGAGAATGATCAGCTGATTGATATTTCCGGTGACGTGATGAAAGTAGTTCATGACGGCCCCACATTTGCCGAGCCTCATGATTGCATTATCGTTCACCGTTCACTGGTTAATCCGAAAAACGCTTACGGTTTTGATGATCCCATGTGGAACGACCTTACGGCACAGGCCAAAAAGGATGGTTTTGACAGCCTTGACGAGGCTGACGGCGTGGTTCGGGACGGTAACAAGGTCCGTGTCTATATGTATTCACAGGCCCCGACTTTCTCTTTAGAGAAATTCACCGTTAAGGAAGGCGACGAAGTAACCGTTATCGTCACCAATATTGATGATGTGGATGACCTGACCCACGGCTTTACCCTGTCCAATTACGGACTGGCCATGGAAATTCCGCCGCAAGCAACGGCCAGTGTGACCTTCAAGGCGGATGCGCCCGGCGTTCACTGGTTCTATTGCCAGTGGTTCTGCCATGCGCTCCATATGGAAATGCGTGGCCGGATGCTGGTTGAGCCAAAATAAGGTTTGTAAATATGTGGTACATGCTACCTCATAAAATTCAGGATGCGGCGAGGGTCATCTTCGCCGCATCTGTCTTCTTGGGGAGTGGGTTCTTTGTTGAAGCCAAGGATATTGCTGTTACTGAAAATCTTGCCGTGGCTATATCTCAGGCACAGGCAGGTGACCGTCTGTTGCTGTCTGCCGGAACCTACGCCGGGCCGTTGGTCCTGACCAAAGCAGTGGCAATCATTGGCGGGGACGGCGTTATMATCAAAGGCGATGGCACCGGCAATGTGATTACGGTTAATGCCAAAGATGTGCATCTTTCCGGCCTGACGATCACCGGGTCCGGCCTGTTGCTGGAAACGCAGGATTCAGGCATTTTCCTGTCAAAGAAAGCCACCGGCGCAATTGTTGAGAACTGCCGGGTGATGGATAATCTGATCGGGGTTTATATCTGGGGGGCGGCCAAGGCCATTGTGCGTAATAATATCATTCGGGGCCGCCGGGATATGCGGGTTAATGAACGGGGCAACGGGGTTCAGATATGGAACGCGCCCGGCGCCATGGTGATTGGCAATGACATTCAATATGGTCGGGACGGTATTTTTGTCACGACCAGCAAGCAAAATACGTTCAAGAATAATAACATTCACGGGGTACGCTTTGCGGTTCATTATATGTATACCAATGACAGCGAGGTATCGGGCAATATCTCCACCGGTAATAATATTGGTTATGCGATTATGTTTTCCACCCATGTGGTGGTGAGGGATAACAGGTCTATCAATGACCGGGAGCGGGGCATCCTGTTCAATTATGCCAACCGTATTAAAGTGACCGGCAACCGGGTGACTGGTGGGCCGAAAAAATGTATTTTTATCTATAACTCCAACCGCAATATATTTGAGGACAATCTGCTGTCAGGCTGTGATATCGGGGTGCAGTTTACCGCCGGGTCGGAAAAGAACGACATCACGGGTAATGCTTTTGTGGATAACAGGACACAGGTTAAATATGTGGGGACCCGCTGGCTGGAATGGTCAAAGGATGGCCGGGGTAATTATTGGAGYGATAATGCGGCCTTTGATTTGAACCGGGACGGTATTGCCGATAATGTCTATCGGCCAAATGACCTGACCGATCAGATTTTATGGCGTTATCCCTCGGCAAAACTATTGGTTAACAGTCCGGCGGTTCAGGTGTTAAGATGGGCGCAGGCGGCTTTCCCGGCACTCCACCCTGGCGGCGTGGTGGATAGTGCGCCCCTGATGAAACTGCCAGAAGATATGAGACATAATTAATGGGAACTAACCCGACCATAGAACTGTCCTCCGTGACCAAGAAATATGGCAAAACCACAGCCGTTAACCGGGTTAGCCTTGCGCTGGCCCCCGGTGAATGTCTGGCCCTTGTTGGTCATAACGGTGCCGGAAAAAGCACATTGATCAAGATGGTTCTGGGGTTGATTGGCCCAACCGCCGGCAGGGTGCGGGTTATGGGGCATGACCCTCTGGACAGCGCCTTTAACAACCTGCGCCGTCATATGGGTTTTCTGCCCGAACAGGTATTGTTTCAGAATAATATGACCGGGCGGGAGACACTGGAATTTTATGCCCGGCTGAAGGGCGCTTCTCTGGAGGCACTGGATGCYTTATTTCATCGGGTTGATCTGTTCGGCGCGGCGAACAATCGTATTTCTACCTATTCCAAAGGCATGCGCCAGCGCCTTGGGCTGGCACAGGCCTTGATCGGCACACCGGACCTGCTCATCTTGGATGAGCCAACGTCGGGCCTTGATCCGGCCTCGCGTCAGAATGTTTACAGCATCATCGATGATATGAAGGCCGCCGGGGCCACGGTGCTGATCTCATCCCAYGCCYTGACCGAACTGGACAGCCGTATCGACCGGGTGGCCATCCTGAACCGGGGYCATATGGCCGCWTTGGGTACGATTGCGGAATTACGYCGGACCATTGGTCTRCCGTCCGAAATCAAGGTTCATGGCTCTGCGGAGTCCCTGCAACGTCTGGCGGACTATTATTCCGGCAAGGGCTATATGAACGGGGCGGCTCATTTTTCCTGTTTGGCGAGTGAGAAAATAGATTTTCTTCGGGAGCTGTTGGAGCTGAATATCCCGCTCACCGATATAGAGGTCAATGACCCCAGTCTTGAGCAGGTTTTTCTGGCCCTGACCAAAGGGGAGGATTTGGGCAATGARTAGGCTCTGGACCCTGATCACCAAGGAAGCCCGCGATGGTCTSCGCAATCGCTGGGTGGTTATGATCACTTTGGTGATGACTGGCCTTGCACTGATTTTGAGTTTTCTGGGCAGTGCGCCCACAGGTACCACCAGCGTCAGCCCGCTGGCGGTCACCGTGGTCAGCCTGTCCTCTTTAAGTATATTCTTCATTCCCTTGATCGCACTCCTTCTGGCCTATGACAGCGTGGTGGGGGAGGCGGAGCGCGGCACCCTGACCCTTCTGCTGACCCATCCAGTGAGCCGGACTGAGGTCATATTGGGTAAATTTATTGGCCATCTGTTCCTGCTGGCCATTGCCATTGTGATTGGTTACGGGGTCGCGGGCGTGACTATTTCCTTAAGCGGTGAGGGCGGTTTTGCCGGGCAGGAATGGGACAGTTTCCTGCGGCTCCTGCTGTCGTCCATATTGCTGGGGGCCATATTCCTGAGCATCGGCTATGTGATCAGCACATGGGTGTCAGAGCGCGGCATGGCGGCGGCACTGGCCATTGGTATCTGGCTCCTGTTTGTCCTGCTTTATGATATGGGCCTGCTGGCTCTGTTGGCGGCGGATGGGGAGGGGGCGTTAAGCGGCGGTCTGGTCAAATGGCTGATGCTRGCTAATCCCACGGACAGYTACCGCATGTTYAAYCTGACTTCCAGCAATGCCACGGCCCTGCTGTCGGGTATGGCRGGRTTGAGCGCGGAACATCGGGCGTCTGATACCAGCTTGATCCTGATCATGCTGTCATGGGTTGTGGCCCCATTGGTCATAGCCTGCATGATTTTCAGAAAGCGTC
This sequence comes from Alphaproteobacteria bacterium, assembly GCA_002749135.1. GTDB lineage: Bacteria > Pseudomonadota > Alphaproteobacteria > Sphingomonadales > Emcibacteraceae > Paremcibacter. The sequence goes on along the minus strand of NVVY01000049.1, from coordinate 5,624 downwards.
AGTTATGAGAATTCTTCTGTTCCTGCTTATATTTACCCTGACCGCCTGTCAGGAGGAGGTCAAGACCCCGGACCCGGTGCCCCTGACCCGYGCGGCAGAGGGCTTTTACTGTAATATGATCGTCATTGACCATCCGGGTCCAAAGGCACAGGTCTTTGAAAAGGGCCGGGACGCGGCGATCTGGTTTACCTCGGTTCGGGAYGCSYTGGCCTATGACATTCTGCCGGGGGAGGCACAGCATGTGCTGGCCATTTATGTCCATGACATGGGCCGGGCCGACAGCTGGAACAAGCCACAGGATAACGGCATCTGGATCAGGGCTAAAGACGCTTTCTATGTCATTGACAGCAAAAAGCGYGGCGGYATGGGGGCCAAGGAAACCATCCCCTTTGGCGACCGGGCGCGGGCCGGGGAATTTGTGGCTAAGTTCGGGGGCCGTATTGTGACCCGTAAGGAAATCCCGCAGGATTATTTATTGGGGGATGAGGGCGAATATGACGCACCCAATGATTGATAGACGGCGTTTTATYGCTATTTCTGCCGCCGCCGGATTGGCGATTCCCATGGCACGGGCGAAAACCACGGTGCAGATGCAACGTTGGCGGGGCGGGGCAATGGGGGCCAAGGCACAGATCATGCTTTACGGCTCCACCAACGCGCAGGAGATATTCAATAAATGTCAGCGGGAAATCACCCGTCTGGAACGGATATTCAGCCTTTACATCCCGGGCTCCGCCATCCGCCGACTGAACCGGGACGGTTTTCTGGATAATCCGGATATTGAATTTCTTGACTTGTTGTCCCGATGCCTGACCTGCTATCAAATTACGAACGGGGCCTTTGATGTGACTATACAGCCCTTGTGGAAATTATATGCCGATCATTTTGCTGCGCCAAATGCGGATCCTGCCGGGCCGTCGGACACCGCAATYGCACAGACATTGGAGCTGGTGGGATCAGACAAGATTCTCATGGACAGCCGCCGCATATCCTTTACCCGCCCGGGCATGGGTATTTCCCTGAACGGCGTGGCACAGGGCTATATCACGGACCGGGTGGTGTCCCTTCTGAAGGCAGAGGGCTACCGTAATATTCTGGTTCATATGGGCGAGACCTATGCCATGGGACATCATAGTGACGGGCGGCCTTGGACCGTAGGCATATCCTCGCCCCTGAAAGATCATCGGACGATGTTGGAACTGCCGCTGGACCATCAGGCCTTGGCCACATCCGGCGGTTATGGCAGTCCTTTTTCCGATCAGAGCAAGCTGCATCATCTGCTGGACCCCAAAACGGGGCGCAGCGCGGATCATTACGGCGCGGTATCGGTGGTGGCCCGCGATACAACCACAGCGGATATGCTCTCCACAGCCTTTTATGTGATGCCTTTTGAACGGGTGGCGCAAGTCTGGACCAAATATCCTCAGCTGGAACGGGCTATATTTGTTGACCCGGCCGGAAAAATTACCGATTTTAAAGGCTGATATTCTTTCAGTGAGAAATTTATGAGCGAACCATCTGCATCCGGCCCGTTTTCAGCCCCCCTGTGGCACAGCACTTTTCGGCCATTTTATCTGCTGGGGGTGCTCTACGGCTGTTAATTGTCATGCAAAAGTGCCCCACTTAGGTTGGGATTTGTATTTAAAATTGCCCCACCTAATTTGTTAACATCCATGTTTATTTAAGCATGGAGAAGATTGAGACGTCGCTTTACATCAGCTTTTAAAAAGAAGGTTGTTCTTGCCGTTTTGCGGGGAGACAGGACCCTTCAGGACCTTGCCGCCCGTTATGAGGTTCACCCCAACCAGACCAGCGGCTGGAAGAAGCAGGCCATTGAGGGTCTGGAAGATATTTTTGACAGCAAGAGCACAGCCCTGGAGGAAGCCATAGGGCGTTATGGCCCGCCGGAGATATTCAACACCGATCAGGGCAGTCAGTTCACCAGCCAGGCCTTTACCGGTGTTTTGCAGGACGCAGGCATAAAAATCTCTATGGATGGCCGGGGTCGTTATCTGGATAATATCTTCATCGAACGGTTATGGCGCAGTCTTAAATATGAATGCATTTATCTCAAGGATATGACGGATGGTTTTGTCGCGCAAAAGGAAATCGGCGACTGGATTAACTTTTATAACCGCATTCGCCCCCATTCTTCCCTTGACGGGAAGACACCTCATGAGGTTTACTCAAAAGCACAGGATATGGGGAATTCCCCATAYCCTGTGAARCAGAAACAGGCAGCATAAATGATAACAGGATACACCTTAACTTCGCTGCCAAACTGTTCAGACAATCAGGACCACTTCAGGGATTATTAAATGCTAGTCAGAAAAATCCATTTCTTGTTGTTTCATATTTAAAAGATAATATTGACGAAGGAATTAACCTTAAATGCAAATCTTTATTTTCAGTTTTTTTAAAAATACTCATTCTTAATTTAGTCTCCAAGACTTCAGGAGTAGTAATACCTGATGTTAGAACTATAAGCTCTATTGAAAATCACTCAGAATTTGTATCTAGGGTTATGAATGATATGCCTCAAATACTTGAGCTTGGTGTTCTTGCCGATGCCACAGACATATTTGATGCTATGACCTTTTTCGGCTTCGATAACATTCATGAGATTAAAGACTTTTCTCAGTGTGAAAATGTTGTTGATACGGAGGAAGAGGTTTTTACTTTTGATTTATTACCGATGTCATCTGATGTGCTTTTTAGGGTTTCAAACATTGGCAACATCACACACATCCACCTAAATAGTAGAAATGACTTTATAAAAGCAAGTTATTCTTCTGAAGAAAAAAAAGAATTAGTTCACGGGTTTATGAAAGCTTATATTATAGCGATGGGTCACAGATCGACTACTGAAGAGCAAATGAAATATTTTAATTCTTATTTGGCTTTAAGTTTAAATCGTGTATTTGAATAATTCGTAATAAATGTTTTTCTTATGCATTTCACTAAATTGAAAAATATAGAGATAATATTTTTATGCCTGAGACAGGAAATCAACTATTAGACGGTGAGCAATTAAAAGGGTTGCTTGAGAAAGCTATAAAAAATAGTGAAAGTAAGCTTGTTGTTATTTCTGCCTATATCACACAAGTAGCCGTAGATTGGCTTGCAAAGCACGTTCCTCAAGATATTGATGTTATCATGGTTTGTCGGTTACAGCCTTTTGACGTTATTAATGGATCAACGCACATACCAGCACTTATAAAGGCAATTGATAAAGGCTGGTCAGTATCTTGCCTTCATTCTCTTCATGCAAAAATTTATGCCGTAGATGATGCGCTAATCTATGCAGGCAGTGCCAACCTAACCAGTAATGGCCTCAAAATTTATGGTATAGGAAATTTAGAAGCCTCCGTTCAAATATCGCCAAGCAAACAAAATTTAACTTTCATTGAAAAAGTTTGCCAGTCATCCACTCAAATGAACAAAAACATACTACAGAAAATGCAAAGTTATGCTGAGGGTAAAAAAGCGGATATTACTTCATTCCAATGGCCTTCTGATATCCTTGATGAAAGAGAAGGGATTTGGTCGCAGGACTTCTTTTGGACTAAGCCAAATACTGGCGATGATGAGGATGAAAAACTGCATGATTTAGAAATACTATGCATGCCGAGCTTTGAATGTGACGATGCAATCTTGAAAGAAAAAGTTTTAGAGGCGCGGTGCGTACAATGGCTAATAGACACACTGAAAAATGAAGATGACCAAGAATTATATTTTGGTCATCTTACAAAAGCACTTCATGATGATTTGAAGGATGATCCTGCACCTTATAGAAAAGATGTTAAAGCATTAATCCAAAACATGCTCAGTTATTGTGAGGAGTATCTAGGCGACTATATTGAAATATCACGACCAAATTACTCACAAAAAGTTAAATTACTTGTAACATAGTTTATATGAGGAAGGGTAATAAGGAGGGAAGTAAATGGCATTTGACACTGTATATCCTAGTGTAGGGCTAAAACGAATTATGCATACAAAATTTCTGCTTTACCACAATCAGGGAATATCTCACTTAGAGTCCTTTTTTAACTGGTTTAAATTACAAGATATAAGCTCGAAAGCTTTAAAGAAATGTTCAGAGAATTCTGGAGTGTATGTTTTTGTATTAAATCATGTAAATAAAGGCTGCGTTTCCCCAGTTGACGGACAAGACATAGTTTATATCGGACAAGGAAAAAATTTAAGTAAAAGGCTCGATAATTATATTAGTTGCATCGAAGCAAGGCCATCTCAAGAAAAGCGGAAAAAGATTCTTTATATGCTAAATACCTATAGGACTGACTTGGAATTATGGTGGACTGAAATATCTTTTCAATATCTAAATCAAGTAGAAGATACTTTAATTAAAACAATCGACCCGTATTTTAACACTCAAGACAGGCTCCCATTCGATTTAAAAAATGCAGGTATAATTGAGCATGATACCATGTTTACAGGTAAGAGTAGTGAGCTGAGCCGTATAGCGTTTAGAGAGGAAAGGAAATGACAACATACTTAGAAGCAATCGAAGCATCAATGGGAGATTGGACGTATTATATTTCAAAAATGAAATTCGCTGACGTAGTAGATCGCGTTAAATTAGCGGAAGAAATTCATGCCGCACCTGAGTTAGATAAAGTAATACAACGTAAACTCTCGGACAGAGTCGTCGAAATGAAGGAGTTTCTCCTTCAAAATCCTCAGCGCTTCTATGGGGCCATAGTCGTAGCAGTTTATGGAGGCAATCCAAAATTTCATCCAGTAAAAATCAATGAAGGAAATCCGATTATTGATGAAGTGGATAACTCTTTTGGTCTTTTGAAAATGGATGGAACTCAACAGTTTTTTGCCCTTGATGGTCAACATAGAGTGGCATCTATCAAAGCAGCCTGCGAGGAAGACCGTGACCTTCTCACCGATGAGATATCTGTAATTATCTTAAAGCATGAGAACACTGCAGATGGACTTCAACGCACTAGAAGACTTTTTACAAAGCTTAATAGATATGCAAAAACAACCACAAAATCAGATGATATAGCTATTGATGAAGATGATGTTGTTGCAATCATTACGCGTCGATTAATACGTGACAATTCACATTTTAAAAATAAAATAAAAATTGAAGGTAATAGTCTTAATTCTAAAGCAAATAAAGACAAAAAATACTTCACTGTCATGCGAATTCTTTACGATTGCAATCAACTTCTCTTAGAAGCATTTAATTCAAGAATTGATATTAATAAGAAATTTAAATCAAACCGTCCGAAGGATGAATTAATAGATGATATGTACTCTTATTGTGCTGCCATTTGGACTCTCTTATTTTCCGAAATCGAACAGCTAAAATCTATCTCAGATGGTCTATATCTCCCGGGGGTTCTCCGAACTGGTGATAATGGTGGAGATATATGGGGTCGCCCAATAATACATAAGGTTGTTGCTGGGGTCATTAGTCAAGGATTAAATGAAGATAAAAAATCCTTAATCAGTATTGTTGAAAAATTACAAACGCTACCGCAAACTTGAGCTGGTCCCAGATTTTTGTACAATCTGTTAAGGTGTGTCCGATTATAGATTCGGAGACAAAATATGACGAAGAGACGTCGCTTTACATCAGCTTT
>NVVY01000048.1 GCA_002749135.1 Alphaproteobacteria bacterium | reverse complement strand
CGCGCACGTAAAACTTTCAGTGTGTTCATGAAATAATCCTCTCGCACAAAGATTATGCACCAAAAACTTTATTTATTCCAATTGTGAAGTGAGTCTAATTATTACAGAAGGCTTGATACCAATTGGCGGTGGATTATTCAGAATATCTTTTAACGTCAAAATTTGGTAATTCTGAGCCAAAAACCCTATTAGTGAATCAAATTGCTCAACCCCGATTGTCACATTATCTCTGAATTCATCGGATACACGATGAAACAAAAGAATGGAAACCGCCTTTTTTCTTTCTTTCTTAAGAATGATTTTAACGGCTTTCCTGAATAAAACATATAGATTCATAAGAATTTTTTTTATGAATTCTTTTTTGGAATTATAACCCTCAAGCATTAGAATTTTTTTATTTTCAAGCGAAGATTCTTTTAATGTCGGTTTTCTATAAAGCTTACCGCTCCCTATCTGTGGCGCAAAATTGGCGGTACCCTCTAAAATTACGGAAACAGCATTAGTCACTAATTTAATTCCAAGCTCATCCAACTGAACACGTACGCCACCTGCTGTAGAAAATTTATAAACAGGTATATTATCTTCCACTAAAATATCCCCGGCATCCAGTCCCGCAACTATTTTATGAACTGTGACACCAACCTCGGTTTCACCGTTATGTATTTCCCAATAGCCGGCTGGCATACCCTTGTAATTAGGTAATTTTCCTTTATGCAGATTGATTGTCCCAAGGCGCGGCAATGTGAATAATTCTTTCTTCAAAATAGGGGCCGCCATAGAAATCCCCAAATCTACCTTTTCGCGTTCAATGAGCGAAAGGCAAGCCTCTGAATGAATTGAAGTGAACTCAAAATATTCGACTAAAGGATGCTTCATTAAATCTGTGAATGTAAATTTTTCACCTGATCTTCTGGTATTATGAATATTACTTTTTAATTTTAATGAGTTAAGGATTGTTATGAAGATGTGAAGCACCCATCTCCAGCCATTTTTCTTAATATTAAATTTTTGACGTTTAATCTTTTTAAAAAACGATACAGGTTGTTTTTCTTCTATTATAAGAATTTTTTTTACTTCCGGGACAACGTCCAGAATTTCAAAAACACCTCTTATCACTGAAAAATTTAAATCACCCGTAAAAATTACTATCTTCACCACGTATAATTCCAAAAAATATCATAAATATTCTTACATAATAGCAGATGAGTTTTAATAATATATATACTTTTACCCTGCCAATTTTATAGCCCGAAACGCGCCCAAAGCGTGCGGTCCTCTAATGTGGACAGGATTTCATCGCTTATTTTGGGCCGGGTCGTCGCCATGCCAAGCAGGCTTTTGATAAAGCCTTTTTCTTCCTTGATCCGCTTGAATTTGGTCTTGTCGCCCAGCTTGTCTTTCATCACCGAATGAATGTCACCGATGCCGTCCACAAGGCCCAGTTTCACAGCCTCTTTTCCGGCCCAGAACTGACCGGAGAACATTATTTTTTGAGTGCCTTTCAGCTTATCACCCCGGCGTTCCTTAACCAGATTCTTGAAAAATTCATGGATTTCCTTCTGCAGGTCTTTCAGCAGTTTGACGTCCCTGGCCTTTTCCGGCTGAAAAGGGTCGAGGATGGATTTATTATCCCCCGCTGCATAGACCCGGCGATCAACACCGATTTTCTCAATGGCCTTGTGAAAACCAAACCCGGCAGAAATCACCCCGATACTGCCGACGATAGAGGCCTCATGAGCATAGATTTCCTCAGCCGCCAGCGAAATCAGATAGCCGCCGGATGCCGCCACATCCTCGGCAAAGGCATAAACCGGAATGTCCTTTTCTTCCGAAAGTTTCTGAATACGGCGCATGATAAGCTCACTTTGCACTGGCGAGCCACCGGGCGAATTAACCGCCAAAGCCACCGCCTTCACATTATAAACATCAAAGGCCTGATCAATTTTTTCCTCAAGTGCGGCCAGATTAAGGGCGCTGGAAAAACGACTGCCTGACCCGATGACCCCTTCCAGCGGCAATATGGCCACCACCGGGGCCGAATTCTGGAATAAAGGCAGGGGGATTTTGGTCAGCAATTCTTTGATCTTTTTCAGCATATTTTCTGTCTTCTGTTTTAAGTGGTTATATCAAGGCCCGCCCCGTGGCGCAGGATGGCCTCTGCCTGAGGGGTGAAGTTTCCCTCTGATGTATGCACAATAAGGCCCGGTTTCAAGGCAATAATGCCTTTACTGCCCTTTCTGGCCTGTATGATCACCCGGCGGGCGTCTTTACCCCCGGCGGACCAGAGCGGATAAATAATAATATCCCCGGCCTTGCCATGAAGGGCCGCGATGATGTCATCCAGACGGTCAGCCCGGTGGACAAGGGTCAGATGGCCCAGCGGTTTCAACATACGCAGGCACAGGCGAACCCACTCCACCAGCCGAACGTGACTTACCGTATGGGCCATGGCCTTGGTCTCAAAGGGCGACGCCGGGCCGCCGTTTTTCTTTAAATACGGCGGGTTGGACACCACATGGTGATAGCTGTTGGGTTCGCAACCCATGGGCGGGCTGGCGATATCTCCGGCAAAATAATCAATATAATCCCCAAAGCCATTGTCGGCGGCATTGCGCCGGGCAAGGGCCAGCAATTCGGGCTGCATCTCTATGCCGTGGAAAATATTATCATCAAACTGCGCCGCCGTTCGCGACAGGAGGCAGCTTAAAATGCCCCCGGTACCGGCCCCCATATCCAGAATACGTTCCCGCCGGGCGTAAGCAATACTGGCCGCGAGGAAAACCGTATCGGTGCCAATCCGGTAACCCTCAGCAGGCTGATGGAGCCGGATAGCCCCGCCAAGGAAATCATCCTGTGATAGCCCCTCACCTGCCGTCATTCATTCCAGCCCCGCCGCAAAATCCACATCACTCTCAAGCCCTATTTCCCGAATCAGGCGAAGAGCGTGCGGGATATATTCTTCTTCCACCATCACCCGTTGGCCAATACCCATAATACCGCCGCCCAAAAGACTTGCATGATTGCCAAGCACCACAAAAGGCACCTCCGCCCCGTCAAAAAGCGCAGATATCCGCGATATAATAACATTATTATCAGTGGCAAAAATTTCGATCACGCTTGTCTCACCTGAATGTGTTTTTTAAAATACCCCTCGTTTCACCAAGTTATCTTGACCTTTATAGCCCCGCAAGACTATTTTGCCATAGGAAATAAACTATTCAATCACAGATACACAGGGTTTGCCATATGGGCGTTGTCATATCATTCGAAGAAGAACAGGCCAAGGCAGAGACGGCACTGGCCCGCCTGACCGCCCTTGTGGCCGATGATATGGTCAAGGTAAACCAGACCATCATTCAGAAGATGCAAAGCCCCGTGGCCCTGATTCCGCAACTTGCCGGACATTTGATTGCGTCCGGCGGCAAGCGGCTGCGGCCCATGCTGACCCTTGCCGCGTCCCGCATGTGCGGTTACGAGGGGATGCGCCATGCTGAGCTTGCGGCCTGCGTCGAGTTTATCCATTCGGCGACCCTGCTCCATGATGATGTGGTGGATGAAAGCGACCTGAGACGGGGGCTTGAGACCGCGAACGCCGTTTGGGGCAACAAGGCCAGCGTCCTTGTGGGCGATTTCCTGTTCAGCCGGTCCTTTGAACTTATGGTGGCTGATGGCTCGCTGGAGGTTCTGGCCATTCTGTCCAATGCCTCCTCCGTCATTGCCGAGGGCGAGGTCATGCAACTGACCACTGCCAATGATATGGACACCACTGAAGATGCCTATATGCAGGTGATTGTGGCCAAAACAGCCGCCTTATTTGCCGCCGCCTGTGAAATCGGCGCGGTGGTTGCTGAAAAGCCCGGCACGAAACAGGATGCCCTGAAAAGCTACGGCAAAAATCTGGGCATTGTCTTTCAGTTGATTGACGATGTGCTGGATTTTTCCGCCGAGCAGGAAAAGCTGGGTAAATCGGTTGGTGATGACTTTCGCGAAGGCAAGGTGACCCTGCCTATCGTGCTGGCCTTTCGGCGCGGTGATACGGCGGAACGTGATTTCTGGCGGCGCACGATTGAGGAGCTGGACCAGAAAGACGGTGATCTTGAGAAGGCCATTGATCTGATGACTCGGCATAATGCCCTCCATGATACGGTGGAGCGCGCCCGCCATTACGGCGCCATTGCCAAGGACGCCCTCGCCATCTTTCCTGATGATGCGACCCGCAAAGCCATGACTGACATCGTTGATTTCTGCATCAACCGGGCCTATTAGGACGTTCCCTGTTCGAAGCAACAAAACAGGTGGTGAATTTTGATCAAGTTTTTGTGTATTTGCATGTTGTAAAATATGACTATCATATGAGAAGAATACATTCTTAACAGAAAGCACAACAGACATTACCATGATCAAAATTATAAAAAAACCTCTGGCCCTTATGGCGGTGACCTCTTTCCTGCTTTTGGGCAGTGCCGTAAATTCATTCGCCAACGAAACCGTTGCGGACCACCGTATGAGCGCAGAGGCCACGGCCAAGCTTGAGCATATCCTGACAGATGGCCATCGGTCGGATGGTCATGTGGCGCGGGATAAATATCGTCATCCGTTGGAAACGCTGAAATTTATCGGGGTTGAGCCGGATATGACCGTGGTTGAAATCTGGCCCGGCGGTCAGGGCGGATGGTACCGGGAGATTCTGGAACCTTTCCTGAAAGACAAGGGAAAATATATCCCGGTACGCAGCAAATCAAACTTTCCTGAAAAAGTGAATAACGTGCCTTAYGGCAARGTGGATATGGTSATGGTYTTTCGCGCCCATGGSTTCATCATGTATGACGCCCCGGCAYTGGACCATGTRAAGGCCATCTATGCCATGCTGAAACCCGGCGGYATCCTGTCCATCGTCGAYCATGCCGGRRATGAAAGYATCCCCCAAAGCGCGGACCCCAAGGGCAARAACGGTTATGTCAATGAAAGCCATTTTCGCGGTATCGCAGAGAAAGCCGGCTTTAAATTCCGCGCCGAAAGTGACATCAATAGAAACCCTGCGGACAGCAAGAAACACCCGCGCGGCGTCTGGTCCCTRCCGCCAACCCTCAGCGGTTCCCTGCCCTTCACCGAYAAGCGGGCKGAATTTCTKAAAATCGGCGAATCTGATCGCTTTACCCTGAARTTTTACAAACCGGAATAAACCCGCCCRAAAGGGATTGTCNAAAAAAAAGCTTTGGYAATCCCGTCATTGCATGTATTTTCATATTGAAAATAATAAAAAGGGAGGTTTCTTATGGGTATGGCACCAGATCAATCACAGGATCAATCTGAAAGTCATCATGTGCAATGGTCGTCACGGTCCGCCTTCCTTATGGCCTCTATCGGGGCCGCCGTTGGCCTTGGCAACTTATGGCGCTTTCCCTATATCACCGGTGAGAATGGCGGCGGGGCCTTTGTTCTGATCTATATCGCCTTTGTCCTTATTCTGGGCATTCCCCTGATCATGGCCGAACTGGCGCTGGGACGGGCGGGCAAGATGAGTGCCATCGGCACCATGACCAAAATGGTCCGGGCCGGTCATCACCCCTTCTGGAAGRTCATYGGCTGGCTCAGYATTCTGGTGCCGCTTATGGGGCTGACCTATTACAGTGTGGTCGCCGGATGGTCRCTGGATTACATCGTMAAAGCATTCTCCGGCAGTTTTTCCGGCATTGATGCCAAAGGCTCCCGCGCCTTGTTTGACGGATTGCTGGAAAGCTGGCCGCKCCTGACCCTGTGGCATAGTATCTATATGGTATCGGTGATTGTCATTGTTTCCATGGGGGTTAAGGCCGGGCTGGAATCCACRGTCAAGATCATGATGCCGGGCCTGTTTATCCTGCTGGCYWTCCTGTCTGCCTATGCCATGTTTACCGGCAAGGGCGGGGAAGCCTTCACTTTCCTGTTCAGCCCGGATTTCTCCAAAATCACCGGCCATACGGTYTTGATGGCYTTRGGRCARGCGCTCTTTTCRCTGGCCATCGGGGTCGGSGCYTTGATYACCTAYGGGGCTTATCTGCCGGAAAATGTGTCCCTGCCCAAGGCCGCCGCCATCATTGCCGTGGCCGACACCATCGTCGCCCTGCTGGCCGGATTTATGATCTTCCCCATCGTCTTTCAGTATAACCTGACCCCCGGTGAGGGACCGGGCCTGATCTTTGCCACCCTGCCCATTGCCTTTGGCCAGATGCCGGGCGGCATGATCTTTGGAGTTCTGTTTTTCCTGTTGCTGACCTTTGCCGCCTTTACCTCATCACTGGCCATGCTGGAGCCAGCCATCGCATGGTTTGAGGACAAGGGCCTGTCCCGCAGGCGCACATCATGGATCACGGGGGTTGGTGCATGGGCCGTGGGACTGATAATGTTGCTGTCCTTTAATGTTCTGTCCGACTTTAAGCCGCTGAGTTTTATCGGGCCGTTAGCCGACAAAAACCTATTCGGCATTATGGATTTCATCGTTGCCAATGTCATGTTGCCGATCAATGCCCTGATGCTCGCCCTGTTTATGGGTTGGGCCATTGAACGCAAAACCGTCAGCCACCAGATTGACTACCCCCTGGGCAGCGCGGGTTTTATGATCTGGCAATTCAGCACAAAATATATTGCGCCTGTCTGTATCACCGTAGTCATTTATATGATGATATTTGGTCTGTGATTTTTGAATATCACCTAAAAAGGAAATTGCCATGACTGTTCTTGATCTGACCACAACAGAGGTTGTAGCGGCCCTCAGGCAAGGGGATATGACCGTGTCCGACTATGTGGCCGCCCTCACCCGTCAGATAAAGGATAAAAGCGACCTGAATGCCTTTATCACCTTTGATGAGGACTTGCTTGGCGCGCAAGCGACGGAGCTTGACCGGCGGCGGGCGGCGGGGGAGGATTGCGGCGCATTATTTGGCCTGCCCATCGCGGTCAAGGATAATATTGAAACGGCGGATTATGTGACCACGGGCGGCACCAGGGCCCTGAAAAACCATCGGCCCGGCCACAACGCGCCGTTCCTGCAAAAACTGCTGGATCAGGGGGCGCTGGTTCTGGGCAAAACCAACCTTCATGAGCTGGCCTTTGGCATTACCTCCAACAACAGTGTTTTTGGGCCGGTGAGAAACCCCTATAACCCGGATATGATCGCAGGCGGCAGCAGCGGCGGCAGTGCGGCGGCGGTAGCGGCGCGCATGGCCCCGTTCGCCATCGGCACCGATACCGGCGGCTCCACCCGTATYCCCCCGGCCCTGTGCGGCATCGCCGGCTTTCGCCCCACCATGGGACGGTACGGAGCAGACGGCGCCATTCCCATCGCCCACASCCGCGACACCATGGGCACCATGGCGCGGACCGTGGCCGATMTTCAGCTCATCGACCAAATAGTGACCGGMGARGCCGYGCCCRCGCCGCGCACCGACCTGAAAGGCATCCGCATTGGGATCTCACGAACCTATTTTTACGACCAGTTGGATGGACAAGTAGCAAAGGCCACCGAAAAGGCCCTGRGYRTCCTGCGCGACCTTGGCGCGGAGCTTGTGGAAGYGGATATGGATCAGATGCCCGCCYTCAATGAGGCCATCAGCATGCCCATCTGTCTTTATGAGGCCGTGACGGATATGACAGACTATCTGAAAGGCACCGGCCTGACATTTGATCAGTTGATTGCGGGCATGGGCAGTCCGGACGTAAAAGGCCTGTATCAGGCCATCTGTGCAGAGCCGCCYGTCTCGCCGGAGSACTATCAGCAATTAYGCGCGGARGGCCGCCCGAAGCTTMGGCAATGTTACCGGGATTATTTTGCRAAAAATCAGCTTGATGCCAYGGTCTTTCCCACCACGAAACTTGCYGCCCGGCCCATAGGGCAGGATGAAACCGTGAATATTAACGGCRCRRAMGTYYCYACYTTTCAGGCCTATGTCCATAATACAGACCCRTCCAGCAATGCGGGCATCCCCGGCGYCACYGTCCCCATGGGGATGACAGAGGACGGYCTGCCYATGGGGCTGGAATTTGACGGGCCGGAAAATAGTGACGGAAATATATTGCAGATGGCCGATATTTTCCAGCAGGCCGTTGGCCGACTGCCCACCCCAAAATAAAAAGCATTAGGGAAATATTGAGCTATTGCACTTTATACTGTTTGGCGATATGTAGGACGCAACTTTATAAGGACTGACAWTTTATGGCGAACAATCTCTTGCATCTTGTCTTTGGYGGCAAAGTCAATAACCCGCAGACACTGGATTTTATTGATACGGAAAATCTGGATATAGTCGGAATATTTCCGAGCTATAAAAAGGCCTATGAAGCCTGGAARGGCGCCAGCCATGCCAATGTGGATGATGCCATGACCAAATATGTGGTGGTCCATCTCCACCGGTTTATGGAACCGGAAGAAGACTGAAGCCGGTTACATAAAGTAACTATCGACCTCTTTGGTGATGGCACTGTCATCACTGGTGTAAACCCCGATCCGGCTGTGCAGTATGCTCATGGCCTCGGCCTTGTTCTTCGGCCCCACATGGCGGAGCAAAACCCGGGCAACCCGGCGTGTGGTCTCATCATCATTCAGTAAAGACGGGATGATACTCGTCATATTTATATCCTTCATATCATATATCCCCCTATTGGGATACGGCCTGTATAGGCCCKCCCCGTGACGAAATGATGACCCAAATATGACAGTTTTCTTATTGYCGGCATATTAATCACAAGACAAGCARTCTGATCAKATTATATGNWYMYYKACAAAAATTCTTCCCGAGCCTGRCAGGACATCAATTGACTRTTGGCAGGACARCYKGTTTGGCCTATAACTGTCGCAGAAATATACCAACAGGCCGGATGTAATGTATAACCTTGCCAACCTAYTGACCTTTTCACGTATCCTGATGATTCCCCTGATCGTCGGSTCCTTCTATCTGGAGGGGGACAAGGCGAACTGGATCGGCTTTACCATCTTTAGCCTCGCCGGGATTACCGATTTTTTAGATGGTTATGTTGCCCGTAGATACAACATGACCTCTGCGCTGGGTAAATTCATGGACCCCATCGCYGACAAATTGCTYATTGCCGCCGCTCTGCTGATGATGGTCGCTTTTCAGAGGATTGAGGGGCTGGCGGTTATTGCCGCAGTGATCATCCTGTGCCGGGAATTTGTGGTATCGGGCCTGCGGGAATTTYTGGCAGACTTAAAGGTCAGCGTCCCGGTGTCTTACCTTGCCAAATGGAAAACMRCATTGCAAATATTTGCCCTGGGTTTTTTGCTGGTGGGYGATGCCGCGCCGGATGCGATAGATGCCGTCCTGATTGGCAATATATGTCTCTGGGTTGCGGCTATACTCACCCTTTATACCGGCTATGATTACCTGAAATCCGGCCTGCGCCAT
Source organism: Alphaproteobacteria bacterium (assembly GCA_002749135.1). Classification (GTDB taxonomy): domain Bacteria; phylum Pseudomonadota; class Alphaproteobacteria; order Sphingomonadales; family Emcibacteraceae; genus Paremcibacter. The sequence goes on along the minus strand of NVVY01000048.1, from coordinate 4,391 downwards.
ATGATGGAGTGACGATTATGCTATTGCTTTATTTCGCCCGGCTTCGTGAGACTATTGGTCATGGATCAGAGAGTCTGCCCCTGCCGAACACTGTTACAAATGTCGCGGGCTTGATCGCCCACTTACGGGGGRAAAATGATTCTTACCGGGCGGCGTTTGACGACAAAGCCCTGATCCGGGTGGCGGTCAATCAGACCCATGTGGATTTTGACCATCCCCTGACCGATGGTGACGAGGTTGCWTTCTTTCCCCCCATGACAGGCGGGTGAGCCATGAAARTTCAGGTTCAGTCACAGGATTTTGACATTRCCGCCGAGATCARTRACCTCTGCAAGGGCCGCACGGACATTGGGGCTATTGTCACYTTTACCGGGCTGGTGCGGGATTTTCACGRCGATCATAATGTCCGCAAAATGACTCTAGAGCATTTCCCCGGCATGGCTGAAAAACAACTGAGCCAGATATGTCAGACCGCCGAAAACCGATGGCCCCTTCAGGGGATCACGGTCATTCATCGTCATGGCACCCTTGACCCCGGTGATCAGATTGTTCTGGTCATCACCCTGTCCGCCCACCGTGAAGCCGCCTTTGAGGCCGCTGAATTCATCATGGACTGGCTGAAAACAGATGCGCCATTCTGGAAAAAGGAACAAACGGAACAGGGGGCAAAGTGGGTCGCGGCCAAGGACGCCGACACCCAAAAGTGTAAAAAATGGCAAGAATAACGCTCTAAACTGTCAGGATTYCTTACACTATTTAACATGTAAATATTACCGCCTTATCTTAACCCCATGTTATATTAGGCACATCTAACTTTGGTATGTATATTGCATATTAAACATCACTAAATTAAAAAAAAGGATGTAAAAATGAAAAATATAGGTATTAAAGCTGGTTTAGCAACCGTTTCACTATTGGGTTTTGTCTCATTGGCCGCTGCTGGCGCTCCTCAGGGGCCAACTACAGTTCCAGAACCCGGAACATTCGGCATGTTTGCTGGTGCCGCCGCCGTTGCCATTATTCTGGCCAGAGTTATTAAAAAGAAATAATTTTTTTAGTACTTTCAAAAGGCATAATGGATGAGTTTTCTGGAATCTTATGAGCCTTATATTTATAATGGCCTATATTTTTCCATGCTCGCCCTTATGCCTTTGCTGGAAATACTTCTGCCGCTTCGTACCAACAAATACCCAATCGGYATGCGTTGGCTAAGCAACTTCCTGCTTGGYATAAGYTATAGYATCATCGAAAGATTTATCCTGCCCATCACCGCAATTGCCTTTGCCATTTATGTGCATAACCAAGGCTGGGGGYTGTTYAATATWSTGGCAGTGCCGGRCAGYATCRCGGTGGTTMTSTCMATYCTGATATATGATTTCAGCAAATATGCCCTGCATCTGCTCTATCATCATGYGCCTRTMTTCTGGGCCTTTCATAAAATACATCATTCCGACCCGGATTWTGATTTTACCACCAGTTTCAGGTTCCACCCGTTGGAGCCGTTCATCGGCACTCTGGCCGCTTTTGTCATAATTTTTCTGCTGGGTGTGCCGGTTATCGCGATTATTATTTATCRGTTTCTCGTGATCTGCGTAAATTTCTTTGTCCATACCAATGTCAAACTGCCTAAAAGGCTGGAGAAATTCMTSCGRCTGTTTTTCGTCACSCCGGATATGCACCGGATACATCATTCCGCCTATGAGCCRCAYACCAACAGCAATTACAGCATCGTCTTYCCCTATTGGGATTATCTGGGCCGCAGCTTTACGCCSKTGGAYGCCGTGGATCAGGAAAATATGCCCATTGGCCTTCTTGATTGTCAGGGCGCAAAACACCGCAATATTTTCTGGCTTCTGGCCCTGCCCTTCATTCCGRCAAAAAAAGAACAGACATNAAAKATCTCTTTGATCTCTGGCYGRTTTTCTGCAACACTCACTGTTTCAAAANNCAACAAAACATGATCCGGGGATACAGGATGAACAAAACGCTRAAACTACTTTTAACCGCCGCCTCTGCAACCGCYCTCATKGCCCTGTYYGGCTGTGACAARCCCGCCGRGRAAASYACCGCAAAGCCCGCCGAAAATGTCTGGGTMTCGGACGCCGCCCGCRMACGGGCCGATATTTATACGGATTACACCCTGACCGGTRACCTGAGCCACCTCAGCGATAATCAGCGCAAGATGGTCAGCCTGYTGATYGACGCGTCACAGATCATGGATGACCTCTATTGGCARCARGCATATGGYGACAAGGACARRCTCCTGTCYTCACTCACCGAYRARMAAGCACTGGCCTTTGTCCGCAAGAATTATGGCCCGTGGGACCGKCTGGAYGGGGACAARCCGTTYYTGAARGGCGTCGGCGAAAARCCCCTTGGSGCWAATTTYTATCCCGCAGAYATGACCAAAGMGGAATTTGAGGCCTTTGACAATYCAGGCAAGRTCGGGCTTTATTCGGTTCTGCGCCGTGATGACGCSGGGCAGCTCACCGTCATCCCCTATCACATMTTATACAARGCCGAATTAACCAARGCCGCCGACMTCCTGCGCAAGGCCGCCGGYTTTGCCGATAAYGCAGAATTTAAAAATTACCTKCTGATGCGCGCCGARGCCATCACCACCGAYGATTAYCARCCCAGYGAYTTYGCCTGGATGGATATGAAAAGCAACCYGGTCGAAATGGTYATCGGCGCCATTGAAACCTATGAAGACCTGCTGTTCGGYTACCGGGCGGCCTATGAGGCTTACGTCCTGATCAAAGACCCGGTCTGGAGCGAGCGRCTGGCCCGCTTYACCGCCGTCCTGCCCGAACTGCAAAGGGGATTGCCGGTGCCCGACGCCTATAAGGCGGAAACGCCGGGTACGGACAGCGACCTGAACGCCTATGACGTGATCTATTACGGCGGCCATTCCAATGCCGGATCCAAAACCATCGCCATCAACCTGCCCAATGATGAGGAGGTTCAGCTCAAAAAAGGCACCCGGCGTCTGCAGCTCAAGAATGCCATGCGGGCCAAGTTTGATAAAATCCTGTTGCCCATTGCCGGTGTGCTGATCGCGCCGGAACAGCGCAAACATGTGACCTTCAACGCCTTTTTCTCCAACACCATGTTTCATGAGGTCGCCCACGGCCTTGGCATTAAACAGACCCTGACCGGCAAGGGACCGGTGAGATTGGCCCTGAAAGAAGCGGCATCGTCTTTTGAGGAAGGCAAGGCCGACTTGCTCGGGCTTTATATGATCAAAAAGCTCTATGAAAAAGGCGATATAACGGACGGCGTGATGATGGATTATTATGTCACCTTCGTCACCAGCATTTTCCGGTCCAGCCGTTTCGGAGCCTCCTCGGCCCATGGCAAGGCCAATATGGTGCGCTTTAACTATTTCCTCGATATGGGCGCGTTTGCCAAGAACGAAAATGGTGATTACGAGGTCAATGCGAAAAAATTCAACATCGCCATGAACAGCCTCGGTAATCTCCTGCTGACCATACAGGGCGACGGCGATTACGCACGCGCCAAGGAGCTACTCACGACCAAAGGCATCATGAGCCCGGCCCTGAAAGCCGATCTGGACAAGCTGAAAAACGCCAATATCCCGGTGGACATTAACTTTATACAGGGTAAGGCAGTTTTGGGGCTGGAATGATGAGATCAGATAATTTTAGTGCCGTTAATAGATCAAATGACTCTGACCCCATTGATCCCTAACCGTAATTCATTTCTGCTTTTGGGTGGAAAGCTGACGTTGGAACTCAGGATCGTAGCTTAGTCATCTACCCTACGCCAACCAACTGCAAGAGCAGCTCCCTCTTCTATGAGCATTCCCACTCCACGAGCCTGAACCACACCGTCGACCAGCCAAGTAACATCAAAAAAGCTGCCATTCTGCTTTACTTTCAAATCATACTCGTCCGAGAATTTTCCATTCTCGTAAAAATAGCGGACATGATAATTACCCGCAAAACCTTCATCCGGTCCGCCGGTAGCCAAGCCCGGACCAAAATAATGGTTAGCGTAGTTCCACCTCGCAGTCAGTGTCCCAGGTGTCCTGCTCTTGGTATATAACACAAAACCGATGTTCACAGCTTTTGGCTCCTCGGACTGCGCATTCTCCGGCACACTCGAAGCCGCAAACAAAGCGATAGACATGGCAATTGAGACGAGGGTTCTCTTAAAATAGCGCATGTTGTCTCCCCCTTAAAATTATGTGAAATCACGAATTACGTTGACAGTATCAGGAACCATCGTGGTGCGCAATACACTTAATTAGTCGGTCCTAAAAAAGGGGGAAAATGGGGACATAGCGTAATTGAAGTAGGATCATTCTCCGTATGATATAACGGGGTCGGTTTTGATGAACAAAGCTGCCCCAATGATAGGAGAATGAC
>NVVY01000047.1 GCA_002749135.1 Alphaproteobacteria bacterium | reverse complement strand
TTTGAAGGGGAATATTATATTCGTTGCAGTTTACAACATACCAAAAGCCATGGGAATCCTTATTCCATAAGACTTTCAATAGTTTTTTAGGGGAGACTATTTACAGGCCAGAAGTTGGTTGGAATAATTTGCAATGCGTTGTGACAACATGCGCTGCCGACCGGCAATGTTCGTCGTATAACTGGATTGCACATGAGTTTCTTCATCATAGACCACAACAACAATGATCAAAATTATGAAAATGCTCAACAATAAAAAGCTCAACATATATCTAAAAAGATAATTTGCCATAGCCTATTGCTTATACCCTCTCTACTTCTTTCAGTTTTTTAAATCAACTTCCCGACTCGCAAAATATACTTTACCTTTTAAGTAATACGCGGAAATCCATGTATTCCCTCAAAAATATATATGGCACCGCTGAAAATAGGCCTATACATTAATATATAGGCCAAGGGTAGGGTATATTCTGTTAATATTACCTTAATCTGAGGTATGCTAAAATAGTGCCAACCAAAGTCACTTAAATGTGAATAAATCTGCCTTATATTAACCATATTCTTAATCAAATAATAACCATTCTAGTTTACTTTACTGAGATGCATATAATGATGCGGGTCCAACGCATCGACACGAAATATATGGGGAGGGAAGTCGCGTAAATCGCCGATTTTCCTCAAAAATAGTCCACAAGACACGGCCATTTACATTGCTTCCCTTCTGACCTTGTCAGAACAGCCCTGCCTGCGCCGCCCACATGCGCCCTTACCTGATACTGACCTGACAAGCCCTTAAACCCGAGAAGCCAAGGAGTGCGCCATGTCCGTTGCAGAAAATATTTTTGATCTTTATTCCAGCCAGTATGATGAACAGAGGGAAAGCGAGCTTTCCTTAAGAGAATACCTCAGGGGCTGCAAGGAAGACCCGGTGATGTATTCCACCGCCGCCGAGCGGATGATCAAGGCCATAGGCGAGCCGGAGATGATTGATACCTCACGGGATGAGCGGCTCGGGCGCATCTTCATGAACCGGACCCTCAAACAGTATAAGGGCTTCGAAGAATTTTTCGGCATGGAGGAAACTATTGAGCGCATGGTCGGTTTCTTCAAACATGCCTCCCAAGGCCTTGAAGAACGCAAACAGGTTCTCTATCTGCTTGGCCCCGTGGGCGGCGGCAAGTCGTCCCTTGCGGAACGGCTCAAGGAAATGATGGAAAAGGAACCGATCTATATCCTCAAAGCCGGGGATCATATCAGCCCGATATTTGAATCGCCGCTGGGCCTGTTTAACCCCGACACCATGGGTGATATATTGAGCGATAAATACGGCATTGCCCGCCACCGTTTGACCGGCCTTATGTCGCCCTGGGCCTTGAAAAGACTGGACGAATTCGGCGGCGATATTTCCAAATTCACCGTGGTCAAGATGAACCCGTCCAAACTACGCCAGATATGCATTGCCAAGACCGAACCGGGCGATGAGAATAATCAGGATATTTCAACTTTGGTCGGCAAGGTGGACATCCGCAAGTTGGAATATTTCTCACAAAATGACACGGACGCCTATGCCTATAGCGGCGGGTTGAATACAACGACGCAAGGCATTCTGGAATTTGTCGAGATGTTCAAAGCCCCCATTAAGATGCTGCATCCCCTGCTAACCGCAACACAGGAGGGCAATTATATCGGCACCGAAAATATGGGCGCAATCCCGTTTCAGGGCATTATCCTCGCCCATTCCAACGAGTCCGAATGGCAGACCTTCAAGAATAACAAAAATAACGAAGCCTTCATCGACCGGGTTTATGTGATCAAGGTGCCCTATTGCATGCGCGCCGATGAGGAGGCACAGATTTACAATAAACTGCTGAGAAAGTCAGAGCTGGATAAAACCAATTGCGCCCCCGGCACATTGGATATGATGGCCCGTTTCAGCATCCTGACCCGGTTGAAAGAGCATGAAAATTCCAACCTCTATTCAAAGATGCGGGTCTATAACGGTGAAAATCTGAAAGATGTGGACCCTAAAGCCAAGCCCATGCAGGAATATAAGGATGCCGCCGGGGTTAATGAGGGCATGGACGGTATCTCCACCCGCTTTGCCTTCAAGGTACTGGCCGAGACCTTTAATTATGACACCTATGAGGTGGCCGCCGATCCGGTTCACCTGATGTATGTTCTGGAACAGGCCTTGCTGCGCGAACAATTGCCCGAGGAAGTGGAAAAGAAATATCTCAATTTCATCAAGGCCGAGATGGCCCCGCGCTACGCTGAATTTATCGGCAATGAAATCCAGAAGGCTTACCTTGAATCCTACGGTGATTATGGTCAAAATCTGTTTGATCGCTATATCTCTTATGCGGATTCATGGATAGAGGGCCATGATTTCAAAGACCCGGATACCGGGCAACTGCTGGACAGTAAAATTCTGGATCAGGAATTATCCCAGATTGAAAAACCGGCGGGCATTTCGAATCCTAAGGATTTCCGCAACGAAGTGGTTAAGTTCGCCCTGCGCGCCCGGGCCAATAATGCGGGCAAGAATCCCAAATGGACCTCTTACGAAAAACTGCGCCAAGTGATCGAAAAACGCATGTTCAGCAGCGTCGAAGATCTGCTGCCGGTCATCAGCTTTGGCTCCAAGAAAGACAAGGACACCGAAGGCAAGCATCATGAATTTGTCTCGCGCCTGACCGAACGGGGGTACAGCGAACGACAGGTTCATCGGCTGGTCGAATGGTATATGCGGGTTAACAAGGCCGGGTAACGGGAGGTGATTTACCATGATGCATATCATCGACAGAAGGCTGAACCCCAAGGGCAAAAGCCTGTCAAACCGCCAGCGTTTTCTGGACCGGGCCAAAAAGCAGATCAAACGCGCCGTAAATGACGCCATAAAAGACCGCAAGATCAGCAATACGGACGGCGGCGAGCGCATCAAGATACCCGCTGACGGGCTGACCGAACCACGCTTTATGGGCGATATGAGAAAAGGCCACCGGGACCGGGTCATGCCCGGCAACCGGGACTTTATGCCCGGCGACAAGATCAAGCGCCCGCCGCCCCAAGGCCAGGGCCAAGGCGGACGGGAGGCCAGCGAAGATGGCGAGGGTGAGGATAGTTTCCAATTCACCCTGACCCGTGATGAATTTTTGGATATATTCTTTGAGGACATGGCCCTGCCCGATTTCATCAAAAAATCCATCAAGGAGGAAGTGGTCCATGAATTCCAGCGCGCCGGATATAAACGGCAGGGATCGCCCAGCAATCTGAACCTGAAACTGACCATGCGCAACAGCCTCGCCCGCCGCCTGTGCCTGCGCCGTCCCCGCGAAGCCGAGATTGCGGAACTGGAAGATAAAATCACCCTGCTGCGCAAAAAAGACAAGCTGCCGATCAAGGACCAGAAAAAGCTGGTTGCYCTKCTGGAAGAACTSGAGGTAAAGCAGAAACGCCGCCGGATWGTGCCYTATATYGACCCGCTGGAYGTGCGCTATACCAGCTTTACCGAGGTCGAAAAACCCAATACCCAYGCGGTCATGTTCTGCCTGATGGATGTGTCCGGCTCTATGGGCGAAGTCCATAAGGAACTGGCGAAACGRTTTTTCATGCTGCTCCATCTGTTCCTGACCCGGCAATATAGCAAGGTTGATGTGGTCTTCATCCGCCATACTCATCTGGCCAGCGAAGTGGATGAGGAAACYTTNTTTCNATTCRCGGGAAACCGGCGGCACCATTGTCTCCACCGCGCTGGAAGTGATGCAGAAAGTRATCACYGACCGCTATCCGCCCGATGACTGGAATATCTATGCCGCGCAGGCCTCGGACGGGGATAACCTGAATAGTGACAATGTYCGCTGYCAGCATATCCTGACCCAGGAATTATTACCCCAATGCCAGTATTTYGCYTATGTGGAGGTCTGGGACCGYCATGAGGCRGAAATGTTCCCYAGYGAYGGCAACGTAACCCGCCTGTGGCAAACCTATGATCAGATYACCMAGAGCCATGAGAATTTCGCGGTTCGCAAAGTCACCGGRCCAGAGGATATWTTCCCGGTCCTTCATGATCTGTTCGATAAAAACAAAGCCAGCGAGGCCGTATGATGAGTGCATCGAAAAAAAAGGCYAAARTTACGCCCCTGTTTGATAGTGCCGACTGGGATTACGCCGCCGTGGACAAGGTCTTTCAGGCTATCCAGACGATTGCCATAGATGAAATGGGCCTTGACGTTTACCCGACACAGGTGGAGGTCATCACATCCGAACAGATGCTGGATGCCTATTCCTCKGTGGGGATGCCGCTCATGTAYAGCCACTGGTCCTTTGGCAAGAGCTTTGTCCGGGATGAGGCCAGCTATCGCAAGGGGGTCAGCGGTCTGGCCTATGAAATTGTCATCAATTCAAATCCCTGYATCTGTTACATCATGGAAGAAAAYTCCATGACCATGCAGACCCTTGTTCTGGCCCATGCCGCCTTTGGYCATAACCATTTTTTCAAAAACAATCATCTGTTCAAGCAATGGACGGACGCCAATGCCATWTTGGATTATTTACAGTTTGCCAAAAACTATATYGCCAAATGCGAGGAAAAATACGGCCAGAAAGAAGTAGAGAAAATACTGGACAGCGCCCATGCCTTGCAGGGACAGGGCATTGATAAATTCACCCGCCGCCAAAAGCTGGACAGCGCGGCCCTGCGGGAGAAAGAGCTGGCGCGGGCGGAATATGAACGGTCCCAATATAGCGAATTATGGCGCACCCTGCCCGAGAGCAACAGCAAGGACAGCCATGAAATAGACCTGATCGAAAAGGAACTGGCCCAAAAACTTGGCCTGCCGGAATCCAACCTGCTGTATTTTCTGGAAAAACACAGCCCCATATTGGAAAGCTGGCAGCGGGAAATCCTGCGTATTGTGCGCTCCATCGCCCAATATTTTTACCCCCAGCGTCAAACCAAGCTGATGAATGAGGGCTGCGCCTGTTTCGTCCATTATCACATTATGAACCGGCTTTATGACACCGGCCAGATTACCGAGGGGGCTATGCTGGAATTCATTGATTTCCATACCCGCGTTGTGGCCCAGCCCGACTTTGACAGYCCTCACTTCTCCGGCATAAACCCCTATGCGCTGGGCTTTTCCATGATGAAGGATATTGAACGTATTTGCGAACAGCCYACCGACGAGGACCGGGAATGGTTCCCGGATATTGCCGGCAATAACCAGGCSATTGCGACCCTGAAAGATGCCTGGGAGAATTTCCGGGATGAAAGCTTTATCCTGCAATATCTCAGCCCCCATCTTATGCGGGAACTGCGCCTGTTCAACCTGAAAGACGATACATCAAAGCCCCATTATGTGGTTGATGCCATTCATAATGAGCAAGGCTACAAGGCAGTGCGCAGTGCCCTGGCCGCCCAATATTCAGTAGCCAATCTTGATYTKGATATACAGGTGACAAATGTGGATCTTCACGGCAACCGGTCCATGATTCTGACCCATAATATGACCAATGATGTGACGCTGGAGGAAAAACAGGCTGATACGACCCTCGCCCATATTCAGCGGCTATGGGGTTATGACGTGACCCTGAACAGCGTTGATCCCAACACGAACAAAATTAAGAAATCCTATTCAGATTGAGGTTTRAKATTTCGGCGTTTATAGCGCAGATAACAAATACCTGCCAGCATGATGACAATCACCACGGCCCGAAAGGACGATGTTGCGTTATCATGATAAAAGTTMARAMCCGCACTGGCCANCATAATCAGACCCAGAACAATGCCGCCCARAATCGTCAGACGCGGAATGGTTAGCATTAATCCCGCAATGGATTCAAAAAAACCAACCACAATCAGTGACCCGGACGGCAAACCAAATTGTTCAAACTGAGCCACCTGATGGGGGCTGCCGATAATTTTATTTGCGCCGTTATAAAAAAAGACAATCGCCAAAATCAGGCTCAATATCCATAACACAACTTCGATTAACTTATCCCCGTTCATAGAAGCTCACCCTTTATGTAGCCTGATGCCACTGTAGGAAAAAATGCGGCAAAAATCAAATGTGACGTTTCCCGYCCGAAAATAATCATCTGGTGGCTTTAATCACAACATTCAAGAAAACCTGTCCTGCCACGCTGGACAGGTCACGCCATGCCCCCTGCCCAACCCCGTAATTCAGCCTGTTAATGACCATTTTACCCTTTATAGCGGCCTGCTTCTGGTCATATTGCACCAAAGTAAAATAAAGCGTTTCGGCCCGTGTTACATCCCTTAAGCTCAGGTTACCGGCCACCTGATATTTATCCCCGTCAAGATGTTTGAACGCCGTACTGACAAAACGGGCCTTGGGAAATTGTGCCGCATCAAACCAGTCTTTTTTCTTCAGATTTGCCGCAACATCACCATAAAAGGCCTCAATATGATTAAGGTCAATGGTAATTTCCACCTTAGCCTGATCCAGCTTTTCCTTATCAAACTGTATTTTCGCCTCAAATTTCGGAAAATTCCCCTCGGTTAGGCTGCCTTCAATGGCTACGGAAAATTTTATGGAACTCTCGGCTCCCTCAACCTGCCAGGCCCCACCACTGGCCAATGCCATGGACGGCAGAAAGGCTACAACAAAGAGAAAATACCATTTCATACTTTATTCGGGCTTTTTCGGACGCAGGGACATACGTTCCATCACATCGTCCTTGCGCACATAATGGTGATATAAAGCTGCCGCTACATGAACAACAAAGGCTGTAACCAGAAGCCAAGCAGTCACCTCATGGAGTTCCTCAAACAATTCCCCCATCTCTTTGTTCTTACCAACAAGTGCCGGAAGTTCCAGACCAAAGAATTTAACGGCATTGCTCTCATAGGAACTCAGGAGCCAACCAAACACGGGCTGCAAAAACATGATCGCATAGAGCAACATATGCATGGCGTGGGCACTGACATTTTCAAGGCGGCTCATGGTGCCGGGCATTATCGGCACCGGATTCATCTTGCGCCAGATCAGCCGCAGAACCACAAGGAAAAGTATCAAAATCCCGAAAGATTTATGCAGACTATAAAGGTCAAATTTATAACTCACCTGATCCGGCGTATCGGTCGGCAGATCGGCCATGTAATTGCCCAGAATTACCAAACCAGCCAGAATAATGAACATGCCCCAATGGAAAGCCTTGGCAACACTACCATAGGATATTTCTGTATTTTTTAATGCCATTTTTTTGCCCTGTATTTTTATTTACTGTTTAATCAAAGCCTCAGCCTCAATCCTGATTGTCACCTCATCCCCCACAAGAGGCAGGTATTTTTTCATGCCATAGCGGGACCGCTTTACGGTCGTTTTGGCGGAAAATCCTGTGCGCATTTTATTCTGCTGAATATCCATCGCCCGTTTGTTGAACCGGACCTTTAAGGTTAGCGGCTTGGTTATCCCAAGAAGGGTAAAATTTCCGTCAACAGTTGCCCTGTTACTCTTGCCCAATGTCACTTTTGTACTGACAAACCGAGCGGTCGGGTATTTTTCCACATTGAAGAACTCTGCCGATTTCAAATGCTTGTCAAAATCCGCCAGGCCGGTCATTATACTGGCTGTTTTCAGGGTGATAGAAACCGAACTTTGATCCGGGTTGTCATAATCCAATATGATTTCCCCGTCATAATCCATAAACTGGCCCATGGAGTTGGAAAACCCGATATGGCTGATAAACCACATGATATTGGTATGATTTTTATCAAAATGATAGACTTCACGGCCCGTAATAGTGTCCTTTGCCTGCACCGGCAAAGAGCTGAAAATCAAACAGAATGCGATTAACGCCAGTCTGGCCATTTATACCTCAGTTCTTTCGTTTTAACTTGTCCTTGATCACACCAATATTCATGATGATCCAGACCGGCACCACGACAATCGCGCCGAGCAGAACATACTTGCCGCCCCAACTGATAAATTGAAGAAATGTGTCAAATATCCTGCCCACGGTTTCCGGAATATCATGGATCAAATCCGCCGGGCTTATATCAAAATAATCCAGCGCCAGCCCCACCAGTAATGAAACCACCAACAGTTTCCAGATAACATGCATCACTGATTTATTCATCTTTTAATTCCAGCCCTTGACGTTCTGTGAATATTTTTTCTTCCATGTCATAGCGCAATTGCCGCGCCAGTGTATCCACGGCATGTTTTTGTTCTTTGGTTAATGTACGGGTTGCGGACAATAGGGCCAGCTTGTTCAGGGCCGTCTGATATTTCAGGGCTTTAGCATCCTCAACAATTGTCGCAACATGTTGCGTTAACGCGGGGCTTTCATCTCTGAAACTATATGTCAGACGATCTTCTTCATGGTTTTCCTGCGGCTTGTCACATGATGTGAGAAACATTACCAAGACCATTATTGCGATTTTTCCAAACATCCTTGCTTACTCATCCGTTTATGAAAAATTCTTCTGAACGACAGGATAAGGGCAAAAGCATAAAAAAACAATCCCCGACAGATTGGTGCTGCCGGGGACTTATTTTTAGAAAGGCTTATATTCAGATATGTTTACGGCTCTGAACCACCCGGTAACGGTTTGAAACATAGGCGGTATCGGACAATGCCGCATTGGCCGCCGGATTGCATCCCGTGGCGTGGAAGTCACTGAAAGCCGCCGTCTGATTCACATAAACGCCGCCGGTCAGGTTAAAGGATATCGCAACCCCAACCCGGCAGGCCATATCCTCTGCCGCTTCCAACACCTCGTCTGACGCGGAATAGATGCCAAAGCTGATGGCGCCGTGATTTTTCACACTGTTTTCAACAATTTTAAGACTATCCGCCGTATCCTTGCTCGGCACCACAAAAGAAATAGGGCCAAATAATTCCGCCGTATAGGAGCTTTCATCCGTGGCTTTCAARATCARRGGTGTCTGAATGATCGCCCCGTCAAATCCGTCCATAGGGACCGAGCGCGACGCCAGAATAACATTGTCACCCTTRCCATAYTCCCCGATGCGYTCAAGGGTYGCYTTRCTCTGRATKGCSCCMAGRATRGCACTGGCRCGCGCGTCATCACCGTTGAGCTTTTCAACGCCGGTRGCCAARGCYGCCGCCACYTCATCAAAGCTCTTGTGACCRTCTTCGGTTTCAATGCCGCCTTCGGGGATAAAAATATTCTGCGGYGTGGTACACATCTGCCCTGARTARAGGCTCAARGTRAAGGCAAGGTTGCCAATCATGCCCCGGAAATTATCRGTGCTRTCAATGATCACACARTTGACGCCKGCCTTTTCCGTATAGACCAGAGCCTGCCGCGCATTRTCTTCCARCCAGTTGCCGAATGTGGTRCTRCCGGTAAAGTCGATCARCTTCACTTCSGGTGCCAGAGCCAGTTCCTTGGCCAGCGGGGCCTCRGCACTGTCRGCGGCCAGCGTGACGATRTTGGGATTAAACCCTTCTTCWGACAAAACATCGCGGCAGATTTCAACCGTAATGGCCAGCGGCAGGATACCGCCCGGATGGGGCTTTACAATRACCGCATTGCCRGTCACAAGGCTGGCRAAYAAACCGGGATARCTRTTCCATGTGGGNAAAGNTTGAGCAGCCAATGACCAATCCTATGCCCCGGGGRATCACGGTRAARTGYTTTTCCATGACCAGYGGRTCACGCTTGCCYTGCGGCTTTTCCCAACGGGCRACCGCTGGCGTGCGGGTCATATCCTCATAGGCATAGACCACSGCTTCCAGCCCCCGGTCCTGCGCATGGGGGCCRCCAGCCTGAAAAGCCATCATAAAGGCCTGCCCGGTGGTATGCATGACCGCAAAGGCCATTTCAAAGCTGCGCTTGTTAATACGGTCCAGAATTTCAAGGCAGATGCCTGTCCGMGCYTCAATGGACGCCTTGGCCCAGTYCTGACGAATKGYCTCTACTTCRCTGATCAGCGCCGCCGCATCCACCTTGGGATAATTAATGCCCAGATCAAAGCCGTAMGGCGATCTTTCYGMRCCAACYGTGCCCGTCACAGCRGGCTGGTCAATGGTGAAATCCTTATTGAGATAGGCTTTAAACGCCGCTTCGCCATCSGCAGATGCATTCTCGCCATAAATTTTCGGGCTGGCAAYCTCAGGATAAGCCGTCCAATATTCGCGGGTTCTGCTGGCAGTGATGGCCCTCTCAAGGGTATCTTTGTGACGTTCAAACAATGAAGATTGTGACATATTCTCTTTCTCCTGATAAAATTYCGGCCAAATATTATGACCTGTATTTAACATATTTATTGACGAAGCCCTACGTATTTGTAATTAATAGACCGAGCGGTTGGTTAATTCAAGTTAAATAGCTTAAATATTTTATTTGTCCTTGTGATATAATCACCCGTATAAGCGTACATAGGTAACAAACGGGAGCAGAGATAATGCCTTATAACAATATAATATTCACGATCACGGATGGCCTGGCGACCCTGACCCTGAACCGCCCGGACAGCCTGAACAGCTTTACCACCGAAATGCACGAAGAAGTCCGTGATGCCATGACGCGCGTGGAAAATGATTCAAGCGTGCGCTGTCTGTTGCTYACSGGKAGTGGCCGGGGCTTTTGTGCGGGTCAGGATYTGAACGACCGCGCGGTAAAGCCSGGGGCCGAACGGCGCGACCTGTCCGAATCCGTTGACCAGAATTATAACCCGCTGATCAAACGKCTGGCCMGCCTGCCCATGCCGGTTATCTGTGCGGTGAACGGGGTTGCYGCCGGGGCCGGGGCTAATCTGGCGCTGGCCTGTGATATGGTTTTTGCCGCAAAATCCGCCAAATTYATTCAGGTCTTCTGCAAGATCGGCCTGATYCCCGACAGCGGCGGCACCTATATCCTGCCGCGYCTTGTGGGCATGGCCCGGGCCATGGGCCTCGCCCTGACCGGGGASGCCATCACCGCCGAACARGCCGAAAGCTGGGGCATGATCTGGAAAGCCGTTGACGGTGATGAATTACAGGAGGTGGCCCTGAAACAGGCCCGCTATTTCACCAGCCAGCCCACTTTGGGCCTGTCACTGATTAAAAAAGCCCTGCGCGCCAGCATTGACAATGATCTGGCGACACAGTTACAACTGGAAAGCAATTATCAAAAGGAAGCCGGATTTTCCGAYGATTATCAGGAAGGGGTTGCCGCCTTCCTCGAAAAACGCAAACCGACCTTCACCGGTAAATAGAGGATATAAATTTATGACTGCWCTTTCCCCYGCACAGGCCGTGGCCGTTATCGGCGCTGGAACYATGGGYGCCGGTATYGTACAGGTGGCYGCCGCCGCCGGACATGACGTCTATATTTTCGAYACCTCAGGCGARGCCATCGACAAGGGHATCGCCCAGATCGAGAAATTCCTTGCCCGCTCTGTCACCAAGGGCCGCATGGATGAGGCAGAACGCGGGGCCATATTGGGCCGTATTCACCGCTGTCACAAGCTGGAAGACCTTGCCCCGGCCAAGCTGGTCATTGAGGCCATTGTGGAAAATATCGACATYAAAAGGTCCGTATTTAGCCAGTTGGAGGATATTCTGGATGAGGATGCCATTCTCGCGTCCAACACRTCSTCYATCTCMATCACCGAAATTGCCGCTCAGYTGAAACGGCCAGARCGCRTGGTGGGGATGCATTTCTTCAACCCGGCGCCGATTATGAAGCTGGTRGAGATCATTCACGGGCTGGTCACCGAYAAACAGGTCGCCGATRTCACCTTTGCCACYGCCGAGGCCTGGGGCAAAAARGTGGTYCATGCCAAATCCACCCCCGGCTTTATCGTCAAYCGGGTYGCCCGCCCTTTTTATTCCGAAGCYCTGCGCATCCTGCAAGAGGGCGGSGCGGATATTCCGACCATTGATGCCTGCATTCGGGAAGCGGGCGGCTTTCGAATGGGGCCATTCGAGCTGATGGACCTGATCGGCAATGATATAAATTTCTCTGTGACCCAATCGGTTTACAATGCCTATTTTCAGGAACCGCGCTATCGCCCGTCACTGATTCAGCAGGAGCAAGTGGCCGCCGGACGTTTTGGCCGTAAAAGCGGTTATGGCTATTACAATTACGCAGAGGGTGTGGAAAAACCATCGCCCCATACCGCACCCCCCGGCCCGGCCCCGGTTGAGATCACCCTGTTCGGCGAAAATGCCCTCATTTCCCCACTGGCTAGGCTAGCCAAAGAGGCGGGCATCACGGTCAATAGCGACTTGAAACAGGATGTTCCGGGCAATCGGTCCGGCTTTCTGGTGGATAATATATTACTGCTGTTATCGGATGGGACAACGGCCACGGAACTGACCAATGTCATGCCCTATGAGGTGATTACCTTTGATCTGGCACTCGACTATAACGCCGCCAGCCGTATTGCCATCGCCAAAGGGGATCAGGTTTCAGAAGAAAGTCTGGCCGTTGCCGCCGGGTTCTTTCAGGCCATYGGCAAACARGTGTCCGTCAYTGATGACTGCCCCGGCCTGATYGTYATGCGCATTGTRGCCATGCTCGCCAATGAGGGCAGYGACGCGGTCTATCAGGGYGTYACYACSSCTSARGGYGTTGATAYYGCYATGRTSAACGGWGTYAATTACCCCAAAGGCCCCATGCAATGGGCCGAGGATATTGGYYTGACCCATATCAGTGATGTTCTGGGCAATCTGCAACGYTTTTACGGTGAGGACAGATACCGCACATCCCCCCTGCTCCGCCGCGCAACCTTTGGAGCAGGAAAACTGTTATGAGCCGAGAAATAGCCCAGAAAATAGCCGCARAATTCAACAGCCGCCGCACGCTGGACAAGCTGTTGGGYATTGARTTTGTCTCAATTGATGCCGGGGCTGCGGTGATGAAATTAAAACTGACCGAGGATATGGTYAATGTMTATGGCAGCGCCCACGGCGGCACCATCTTTGCCCTTGCCGATGCGGTTTTTGCCTATGCCTGCAACAGCCGGAATATCATATCCGTRGCCGCCGGATGTTCCATCGAATATCTGGCCCCGGCCTTTCCCGGTGACAYYCTCACCGCCAGCGGAAAATTTCAGGGCGGACGGGGACGACAAGGCATCTATGACATTATGATCACCAATCAGGACGATAAATTAATTGCCACCTTCCGGGGCAAATCACATGCTACAAAAGAATCTGTATTAGGAGATACCCCATCATGAGAGACGCTTTTATCTGTGACGCAATCCGCACCCCCATTGGCCGTTACGGCGGCGCGTTATCATCGGTCCGGCCCGATGATCTGGCCGCCATTCCGCTGAAAGCCCTCATGGACCGCAACGCGCAGGTGGACTGGGCAGAGGTAGATGACCTGATCATGGGCTGTGCCAATCAGGCCGGGGAAGACAACCGCAATGTGGCCCGTATGAGCGCCCTGCTGGCCGGATTGCCCGTCACGGTGCCCGGCTCAACCGTGAACCGCCTGTGTGGYTCCGGCATGGACGCCACCGGCATTGCCGCCCGCGCCATYAAATCCGGCGARGCGGAGCTKATGATCTCCGGCGGCGTTGAAAGCATGTCCCGCGCSCCCTTTGTYACGGGCAAGGCCGATGCGGCCTTTTCCCGCAAGGTGGAAACCTATGACACCACCATCGGCTGGCGGTTCGTCAACCGGATGATGAAAAARCAATATGGCATCGACAGCATGCCYGAAACGGCGGARAATGTGGCGGAGGATTTCAATATCTCCCGYGCGGATCAAGATCTTTTTGCYTTTCGCTCCCARCARAAAACCGCCGCCGCYCARRAATCCGGGCGTTTTGACRTGGAAATCATCCCGGTCACCATYCCCCAGCGCAAAGGCGACCCRAAAGTGGTCAGCRTYGACGAACATCCCCGCGCYRGCACCACCTTGGAAGCCCTCGGSAATCTKCGCACRCCTTTTCGSGAGGGCGGGTCTGTSACGGCGGGCAATGCGTCGGGCGTKAATGACGGGGCCTGCGCTATTCTTCTTGCCTCAGGAGACGCGGCAGATAAATATGRCCTGACCCCCAAAGCGCGGGTGGTYGGCATGGCCACCGCCGGGCTTGCACCRCGCATCATGGGTTTTGGYCCGGCCCCGGCCACCAAAAAACTTTTGGCCCAGACCGGCCTGACCATTGATCAGATGGATGTCATTGAACTGAACGAAGCCTTTGCATCACAAGGGCTGGCGGTTATGCGTGACCTTGGCCTACCCGATGATGCGCCTCATGTGAACCCCAACGGCGGAGCCATCTCCCTCGGCCATCCCCTTGGCATGAGCGGCGCACGGCTKGTSACCACGGCYATGTATGAGCTTCAYAAAACMGGTGGRCSWTRYGCCMKYYGCRCCATKKSKMYWRSWRYRSSRYMAGSSMWMSCSAKKMYKMTCSRGAAAGTCTAATAGACTCACTTCACAATTGGAATAAATAAAGTTTTTGGTGCATAATCTTTGTGCGAGAGGATTATTTCATGAACACACTGAAAGTTTTACGTGCGC
>NVVY01000046.1 GCA_002749135.1 Alphaproteobacteria bacterium | reverse complement strand
GGTCATTCTCCTATCATTGGGGCAGCTTTGTTCATCAAAACCGACCCCGTTATATCATACGGAGAATGATCCTACTTCAATTACGCTATGTCCCCATTTCCTGTTTATATAGACTTTACTATTGTTGCTAATATTTTCTCATGGTCATTCTGAACTTGGTTCAGAATCCATCTGTCCGATTTAGAGTCGGCTGAAATATGGACCCTGAACTGAATTCAGGGTGACATTTGTGTTTTTGGGTTTGGTGGATTGCCCGCTGCCGGGTCCAGTTGTGCGATTGGGGTTGGGGCGCTATGGTTGGGGCAATGAAAACAAAAACAGGACTTTTGATATGTATGGTGACACACTTTATTTTTACGAGGAAATTCTGCTGCTGGCTTTGAAGGATGAGGCCGGAGTGACATCGGTGGCTTATATTGAGCAATCCATCGCCGGGGCTTTATTGGCGGAGCTTATACTTGCCGGGCGAATTGCGCTCAGTGAGGACAAAAAGAAAACTGTAACGGTGGTCAAGGCCGACCCCATGGGGGATGCGGTCATTGACAGCGCATTTGACATGATAAAAGGCGATAAGAAAAGCCGCAAACTGAGCGATTGGGTAAGCCGCATTGCCGCTATCAACGACCTGTTCCACACGGCCGCCGGGCAGCTTTGCGCGCGGGGTATTCTAAAGGCCGATCAAGACAAGATATTGCTGTTTTTCACCCGGCGGATTTACCCGGAGATCAATCCCATTCCGGAAAACAAGCTCATTGACCGCCTGCGGCTGGCCATATTCTCTGACAGTCGCGAGGTTGACCCGCGGACCATGATATTGATTTCTCTTACGCAAGGGATCGACCTGCTCCGGCTGACCTTTGGGGCCAAGGACGTAAAAGCCCGGAAAGAACGTATTGAGGCCATCATCAACGGCGAAATGGCCGGAAATGCCATCCGGGAAGTTATTGAGGCCTGTACCATGGCTGCCGTTATGACGGTCATGGTAGCCGCCATCATCCCGGTAGTTATCACTTAATGATCATGGTCGGGGGTTTTTTCCGCCTTTGAAAAGGCCGGGAATTTGTGGGTGGCATAGCTGCTGTGGCAGCTGACACAGGATTCGGTCATCCTGCTGTAATAGAAGCTGATTAATTCCGGCTTTCCGGCCTTGGCCGCATGTTCCAGCATCCCGGCCAGATAGTGAAACTGCTGATCCTGTTTGATGAAATCCACAGGCAGGATGCTATGAAGCTCTTTGGCCTGTGCCTTGGTCAGCTTTTGTTTCAGGATATAACTGTTTTTAATTTTTCCGTAGGAAAATGGGAAAATGGGGACAGTATACTATTATTTATTTAGGGGTCTCAGACATCGATTCCTAAAATAATATACTGTCTCCCCATTTTTGTGCAAAAAGTGGGCGAAGAAGGCGTGGAGGCCGCCCTTGCCGCCGTAATGGACGACAAGCAGGAAGTAGTAGCCTAATCTGCTGATCTGTTGTTTCATCTTATGGTGTTATGGGCGGATATGGGGATCAGCCCTGATGATATATTTGCGGAGTTGGCAAGACGTGAGGGTATTTCGGGTATTGATGAGAAGAACGCGAGATAGAAAAAGAAAATCAATTTTCTCTGATCCCATTGATTTCATATTTTTGAGACCGCACCTATACAGAAAAAATCAATATACACACGAACGCCCCTCTTATAAAATCAAGTTAGCATTACCTATTTTACAACATCTATAACCCGCACCTCGCGGGCGTCGTCTATTTGATCAAGCTCATCTAAAATATCTTCCAGGGTCAGGACCTTTACGGTACGGGCAAATAAAGATAATCATGCTTCCTTTATCAAATGCACATCATGTTGCGGATAAGGGAAGCTGATGCCTTTTTCATCAAACTTATGTTTGATATTTTTTGTTAGAGCGGCTTTTAACGGCCAGTAATTCCCACTTTCAGCCCAAACACGGACAACGATGTTGACTGAGCTATCCGCAAGTTCACTGACAAATATAGCCGGTTCGGGGGATTTCATAGCTCTGTCGTCGGCATCGATGACATTGCCAATCTCGGTAATGGCCTCATCCATATTATCGTCATAGCCAATACCGATAACCATATCGACTCGCCGTGTGGCATGGGCAGAAAAATTCTGTATGGAGGCTCCCCATATCTGGCTGTTGGGTATTATGATCTGAACATTATCCCCTGTAGCCATTTCTGTGACAAACAGGCCCAGATCTTTTACTGTCCCCCCGTGCCCGGCGGCATTTATGAAATCACCAATCTTGAAAGGCCGGAAAATGAGTAGCATAACACCTGCCGCAACATTGCTCAACGTACCCTGAAGGGCCAGTCCAATAGCCAGAGAGGCGGCACCAAGGATGGTAATTAAACTGGCGGTTTCTACGCCGAATTTCCCCAGAACCGCGATGATCGTAAAGATTAGAATGACGTAACGTATGGTGCTGGACAGAAATGACGTTAGTGTAACATCAACTCTTTTACTTTTGCTCAGCATTCTGGTGACAAGGCGCTTGGCCCAACCGGCAATTGTCCAACCGATGATCAGAATAAGGATGGCGCCAATGATGTTTAGGCCATAAGCGGTGGCAAAATTAATCGCCATATCAGAATATTCTTGTCCAGTATTGTCCATTTCTAGCCTCTTTATTGTTTGTTAACTATAAATTAGAGACAGAAGAAAATACTGTAAAGAAAAAACTGATATTAGATAAAACAATGGGGACATATAAAAATTGGCAACACCCCGGATTCAGGGTGTTGCCAATAGGGTTATTTTTGGTTTTTTTATTTTCGATATTCTTCGGGTATGAAGAACATGTAGTCCTGATCTTCTGCGGCATTATGACAGTCGGCGCAGAAAGCAACATTACTGGCTCCCTTGCCCTGTGAAGTACCCACGACCRTGCCATTTGGCATGATGAGTGTATAGGCCCAGTCRCCATTCTCTTTATTGTAACCAGTCTTTTTCTTTTCCATCAGAAACAACGGACCTGGCTCCACTTTGCCGGAAGGGGTCACACGGAAACTATCCTTGGCCAGGATTGTGCCAACGGACATTTTGCCGGAATTCTCATATTTTCCATATTTTTTGCGGTTGGAATAATTATTCACTTCACGGCCACCATGGGTGTCCGAAACATATGGCGTTTTGTTGAAGTGTGCCCATTTATAGTATTTTTTAGCGGCAGGCACACCTGACTTTGCATAACCGGCGTGGAGCGACTTGGACATTTTCTTGTATATTTTCGCGGCGTCCTTGCCACTTATTTCTGCGGCTTCTGCCGGACTACAGGGATTGCCGCCGCAAGGATTGGCCCCACATGGGTTTGCGCCGCAGGGATTGGCCTTGGCACAAGGATTAGACATGCCGCAAGGGTTGGCTTTGGCGCAGGGATTGGCCTTGGCACAAGGATTAGACATGCCGCAAGGATTGGACACGCCACAAGGGTTCATTGCCGCATTACTTGCCGCAAAACCTGTTGTTGCCGATAGCGACATGGATAGAGCAAAAAGCAGGGCGATGCCTGCCTTTGTTATATTTTTAAAGATATTAGTCATCATTTCACCTTCTCGTATTAGCTTCCCTTATTACGAAACTCAGGGACGATAAATTTTATTTAGAGTTTTTGTAGCGTTAATCTGACAAACCTTAACTGGCTTAATGTTAAATACAAAACACTTCATATTCACTTCTACGTGATAACCTGTGAGGTGAGATTAAAGGACATTATTTTTGCTGAGGGCTTCGAGGATGCTCTCAAAGGGCAGGGTAACGCAGGTAAAGCGGTTTTTGTGATCTGAAACCGGCGCAAATATATTAAGCGCATCCCATTTGTTCGCGGCCCATTTTCCGTCCGGCCATGATTTATGTTCCAGATTGAATTTCAGCTTGTCAWATRTTGCCTTTATATCGTCCCGCTTTTCACCAATTATACATTCGCCCAGAATAGAAGCACTGGCCTGACAGAGAACGCAGGCTTTGGTTTCATGGGAAAAAGCAGTGATTTTATCGCCGTTCAAGGCAAGATATATGGTAATTCTATCGCCACATAACGGGTTATGTGTGGTTATGGTACGATCAAAGCTCTCTAATTTTCCATTACCCGTTGCGGCGGCGGCATATTTTAGAATGGCTTTTTGATATAACTGGTCAATCATAGGGCTTTTCTTGGTAAAAATTTATGTGAAATATTGACTATATATACTGTCCAGATTAGTTCCTGAAAATAAAATTGTTATTTCTGCTCATTTTCTATGGTTTTGCTTGATTTTCCAACCCTTGTAAATGTAATAGTGAGAACAGTATAAACATGGTGGAACAAAATCCACCGGTATCTTGGTTCATAGGAAGGCATATCATACAAATGGCAAACTCTATTGTACAAGGAATGGGAAGAAATTTTCTTGGCCATTCACCTGAGTGGTACAAATATACTATCCTCGGTTTTCTTGTTTTAAACCCGATGGTTCTGTTCGCATTGGGGATGGAGCATGGGGGCTATATTGTTGGCTGGATGTTGATTGTTGAGTTTATTTTTACTTTGGCCATGGCGTTGAAATGTTATCCCTTGCTGCCGGGGGGGCTGCTGGCTWTTGAAGCCCTGTTCATGAAAATGACATCGCCGGAAATGGTCAGACATGAAATTGTCAATGGGCTGGAGGTTATCCTGCTTTTGATTTTCATGGTCGCCGGCATATATTTCATGCAGAATTTGCTCTTGTTTGTCTTTACCAAGCTGGTTTTAAAAGTAAGGTCTAAAATCCTTCTGGGCTTTTTATTCTCTTTGATGGGGGCYGTTTTATCTGCTTTTCTGGATGCTTTGACGGTTACGGCTGTTGTGATGTCTGTGGGGATYGGTTTCTACGCKATATTTCATAAGGTTGCTTCCGGCCGGAAAATCTATGATGATGATCATGATCATTCTACGGATGATAAAATTGAAGACTTGCACAGGTCGGACCTTGAACAGTTTCGTGCTTTTTTGCGCAGCCTGATTATGCATGCTGCCGTSGGAACGGCTCTTGGCGGTGTTTGCACCTTGGTTGGGGAGCCGCAAAATCTTATCATTGGCGGAAAAGCCGGGTGGAATTTCATTGAGTTTTTCCTGAGAATGGCGCCGGTAACCATTCCTGTGCTGTTCATGGGATTTGCGACTAGTATGCTTCTTGAAAAAACAAAAATTTTTGGATATGGCACCGAACTGCCGSAAAAAGTCCGTACAATTCTGCAAGAATATGATGAGCATGAGACAGAAAAGAGAGATTACCGTGACAAGGCGTCTCTCATTGTACAGGCTCTTGTGGCCCTGTGGCTTGTCATTGGATTGATGTTTCATCTGGCCGAAGTGGGTTTGATCGGACTGTCGGTTATCGTATTGTTGACGTCTTTCACAGGAATTTCAGAAGAAGGCCAAATCGGCAAGGCATTTGAGGAGGCTTTGCCCTTCACAGCGTTGCTTGTGGTGTTTTTTGCCATTGTGGCCGTGATCGCGGACCAGGACTTATTTGGGGGCGTGATAAATTACGTATTGTCTCTGGAAGGGGATGAGCGTATTGCCGGTTTTTACATTGCCAATGGCCTGTTGTCATCCATCAGTGATAATGTCTTTGTGGGAACCGTATATATATCGGAAATTCAAAAAGCTCTTGAATCGGGGATTATCAAGCGTGATGTTTATGACCTGATGGCTGTTGCGATCAATACCGGAACCAATATCCCCTCAGTGGCGACACCCAATGGTCAGGCCGCGTTTTTGTTTTTGCTTACCTCGGCTATCGCGCCGCTTATTCGTCTTTCCTACATGAAAATGGTCATTATGGCTCTGCCCTATACCATTGTTATGTCCATAACAGGCTTTATAGCCGTGATCACGGTATTGGAGCCTGCAACCCAATATATGTATAACAATGGCCTTATTCAGCATCATTCGGCTTACCACGCAGAGAAGGATGCAACTGCAACACCTTCTCACTGATAGCCGGAAGGTAGCGAATATGACATAGTTTAGCTATGAGGCTATATAGAGGTCTCATTACACCAATATAATAAAATTTTACAGAATTAGGAAAGTGTAAAATAACTGTGCCAATATAGTAAAAACTGTCGGATTTCTTTACAGTTTATAAATAGTGTTTTTTTTAACATACTGAAAAACAACAAAAAAATAAATTGGCGTAATTTTTGCATTGAATATATACTGTAGCATCACTGCGTAAAAATATATGGTGTTTTTGCGGGGTATTTGTTATATTAGGGAAATATTTTGATATTATTTTATGGACAAGGGTCATGACAGGTAAAAAAGAAGATAGTGCAAAAAATAAAGATTTGCGCCTTAAACGCCGCAGCATTCTTAAAGCGGGTGCCGTAATAGCACCTCTTGCTATAACCTTACATGGTGGTATATCCGTCGCCCATGCCAATTCGGCAACCTGCGTGGATCAAATGGTAGCGAATGATGTACAAATCCCATTGTTTAATGCGGATGGCACCTCGAAAGGAATAACGGAACGGTTTAATCCAGAAAGCGGACTGACCGGAAAAGTTATAAATAGTAATCCCCAAACCCATTGGGAATATATTCAGACGGGTGTTATGGGTTTTACAAGCTGTTTAACATCTATTTCCCCAACGCACTGATCTTTTTGATATCGACTGACAGGGAATGAGAATATTTTGGCGGTTTCGAGCAATTTCCCTGAACCTGATGATTTGATTAACACGGCTGTTTTCCACATTGTGGATACAGCCTGTTTTTTATGGGAGACCATGGATGATGCCTATGTCATTTATGATAAAAGATCAGGCCATTCTCAGGTTCTAAATGACTTTGCCCGGGAGATTTTTGCATTATTTGAAGATGGCCCTTGTAGCTTGCCCGATCTTCTCATCGCGTTTGAAGAAATCCTGGAACGCCCTGTTGAGGATGAATTAAAACAACAAATTCGCCAGACTATTGTTATATTTGATAGTATGGGGCTCATAGAGCCAATAATGTCAGAACAAGAGAAATAATGACGTGCTGATGTCATCAAATATTACAGAAATCAAGGCTTTAAAAGCCAATAAAAGAAAATTGTCCGAAAACGGATTATTTATGACTATTGGGCCTTTTTGCACTAAAATATCTATAGAATTTCCATCGATACAGGATGATTTTTTACATATATACAAGGGGTATTCCTTTTGCGAGCAACCCCAAATTGTTGATTATAACCTCATGGTATATGCTAAAAATCTGTACCGTCGTTACGTACGGCCTCAAGTAGCCGTAAGTACAATGTTGCATGATGATTTTATTCCCCTGCCTGAATCCATGGGGTTGCTATCTGTTGAAATGGGGCTGAATTTACAGGTCGTTATGGGCTGTAAGACTCATGTCCTGTTCCATGCCGGAGTTGTGGAGCGGGACGGTGTCGGGGTGATTATCCCGGCCATTTCCGGCAGTGGTAAGAGTACGTTGTCGGCGGGTCTGGCCTATGATGGCTGGCGGTTCCTGTCCGATGAATTTGGAATGCTGGATGTTGATACCGGACTGCTGCATCCATACCCCCGCCCGGTTTCGTTAAAGAATGAATCCATTGCGGTCATGAAAGARCGGGTGGGTGATGCGGAGCCTTTCAGCCGGGAATATACGGGAACGCCCAAAGGCACAATTTGTTATTTGCGTCCGCCCGTATCAAGTCTGGAAAATATGTATGTTCCGGTCCGGCCACGGGTGGTGATCCATCCGGTTTACAGCCCCCATGCAAAGCCGTCAATCACACCGTTGACCAAAACAATGGCTTTTTTCCGGCTGGTACGGTCATCGGCCAATTACGGTGATATAGGCGAGGCGGCTTTTCATGCGCTGACGAAGGTGGCGGAAGAAACCATATCCTGCGAAATCACCTATTCCTCTCTTGATGAGGCGATTGCCCTTGTGAATAAATTCATTGACGAGAATTTATCATGAACAAGCCCAGCCTTTTAGTACAGGTTCTTAAAGATCCCGCCCGAATGCTTGAATTGAGCGTTCAGGACTGGAACAGTGTTTTTTTGGCGGCGCATATGCTGAAACTGCGGGGGCGTCTTGCCCATGATGCCATGGAAAACGGGTTGTGGATGCAGCTTCCGCACAAGGCACAGCAAATTCTGACCAATGCCAGAATAATTGCCGAAGCCCGCCAGCGTAAAGTTATGTGGGAGGTCAACCGGGTTCGCCGGGCCTTGTTTGGCTTTGAGGACAAGGTGATTCTGGTCAAGGGCGGCGCTTATATTGCCAAAAGATTGCAGGTTGCAAAGGGCCGGATCAGCGCGGATATTGATATTCTTGTGGCCAAAAATAATTTGGATATCGTGGAAAACCACCTTCTTCAGTCCGGCTATACCAGTCAGGTTCTGAACAGCTATGATCAGCAATATTACCGGGAATGGGCCCATGAATTGCCGCCGCTTGTACATCCGGACAGAATGGTGGAGGTGGATGTCCATCATAATATTCTACAGGTCACCAACCGCTTATGCCCCAATATTGACCTGATGATTGAGGGTGCTGTGCCRCTGGARGATAATATATATGTTTTGTCCGACGTTGATATGTTGCTCCACAGYATCGTACATCTGTTCGTTGACGGCACCATNAAAGSMNAGTCTGCGCAATCTKCTGGAACAGCATGAYYTGATTTSTGAATTTARCMAAMAASCKGATTTCTGGRCGCAATTTATGRACCGGRCCGAAGAATTGGGCTTTGKCCGTCCGGTATTTTACTGYYTGCGYTATTGCGYTCATTTTCTGAATACGGATATTCCGCCAGAGGTCAYGRCACGGGCCAAAAAGGCAGGACCGGGTTTTCTGACGTTRAARATAATGGATATGATGATTTTTCGGACCATGGTGCCTTATGGTACTGGCRGGTCAAARRTSACGGATTATCTGGCCACCAACGGCCTTTACATGCGGTCCCACTGGTTGCGGATGCCGCCGGTGATGCTGGCGAAGCATTTGATACGAAAAATTTTCAGACGGTTTTCAAAAAGMTGACGATAYGTCATGCARAGCAYCAAAAAACATATCATAATGATCRAATATGGCGTCCGGRTTTAAGTTGAYAACGGGGGTTTTGCTATAGCCGAAGGARGCGCAGATAACCGGGATTCCGGCGGCTTTWGCGGCCARWATATCATTGATGGAATCCCCAATCATAACTGCCCTGTCCGGGCTGGCCTTCATGTCAYTCAGGGTWGAGGTCAAATGRCGSGGGTCGGGCTTACAATAGTCAAAGCTGTCRCCGCCAATGATSGCACTGAAATAATCGGACAGGCCGGATTCYGCCATAAGTTTTGTCGTYAGCTTAATGGCCTTGTTGGTGCATARGCCAAGGGGRATATTCATKTCRGTMAGTTTTTTAAGCACGTTCAGCGCACCGGGAAAAATAACGGTCTGTGCGGTGATGTTCTCCAGATAGAAATCCAGAAAATCCTGCAAGATGGCATTTACCCTGTTTTCATTCGGTAAGTCCCCGTTTGCCGAAAAACCTTTTATAATCAGCGCTCTGGCCCCATCACCGACCATATGTCGCACTTGGCCTATGTCCACCTCTGGCCGTCCCGCCTGTCTCAACACATGATTTAACGCCCCGCAAAGGTCCGGCGCACTGTCAACCAACGTACCGTCCAGATCAAAAATGATGGCTGAGGGATAAGAGGACATAAATAACCCTTATTTTGTTATAATAATATTAGTATTCTTGTGGCACCTTGTCGCTAAAGCGATTATTAAAGTTATAACGCAAGTTCGTAATGGGAAAAGAAAAATATTATTATGTCTAATTCTGATTTAGCGGTCGTCATTTTGGCAGCGGGAAAGGGGACCCGTATGAAATCYRRTTTGCATAAGGTTTTGCACCCTCTGGGCGGGCGGCCCATGCTTCATCATCTGATGGATACGTTGGAGAGCCTATCCCCTAGCCGCAAGGTTATTGTGGTGGGTGCGGGCAAGGAACAGGTGGAACAATCCGTGGGCGATCAGGCAGAAATTGTGGTTCAGGAACCTCAATTCGGCACCGGTCATGCGGTACAGGTCACCCGCGATCAGCTATCGGACTTTTCCGGTGATGTGTTAATACTTTACGGCGATGTGCCTATGCTGTCCGCCGCCACGTTACAGAATATGCTGGATGTGCGGCACGGCGCGGGCAATCCGGCGGTGGTGGTTCTGGGCTTTGAACCGATTGATAGCAAGGCATATGGCCGCCTTGTGGTGGATGATCAGGGTGACTTGTTGGCCATTGTGGAACATAAGGACGCCAGTGCCGATCAACGCAAAATAGACCTGTGCAATTCGGGTATTATGGCCCTTGACGGGGCGGTGATGTTTGATCTGCTGGACGGTCTGGACGATAATAATGCGGCCRGGGAATTTTACCTGACCGATGTGGTGGCCATTGCCCGGGCCAAGGGTCTTGGTTGCGYCGTATCCGTGGCCAGCGAAAGCGAGGTCATGGGCATCAATTCACGCAGTGAACTGGCCGAGGCCGAGGCGGTTTTTCAGGAGGCGCAGCGACAGAAATTCATGTCCGAGGGTGTCACCCTGCTGGACCCATCATCAGTATATTTCAGCCATGACACGGTTATCGGCCCTGACGTGACCATTGAACCCAATGTATTTTTCGGCCCGGGCGTGACCGTAGAGGAAGACGTAACCATTAAGGGCTTTTGCCATTTTG
The DNA here is from genome assembly GCA_002749135.1 of Alphaproteobacteria bacterium. Classification (GTDB taxonomy): domain Bacteria; phylum Pseudomonadota; class Alphaproteobacteria; order Sphingomonadales; family Emcibacteraceae; genus Paremcibacter. The sequence goes on along the minus strand of NVVY01000046.1, from coordinate 4,744 downwards.
AAGGAGCCATAATCCGCAAAGGGGCCACCGTTGGCCCTTACGCCAGACTGCGGCCGCTGGCGGATGTGGGGGCCGGGGCTAAAATCGGCAATTTTGTCGAGGTCAAAAAATCAACCATCGAACAGGGCGCAAAGGTGAGCCACCTGAGCTATATCGGTGATGCCATTGTCGGCGCCGGGGCCAATATTGGGGCCGGCACCATTACCTGTAACTATGACGGCTTTAACAAGGCCCTGACCGAGATCGGGGCGGGGGCTTTCATTGGCTCTAACACCGCCCTTGTGGCGCCGGTCAAGATCGGCGCGGGGGCCATCGTTGGCGCGGGCAGCGTGGTCACGCGCGAGGTTGGCACAGACGCGCTGGTGGTCACACGGGCCAAACAAAAAGAAATGGCTGGCTGGGCCGCCGCTTTTCGTCAAAAACAAATAAAGAATAAGGGGTAGAACCATGTGCGGCATTATCGGCATAATCGGACAGAGTGAAGTAACCACCCGCATTTTGGATGGCCTGAGGCGGCTGGAATATCGCGGMTATGATTCTGCRGGYATCGCAACRCTTTTTGACGGACAAAAAATTGACCGCCGCCGGGCRGAAGGCAAGCTGATAAATCTGGAAAAGCTGTTGAATACMRATGGCCTGCCCGGTGAMGTGGGCATCGGCCAYACYCGSTGGGCYACCCACGGCGCACCAACGGTGGAAAATGCCCATCCGCATCAGACGGAAAARGTKGCYGTGGTCCATAATGGTATCATCGAGAATTTCCGGGAATTGCGGGATGAATTARCCGGTAAGGGYCATAATCTGGAAACAGAAACCGATACGGARGTCATTGTTCATCTGATCACAGATTTTCTGGATCAGGGACTRGGACCACGGGAAGCCGCCGCCGCCGCCCTGAAACATCTTGACGGTGCCTTTGCGCTGGCAATTATTTTTGAGGGCGCGCGTGAGCTGCTCATCGGGGCGCGTAAGGGCAGCCCGCTGGTGGTGGGTTACGGTGAGGGCGAGATGTATCTGGGGTCAGATGCYATTGCCCTGTCACATCTCACTAATAAGATCACTTATCTGGAAGAAGGCGACCGGGTGGAACTTTCCCGGGAGGGGCCCCGTATCTTTGATGTGGATGGCCGGGAGGTCATTCGCGAGGTTAATATCGTATCAGCCGCCAGCGGCATGATTGACAAGGGYAATTACCGTCATTTCATGATGAAGGAAATYCATGAACAGCCCACCGTGGTGGGTCAGACATTGGGCACCATGATCGACCCTATTCAGGGYCATGTRAATTTRCCGGAWATGCCCTTTGACTTATCCAAGGTGGAGCGGGTGACCATCATCGCCTGCGGCACGTCCTTTTWCGCGGGGCAGGTGACCAAATACTGGCTGGARCAGATGGCGCGGATCAATGTGGAAATTGATGTGGCCTCTGAATTYCGTTAYCGGGAGGCSGTGATGCCGCCCGGCGGMCTGGCAATTTTTATCTCCCAGTCGGGCGAGACTGCGGACACGCTGGCCGCCCTTAAATATGCCAAGGGGCAAGATCAGCATATCCTGAGCATCCTTAATGTGGCTCAAAGCTCCATGGAGCGGGAATCCGATGTGGTTCTACATACCCACGCGGGGCCAGAGGTGGGCGTTGCCTCAACGAAAGCCTTTACCTGYCAGYTGGCCGTMTTGGCCTGYCTGTCGATTGCCATCGCCMGRGCGCGGGGYCAGATTGATGCCGCAGAGGAGGCRCGRTTRTGYATTGCCCTGACYGAGGCCCCGGCCCGYATGGCCGATGTGCTGAACCATGAGGAAGCCATCATGGCCATTGCCGATGAGGTGGCCAAAGCGCGGGATGTGATCTATCTGGCGCGGGGGCTTGAATTYCCYATCGCCATGGAAGGRGCGCTKAAATTAAAGGAAATTTCCTATATCCATGCGGARGGCTATGCGGCGGGGGAAATGAAACATGGCCCCATCGCCCTGATTGACGAACATGTGCCGATCATTGTGATTGCGCCCAGCGGGCGGCTCTATGAGAAGACCGTATCCAACATGCAGGAAGTCATCGCCCGCAAAGGCAAGGTGATTTTYATCACCGATGAACAGGGGGCCAAAAGCGACGGGCAGGATGCCATCGCGACCATTGCCCTGCCCATGCTGGATGAATTTGTCACCCCGTTGCTCTATGCTATTCCGGTACAGCTTCTGGCCTATTATGTTGCAGTAGCCAAGGGCACCGATGTGGATCAGCCGCGCAATCTGGCCAAATCCGTTACCGTGGAATAGGCGGCCTATTTCTTCTCGTTAAAGGCAATGAGTTGTTTGGCGGTTTTCTTGTCCAGCTTTTTTATGGCGCCAATGGTGTAACGCTCCCCGTCAATGAACAGGGCATTGCCGCCGTAAATCCGGCGGCCAAAATAACCGCTTGATTAACACAGGCCATAGTCCTCACTAGTTAAATAAAACCTTGCATTCCTGACCGCATTTATTTCGAACTATGATATAGGCCAGATGCAAAGTTGCCAGTCCGGCTAACAGACAAAAGAACGAAATATTGGCGTAGACAAAAAATGTCCAGACTATGGTTACTACCCCTATCATCGTCAAGCCAAACCAATGCATATGCCGATAACTGGACAGCATGGGCGGGGTGATTAACAACACCATATAAATCGCATATGTCCCCCAGCGCGGCATGATATAATCAAGCAACATTGTATCTTCATAGGCGATTGACTGGTTGTTAATATGGACCTTTACCCAATCCGGATTTAGCAAGTGGGGAACATATAATGTCAAGCCGAAAATCAACCCGGCCAGTGCAAATAACAACAGCGGTTTTTTACGCTTGCTGCCTTTGGGTTCGAGGAAATATATACTGAAAGGTATCCATGTAGGCCACATCAGCCAGGAGAACAGTATGAACCCCATCGCCGCCCACCAGACCATAACCGGACTATCCGCGGTCAAGCCCAACCACACATGACCTTCCATAAATTGCTGAATTCCGGCAAATATAGGCATAACAGCCACAGGTAAATAACGGATATTAATTTTATAGGCTTTCCATGTGGTAAAGACGCCACTGGTTACCAARGCCCCGGCGGCAATAAAACTGACGGACGCTGACATGCACATGACTATACCCTCCTGATTTTATTATTAATCCCATTATATAATGCCATATCAACTTCGTCTACCCAGTGTAAAAAATAGATGTTTTGAGTGTTGACTATATTTATTTAACATGTAAGATTGCATTGGAACAAATCAAGAACAAGGAGAGACGTATGCTTGGATATGTAATGGTTGGCACCAATAATTTTGACAGGGCCGCAGAATTTTATGACAAGATTCTGGCAGAGCTTGGTGCAAAGCGCACCATGGGCGGCGATGATTTTATTGTTTGGGGAACAGATGACACCAGCACATCTTTTTCAATAACAAAACCCCATGATGGCAATGCCGCTACCGTTGGCAATGGCAATATGATGGCTTTTTTTGCACCAGACCATGCAACCGTTGATAAAATCCATGCCATGGTCCTTGAAATGGGCGGCACCTGYGAAGGTGCGCCCGGCCCGCGTCCTGAATTTGACGAAAAATTTTATGTKGGTTATTTCAGGGATCTGGACGGCAATAAAATGAATATTTTCAATTTCCCCATGTAACAAGCTCTTGCCGTTAAACCTTGCGGCAGTTGAAATTAGTGAGAAGTGGTTATAATAATGAGACCGCAGGCCAGGAGTGTCGTCAAGCCGGGCTTTAAGGTGTTGGACTTGCTTCGTAAAAGTGGAGGGTAATCTGTTATAACCAACCTAGAATTAGGAGTTAACAGATGCCCACTAAGAAAAGTAATTTTACCGAAGATTTTAGAGAAGAAGCTGTTCGATTGGCTTTAACAAGTGATCAGCCCCATCATGACACTGCCCTGAACTTGGGTGTTGGCAAGTCTACGCTGAGCAAGTGGATCAGGCAATATCGTCATCAGATTCAACCTGACAAGCCCCGTCGTGACAAAGATGAGGAGCTAAAACGGCTTCGCAAGGAAAATAAAATATTAAGAGCTCAGCGTGATCTGTTAAAAAAAGCAGCGGCTTTCTTCGGCCCCAAAATGTTTTATGGGAAAGTCGATGAGGTTTGCTCTCATTGATGCGCGGAAAGCAGATCTATCAGTCGAACGCACCTGTCAGCTATGTGAAGTCAGCCCGAGCGGTTATTATGCTTGGCAAGGTCGGCCTGCGAGCAAGCACCAACGGGATGATATGATTTATCTGGCACATATACGCAGTTCTTTTCGCGAGTCCAATGGTACCTATGGCAGTCCTCGCATGACCGTAGAGCTTCAAGAGAAAGGCTTTGACATTGGTCGCAGACGTGTTGCTCGCCTGATGAAGGACAATGGGCTGCAAGCAAGGCAAAAGCGCCGCTTCAAGTGTGCGACAGACAGTCAGCATAATTATCCGGTTTACCCCAATCTTCTTCAACAGGACTTCACAGCATCACGGCCAAATGAGAAGTGGGGCGTAGACATTAGCTACATCTGGACCCGTGAAGGCTGGCTATATCTGGCTGTGGTTATCGACCTTTATGCGCGTCGTGTTGTTGGTCATGCTTGCAGTGACCGGCTGAAGAAGGGGCTAGCACTAGATGCACTTGACCACGCGGTCGCATTACGAATGCCGCCTCCTGGTTTAATTCATCACAGTGACCTGTGCCAAATTTTGGGGGAGCCAATATTGTTCCTATGAATATC
>NVVY01000045.1 GCA_002749135.1 Alphaproteobacteria bacterium | reverse complement strand
TTTGAAGGGGAATATTATATTCGTTGCAGTTTACAACATACCAAAAGCCATGGGAATCCTTATTCCATAAGACTTTCAATAGTTTTTTAGGGGAGACTAGCTAGTTTCTGCATTGGCGTTATACCACCGATGGCCATATAATATCCGAACCAAAATAAATTCAAACATATTCAACTTATCTTAAAGTTTTTCTTGCAATATGGCTGATATTTCCGCCATTACGAACTTTTTAATGTTATTCTTATTTTCCAGATTAATTTTATATCTTGCACTAAGGTATTCATAATCATCTTCCCGCAAGCTCAATGTAATTCTAGGGCGCTGGGGCTTCTTGAAGGAAAGACCAATCATCTTGCGCAATTGGTCTTGCGGTGAAAGGTCATTCAGAGCCGCTTCCACCCGTAAACTGCGCCCGATTTTTTCAYTTAAATCGACGGCAAYRGACACRGCTTTARCYGCGKCYAGTTTTTTGTTGAGTTTTACCACTTAYGTCACCCATTTCATGAGTCTGTTGGCCAGAGTTTATCGATACTATGCAAGGGAAGATTCCGACAGGCGAAGACTTCTGTCTCATCACCATCATAGACCTCAACCTCAATAGAAAACGCGCCGCCCGAACCTTTAAGGTCATAATAATCAAACTCTTCCGCGCGACTTTTATTTAAGTCAAAYCTGTGATCACCTTTCTCGAAATAAGCTTTCAAGGCATCGGTGGACTTATAATATCCTTGCATGTCAATCCAGTCTTCCAATGCAGAGGGAACGTCATTCACGGGACTGTTCCAAGAGGTACCTTCCTCAAAAATATCGCCAAACACCTCCAATCCGAAGATTTTGGCCACATCTGAGCGTTTGATCAATTTTGAAAATTGTAAACTCTCCCCTTCATCATCACTGCTCAAATATAAACCATATTTCTGGCCTTCTGCGGTAATGATAAAGGCYGTCTCAAGCCCCTCACCATAGTCTAATGTATTTGCCTCTATGACTTTAAAGGTTTTGTTATTCAATTCTGAAATCGGTGACAAACCCATTTCAAATAAATCACCAACTCTTAAGTCTTTTGGATGCTCCAAAGGAGGCCGWTCATTCCCGCCCCCCTTTTTTCGACTGAATATCTTTGAAAACATCTGTTTTCCTTAATCTTTCTTTTGAGCTTTCAGCCTTGCCAAAATATCATCAGCTTTAGAGCTGTTTTTCGTAATCCCTAAATCCGCTAATTTTGATTCAAGATTAGCCCCCGTTGATTCCGCAGCAAGCTCCTCGCCGGCTTTTAAACGATCCGAATTCTGTTGTTGCTGTGCTTTAATACGCTCTAACGAAGACCGTGCACTATTTAAAGTCGAACCGGTTGAGGTAAAATTAGTGCTCAGAGCTTCMGCCGTTTTCTGAACGCTCTCTGTCGTGCGAACCATCTTTGCTTCTCGTTCAAGATCCTTTACCTTCCGCTCGGACGTGTTGAGAAACTGTTTCTGTGTGACTATGGTGTTATTTAACTGTATCACCGCATTCGCGTTATATTCCTGTTCACCGTTAAGCTCGGCTATTTTTTCCGCAATTTCCAAGGCAAGACTTTCGTCACCTTTATCAAGTGCYTTTACARCATAGCCTTCATATTCAGACATTTTTGCGGTTAGTTCTGAAGTTTTACGCTCATARCCGGTTTTTTCCGCCATAAGGTCCGCAAGACCCCGGCGGGCTTTTTCCATGGCATTTTTTGAATCACGAATTTCCTGATCCAATATTCTGAGCAAGTTTGCATCCACRATTGCTTCACCTGCTTCACTTGCCCCGCCACGGATTGCTGTAACAATTTTAGAAAAAATTCCCATTTTATAACTCCTATTCCAAATAATCTGCAACGAGACCAATAGCTTCCAATGTATTGCCGGCTAATGTCTCAATTTCAAGGCTAACACTTTCAATTTTAGACCCTGCAGATAGAGCCCCAAAAAGCATATAAGTATTGCCGATCTTGCCGAAACTCGACAGGGGTAAGGCAAGGTTCGCAGAAAGCATAACTTCATGCATCTCATTCTTGACGTTGCCCTTGATTTCGCTGTCTTCAAAAAGCTTGACCATACAAATTAATTCACCACCAGCTTCCGTAATGTTAATCGGAAACTCTTCCTGATCTTTAATAATCACTTGAATGATGTCATTGTTTGACAGCATTGGCTGCAGAYCAAATTCAATTGCCATTTGGTCTTGATCTATCTGCTCTAGGGTTGCTAGAAGCTTATTTGACATATTGTGTCTCCTTTAAGTACTGTTCTAAATATAGGGTCACGACAGAATCTGTCAAGGCCTAATATCTATTACCTATATAAATTTCTTCRCTTAGCCATGATTTTTCGTGAAGGRTATACATTAAATTATTATCTATCTTATTGGGTTTTAAATTATTCTCATTCTCTATRAGCCCATTGGGAAAGTTAAAACTTGARCCTATAAATTYAATGCCAACGACAAGATTATCGGGAATARTTTTAAGTGTATTCTCAATTCTCTGTGAAGGAGCCTCCCCCATTATTATAGCAATTGTCCAACCCCATTCGCCAAAAGTGGGGACATTTGCATGATACCTTTCAATTGATTTAAAGTTGGCATCCCGTAATGTCACCCCTACAGTGAGAAACGCATCTCGTGCATGATACGGACTGGTTGATTGAATAGCGATGGCACCATCGCCTGCCAGCAATGTTCTTAATTTTCTATAAAAGCTGGTGGAATAGAGCTTATTTAAGTCTGGATGTGAAGGRTCTGGAAGATCAACGACGATCACATCATATTTCTTTTGCTCACGTATTAACGGATCAACCGTATTAAAGGCATCCCCTAAAATAACATTAACCCGGGGGTCATGAAAAGATTGGCCATTCAAATCGATAATTTGTTGATTAACCACTTGGCCATTCTCTCTTAGAGGTTCAGAAAACAGCTCTATCATTTCATGATCTAATTCCAATACATCAATATGATCCGGATTCCATTTAAGCAGATCCCGAACCGCAAGGCCATCTCCCCCCCCAACAAGCAATATATTTTGGTGTCTTGCTGAGGCAAGTACTGGCGGAATRGTCAACATTGAATGATACAAAGCTTCRTCACATGAACAGAATTGCGAACGCCCATTAAGATATAAAGTATATATGGGRTCTTGCCCMCCAATTTGCCGWTTGGTCAATGTAATATGTTGGAATTCAGTATTCTTGCTAAAAACGACATCATCGGTATARAGGATATTCTCCAATGACGAATGCATCTGRTCAACATTCTTCGMAAGATACAAGAGGGCGCCGACCATAATGATATGCAATAGACAAAGAAGACCTCTCTTTGGGATGGCTTTCCAGCGGATCAGTAAAAATAAGAAGCCAACCCCCAGGTTAACTGAAGATACCCAAATCGCCGCTTTTACCGGCGAAATGGTCAACAGAAAAGTAATGAATATGGCAGCCCCCACCCCCGCRCCCAAATAGTCGGCGCCATAAACTGTACCGGTATTATGTTCGAGCCTTTTAGAATAAATTTCTTCCCGGATACGGGCGATAAGAGGAATTTCCATGCCCACCAGAAACCCTAAAACAAAGCCAATCACAAAAGGAAAAATTTCYGATATTTTTGACATCACCCCCATAACGCCGCCCGTGGGGATAAGRTCAACAGGCAAGCCATAATTCTCAGCAAGTATTCTGGGCATATCTGACGCAAGGGCAATTGCCCCGGCTATGAGCAGAATGGAAACAGACCCGAGTATCGCAATGGATAATTCGATAATGATAAAGCCGGAATTGGCGTCTTTAATTCTCTTGGCGGAAAGTGAGCCTACACCCATGGAAACGATCATTACCCCAATCATGGTAAAGATCGCATGTTCCATCAATCCAAGCACCCTGCCCGCATAATGGGACAAAAGATATTCATAAATAATGCCACAAGCGGCAAGCACGGCAAGAATGCTGATCAAACTCGCGTCAAGGATAATTTTTGCGTRTTTGGACCTATACCGTCTTGTCGCTTGAGCTTCCATTCTTAGATCCGAGCCTTACGATACCAGGGTGAARATTATCAGGCTAATTGCCACCAATAGCGCCGCTTGTGTGGCACCCACAGCAACATTTTTCTGGTTATCCACTTCATCACGCGTATCAACACCCATGAGCAGCARTTTCTCACAAATGAAACTGAACAGAACCACAAGCACCATCTGTACCAAACCAACACCGAGCCAAATACCCATGCTAGCCACCAGATTATTAAGGTCTAGAGGGGCAAGGGCCAAAGCCCCGCTAATGGCAAAAGCCATACCTATCCGGAAACCTGAAAACCTTAGGGCAAGGGCGATATTTCCACCGGAAACATTGTCTTGTAATGATGTGCCATGATATTTGTTAAACAGAAAAATGCGGTAATAGCTGGCTAAACTCAACAACAGTTGAGAAACGATAAAACTACCTACYCCTGCGAGGATCAAATTTAATGACCCCGCTTCGGTATTCAGAAAAACAGCTTTAATGATAAGAGCCGTTGCAATCACATTCCCCATATCCATCACAGATACCGCAACATTGCCGCTCACAATGGCATCCCGAACATTCAGCTTTGGCATRGAAACTTTATCAAATATCATACGCGCTGCAAAAATTAGTGCGATACCTATCACACCGGACAAGGCCACTGTCATGGCCTCCTGCCCAAGGTCAGCCGAGGCTTCCCCGCTGATGACACCYGTCATGACAATCCCGACAGCGAATACAACACCCGCGAGGGAAATACCCAACGCCGGATTATCTCTCTCTGCCAATTCTTCTTTTGTRTTGATGTTGGATATCCATCCGATAACATATCGTATCCCGCCCAAAACAAGAACCGTAATGACAAGGTTAATGCCCAACACGGCAAGATAGTCAGTTGTTAAGCCAAAATATGTATTTAAAAATTCCATTTTCTATCTCCCATAAACCACTTATTTTCCACCACGACTGCTGCGACTTCTTGTTCCGCTACGGCTGCTTGATGAATAAGGTGAAGCTTTCTTTGAGGCCGAAGGGCCATAACTTGCTGTTCTTCTTCTTGTGGAAGAAAGAGAATTTCCACGTCCTGAAGGTCTTGCCATAACCTTTGAATTGGCTCTATTGGCATAGTTGCTTGGTTTTCGGTTTGTCGTGCGTCCATATTCGCGCACTTTGTTATAATTTTGGTTAAGCGTTTGRTTTTCTGATTGTTTCCAGCGCCGAGAACCGTAGTTATTATTATACACATCATATCCATAGCTCCAGGGKCGGTTATAATACCAACTGCTATATCGTGGCCGGCCAAAGACACTCCTGAACATACTATACTGGCCATACCAAACCCAGAAAGAGCTTCCCCCTCCCTGTCGCCAACGCCCGTAAGTTGGATTACCGACCAGATTGGCACCGGCCTTTAATTCCTTTCCTTCTGGYTGATTGAGCGGTTTCAAGGCTCCGTTACTCAAGGCCGCGACCGTATTGATTTCGTCAACAAGACTATCATTAAAAGTATCTTTGTCTGAGGCCAGTTTCAGRTTTTCAAGTTCGGCCAAAGCCTCCCCACTGGTCAAAACACCACTGCCTAAGTCCTTATGAGCGGCGGCGAGCCGTTCTTCCAACTTGGCTACCCCTGAATTTTTGGACGTATATTGTCGACTTAAAGCCGYTAAAATACTTTCATATTCCGGATTKGACGCTTTCGTTTTAACAATATARYTTTCCAAWATTGCAGCATTTACCARWGTYCTCTCATCCAAAGATGATTTCAAATCAGYAATCTGAGATTTKATGATCTCTGTYTTGCTRTCTATTTTTGGCAAGTTGGGATCAGAACAGCTAACCAATAAGAATAGAGCGACGAGCCCTATAATTATACGCTTTGCAAACATATTATTTTTCCTCCCTCTAAAGAGTTCTTAAGRATAATATTTACCTCAAACCGGGGCAAGTAAATTCTTATTATAGCGGGATGCCCGCTCATTACCTTCGGGGACGATCATAAAAACAGCCTTTGTATCKATATGATCACCACTTCTTAAATTAGCCCTCACTATGCCATCATTAGTCTCTACTGCGATGGGCGTACCATAATCTCGCGTAATAAGTTCAATCACCAGATCAGACCACGTTCCTTTATAGTTACAGGAAAATTTAAGGCATTCCTCRTTCGAGCTATCGAAAAKATTTTCAATAACCTGCTCTGAACCGGGGGATATAATCGTCCGCGCAACCAGTTCAGGATAAGCTCTRATGGGGCGAATGACACTTCTTACACCTATATTCTTCAACCGGATTTTTGTCGTATCCATGGTCGCCTCCGCTATAATTTCGGGAGCTTCAGTCGATCCAAGTTCCCGGATCAATGAGGCAATATCATAAACCAGACTGTCACTTCGGCTATCATTTGGATCTTCRCATAAAATAACAACCTTATCAGCCTTGACTATAGACGCCCTRTGCARRGTCGCYTCACTGTTMGGTCKRCCTGTRACRAGYTTRATACCCAAGTCAGATAACTTTTGAGAAAGACCATTGGGCATTTTATCAGTGACAATGATCACTTGCCGTTCGCGAAYACCTGATGACGAATTTTTAAATTCTTCCATGATTTTAGAGAAGAAAACATCCCCACCCTGATCAGGGAAATTAATAAAAACAATATGTTCAGACATTTTCCATTTCCAATTTCCTTTGAGTATTCTATCCCGACGACTAATAACTTTTTCAACCAGACGTCCCGTCAAAAAAGCTATTGTTGGAATGGTGGGCACATAAATCAAGAATACAGTTGCCAATCTACCCGCCGTCGTAACAGGGAAATAATCACCAAAACCGACTGTGGTTCCTGCTGTCACTGTGAACCAGAGCGCAACCTCCAAAGGCCAGCCTTCAAAAGTCATCATGGCTATGACATGTAACGTAAATAGGCACAGGAAAAGGCTGATCAAATATTTTGATGTGGAAGAAATGCGTCCAAAAGTGTTGAAAAACCCGGCATTCCTAAAACGATATAAAATCTGGATCATTTCATTTCCCCAAATAATCCCGTTTTAATATTTTCTCTGTTATTTCAGTTTCAGGAAAGTGAGCCTTAAAAACYCCAATGGCTTTTTCTATATTTTGGGCAGATGTCCCACACATAAAAATATCCAATGCAGCATATCCATACTCTGGCCAGCTATGAATAGAGATATGGCTTTCCGCCAACATTACAAATACCGTAATGCCTTGCTCTTTCCCGAACTTATGACCTTCCACCTTCAAACTAGTCGCRCCAGCGGCCTTCGCCGCCTTAACAAGAAKATCTTGCATGAAAATAAGATCACTGAGTTTCGCATTTTCTTCCGCGTCCTCAGTTCTAAGRTCAGCAATTAAGTGGTATCCGATCGTTTTTAACATTACATCCCCGATTTCACACTATTTTTAAAGTATGCTACCATCATGACAGATTCTGTCAAGAAATTATTAAAAAATTGATTAACTTATTTCTCGATTCAGCATGAGTAGAGGTAATGRTATGGAYGGTCCCCATCCGGCATCATGTGTTGATTCTTAATGTCAGCGCCATCAACGGCGTTGGTGCCTTATTTTTTGAGGGGAATGGCGCCCCTAAATCCTATGACAGGGCCGCATANTTTTTTTCGGCAGGCAGCCAAAGAAGGGAACGGSGCGGCGCAAACCAATCTGGCCTATATGTATGAAAAAGGGCTGGGGGTYGMRCAATCTGATGAACTGGCCTTTCACTGGTATCTTCGCGCCGCAAACCTTGGGTTTGCGCAGGCCCAGAGTCAGGTCGGCGGCCTGTATCTTGGCGGGGTCGGCANCNAGAAAWMYMTNNGGCACAGGCGSTCTATTGGCTMAGGCAAGCCGCCCTGCAAGACTATCCRGCGGCGGAAAGTAKAYTSRSWTYWCWMTWSKWMWARRKRWWSKKYYTGSYRCAWWMYSTYYRTGCSRSMSKNTTATTKSWTKAMSMSWSYRRMMGWTYWRSGKGMKATTATGGCCGCCCGAAGCCTGGGTACCTTTTATGAAGAAGGCTACGCCGTCAGCAAATCTTTCCCACAGGCCATCACATGGTATCAAAAAGCCGCCGAGGCGGGCGATGCGGAGGCGCAATATCTGTTGGGGCAGCTCCATTATTATGGCAAGGGCACAAAGAAGTCCTATGTCAAAGCCCACGCTCTTTTCCTGAATTCGGCCCGCCAAGGCGACCCGAGGGGGCARTTCTTCATGGGGCTGATGTATCAATACGGCGAAGGTGTCGCAACCTCGCAAGTTACCGCACGGCAATGGTACAGCATGTCTGCCAAACAGGGCTATGCCCTCAGTAAATATGCCCTGAACCATTACCAGAAAATGCGCGAGAAAAAGATAGCTGATGCCCGTTTTGAGGCCTTGAAATATGTGGACAGAAGGCACCGCTATTACGCGCCGGACCCCCGTATTCAGACCATTGACACCGGTTATCGTTTCGTTACCCAGACCCGATATGCCAATGGTAAAAGCTTTAAAGTCATGGCCTATAAGAAAATGTATAAACGACGGGTCATCAGATAAGCCTTGCATCACATCAGGCGGATTGTCTAACATGATAGACAACAATGACGGTAAAATCCGAAAATATATTGGGAAGGCGATGTGATCATTTCAAAGGCATGTAAAATATTTACCCTCTTGTGGCTCATCCTGATCACCCAAACTATCCCCGCCTTTTCAACGGAAACAGAAAAACGCCCCTGTGGCCCAAAGGCGCTGACAGCCGATGATATTGCGCTGCGCTTTGACTGTGCCCGGAAAATGGAAGCAGGCGGGGTAAAGTTTGATGACCGCTATGCTGTCATACAGGGCATTTTACAAAATGCCAGAGAGATACTGCCCCCAAATGATGTGACGACCGCCCGTATTCTCATCCTCATGTCTTTTCTGGATTTGGACAAGGGCAACGTCGAACAAGGCAAGCAATATACAGAAGAGGCGCTGAATATTTTTGCGGCCCACAAAGACCGTACCTCCCCCCACTATGCCCATGCCCTGTTCGCCCGGGCCAATGCGGAAACCAGCCTCGGAGAGTTTGCCCCGGCGGAAAAAGACTTTCTTGCCGCCCGCAAAATACTGGAAAACAACCCCGCACCGCAAGCCGTGAAGCTTCTGCCCGCCCTTTATTTTCAACTTGGCATCCATAAGGCCAGCCGGGGCCTTTTTGCTGAGGGTGCTGCCTTTATGGGAAAGGCCCTATGACGCCATAATAAAAACAAATCCCGATGATTTTCTGGTGGCCAATGCGGCGCTGGCAGAGGCCGGGATGCTGTCCAGCGCCCGCGCGCCCGAGGCCGAGGGAAAAGCCCGCCGTGCCGTTGAAACAGCCCGGCGCGTAATGGGCCCAACCCATACGGAATTTGCCACCAGCCTTGAGGTTCTGGGCATTGAGCTTCAGCGGCAGGGCCGGATGCGGGAAGCGGCGGATATACTGGTCAAGGCCGTGGCCATCAAAAAGGCAAATCTTGGCATGAATAACATGCGCCTTGGCTATGCCCTGCATAATCTGGCCACACTGAAAAATGACCTTGGAGAGGTGGACGCCGGGTTGGCCCTGATGGAAGATGCCCGTACCATCTTCCTCAATACGGTTGGGCCGAATAATTTTATCACCATCAACAGCCAAATGGGTATTGCCCCTGCCCATGAAGCAATGGGCCACGACGGAATTGCCCTGAAAGAACGGCGGCATATCGTTAAAGCCTTTGAAAAAATACTGGAGAAAAACCACCGGGATATTTATTTCGCCCGCATGGGACTGATCCAGTCTCTTATCGGGGCCGAAGATTATCGTGAAGCCATGGCACAGGCGGAGCTGGGCTGGCAGGTCGCCTCCACCACCCTACCAGCTAATCATATTCACAGGATATATTTTCAGATTTTGCTGGGCTATAACAAAATTCTCAATGGCCTGACAGATGACGGCTGGCCCATGGTGATATTGGGACTGGAAGCCTTGAAAGATAAGATTGATCAGGAAAGAATTCTGGAAAAAGGTGGCAAAATTTCCCGCTTTTACAGTGGGGCCTTTAAATATGCACTGGCCGCCGCCTATGAAATGGATAAGCCGGATGTGGGTTTTCAAGTAGCCCAATATCTTATGGAAACGGAACTGGCCGGTGCCGCCGGGGCGGTAACGCAGCGTTTATCGGAAAAAGACCCCGCCTTTGCCAAAAGACACAAGAATCTTTCCGACAAACGTGCCGCACTGAAAAAAAACACGGCCATCTATCAAAAGAATATCGCCGACGGGACGGGCAAAGAAACCATATTGGCCAAGCTTGAACAACAAGCCCGCGCCCTCAAGATATTGGAAAAAGACCTGAGAATAGCCTATCCCCACTGGTCTGAGAGCGGAAACCTGCCTATTGCATCCCGCAAAGAGGCCCAGAATAAACTGGCCAGGAATGAAACTATTTTGCTGACCCTGAATACATTACATTATGTCTATAGCATCGCCCTGACCAAAGATCGGATCGCTTTTGATCGGACTAAAATTCATCAGGTGGATGTCAGGGCGAAAATCCGCAGTATTCGTCGTAGCCTCTCTCAAAACCCGCTCCGGATACAGGGCAAAAACAAGAAATCCCCCGACTTTGATCTCAAGAATGCCTATGACCTTTATCATGTTATTTTCAGCCGCAAGATCAGGAAGGCTATGGGCAAAACAAACCATCTTTTTGTCATATCCAATGCCACCTTTTCGTCCCTGCCCTTTTCCCTGCTGGTGACAAAAAAAAAGGTGGGCCGCAATAAGACCAAACAACTTAAAAAAGCCAAATGGCTCATCAAAGATATGGCCATACAGCGGTTGGCCTCTATTGGTACATTCAGGGCTGTCTCCGAACGGGATACGACCAGCAAACAACGGATGTTTATCGGAATAGGTGCCCCCAGTCTGTTAAAATATAACGCCGCTATTTCTGAAACACCGGACGGCTATTATAGAAATGGTCAGGCCAATAGGAATGCCCTCAGGTCATTGCCTCCCCTGCCCGGCGCACAAGCGGAGCTAGACCAGATCCATGATTTTTACGGCAA
Source organism: Alphaproteobacteria bacterium (assembly GCA_002749135.1). Lineage (GTDB taxonomy): Bacteria > Pseudomonadota > Alphaproteobacteria > Sphingomonadales > Emcibacteraceae > Paremcibacter. The sequence goes on along the minus strand of NVVY01000045.1, from coordinate 4,666 downwards.
AGAAAAATCACAACTGTTCACCGGGAAAACCGCCACTGAACGCGCCATCAAGCAGATAGACTTTGATGATGCGCATCTTGTGGTCTTTGCCACCCATGGATTGATTAGCGGGCAGTTCGGCACCCTCACTGAGCCGGCACTGGTCCTAACCCCGCCGGACAAGGTCACGGGGCAGGATGACGGGCTGTTAACCGCCTCCGAAATATCGCTGATGAGCATACCCGCCGAATGGGTGATCCTGTCTGCCTGTAACACAGCGGCGGGGAACAGCGTTGGAGCCGCAGGATTCACCGGTCTTGGCCGGGCCTTTATTTATGCGGGGGCAAAGGCGGTCTTACTGTCCCATTGGCCCATACGGGATGACATCGCGGGCCGTATTTCCACAGGCAGCATTGCCTATGCCAAAACCGCCAAAGACAAGGCCGAGGCCCTGCGCCTGGCCATATTGGACATCATGAAGGATCGCACGCTTGATTATGGCTATCACCCGCTTCTCTGGGCCCCGTTCGAGCTTCTGGAACGTTAGAGCATAAAATATAGGCCCGAAATAAGACCAGAAAAAAGACCGGATATGAAGATGACGGTGGTTAAGCGGCCCATGATGCTCACACGTCATCTTCTGTAAAATCAGACAGGCAATGGCGAAATACCTTGGCGGCAATCTCCAGACTGCTATGGGCTCCCATTTTTTCCCTGAGCTGACGCAATTGGGACCGTACCGTGTCAATAGAAACCTGCCTGATCTCGGCTATTTTCACTGTGGTCGTTCCCTCGGCAATCAACTGGGCAATCAAGGCCTCTGCGGTTGATAAGCCATATCTTTCGCGCAAACTGTCCATTGATTGTTCCAAACGAGATGACATGGTGACGACCTCCGATACCAAAAGGGTGATATTCTGATCAAACCCCCGGTCAATAACCTGTAAATTAATTTTCTTTTGTGTATCGTTCGAGAGATTTACGCTGATCATATCCTCATCGAATTTACCGGATACCAACCGTTGAAGTTTATAGCGGTTTTCAAAGCTGAGCGTCCGCAACATGCCGCCGCCAAGAGCCATATCGCCAGAAGGTAAAAGGTCCTTGAACGGGTCATTGGACCAAATGATCTTCAATTCCCGGGTCAGAATACAAAGCGCAAAGGGCAACGCGTGATAGGCACCATCCGAATAACTTCGATAATGCTGATGGTCATAAGCCGGACTTTCTGTGCGATAGATCATATTTCATTCTCCGTAACGCTGTTCGGTTACAGACTATCCAAAGGCCGGCAAAATGATTAATGACAAAGGCTGTTAGAATCGCCATCTCAGAAAACTAACAGTATTTGTCACGAAAAACGGGAGATATTTAAGGAACCATCCCCCAATCAAGGGACGAAACCTTGGCTAATTTGTGATCAGATAGTAATATTCTTCCTGGCCACCGGTATTTTTTATCTCAATTCGGTAAGGCCCGGTCCAGGCAGGAAACCATTTACAGGTAACAAATTTTTTGATATTTTTATGATGACAAACAGTCTTTCCATCCGCCTCATCAGCCATAATTTTAATATCAAAGGCAGAAGACTGCCCAWGGCGGAGCGATACCTCTGCCGCGCGGGTCGCATAAAATGTTTCCCGAAATATGGTCTTGCCCGCCGAAACCAGCAACCCATTCCGATAGGCCGGACCAACGATGCGCCCCCGGGTGGGAATATCGGTTTGCGTGCCGGATTGTGCGGAAATATTATCAGCTTCCTGTTGCCATACATCGGCCAGATTTTGACTGCCGTCTTCCGCCGGATAAGCCCCCGACGCCCTGAGCAAAATTACCGCCGTCCTCAGCTTGGTGGCATCCTGGTCTCGTCGGCCCTCTTCCGCAGAATCAATAGCCCGCATCACAAGGGAATCGCCATGTGGATTTTGCCGCACCGTACTGCATCCGGCAACCAAAAGCACCAACAGCAAAATACTGACAGGGTGCCATCCTATATGCATAAAAATTTTCATAACGAACAAATAGTACAATTTCTTGCAAAAATAGTAAATACTGGCAAAATAAAATGCTGTGCTAACTCTGTTATGGAAATTATTGCCCCCATGAAAGCTCTGTGTCTGGAAGATGATACCGTTATCGCCGATCATATTATTGATCTGTTACAGTCCGCCGGTTGGCAGGTCACCGCCGCCCGTAGCCTTGCCGCCGCAACTAAAGCCATCACGAATGAGGATTTTGACCTTCTGGTTCTGGACCGGATGCTTCCAGACGGGGATAGTTTGGGGTTTTTAAGAAAACTCAGACAGAATGATGTCCAGACCCCGGCAATTATACTGACCGCGCTGGGCCGTACCGAAGATAAAATTGACGGCTATGACTCGGGTGCCGATGATTACCTGCCCAAGCCGTTCGAGGGAGCAGAGTTTAATGCCCGCATCAAAGCCCTGCTTCGGCGGGCGGCTTACGGCGAACAGAAAGACATGCTAAAAATTGGCCTGTTGGAGCTGCGGACCAAAGCCCGCACCGTGTTCCACGGCGAAAATTTCATTGACCTCAGCCCAAAAGAATTTGAACTTCTGCATTATTTCATGGCCCGGAAGAATGACATTATAACCCGGGATATGCTGCTGAGGGATGTATGGGGCTTGAATTTTGATCCGGGTACAAATGTCATAGATGTCAATATCGGGCGGCTGCGCAAAAGAATTCAACAGGGCGGGGACAGCATCCAACTGACCACCGTTCGGGGCATTGGATTCAAACTGGAAGAAAAGGGGTCGGATTGAACATCTTTCGTACCAGCTTTGCCCGCCTGACCCTTGTCTATATGGCCGTGATTACAGTGGTCGGGACAGGAATATTATATTGGTCCTATGATGCGTTTCTGGAACAATCGCGGGATAATATCAGCCATCTTGTTGATACAGATATGGCCGGGCTGGTGTCACGCTATTATGATAGCGGGGATATGGAGCTTGCCCGGCATATCTCATCTGCCTTGGATTTGACGTCCCTTGACAATCCCCGGCAGGTTTATCTGTTCCTTTCGCCTAAGGGCAAAAAACTGGCCGGAAATCTAGAAAGTTGGCCCAAGGGTAWCCTGCCTGATGCCAGCCTGAAATTGCTCAATATTTCAACTGGCCCTGAGCCTCAAAGCATTTTCGCCAAGGCAACCCTGCTGTCCGATGGCTATAGAATACTGGTTGGCCGGGACGCCGGGGCCTATCATATTCTTCAGCGCCGCCAGTTTAATAACCTTTTGATCGGTTTTGGCCTCTTTCTGATCACAGGGCTTGGGGTTGGCCTGCTCACGGCCCGGGCCTTTCTGCGCCGGATTAATGGGCTTAATCAGCTCTGTCAGGATGTGGAGAATGGCGACCTTTCCGCTCGCGTCCCCCTCTGGAAAAGACGGGACGAGATTGATACATTGGGCCGGGGGCTTAATGGGATGCTGGACCGGATTTCAGCTTTGCTGACCCTGCACAAGCAAACTGCGGACAATATCGCCCATGAAATTCGCTCCCCGCTGATGCGTCTGAATGCCATCRTCGAGCAGGGGGAGAAAAAGAAAGAGATTACCGCCGACAGCGCCGATCTGGCCCGCCGTCAAATAGAAGACAGTGTCATCCTGCTGGATAAATTACTGGATATTTCCCGTATTGAGGCCACTGAAAAAGACAGGTCATCCTTTACCGACATCGATTTCAGCCAGTTACTTGAAAATATTGCCGAACTCTATGCCCCGCTGGCGGAGGAGAAATCGCTTAACTTTTCTATTATCACAGAGGATAATATCCATATTTCAGGCTTGGAACAAAATCTGTCCCGCCTATGCGCCAACCTGATTGATAATGCTCTGAAATTCGGCCGGGCAAAGGTCGAACTGACCCTCAAAAAAAACGGTGACAAATTTGTCCTATCCATAAGTGACGACGGTCCCGGCATTGACTCACATTTACAGGACCGCATATTCGAGCGATTCACCACGGGAAATAATGAACATCAGGCAGGCACAGGTCTGGGGCTGGCTCTGGTAAAGGCCATTGCCGACCAACATAAGATAACCATTGATATTTCGAGCAATTCAAAGGGCACAACCCTTACATTGACATCATACTCTCTTTGCACGCCATAACGCCTTATTTCGTAATTTCTGCACAAACGCATTTGGTCAGATTTGATTTCCAGCCTCAATAACCTCAATAGCTATAAAAAAACCAGTTCCCAATCCCCTGTCAGAATTCTTTACAGGTTTATTGATAGTTTTTTTAGCCAAAAAAAAATTTTATCTTTTCAAAACAATTGTTTATCTTTTTTCATACCTTATTTGAGGTATGGAAAAAACTTTACACATTCATATACTAACCTTCATCATTAGGTCTTAAACCGTGGATTTCTGCTATTTTCCATAACTGGCACGACACTTGCTTAGTAGGATTATGTTTTCCGTAAAACCAACCGGGGGCAATTTTCAAGCCCTCTACACACAAATGAATACAGGAGTTTAGTATGTTTATTAAAAAATTATATTTATCGTTACTAGTCAGTCTGGGTCTGTCCTCTGCCGCGATCGCCGGACCGATCATTATGAAGTGGTCCTGATTGTCTGAACAGTTTGGCAGCGAAGTTAAGGTGTATCCTGTTATCATTTATGCTGCCTGTTTCTGTTTCACAGGGTATGGGGAAT
>NVVY01000011.1 GCA_002749135.1 Alphaproteobacteria bacterium | reverse complement strand
TGTTAGCAGAAACACAATCTTGCCAAATTGGAGGCCATGCCCGAAAAATAAAATCTCTTTTACCGCGTTAGCGGTTTAGTTCAATCCCTAAAATGAATCTATTCAACTCAAAACGTCAATCAAATATTCGGGATTTCGGTGACTCGGTGTATAATTAAAATTAAAATTTTGTTATATTACAATTTATTATGGTTGATTTTGTCCAGTAGATATTTTCGCATTGGAGTTGTCCCTAGGCCTTTTCCACCTTCATATTCATCAGGCCATTGTTCCCGGATAATTTGTTGAACTGTGGAAAATATGATTTTCTTAGATTGCGAAAAATTAATGGCATTATTTTCCACACCAAATTCAAAAGCCTGAAGAATAAGGTCTTTCTTTGTCGGGCGACCAAGCGGGGGATTTGGAATATTTGGGCTTGCAATTTTTTGTTTATTAGCTCCATTAATTTCAGAGCGGTCGGTATTTTCTGAATCAACATTTTGAGCTATAGCTTTTATGCTTTCGGAGTGGACTATGCGAATATCTATCATCTCTAACGATGTGTGGAAAATTCTATTTTCTTCCCAATCATAATGACCGTTAGCAATAAGATCGACAGGCACCAAACAGGCTTGATCTTGTGGGCATTGCGAACCACGGCGGCATGTCCACGACTGGTTTTCTGTCCTGCATAGCCTGTCATAAAACCCTCTAATTCGGCCCGGACCGCCTGACAGATCAACTGACGCGCGCCTGATCGCAATAATGCCGTCAATGGATCTGAAATTTCTCCTCGACCTGTAAGGTCAATGATATTATCCTGTGACATGTGGCGTATCTCCTGTGTGTTGAATGTTTGTCTTGCAACAACTATCCAACAAGATACGCCGCTTTCATGCAATASCTCAAACACCAGATTCAGTTATAACTCCTTGCCGGATACTGCCTATCTGGCAAACGGGGTTAATATTTCCGGCGGCCATGTGACCTATGAAGCGGTAGCCAAAGACCTGGTAAAGAATATCACCCGTTGGAGTTGTAATCTATAAGCTCCGTCAGCATGGACGGAGTGAGCACTTGAGGCAGTTGCCGGGCATTGCCATTTGGGGGATACCAGAGATAGAGCGGAACCCCGGCACTGCCAACCTCTTTCAGAAAAGCGGTGATTGCCGGATCGCCCCGGGTCCAGTCGCCGCGCATGACCTTGACCCCGGCTTTATGAAATGTGGTGACCACGGATGCTGATGTCAGGCTGGTGGCCTCATTGACCTTACAGCTCAGGCACCAGTCGGCGGTCATATAAAGGAAAACCGGCTTGTGGTCGGCCCTGAGTTCTGCCAGACGGCTTTTTGAAAAGGCCACCGTTTCAAGCTCGCCCAGATTAACATCTGTATTGGCAACTGACGGGGTCGTGTTAATCACATTCAGCGGCAGCAGCAGCAGCGCCAGAACCGGCAATAGTACCGGCCAGCTTTTCTTGTCAGAGAATTGACGCATCCCATACCACCACAGGCTGATGGCCAGCATAAGAGCCATGCCCAGCGCACCCGCCATCATATTGACCCCGGCCTGTCGCCCGACAATCCACGCCAGCCCAAGGGCGGTAATGAACATGGGGACACTCAAAACCTGACGCAGTTTCTGCATCCAAGCGCCGGGCTTGGGTAACCAGTTCCGCATGGGTTTGATAAAGCCCAGTGCCAGAAAGGGCAGGGCCAGCCCCAGACCAAGGCCAAAGAAGATGGCCATGGCTTCACTGACGGGCAATAACAGGGCCGCGCCCAAGGCACTGGCCATAAATGGTCCGGTGCAGGGGGTGGCAATAAAGGCGGCCAGTGCGCCGGTGCTTATGGCCCCGATAAAGCCGCCCTTTGCCTGACCATTGCCGCCGAGGGTCGGCAGCTCATACAGGCCCGCCATATTGGTGGCAATGGCGGTGACCAGCAACAGCAGGAATATAACCACCCGGGTATCCTGTAACTGAAAGGCCCAGCCCAATGTCTGTCCCCCGCTGCGCAACAGCAGGAGGGCCGCGCCGAGGGCAAGGATCATGCCGATGGCCCCGATGCTATAGCCCAAGGCCTCTGTCTTGGCGGCGCGATCATCACCACCGGAGCGGACCAGCGCCATGGCTTTAAGGCTTAAGATCGGAAAGACACAGGGCATCAGGTTAAGCAATAACCCGCCCAATATGGCCGCACCAAAAGCCAGAAGGAAGCTATAGCTGGTGGATTTAATTGTATCGTTCTGGATAACAGCTGGTAAAGATATGGCCGCCGGGGCCGTAAAGCTATAGGCCTGCATTTTGCCATCGGGTGTGTCAATGCGCAGGACACCGGACATCTGTTCGCCTGTTTTAAGTTCGCCTGCGGGAATGGTTATGATCAGCCCGCCTTCTGCGGCGGCAAATGTCTGTTGCGCCCCATCGCGGATTATTTTGGCCTGATCATTAAAAATACGGGCTGTTTCTCCATCGGACAGGGTAATGCCGGGTASAAAGATGCKGATATTTTCTTCATTGGCCTGAAATYTGGCCCCGATCTCTAGCGGTTGAGGCATTTTCATTTCAGCATGTTTGAAYAGRGCAAACTCGGCCAGATCAATTCGGCCACTACCCACCGGAACTGTCAAATCAAGGCGCACCGGGTCGGGGACACAGCTGCTGTCTGAACAGACCAGCAGGTCAAGGTCCAGCCGGAGCGGAARATCATTCTTTTTTGATATATTGGCGGGGACAGATAATTCCTGTAGCAGGATTGTCTCGCCCTCATGGACGTTGGAGGCAATACCACCCAGCATAAGCAGGGTCGGGGCGGGATGGCGCAACTTGCCCACAGTCAAACCACGGGGCAGGTTCCAGTTCAGCTTGGGGGCATAGCCGGACCCACCGGGATTGGACCAGTATATATGCCATCCCTTCTCCGGTTGTATCAGCAGGGCAATATTGATCGGTTTCCCCGGTTTGGCACTTAATCTCTGTACGGCGATCCGGGCATCATAATGGGTGCCTTTCGCAAAGGAACCGGAAAAGGCTGTTTGTACTGAAATAGCCAGAAACATAGTGGCAAGGAGAATACGATACATAAAAAAAATTCCTTTTCGTGTCTAATTATTTCAAAGTTCGGAGGGATGGTTGCTTTATCAACGCAAGACCCAGGCAGGCATTTCTTCTTCCCGCAAAAAACGCTCGGCATCAGGCCCTTTGGCCATGGCGAGTGTCGACATAATYCCGGCTTCCATGCAGGTTCTGGCAGCCACGGTAATGGAGCGCGGGGCACCAATCACGGGGCGTCCGGTACGCGGGTTTAGAATGTGGCTGTAACGAATGCCAGCTTTCAGCAGAAAACGTCGGGCGTCGCCGCTGGTGGTTATGGCCCCTGATTTAATACCAAGAGTGGCGGCTGACGGGTCGTCCGGTTCCACAGATTCGATGGCTATGCGCCATGGACTGCCGTCTCGGCGGGGACCGCTGACCCGCAGGTCTCCGCCAAAGTTAACCAGAATAGGGCTGTCGGTTTTTGCCGCCAGCAGCATCAATACCCGATCCACGGCATATTCCTTACCCAGACCGCCGAAATCAATTTCCATGCCGGGTTTAAGGGTAACAACATTCTTGCCCAAAGTGACCTTGTTCCATCCAATGAGGGGCATCAGGGCCTCTATCTCGGCCTCAGCGGGCAGCTTGTTCGACCCGTCAAACCGCCAGATACGCCGTAACACGCCGGAGGTAATATCAAACAGACCATCGCTTAGCTCATAACAGCTGTTGGCATAGGTCAGCAGGGCCATCATTTCCGTGTCCACCTCTACGGGTGTGCCGTTGGAACGGTTAACCTGCGATAGCAGGCTGTTTTCTTGATAGCGGCTGTATTTGGCTTCAATCCGATGGGCTTCTGCCTCGGCCAATRCACCAAGCTCCCGGGCCAGATGCACGTCATCCCCGTCAACCTGTATGTCACAGGGTGAATTCATGGCCATGAACAGATAGCTGACGGGTTTACGTTTTTTGTGCATTGGTTTTATGAATCCCTTGGGGCCGGCCATAACCGGGAGGAAAAAAGTCATGGCCGTACCCCATTCTTCATTAGAATTTGATCTTAATGCCGGTCATCATGCTGAGCGCATTGGTACCTGCATATAGTTTCAAATCCTGATTGTTGCCGGGGAGTGTCCCCTTTTGTCCGGCCTTGCTTTGGCGATAAGCGTCAACCATGGCGTAAAGCTCTATCTGGTCGTTGATCATATAACCGCCGCTCAGGCTGAGGGTGATGGCGTTAAAGCTGTCCAGCCTGCTGTCGGCGCTGGCAAAGAGCGGCAGAGCCACATTTGACGGCAGATAATAGGTGAAAAAATCAGCGGCAGACTGGTGATAATAGCGCACRCCCGGTTCAATATACATTAGGTCTCCGATTGGTATATGTTCGGASAGGTTGGCTGTAATGGAGTTTATGCCCCAGCTGTCATGGTAATAACGGGCGGACACGTTAGTTACATAGGACCCAAGGGCCAGCTTGCTACTTGCATAAAAGGCGTGTCGTGTCCTTTTCTCGGGCCGTGATTCATACAGATAAGACTGCGGGGCCCCCGTGGTCGGATCAACGACCGAGAGTATCTTRTAGGGGTCCGTTTGATAACCCTTTACCGATCCATAGCTGTAATTGAACTGTAACAGCCAGTTACGGGTCATTACTTGGGTCACGCCAGCAATCAGGCTGAGAACATTTTTATTCTGTGACGGTCCTTTCTGGTCACCGCTCATCACGCTAAAGGGCGTTGGGGTGCCGAAAAAGGGTTTTGAAACATCATGTTCATAATTCACCCCTAAGGACAGGGTTGTGGTTTTGTTGTTAAAGTCCTGGGCAATACTGGCCCGGCCTGAAAAGGAGTTATAGTCCCGCTCATGGGAGCCGTTCAGACCAAGGCTGAGCTTGGTTCCAGAAGTTAGCGGCGTCGTAAAGCCCAGATCAAGGGCGGTACGCTGATCAACAAAYCCGCTGTCCAGCGGCAACATAAAGGCATCGGCGGTATATTCAAGGGTGCGTTGCCCGGTGATGGGGTCAATGACAATGGTGCCGCCGGATGCGCCGGTGCTGCCTTCGTTCTCATCATCGCCATTTGCCTGACGGGTGGGGGAGGTAAATATCTGGCTGCTTTTCCACGGTGCCGCCCCGTTGGGCGTTGCGCCGGTCAGGCTGTCAAAGGTCAGCTTTGCRGAAAAGACRCTGTCATTCTCCGTGTTATGGGTCAGRGAGACCATAGGTTCAATGGCCTGTATGCGTCCACCGTCTTCCTTATAAAAAAGCACAGCACTGTCGATGGTCGTCGTACCGGGGGTACTGGCGGGTTGATCATAAACGTTCAGAGATTCAGCGGAATCTTGTGCCGATGGATTATTGGTACTATCCGTCATATCCTGCGCGTGCAGACCGGTTACGGTAAACARATTGGCAGTGATCAGGCATAGCGTTGCCCCGACCCGGCCTTTATTTTTTTTACTTAGTTGCATCCGCAACCTCCTCCATCAAAGGAACTACCACCGGCAGAGGCTTCTTTACTGAAATAAATATGCTCATGTGCCGAGGTGAAATTGGCATTTTTGTTAAGTTGCATTGAYTGGCGGGCGGTCACATCGCGTTCCCACGGTTGTACGGTGGCACAGCCGCCCAGTAAGATTGTCAGCCCAAAAAGGCCAAARGTCATCATCGTTTTCTTCATTTTTGAGTATCTTTCTCTCAATGCGCGTTAATCAGTTGATTAATATGGTTTCTGTATTCTGTCTTCTGGTCAGGATGAAATCCCTTATGAGTAAAGCGGGTTTTTCCATCCCGGCCAATAACAATAGAGGTCGGCATGTCCGAAACCTTGTAGGCCCGGGCGATATCGCCTTTTTCATCATAAATTACGGTCAGRTTTGATCCCGCCTTGCGGAGGAAATCCGTGGCCGCCTTATGGGACCGGTCAAGATTGACCGTCACCACCACCAGGTCATYTTTYGAGTAGCTGTGGGTTAATCCTTCCATGAAAGGAAAGGAAAGTTGGCACGGACCGCACCATGATGCCCAGAAGTCCAGATACACAACCTTGCCATGATATTGGGACAGATCGAGTTTCTTTTCTCCGGCCATTGCCGRTGTTGTCACGAACAGAAAGCCAAATAGCGAGATAACYAGTACAGAAAAAMCCGCTTTTCGTAAGGATACAAATTTCATGTCAGACGTGTTCACTTTCCTTTTCCAGTCGTCGGAGGCTTTAAACAAATTACCAAACAGCGTTATTGCTGTTCAGTGGTTACACGCCACCACATCAGGTGACATTTGGTAAGACGACACAGGATGAAATCCCCCCCCACAGGCATGGTGAAAAAAGTAAATATTAAAAAATTATATAACATCAAGAGCTTGTATTTCTGCGGTAGTCGCTGAAATGTGACAATATTTCGGTTGATGGGTCAGAACAGTTACTGTAATACTCTGGAAAGCGCATATATTTATAATCCGGKACGGCGCGTTGGAGGAAGAATTGAAGGTCAGCTTGCTGGAACATTACCTCGCGCAAAGACAGGCGTTACAGCGGTTCCTCATTGCCCGCCTTAGGGATGCGCAGATTGCCGAGGACATCCTGCAGGAAATCTACCTGAAACTTGAACGCACCACGGTGGAAGCCCCCATAGAAAATCCGACGGCATTTTTGTATTGCGTGGCAAATAACCTGGTGCTGGATTACCGTAAGACGGCGGCAAGGCGTCGGGTCCGTGATCATAACTGGTCCGATAGCCAGGTCACATTGGTGGGAACGGAACCTGTGCAGGATATACCGGATGCGGACCGGGCACTGGACGCCCGGCGCAAACTTGACCAGTTGGCAACGGGTATAAAAGAGCTTCCCCCAAAATGTCAGGCGGTCTTCAAGGCCTGCAAGATTCAGGGGATGACCTATAAAGAAGCAGCGGCCCATCACGGGGTGTCCGTAGGCACCGTGGAAAAGCATGTCAGCAAGGCCTTGAAGCATTTGCTGGCTTATATGGGGGGCAAACAAAATGACCATGGTTAATTATTTTATGGAGGTAAATGACAGGCGGCGGCGTCTATTGGGTAGGATCGTCTGCTATCGGCGGTGCCGGGAAAACAATATATGAGTGATGATGTAGCCAATATGATGCCTAAAGAAACGCAGGACGCCGCAGTCCGCTGGCATATACGCCTTGGCGATGCGGCGGCCAGTGAGAACGATTGGCTTGCCTTTACCGACTGGCTTGAGCAGGATGACAGCCATCGTATGGCCTATGATGCCATAGAGAATATTCTTATTGACCTTGATAATACTGATATGGATGACGGAGAAGTAGCACTTGAAAGTKCGCCGTCCAATGTCATAGATGCCCGCCATCGGTGGGGGGGCATGCGCCAATGGGTCACAGCGGCGGCGGCCGTGGCGGCGATGGTTATGCTGGTGTTTGGCACGCGTGAAATTTCAATGCCCGAGGTGGCGGTACAGGAATATGCCACGGCTGTTGGCGAGCAAAAGCTGATCACACTGGCGGATGGGTCCATGTTGCGGCTTAACACCAATTCCAAAGTCAGGATCATGTTTGAGGACAAAGTCCGCCGGACCGAACTGGCTTACGGTCAGGTTGTTTATAGTGTGGCAAAGGACGCGGAACGGCCATTCCTTGTGGGCCTAGGAGACAGTCAGGTTCATGTAGTTGGGACGGTCTTTGACATCCTGCGTCATAAAAATAMGGTCAGGGTAACCGTTGCTGAGGGGGTGGTTGATGTGGTTCCCACAATGGAAAAGAAAACATTACWTCGCCGCGAAATTRTCCGGCTTYGGCCCGGGGCTCAGCTTATTCATAACGAAGGCACCACAAACACTAATGTGACGAAAGTTGATCCGGCGGTTGTCATGGCTTGGAAAAATGGCTATCTTGAGTATGATGAAGCCAGACTGGCCGATGTGGTGGATGATTTAAATCGTTATTTTTCAACACCAATCCATGTTGTCGGTCAGGCCCGTGAACTGCGTTTTTCCGGGGTTGTTAGAACGACAGATGAACAGGATGCATTGCTTATCTTGTCTGAAGGACTGCCAGTTTATATAGAAGAAAGCAATGGCGAGATATTTTTAAAGTCCGGCGCGAACGGCAAAGAATACTAAGCCTGATAAAAAGAAATATTTTGTATGCGGCGTGGAAACAGACTGATATTTCTGGTCTCTTTTTTTATATTTTTAAATTTTCTGACATGCAGGGGCATAGCAGAGAGCGCCCACGACTATAATGTGGAACCTGCCCCYATTGCAMAGGCGCTGGTGACATTTGCCAAGCAGTCTGATATTTCCATCGTCCGGCCCCGTCTGTCTTACCGGGATGGCAAAACCAATGCCATCAAAGGRCACTATACGTTGRGGGAGGGGCTGTCACGCCTTTTGAAAGGCACCGGCTTTACCCATAAAATATTATCGCCGACAGCGGTTAAAGTGATCAGGCTGYCCAGGTATCACACGGCATCGGATGACCCATCAGGAGCAGATGACGACCGACCGCCGATTATTGAGGAGATTGAGGTTTCCGCGACCCGGCGCACGGATTTTGCCGAAAAACTGCCCTATTCCATGTCGGTAATTTCCGGCGCGGCACTGGACCGTTTGCGGGGCGGATCAACCAATGATGCGATCTATAAGATTGCGGGCCTGTCAGCGACCAATCAGGGGGTGAGCCGCAACAAAATTATCATCAGGGGCCTGTCCGATGGCTCCTTTTCAGGCCGAACACAGGCCTTAGTTAGTACGTATCTTGATAATTCCCGCATGATTTATAATGCACCGGAACCCAGCTTCAAGTTGCTGGATATTGCCAGTATCGAGGTGCTGAGGGGACCACAGGGAACCTTGTATGGGTCCGGGGCACTGGGYGGGATTTAYCGGGTGGTGACCAACAAGCCWATGTTTGATCGCTATGAAGGYGATATTTYTGCMACCTATAAAGTGACCCACGGCGGAGCCGCCTCTCAGGAATATACMGCCATGCTGAATATTCCGGTGATAGAGGACCGYCTKGCCATGCGCGGGGTGGCCTATTATGAGGAAGATGGCGGCTATATAGATGATGTTCGCCTTGGGCTGGACAATGTGAATGCCAGTGAGCTTTACGGCGGGCGTTTTGCCGTCAGTTTGAATATTGTGGAGTGGTTGACCCTGACCGCAGGCATTAATTTTCAACATCAGATAGACGATGATACCAATTATTATGACGGGGCTTTGAAGCCCCTTAACCGTGATAATTATTTGCAGGAACCACGGTATGACTTGCTGAAACATGGTTATATTAATCTGGATGCCGATTTTTCATGGGCGGATCTGGTGACTAATGTTTCGTGGCTGGACCGGGATCTTGATAACTTTTTTGATGGTACGCTAGCGGTGAMAAARYTGTCAAAYCTCCCACAAATCCCAAGTTCTTTTGAGGATGACAGACATATTAAAACCATCAGCAGTGAGACCCACCTCAGTTCCAAGGGCGGGGGTAAATTTGAATGGCTCGCCGGTTTTTTTCTGTCCCATCGCCGTGAAAACCTGGTGGCCAGTTTTGTAACGCCGGGGTCTGCTGAATTTGCCGGATATGGCCCAACGGATACGCTCTACCGGGAAGAATTAACAGAGAAGCTTGACGAAATCGCTGTCTTTGGCGAGGCTACTTATTTCCTGTCCGAACGTTTTGCCGTCACCGKCGGGATGCGGTGGTTTYATTATAATAATACGGCAGTATCTTTTCTGGATGATGTGGGCATTGGCAATATTACCGAGGCCAYGGGCCGTCAGCGAAAAAATGGCGTAGCGCCGAAATTCACCCTCAGCTTTTATGCCAGCGATGACAGATTATATTATCTTCAGGTGGCGGAAGGCTATCGGCTCGGCGGCATCAATTTCAAGGGACCGACAGAAATCAATGGTGATAATGACGAAAATGAGATAGATCGAACCACATTGAGTACATTTGTATCAGACAGGCTGATAAATGTGGAATTGGGCCTTAAACACCGGCTGCTTGACGGGCAGCTTCGYCTGAACGGRGCAGTYTTCTATACGGACTGGCAGAATATTCAGTCGGATCAGTTCGACTTCGCTGGYCTGCCGATCATTGGCAATATTGGGAACGGGCGGGTGATTGGCAGCGAAATAGAAATCGCCTATCATCCTTTGCGCGCGGTGCAACTTCAGGCCAGCGCGGCATGGAATTTCTCGGAACTTACTAAAGTAAACAGCACATTCGGACGGGCAGTGGGGGCGGTAAAAAACGGCCCCTTGCCCGGTGCACCGGCCTTTACCATGAATGTGGCGGGGCAATATGAGTTCAGTCTGGGGCCGGAWATGATGGCGATCATTGACCTGAGCTATACTTATGTGGGYGCGGCACATTTGTTGTACAAAGCGGGGGCATCGCGCAAGTCTGACGCCTATCATCTGGGKACGGCACAATTCGGGGTAAGCCGGGGACCGTGGCACCTCACTTTGCTRGTGKATAATGTTTTTGATACCAAAGCCAATACATTTGCTTTTGGTAACCCTTTCAGTCTGAGTGAAATTGATCACGTTACACCGCTAAGGCCCAGATCATTCAGCCTGCGTTTAGGCTGGATMTATTAATTTTCCAGGCCTTTGGTACTAAACCACCGACTTTTTGTCGGTAGAACTGGACTSTCGCCCCGCAAAACCGCGAGYACGACCTTCTTCTTGAAAGATGATGTAAAGCGACGTMTCTTCGTCATGTTTTATCTCCGAATCTAAAATCGGATACACCTTAACAGACTGTGCAGTCTTCTGGGACCACCTCAAAGTGCCATGTGAACGGCATTGAACGCTTCTGGAGTTTTGCCAAAAGACGGCTCGTCCAGTTCAATGGTCTTGCTGAGCAGACTTTCTATCTGCACCTGAAAKAATGTGAGTTTAGGTTTAATAACCGTCATGCAGATTTATATGCTATACTACTCAGAGAATTAAGAAAAAATCCCCTCTAAAGGTCACCAGCCCCTATTTTAACATCAAAACTGACTGATCCCATATTCTGGGCTTCAAGGCGCACATGAAGGCCGGATGTCAAGGCCTCTGCCGCCGTGGCGCCGCCCGCCATCACTGTCCAGCCGGCTTCCAGCCGTCCGCCGTCCTCGCCTACAAGCCGCGCAGCCGCCACAAGGGCGCGCAGGGGATGACCCAGAATCGCCGCCGATGATCCGATCTGTACCGGCCTGCCGTCAAAGCTCATCACCATACCAAGGTTGGTGAAATCAATATCCGGCTTGACCCACGGCCCCACCACATAGGCAGAGGTCGAGGTATTATCGGCCACCACATCGGATAGATTGAATTTGAAATTCTCATAACGGCTGTCAATGATTTCCAGCGCCGGGGCGATGGCTTCCACCGCCAGCATGGCCTGCGCCGGACTGACCAGTCCTTCCAACGGTTTATTCAGCAGGAACGCAATTTCCGGCTCAACCCGCGGATGGACAAAATCTTTCAGGTCAATCTCACCGCCGTCTTCCACCAACATTGTGTTGGTCAAGCGGCCCCAGATCATTTCATCAAGGCCCATCTGAATCATCTTGGCGCGGGAGGTAAAGCCCATCTTGACGCCCACCTGGACTTGCCCCCGATCATAGCGACGCTGTACAGACAGACGTTGCACTTCATATGCCTGTTCCAATGTCAGGTCTTTGCCACTTTCCGATAATTGGGGGATGGCATTGGCATAGCGGGATGCATCATCCACGAATTCCGCAATGGCGTTTAAATCAGTCATGCTGCATTTCCTTCTTTTTCTTTGAGTATATCGAGGGCGACGTCGACAATCATGTCTTCCTGACCGCCAACCATTTTGCGCGCGCCCAGTTCAACCAGTATTTCCCTGACGTCCAGCCCATATGTCTCCGCCGCCGTTTCCGCATGGCGCAGGAAGGAGCTATAGACCCCCGCGTAACCCAGAGAGAGCGTTTCCCGATCCACCCGCACCGGGCGGTCCTGAAGCGGTCTGACAAGGTTTTCGGCGGCATCCATCAGCTTGTAAAGATCACAGCCATGGTTCCAGCCCATACGGTCCGCCACCGCGATAAAGACTTCCAACGGCGCGTTACCCGCCCCGGCCCCCATGCCGGTGAGGCTTGCGTCCACCCGAATGGCCCCGTTTTGGACGGCAACAATGGAATTGGCCACCCCGAGGCTCAGGTTATGATGGGCATGAACCCCGCGCTGTGTTTCCGGCTTTAAGACCTTGTCGAAGGCTTGCAAACGTGCCGCCACATCGTCCATATTCTGCGCCCCGCCGCTGTCCACCACATAGACCGTGGTCGCGCCGTAGCCTTCCATAAGCTTGGCCTGCTGTGCCAGATGTTCAGGCGTGATCATATGGGACATCATCAGAAACCCGATAGTATCCATACCCATTTCGCGGGCCTTTTCAATATGCTGTCTTGAGACATCGGCTTCGGTACAATGGGTAGCAATACGCACTGACCTGACGCCAAGGTCATAGGCATGGCGCAGGTCTGTCACTGTCCCGATTCCCGGCAGCAACAGCGTGGTCAATACGGCATTATTCAATACCTCTGCCACAGCTTCCAGCCATTCCCAGTCCGTATGAGCGCCAAAGCCATAATTAAAGCTCGAGCCATTAAGGCCGTCACCGTGGGCCACCTCAATGGCATCGACGCCCGCTTCATCAAGAGCGCGGGCAATATCACGYACATGGTCAATRCCATACATATGACGGATGGCATGCATGCCGTCGCGCARRGTRACRTCCTGAATATARAGTTTTTGATCGGTCATTTTTCTTCTTTCCTAAGAGCGTTCAATCGTCACGCAGGCTCCTCGCATTGGCTCGGGCGACCACTTGGTCTTGCCTCAGCCCCTTCAGGGCTTCGGAGATTACGCGGCTGCTCCAAATTTAAGAGARGCRATTTTCTCACCGGTTCCCATGGCGGCGGAAGTCATAATATCCAGATTACCCGCATAGGCTGGCAGATAATGGGCTGCGCCCTCTACCTCCAGATAAACCGACGTYTTWATCCCTTCAAATTCGCCGTAACCGGGGATTTTCAGGGGGTTATTGGAGCCGAAACGCTCAAATTGCACCTTTTGTTTCAAACGRTAACCGGGCACATAGGATTGCACCTGCGCGACCATATCCACAATGGATTTTTCAATTTCCGCCTCGTCCGCCATCTCGCACAGGGTAAAGACCGTATCCCGCATCAGCAAAGGCGGTTCGGCGGGATTCAGAATGATGATCGCCTTGCCCTTGCCCGCRCCGCCMACTTTTTCAATGGCWWSRSSGGTKGTTTCGGTAAATTCATCAATATTRGCCCGGGTGCCCGGCCCGGCGGAGCGGGAGGAWATRCTGGCGATGATTTCYGCATAATGGACCTTGGCCACCTTGCTGACCGCTGCCACGATGGGGATYGTCGCCTGCCCGCCGCAAGTGACCATATTCACGTTGGGYTGATCCAGATTGGCTTCCATATTCACCACCGGCACCGTATAGGGKCCRATRGCYGCCGGRGTCAGGTCAACGATSACYTTRCCCGCCGCSCGGCAAACCTCATCATGATGTTTATGGGCATAGGCCGATGTGGCATCAAAGACRATTTTAATATCRYCCCATASGCTGAKCTTTTGCAAACCCTCTATCCCGTCAGAGGTGATCGCCACCCCCAAACGGTCCGCCCGGGCAAGACCGTCCGAGGCCGGGTCCACCCCGRCCATGGCGCCCATYTCCAGAATATCGCTGGTGCGCATGATCTTGATCATCAAATCRGTGCCGATATTGCCCGACCCGATAATCGCTACTTTAACCTTCGTCATTTGTCTGTTTTCCTATTGCCAAAAACTGTATCTATTGCCGCGAYAGCGCARGCCTCGTCCCCGGCCTCGCTRYTGYCGGATATGCCCACCGCGCCCACGGCTTCCCCGTCGATGATCACCGGCATGCCGCCGCCAAAAARGGCCARACGGTCATATGCGGTCAAACCATCCAGAACGCGCGGRGCCTCATGGGCCAGATTTTCAGCCATCTCGCGRGTTCCYRTGCTGAAAYTCAYCGCCGTGAAGGCCTTGTCCTGCGCAATGGCRCCRCAARCGGCCGGCGTACCGTCCACCCGGGCAAAGGCCARCAGATCACCGGACTGATCCACCACCGCAATGGCWGTCTTCCACCCYTGAKCGATGGCATAATCCCGCCCCGCTTTGGCCAGCCGYAGSGCAGTGTCTGAATCTATGGTTGAGCGTGTAATRATACCCGTCATGCTATTGTCATTCCTTAATCCGTAAGAGGTCCGGTCACACGAAGGCGGCCCGTACYGAGCCCAGACCGGAGATRCGAAGCTCATAYACACCGGGACCGGATACCGCGACCATGGGGCCAAGGGCGCCGGACAGAATAGTATCCCCCGCCTTAAGCGGACGTCCGACCTCAACCATGGTTTTAGCCAGCCACAGGGTCGCATTCAGGGGGTTGCCAAGGCAGGCCGCGCCGGCACCAGTGGATACCGGCTCACCCTGATGTTCGATCACCATGCCGCAAAGATGCAGGTCAAGTTCCGCCAAGGTGCGTGGTTCCGTACCCAGTACATAAAGGCCGGATGAGGCATTATCCGCCACCGTATCCATAATCTTGATGTTCCAGTCGGCAATGCGGCTGTCAACGATTTCAATGGCCGCCACCGCATAGTCAATGGCCTGCATCACATCGGTGATGGTCATCTGCTCCTGTGTCAGGTCACTTTTCAGGACAAAGGCAATCTCGCCCTCGATTTTGGGCTGTATAAGGTGGTCCAACGGCACATCTTCGCCGTCTGCATAGGCCATATCCGCATAAAGCATCCCGAAATCCGGCTGTCCCACGCCCAGTTGTTTCTGTACTGCACGCGCGGTCAGTCCCGTTTTGCGGCCCACCAGTCGGCGGCCTTGCTTTAGCCAGTGATCCGTATTGATATTCTGAATGGCATAGCCTGCCGCAATATCATCGGCCGCGATAAAATCATGGAGAGCAGGGCAGGGTGTCCCGCTGTCATGGGCGGCCCTGATCATTTCTGCGGCTTTTTTTATGTCCGCTTCAGTTGTCTTTGTCATTATTCAACCCTTAGAGTTTCACGCAGATATTGCGCATTTCCGTATAAAATTCCAGACTGTGAACCCCGCCTTCCCGGCCAATGCCCGATTGTTTCGAGCCGCCGAAAGGCGTGCGCAGATCCCGTAGGAACCAGCTGTTGACCCAGGTGAGGCCGCTTTCGATCTGTCCGGCCACCCGATGAGCGCGGGAGAGGTTTTCCGTCCAGATGGAGCTGGCCAGCCCATAAACCGTGTCATTGGCCCGCCGGATAACCTCATCCTCATCATCGAATGGGGAGATATGGCAACAGGGGCCAAAAATTTCTTCGCGCATAATAGCACTGTCATCATCAAGTCCGGTCCAGATGGTTGGCTCTACCCACGCGCCACCTGAAAGCGCATCCCCCATATCCGGGGTGCCCCCACCTGTAATGACATTAGCACCCAATTTTTTGGCCAGCGCATAATAGCCCAATACCTTGCCCTGATGTTCCTTGCTGATCAAAGGCCCCATATTGGCCCCGTCATCGGGTGCGCCCAGTTTCAGGCCTTCTGCACCTGCTTTCAGGCGGCTGACAAACTCATCAAATATGGGCCGTTCCACATAAACCCGCTCCGTGCCAAGGCAGACCTGCCCGCAGTTGACAAAGACGGAGCGCATGACGCCCTCTATGGCCTTGTCCATGTCACAATCGGCAAAGACGATGGCCGGGTTTTTACCGCCAAGCTCCATGGATATGTCGCGCATGCCCACGGCGGCGGCCTGCATAATGGCGGTGCCGGTACTGGTTTCCCCGGTAAAGGTGATGGCATTCACCCCCGGATGCTGGGTAAGGTAAGCCCCCGCACTTTCCGGGCCAAAGCCATTGACCACATTATAGACCCCCGGCGGCATCCCGGCTTCATTCATAACCTCCCCCAGCAGGGAGGTGGTCAGGGGGGTTTCCTCGGACGGTTTCACCACAACCACATTGCCGCAGGCCAGCGCCGGGCCCACTTTCCATGTCATAAGCAGTAGGGGCAGATTCCACGGTGAGATCACTGCAATCACCCCCTTGGGCGCTCGAATAGCATAATTCAAGGCCCCCGTGCCGTCCGGGGTCGCCATGGTAAAAGCCTCGGTCGGGGTATTCTTGATCACATCGGCAAAGACCTTGAAATTGGCCGCACCGCGCGGAATATCGATATGGCTGGCCAGCGATTTAGGCTTGCCCGTATCGCGGCATTCCGCCTCCAGAAATTCATCAAAGCGGGCATTGATACCGTCGGCCACCTTATAGAGGATGGCCACCCGCTCATTGGTGGTCATCTTGCCCCATGGACCGCTCAAGGCCGCCTGTGCTGCCGTGACCGCCGCATCCACTTCCGGTTTCAACCCTTCATGCACATCACAGATCAGAGACCCGTCCACCGGGTTGGTATTCTGAAATACCTTGCCCGATGTTCCCGCCGTATAGGCACCGTTAATAAAGTGCATCACTGCCTTTTTAGACATATTTTATCCTAAAGTTTAAGTCACGACCGTCATGAAACGGTCATTGAGTTCACGCTCATAATAGAAAATGGCCTTGCCAACAGAACTGGCCTTCCAGACCCTGAGGGGGTTATCAGGATAGTAATGATAACCCCCGGCAAAGACCTCATTCCGGTTGCCGCTTGGGTCAAAGAAATATATTGTCTGGCCGCGGGTAATGCCGTGACGTGTGGGGCCAATATCCCGGGATATATCATAGCGGGTAATGATGTCCGCCGCCGCCCCGATGGCACTCCAGTCTTCCACAAGGAAAGACACATGATGCAACTTTCCGTCCTCCTCATGCCGGACAAGGGCCAGATCATGGGCCTTGTTTGAGCAGGTCAGGAACAGGGCAATAATCATACCGGTATCATCATCCACCACCATTTCAGAAGAGCTAAAGCCCAGAATTTCTTCAAAGACTTTTTTGGTGCCGTCAATATCGCCGCCATAAAGCAGGCAATGGTCAAAGCGGATCGCCTTCATACCCTGCGGGTCCAGTTGGGACACATCAGGGTTATTGGTCATGGGGCCATTGTCGGACAGCTCAATTTCCGCATAAAGGTCAAAGCGGTGACCCGTTGGGGCTATAAAGCTGATCCGGCGGCCAACGCCGGGTTGCTCACCGGCCCGGGTAGTGGTTACGTCATAACCGCCCGCCGCAAGTTTGGTTGCAAAATCATCAAGGCTTGCTTCGCTGCACACCTTGAAGGCCATAAGGTCAAGGCCCGCCTCATCACATTCGCGAAGCACAATACTATGCCGGTCAAATTCATCATAGGCTTTCATATATACCCGGCCATCGCTTTCGGTACTGACCAGCGTCAGGCCGATCCGGTCCCGGTAATGCACGATTGCCTCTGCCATATCCAGCACACGGACTTGAACAAATCCGGGCCGTAAAACACCATTTAACGCCATTTCTCACTCCTCATTTTTCACAGTTACGGTCAAATCACTTTTGGGAAACGCTTTGCAGGCAAGGGCATATCCATCATCCCTTTCCACCTGCGTCACATGCTTGATACTCATCTTCCCGGTTTTATACGCACCTTCGGTCACCCTGATCTTGCAGACCCCGCAGCCACCATTCCGACAGCCCACGGGAATATTGCTTATTCCCTGCCGCGCCATGGCTTTCAACAGGGTCTCATCCGCAAGACAGGTGATCATCTTGTCAGAGCCTTCGACGCTCACCCGAAACGCGGCCTTGCCCATGACGTTCTTAAATCCTTTTAAACAGGGGCGAACGCTTGTCCCCGGTCCCGTCCGCCTTGCTCAGAAATTTCTCACAGTAAATATCATTCTCAAACAGACGGCCCTTCATAAGCGCCCGGATAGAGGCCTCTATCATGGGCGGCGGCCCACAGAGATAGGCCTGATGCCCGGCGAAGCTACCGTCAAAAAAGCGCTCCGCAGCCTCATGAACGAAGCCTGTCTCGCCGTTCCAGTCATCCCCGTCCTTCTTATCAGACAGGGCCGGGATATAAGCGAAATTGTCATGTTTTTTCGCAAGGGCCGTGAAATAATCCTGATAATACAGATCGGCCTTTGACCGGACCCCGTGGAACAGGGTMAGCTTTTGCCCGTATCCATCCGCCAGCAATTCGTCAATCATGGCTTT
The DNA here is from genome assembly GCA_002749135.1 of Alphaproteobacteria bacterium. Lineage (GTDB taxonomy): Bacteria > Pseudomonadota > Alphaproteobacteria > Sphingomonadales > Emcibacteraceae > Paremcibacter. The sequence continues at coordinate 65,603 of NVVY01000011.1, read as the reverse complement.
GGGACTGGACAGGCCCGTTCCGCCTGCGATGAAAATTATTGGTTTATTCTGTGATTTCCGGACAAAGAAATGGCCATATGGGGCCGAGAAGGACAAGGCATCCCCCTCTGCCAGCTTACCATGCAGATAGCTGGTTCCCTTACCCTCCGGCACCAGTCGCACATGGAGTTCCACATGATCCGCCTTGTCCGGTGAATTGGCGATGGAAAAGGCGCGGGGGCCATCCACGCCGGGAATTGCAAGCTGAATATACTGACCGGCCTGAAATTYTATATCCYCRTCCAGCGARATAATAATCTTTTTCACATCCGGGGTCAGATCGGTAATCGCAGAGACCGTTCCCGTATAATCACAGATGGGCAGATATGCGGCGTCTTCGTCTTCATCAATATCCGCCTCTATCACCACATCACTTTCCAAAGTGCAGACACAGGCCAGTACCTTGCCGTCATCCCGCTCAAAGTCCATGAGGGCAAAGGGGGACGCATCACCAATATCCACATCACCCTCTACCACATCCACCTTGCAGGTGCTGCACAGGCCGTGGTTGCACTGATAGGGGATATAGATACCGGCGCGCAGGCAGGCATCCAGAATGGTCTGGCCTTCCGCCACCTCGATCACTTCACCGATGGGCTCTATGGTAAGCTCGTAACTCATTAGCTGTGAGAACCCGCGATACCTTTAAGCCCCGGCGTCCAGAAACGGATGAGGGATTTATGGCCAAGGCCATTATCGGCAAGGCTTTTGCCCAAGTCCGGGGTAAAATCCGCCCCGTCCAATGTCCATTTTGCCGCATCCCAGTCAATTTTCTCAAAATCCGGGTGTTTGCTATATACGCCGGACAGAACCTCCTGCACAAACGCGCCGAACGGCATTTCAGGCGGCAGAGGCAAACAGACCGGGGCGCAGAACAGCAGATGCTGTTCCCAGTTGATATAGGTCAGTTGATTGCCGTGGAAATTTTCTTGCTTGTCCAGTGGCTCAAATTCATATTTTCCGATGGAAGTTACAGACATCTCATCAATCCTTATTCTAATAATAGGTTATATTCAGGCTTTTTTGCGGTGGGCCTGCCATTCGTCCCAAAGCTTTTGATCAGGCGAGCCTTTATATTCCATATTGTCCGCGCCCATATTGAAGTTGTACCATTTGAGTACATCCTCAATTTCAGTGCCGCCGCAATTGCCCTGATAGATCTGATGAACCGGTAACCAGGCCTGCACATATTTTTCAGGCTCATAATCAAAGATGTCCTTACAACCGAGGGAACAAGTGTGATATTTATCGTCCTTATATTCAGAGACTTCAAAGGATATGGTTTTCGGATCATCCATATCCGTGAAGCCCATGGGGATCTGACAGACCTGACACAGCATGGGCAGGGTGTCATTGTAAAAACGCCGCCCGGCCTTCTCTTCCTTGTCAAGATACTCAAGACGTGGCCGATAATATTTATCGAAAGTGTCCGGATATTTCTCTGACAGCCAGTCCAGCTCCTCCTTTTCAGGAACCCATGTGTGGAAGGCCGCCGCATGGGTATAATTATAGAAAATATGCCACGCCTGATGACTGAGATGCTCGGCTTCCTTGGTGGCAATATCAGCATATTTCGGTGGCTTGATACCATAGCGGGCCAAATCTGCGAACAGGGCACCACCGGCCTCGGTAAAGTAAATGTCCCAAGCCTCACGCCATGACATCACCCGCTTGGGTAACATATAATCCATCATCATGGCCACAAGGGTCAGCATACGGGTTCCGCGCCAGAACCATTTATCCATCCAGCGCTGAACGATAGGAATATTGCGCTCGTCCTGCTCCAGCATGAATTTAATCACTTCCAGCCCAAGGGTCATATGACGGGCTTCATCGGACTGGGCCGAGAAACCAAAGGTTACTGTTGCCATATCCCCGTTAAAGGCCGCGCCGGACATGAACGGCACAAACAACAGATTGGTCAGCACATATTCAAAAGCAAATGAAATAGAGGTCAGAAACTCAAACGGTCCGGCAGTCCGGGCGTCATCAAAGAATGATTTTGGCACCGACAGATACCATACCCGGTCATGCATGTGAGGCGCGCTGTGCAGACCATCAAAATATTTATTGTAATGGCTCATGGAATGAACCTGAGTCTGTACATGGCGCAATTCATCAATGGCCTGCATCTGACAGGCAACCCGGGGACCAACCCCGCGGAATTGGCGGCCCACATGCGTAAACCCGCGTGCGGCCTGATATTCCAGCGGCGAAACACCGGTCAGAAACAGCTTTATCGCATTCACATAGCGCGCATCGGTAATACCCAGATGCCCGTTATTCTGGGCAAAGCTGTCAATCACCGCATAGAGTTTTTTCTCTTTTTCCGACTGGAATTTCCAATAGGCATCCATGGTCAGGCGAAAAGGGTCTTCCCAGCCTTCCCAGTCATGAATGATAATGCCCTCATAATTGTCATAGGGAAAAACCTTATCCATAGGCTGGTAAGTCGTATCCCAGCCAAGCCCCCGGGTGAGCATGGAATAACGCTGTTTGATTCCCATTTTCTTTTTTCTCTTTTCGGCCATGATCTTCTCCCTGCTATATGTTCCAGCTCAATTCAAAATATTCATCTTCTTCGTCCACATTTCCGGCGATACTGATGATGCTCAAATGCAATTCCTGTACGTCCCACTCCCGGCCAAGCAATTCCTCCACCGTTTCCTGTTTAACAATCAGGCGACCATCACAGTCAATCTTGACCATGGCCGGATAGAGGTTAAAGGTGGCCTTCGGATTATCTTTTTTAATGGCCTCAATGATGGGGCGGGCGTCGTCGTTATTCTGTAATGTTATTGATACAGTTCTGCTCATGACAGTCTCCTATATTTCCAAACCGGACTTCTTGGCCCGTTGTGTTATCTCTGTGCGAATTGACGTCATGGCTTCATCAGCCTTGCCGCCCAAAACATGGTGGGCAATGGGCGTGAAGGCCTCAATGGCAAGGTCGGTCCATTTGGCGGCCCATCCTGACAAAAGCGCCGCATTCTCGGAACTTTCCGCCGCCGTCACTTTCAACAGATGATCCAGCCAGCGTTTTTCATCCTTGCCCCAGTCCTGCATAAATCCATTCAGCATGGACATGGCGGACCCGCCGTGGGCCTGTCCGGCCTCATCAAAATATTGATAGAAAAGCGGGAAAACCACACCGTCCATACAGAGGTTCTGGGCCACCAGAAGCTCGAACCAGTCCTCTACCACAAAGCTGTCTTCAAGCATTTTACGCACGCCCTGCCAGCGGTCATCATCCAGCCAATCCGCCTTGGCCTGATCCAGGCTTGTGCCCGAACTGTCATCCAGAAGCAGTCCGACCCGGCTGATAATCTGGGCTATTCCCAGACGGTCCATGGCGGCGAACAGCGCGACCTGACTGATGGCGGTGCCATAGGCCTTGTCCGAACAATCGCAATTGTTCATATTGGCCCCCCATTCGAAATGCCTGAGCGGGAGCAAGAAATCCCTGACCTTCTGCTGCCAGTCCGCATCCATGAGGGTCATCATGTTGCTCTTGTCGATAAATTTGAAATGGCTTTCCTCAGCCTCCATCATTTTATGACGGGCCATGGTATAGGTGCCATAATAAAACTGACGCGGGTCATTAAACGTATACCAGTCTTCCATCTTGATGGCGGTCAGCGACTTGTCATATATTTCGCGCTCCGGGTTCCAGGTCGGGCGATAATGGAAATTTACCGTTGGCTGAAGGTCCCAGGTTCCCTCTTGATAGCGGGTTGCCGGTTTGTCACCGCCAAGCCGTTTGGCGATATGGGCATAGGTGTGCCGACGGGGCTCTATAACATTTGTTTTAATATCAAAACTCACTTGAAGTCTCCCAACTGAATAATATTTGTTTCGTTGTGTAATTTGGGCAGTGCGCCCCCGGCTAGCCGGTTGTATTCGTACCGTATCTGTGGCACGCATATGATTTCAGCCACATGGTTGGTTTCGCAGAATTCCTTGAATACCGGATAAGGCATGACCAGTTCGATGGTCAACTCCTCACAGCCCAGCGTATAATCAAATTCCAGAAATTTAGCCTTTCGTATGCCAAACACGCGAACCGTCTTGCGGTATTTTTGCAACCGGTCAAGGTCATGTTGTTTGTTATGTGTCATACTGTCTTTCCTCACCTTATCTCTAGTTATTAGCAAAGAGCGTGCCAAGCTTGATGAAATCATCAAATAAACTTATAACCAGCTGTTTTTAAATAATAAAATAATCTTTAGCATATTGGTTTAATATTTTTCACAGGACTCATTTCACATATTTATTAAATTATTAAGGTTATAAAATTTCTAATTTGATCATTTCATCAATACCGGGAAAACTTGCGGGTAAAACTGTCGCAAATGAAGAACGCCTCTTACATCTCTCAAACCAGTTTTTTAACTTTCCATATCCCTTGCCAAGGGTCAGGCCATAAACCAATGCAAGGGTGAATCGGGGAATGAGCGCGCAGTCGGCCACGGAAAAATCCGGGCCGAAATAATCCTGATCCCCAAGCTGTAATGTCAGCATATCCAGTTCCGCCTGCCATGCTTTATCTATGGTATGTTTCAGGTCACCATCCGCTTTGCCGTCCCGAACCTGTTTGATATAGGGGAATAAAATTTTTCCCAACCGGTGATCGCTATAGCTGTGAATTTGACGGATTTTCGCCCTTTGCTCTGGCGTGCCCGTCATAAGGCCGGTCTCAGGGAATTTATCGGCCAGATATTCGATAATCACCGCAGATTCCCACAGCACCAAATCCCCATCAATCAGCACCGGCACCGTACCATTGGGATTTAAGGCCACCACATCGGGATGTTTTTCGCCCAGCTTTACCGAAATCTCCGACACCTCAACGCCTGCTTCCCGCAGGAAAAGGCGCAGTTTCCAGCAAAAGGGGCAATCCGGGCGATGGTAAAGTTTCATAATACGGCCCCTATATCTTCCGTAATCTTAAGTCATGGAGATGATCTCTCAGGCAGTCTATGCGGTCATTACCCCAGAAAATCTGATCATCCACCACAAAGGTCGGCACGCCAAACACACCCTTGACCTGCGCCTCTGCCCAATTCCGCTCCATCTGTTTCATCAGGGCCTCATTATTACAGGCCCGGCTGATGGCGCCCCGGCCAAGGCCAATTTCTTCCCCCACTTCCAGCAACACCTCAAGCTCGCCAATGTTGCGTCCTTCGGCCCATTCCTTGCGCATCACTTCCACCACAAAAGGCTTAAGCAGACCTTCTTCCTCGGCCACCAGTGAGATGGCCCCGGCCAATGTAGGGTCCGTATCAATGGGCGGCGGGACAAAAGGGATACCCATCTGCCGGCAATGACGGGAGACATCCTGACGCACCAATGGAATTTTGATTTTCGCCCGCTCCGGCGCGGACCGTCCGGACCAGCCGCCAAAGGGCTTCCAGATCATTTTGGTATGATAGTCCTCAAAAATGGCAAACATCCGTTTGGAGGCCAGATAGCAATAGGGACTTCTGAAATTAAAGAACAGATTAATTTCTGCGGGAACCAGTGGGGTGCTTGTCATTTTTGATGTCCTGTTGTTAAAAAAACCGGGGGCGGAAGAACCCAACCCCCGGCAAGTGCAAAGGAACTTTATTTACCCGTCACACGCATATTCTGTACGGTGAATTTTTTGCGCGGGCTGAGTTTTCTGTCAATCTGGCCCTTGAACTGGCCCGTGGTGCAATGGGCACCCTGAACATCCAGCATCATGAAGGAATCATCAATGGATACTCCGGAGCCTTTGTTCTTGGCCAAGTGATAATCAGGATGGGCCTGACCAATGATAAAGGTTTTCCACAGCTCACCCTTGCGGTCATAAATAACCGTCCGGGGCAGGGTGAAGGTTTCCGCATCCACATAATGAATCCGCTTGCTGATGGGATGGTTCGGATCCACAGGAACCGATTCCAGTACATAGACCTTGCGCAACTGCCAGTCCACATTGGGGAAACAGCCGCCCTTGCCCCCATATTCAACGAACTGATAACCATCGGACATTTTATATTCGGTGCTGAGTTCCTGCTCATTATGCTTATAGAAAGGCATCATGACATTCCTGGTGCCTTTATAGGTCCATGTCATGTCAGAAATCCGGCCATTATAGCCTTCGAAATCTTCAATCATTAGGTCAGAGCCCAGAAAGCTGTCGGTGATCTGACCCGTAGCCAGCCGCCGCACCCGGCGCTGAAAGCCCAGATACAGCCACGCATTATCCCGCTTCAGATCATCTTCATAACGATGGATCAACAGCTGGGTATTCTTCACATCAAACGGTTCCAGAACTTGTACATAAATCGCCCGGAACAGGTTGGCCGGATTTTTCGGCAGGTCGGGCAATGGTTCGTCATTCACCCGATGCTTTAAATTGAGGAAATGGAAGTTGAACTTCAACGTCCGCTCAACCTTGGCCGAATTCAGATCACGGAATTTCCAGTAGAAAGGATAAACCGCCCCGCTATCGCCCCAGTTWTRGCYGKNTKKWTWRKYYYWGGCCAGTTTTTCACCGGCTTTGGGATCATCAAGACTGGGTTCCGCYGGAAAAGGACGGCCAGAGATAAAGCCTTTGATGTCACCGGTTTTATCGCCCAAAACCGCCTTGTTCAGATTGGCTTTTGTGGCTTCGATATAGGCCTTGTTCAATTCAAAGGCCATGGTGTCGGTCACTTTCATTTCCGTCCAGCCATCCTTGATGAACTGATACATGCCTTCATCCAGAATATCCTTGAATTGCTCCACATTGGACTGGTTGATGGTCATGCCACTTTTCAGACCATCATGGTGCGGAACAGACGTTTTATAGGGATAAAAGGAATTTTCCACATCCTTCAAGTCGGCGGCGGAGGCCGTGGAAATAATCCCCATAGCCGCGCCTGTAAACATATATGTCAGTAATTTTCTCATTGTATAATCCTTCGTTAAATCAGTTCTTAGAAGCGATAGCGCAAAGTGACTTGAATTTCGTCTTCACGGCTGGCCATACCAATCGGCCCAGCGCGGAAACGTCCCAGTGGTTCAAACCCGCCAAGGCCAACGGAGCCGGCGGCAAAGGGGTCGGCGTGGAAAGGTGTTGCCGTAAATGGCCCCCAKGGGTTACAGGACCGGCAGTCATCAAACTTGCGCGGGCCTTTACCAAATTTAAAGTTGGCCGCCACAATCAGACGCCAGCTGTCACTGATCAACCAGTCCACGGACGGCGATATAACCGCCGTTCCCGCCCGGAAGTCATAGGCAGACAGAATTTGTGGGCTGAGCCGGTTTTGCATGTACCAGCCCTTGAACAGGAACGTCATGATCCAGTTTGATTTCCAGTCGGGAATCCCGGCCTTGGTAAAGCCCGGAACRCCCGCCAACGTGGCCGGKGTATCTTTYARTTCATGGTTCAGGATATGCTGACCAAATAACTGGGCCGACAAGAGGAAGGCTTTRTTCTTGTTSAGGAAGGGAATGAAAGTATCCCGGTCCCARCCGATGACATAACGGATGACATYATTCTTGGAAAACAGCTCTGGCCGCAGGGTATTGGCAAATTCYTCACCGGTGGTATAGGCCGCCTCAACCCGGAAAACGGATTTGATGCTGTCAAYATAGAAATCTGCAGACCCGCCAAACARATGKATACGCGGAAAGGCAATATCAAAGGCGATGAGATAAGGCCAGGGCTTTACCTCGCCGGTAAAATCATTCAGGGCCGCYGGYCCSGCGCTRCCGCCGCGCARKGARGGCAACTGGCTCAGATAAGTCAGATAGTTCAGGGAGAAACCGACACCRTTCTTGACGCCTTCCACCTTGAAGCCGAGYTGGGTATTGCCAATTTTCCATTTTGGCATTTGRGCACTGCGGATACCRATRGAMCCYGGCGCGAAGTCCGTGGCYGCAAGGCCCGTGGTYCCCGGYACMGGAAGYCCGGCAAARTTGGCCACGGTACAGCCATTATCCCAACAGTTTTTCATRCCGCGAAAGAAACCGCCCGCGCCAAGTATCTGATAGGGCGTCCCGCCCTGGCCCAGTGAATTGGGCCGGAATCTATCAAAATTCCACACCAGATTCAGGTTCAGGTCGTCAAAGCTGCCCACCGCGCCCATGCGATAATCCATATTCAATATCCATTGGGGAATCCGGATGTCTTCYARTTCGTCATAAATATTCTGGCGYGAGAAATCCACMGGATTGATCACATCCAGAACCCGGAACAGGTCCGTACGGCCCCASACGACCTGCTGGCGGCCCAGACGGATATTCAGCTCATGGCCRTTTGAAAAGGGGATRCTRCCRTCAATATAGGCTTCGCGCAGGAAATCCACYCGGCTGTTRAAYTCTGGAAAGCGCAGATTATCAAGGCTCAAGTCCAGATAGCCCGGDATACAGCCGCGATTATCAACATCGCAGGGHCGAACCGGAACCCCGAAGGACACBCCGCCCTGATCATTGGCATGGGAATCACTGCCCAGAACGATCARCCCGCTGTTGGGGTTGGCCGCYGTRTCAAAGCCAAAGAAGAAAGCCCCTGTAGACACCAGACCACCGCCATGCGGCACAGAGGGCGGGCCAGCGGAAAAWGTGCTTTGCAGGTTGATCGCYCCGCCYGCATTGCGGCCAAAGTCRCGCTTATTCAGGTCATAGACYCCGTCATAAGACCCGCGAAAAGTCACATTGAAAGACAATTCGGAAAAGGTGTTGCCCGTATTGAATTGCTTGACCAGTTCAAGCTGTACCGTGTTGCGRAATTTYACCAGCCCCACATCTTTMCGCAGGAAMGTGGCATTCTCCAGAAARCCGCTCCATTCCAGTGTRCCGTCCTTAGACGTTCCGGCATAGGCGCCGGACAATCCGGTGACCGACAAGGCCGCCGCCATGGATAAGGCCGCAGCCTTTGATCCCAGTTTCAARTRTTTTYTCTTAGTCATATAGTCCTCCCTGTTATGGTTATAWCGAACTCATTTCGCYCCGAAATCGGAGCCATCAGGCCGCCGACYTTGCGTGTTTTTCTTCAATCACGCCGTCGACAACCTCAATGTCAGTGATAAATTTTGGTTTAAAGATTGTGATCCAGCTGGGCACCACGAACAGTGCCGCCGCCATGTTAAAGACCAGCATCACAACCAGAAGCAGGGCCGCATCGGACTGGAAACGCAAGTCCGACAGGAACACCCACATRATYACCCCRAGGATCAAGGCCCCKGCGGTTACACAGACCGCAAGGCCYGTGGTACTGATGGCGCGGATAACCGCCGCCTGAAGCGTATCKGTTTTGAGAATTTCTTCCCGGATACGGTCCATAATRTAAATRGAATAATCAATGCCAACCCCGATCCCGACCGCGATGATTGGTACCGTATTGACATTGATCCCGATTTTCATGAAACCCATATAGCCATAGGTGAGAATGGTCGCGAAAGACATGGCCAGAAACATCATCCAGCCTGCATGGAACGAGCCATAAAAGAAGGTCACAAACAGGAAGATCARGAGCAGRACMGASGGYACAACGATGGCATTGGTTTTAAACACGGCCTCATTAATGGCCGCCGTAACGCCRATRATGCCGCCCGCCAGATGAAARCTCARSCCCTCCACTGTATCGCCCTTTTCCGCGATCCAGCTTTTGATCATATGAATGGCCCGGCGAATGGTCTCACCCTGATGGTTCTTGTAATAAAACACCATATTRGCRTCGGTTTCTTCCGGATTGACAAACTCCTTGAGCGCACCGGGGATCGGGCTTGAGGCCATATAGGCAAACATCAACCCGCCCACATAAAATTTATCGTGAGGCACCTGATAAAAACGCGGATCATTGTTATGGAGCAGGCGATTAACCTGCTTCACCAGATCGGGCAGGCCCTTGGCRCCGCCAAGTTCCGGATCGTCGAGCATATAATTCTGAAAGTCTTCCAGCGCCTTAATCACTTCCGGYTTTTTCAAACCGCCCTTTTCCTYKGTYCGGGCGATGATATAMAGCTCCTCTGAYCCGGGAAAGCTGGTGTTAATRGCSGTGGAGGACAGRTTATAATCATGRTCRGGATAGAGCAGGGGGCTGCCCGGTTCYGCCTCGCCRATCTGAACTGAYGAACTGAAATAKCCGCCAATGGCAAACAARCCWATCGTKGCKATCAATACGCGCCGCGCACTTTTGGGRTTGGCCACCAAGGCCCCGAYCTTGGGCAGGAATCTCCGKATCCAGCCGTGACGGATTTCTGCCCGCTTWGGCTGTGGTAAAATCGACAGCAACATGGGCACTAAAATCAGCACATTCAGGATCACACATATGGCCCACAGGGAGGCATAATAGGATAATTTGGTATTGATGGGRATCGARCCMAGYGAAATCAGCAACAGACCYACCGCRTCCGATATAACCCCCAATGACCCCGGACGGAACAGACTGTCAAAGGTGGTGCGCGCCGCCTGACGGCCACTGCCGCATTTGACGAACTCATCATAATAACGTTCCACTAGCTGAATACCRTGGGACATGGCCCGCGCCGARATMAGGAAGGGGATCACCAAGGTCAGCGGATCAAGGTTATAGCCCAGCAAGGACAAAATCCCGATRCCCCATATGGACGATATGGCAATRCCCATCATGGGGATYAACACCCCRTAGAGCCGCCGGAAATAAATYAGCAACAGGGCGAACATAAAGACGATGGTRAACATGAAAATCTGAATGATCTGCTGAATATAGGTATAGACCCAGCCAACCAGCATGGGCTGTCCGGTCACATGKATTTTTACCCCYGGCACCTGCTCCTTGGCCCGGAAGGCCTGTATCTCGTTAAAGGTCTTTTCATAATCCAGCGCCCCTTCATTAAGCTGTCCCTTGATCAGGGCAGACTTCAAATCAGGCGACACCATCAGGCCGTAAACCCGGGGGTTGGCCAAAACCGCATCCCGCATCTCGGCCATTTCGGCATCGCTCAGGATGGGCTTTTTGGTCGGATCATAATAGGGCTCTGAAACAATGGAGCCTTCCTCGGACAGCCATGTATTGCGGGACGTACGGTGGGTCAGGCTGGTTACCAGATTATGRTTRATRGCYGGCAGGCTGTCCACATCCTGTGTCAGGCGATGAATGAGCGCCAGAATATCATTATTAAAGATRGTCCCCTCTTCYACYTCAACYCCGACAATCACCACATTGGCCCCGCCRAATGTATCGCGGATCTCGTTATGAAGCTGAATATAGGGATGYTCCTGSGGCAGGAGGTCGGCRAAGTCGGAATACATTTTRACGCCCGGGATYTGCGCGGCGAAAAAGATGGTAATRAYCAGCATTAWKCCCAAAAAMAGCTTGGGGTAAGCAAATARATGGTCATCTATAYCTTTAAGAAAATGGGTGAATTTCGACANTTACAAAGTCCCTAAATACTATATATGATTTGTTCTTTTACCGTTCTGAGGTGTTCTAATTCTTGAGGTCCTGYGGGYTGAGCATCCGCACCAAGCCGCCGCCGCCCGCCACCAGAAGCTTGCCGTTCGCCATGGGCAAAAGCGCCCGCAGATAGCCAAAACCCAGTTTGGCATCAACCGATTGCCATCTATCGTCCGTCAGAACAAGGATCGTCCCCTGCTCACCCACAGCATAGGTTTCACCATTCACCTCGCAGATGTTATAGATCGGTGCCTTGGTGCCTGTTTCCTGACGTTGCCAGTTGCGTCCGCCGTCTGTAGTGTGAAAGATGATGCCCTGAAGCCCGCCGACCCAGCCTTCATCAGCAGAAGMRAAATAGGACGCCATGGGGTAAAATTCATTGGGAATTGCCYCGCCCATCTCCCAGCTYTTGCCGCCRTCWSCGGTCTGATAAACTGTCCCGAAYTCTCCRGTCACGATACCCCGGTYMSGGYCAATGAATTGTATGCGGCTGAACATGGCATCTTCTGCRATGGATTTATCGGTCCAGCTTTCACCWSCGTCACGGCTTTCCATAATCAGRGTGAAGCTRCCCACCACCCAAAGGGTGCCATTTTGATCACAGGTGAGGTCCAGAACRTCYTCTTCGGTCGGGATTGCTTTTGAYGTCCAGTTTTYCGCATTAASRYCTGAGAACCAGACCTTTCKATCCGCATCAAGCGCCACAAAACGCCCATCAGGGCAAACATCAATATCAACCAATGTGGGATAGGATACGGCAGTATTACCGGGTAGCGTTTGCCGGTTCCAGCTTTCGCCAAAATCATGAGAGATCAACATAACCCCGCGATTACCAACAATGACCATGGCCTTGTCAGACTTTGCCGCAGCCTGATACTGGTCATAGCGGGCCTGTGGTTTGGTCTTGGACTCTGTCACGCCTGACAGGTCCAGTTTCGCYTCACATCCCGCAACCAACAGCATAAGCCCGATCAGTGAAAGCACATGAATCTTCCGATTCCCAAAAGTTAATCCTGCAAACAATTTCTATACTCCCATAGCCAATAGCGCCTGTTATTTGTGATCAATATTGTTCTCAGACGTGTTGGGGTCATCATTGCAAAAGCTATGCCAAGAAATTTATTTCATATATAAAGCTTAATTATTGGTTAAAAACGATTGTTTAACTTGTTAACCTTCTGATCGGTTTTTCAAGGGTTTAAGCATGTTATTGCTTCATACCAATGACGAAACCTCATCTTGATAATGGATAAGAATTGAGGGTCACATAGAACTTCTCATATGATGAAATTATAAATTATTTTATTTATTAAATTGATTAAATCATAAAATTTTAAAAAATAAATCTTGTAATATTCTGTATTAAATGGCTTATTCTATGYATTAGAAACACATAAAATACGTAATTTTTTAGCATCCTGCCCAACAAAACAAATGGTGAARGCCCCTAACATGCCCAATTCCCATAACAGTTCAGGCCGGGCATCTTTTGGTCAGCCTGAGGATATTAACGATAAAATTGACATAATTCCCGGCTTGCCGGATTTTCATGATCTGTCTGAACGGCTAAAGTTTTCACCCAAAGATGGTCGTATCTGGCTGGATGATATTCGTATGATGATGCTCCATGCCAGTTCCATGGGCGCGTTACGGTCCGAGCTTATTGAATCCCTTGGCGTCAACAAGGCCCGCGCCCTTCTGRCCCGAACCGGCTATGTCTCCGGCGCACAGGATGCGGAGCTGGCCTCAAAATTGCGTCCTGATGCCGATTTTTTTGATGYTTTTTCTGTTGGTCCCCAGCTTCACGCGCTGGAAGGCATCGTCTCCGTGGAGCCCGTCCGTCTGGAAGCCGACGTGGCCAAGGGTAAGTTTTACGGTGAATTCCTGTGGCATGACAGTATCGAAGATGAAATCCATATTGAAAAATACGGCATCGGCACCGAACCCGTCTGCTGGATGCAAATCGGTTATGCCAGTGGTTATACCTCGGTTTTTCTGGGGCGGTCAATCGTCTATCAGGAGGTTGAATGCCGGGCCTTGGGTCATGCCCATTGCCGAATTATCGGCAAGCCCATGGAAGAATGGGACGATATTGAAGAAGATATGGCCTTCATGCAGCCACAGGCCTTTGCCAATGCGAACACTATATTGAAACCCCGGGAACAGATTACCGTTCTGGACACCAATCAAAATTCCACTGCAAAAACGGAATTTCATACAAAAATCTCCACCAATATGGTAGGTGCCTCTGCGGCCTTTAACGTGGCCTGTCATATGCTGGACAAGGTTGCCAAAACAGAGGCCACCGTATTATTCCTCGGCGAATCCGGTGTCGGCAAGGAAATATTTGCCCGTACCCTCCATCAAATCAGCCWCCGTAAGGACGGCCCCTATATTGCTGTGAATTGCGCGGCTATTCCCGATAACCTGTTAGAATCAGAATTGTTCGGCGTTGAAAAGGGGGCTTTYACGGGTGCCATTGAATCCCGCGCCGGGCGGTTTGAACGGGCCGATACCGGCACCATTTTTCTGGACGAAATTGGTACATTATCTCTGGCYGCACAGGGTAAACTGCTCCGTGTTTTGCAAGAGCATCAGGTGGAACGGGTTGGCGGYAAAAAAACCATCGAAATMGAYATYCGGGTMATYGCAGCCACKAATGTRAAGCTTAAAGAAGAGGTCAAGGAAGGCCGTTTCCGGGAAGACCTGTATTTCCGGYTGAATGTTTTCCCCATTCATATCCCGCCACTGAGAGAGCGCAAGGCGGACATCCCGCTTCTGATCAAYCATTTTCTGAARAAATATGGCACAAGCTATAAGAAGAATATTACCGGATTTACCTCACGTGCCATCAATGGATTTTTGAATTACGACTGGCCCGGCAATATCCGGGAATTGGAAAATCTTATTGAGCGCGGCGTTATCCTTGCTCCCAATGACGGGGCCATTGACCTGTGCCATCTGTTTACCTTTGGCGAGGAAATCACCATCCCGATCCTGGGTATTAATAAAGAYGGATCACTGAATGATTCACTCAACATGCCTGCCAATGCGGAAAATGGTGACCCTCACCCCGTTGATGTCATCATAGATACTTTGGTTGAGCAGAATGTAAGCCTTGACCAGTTGGAAAAGAATCTCATAAATGCCGCCGTAGARAAATCTGAAGGGAACCTCTCTGCAGCGGCACGGATGCTTGGGATCAGYCGKCCYCAACTGGCYTATCGCTTAAAAAAATAGGCMGGMCAAGGCCCGKAGGTCTCAGGTCCGCAATATATCAATACTATGTAGTAGGCCCTAAAAAACCATTGRACGTCTTATGAAATAAGGATTCCGAAGGCTTTAGGTATGTTGTAAACTGCAACGAATGTAAGTTTACGYATTAAAAAATTGCCGTTTATGCYCAAGAAGACCTCGCAGAAAGGCCGTCAGGATGATCTGTTTCAAGCCCGCCTTGAGAATATCATTAGTCCTCGCCATGAGCTGGTAAAGCTTGSGGCCTTGATTGACTGGAATGGTCTGGAATCTTACCTTTGCTGTTTTTACTGTGTGGGTTATGGGCGGGTTTCCTTCACAATCTGCTTGCTTGTCTCGTCCAGACAGACCAGCGCGCATGRCCCGCAGCATCGYGCCCCGTGYCAATGANCCTTTNCAAGATAAGCCCTTTCAAGGCTGYTTAACCACACAATGTATTTCTTTACTCCACCCACATGAATATGCATAATTTTTCTCCGAATCTAAAATCGGATACGCCTTAACAGATTGTGCAAAAATCCGGGACTAGCCCCAAATATAATATTACCTGCGCCTGTATAGTGGAATTGCCTCATCCGCAGACGTTTGATAAGTAACCGTGAAATCATCAAAAGCAAGCAGAGCGTCGTTGATATCGCGGCCTGCTTTTACTTCATAGGCATTGAAACCGCAGCGTTGCATATAAAATATCTGATCCCGCATCACATCACCGATGGCCCGGATTTCTTTTCGATAGCCAAAACGATCCCGTAATATCTTGGCATAGGAATAGCCCCGGCCATCGTTAAAGGTGGGAAAGTTAATGGCAATCAAATCAAAGCTGTTCAGATCGCCCGCTATATCACCCGGATGATCATCCGGCTCAAGGCGTAATCCGACTTTGCGCCCTGTCAGGTCTACTTCTTTCCAGACCTTATGAGGAACAATCAAATCGCCCGCCGGCATATCGCCCGTGCCGTCATAATGAGTCCAGCTGTCTTCAACAATGGCCTTGTCTTTAATGATTTTCATAACTCCGCTCCCCGTAAGGAAAATTCTTCATAAATGGCTTTGAAAGGGGTCGCGCCGACCCGGCGATAGGTATCAATGAACCGCTCGCCCGGTGTGCGAATATCAATATATATCTTTAAAATTTCTTCCAATGCCGGGATGATCTCATCTTCCGGGAAACCCCGGCCCAGAATTCTACCGATAGACGCCGTATCCGTCGCATCGCCGCCGAGCGTGATCTGATAAAATTCAGTGCCCTTTTTATTAACGCCAAGTATCCCGATATGGCCCACATGATGATGACCGCAGGCATTAATACAGCCAGACATTTTTAACTTCAACTCGCCCAGATCATACAGATAATCCATATCATCAAAGCGGCTGGTGATCTTATCGGCAATGGGGATGGACCGCGCATTGGCCAATGTACAGAAATCCAGACCCGGACAGCAGATCATATCCTGCATGGTGCCAATATTCGGCTCGGCAAAACCCGTRTCCCTCAAAGACTGCCACAGGTCAAACAGGTCTTCTTTGCGCACATCCGCAAAGACAAGATTTTGCTCATGGGTGGATCGCAATTCACCAAAGCTATATTGATCGGCAAGGTCGGCCACGACCAGCATCTGTTTATCGGTAATGTCCCCCGGCGGCACGCCCGGCTTTTTCAGGGACAGATTAACAATGGCGTACCCGGCTTTCTTATGGGGCAGCACATTCTGCTTGTGCCAGAATGAGAAATCCTTGTTATCCAGCAGATTTTGCGCCAATGCACCACACTGGTCCGGCATGTCCGCATAATCAGGGTCGGTAAAATAGGCGGCAACGCGCTCTATCTCGGCCCGGTCAAGCGGCACAGCKCCKTCCCGGCCAAGGGCGGYAAATTCGGCGTCTACACGGCGGGTGAATTCCTCTACGCCCAATTCATGAACCAGAATTTTAATACGGGCTTTATATTTATTATCCCGGCGGCCAAATTGATTATAAACCCGCATGATGGCCTCTGTATAGGTTATCAGATCGGCTTCCGGTACGAAGCTGTTGATCATCTTGCCGATCATTGGCGTGCGGCCCATGCCGCCGCCCACATAGACTTCAAAGCCGATGTCATCCGCGTTATTTYTAACCGCCCGRTARCCGATGTCATGGAACTTGATTGCGGCCCTGTCCTCTTTCGCSCCTGTGAAGGCAAATTTGAACTTACGGGGCAGATAGGCAAATTCCGGGTGAAATGTGGACCATTGACGCATGATCTCAGCATAAGGMCGCGGATCGACCRCCTCATCCTGCGCCGCGCCGGCCAGCTGATCCGCRCTGATGTTGCGGATGCAATTGCCGCTGGTCTGAATGGCATGCATCTGAACTTTGGCCAGATCATCAAGAATGTTCGGGACATCCTCAAGGCTGGGCCAGTTAAACTGGATATTTTGACGCGTGGTCATATGACCATAGCCCCGGTCATATTTCGTCGCAATGGCACTAAGCATGCGAAGTTGACGCGAGGACATCAGACCATAAGGAACCGCCACCCGGAGCATGTAGGCATGGATTTGCAGATACAGTCCGTTTTGCAGACGCAATATGCGAAACTCATCCTCTTTCAGTTCACCAGAAAGCCGGCGTTTCACCTGATCCCTGAACTGCGCCGCCCGTTGTTCGACAATCTGCTGGTCATGTTGATTATATATATACATTAGCCCGATCCATTTACTTCTTATGGCGAAGTAATAACATAGTATTTGTGTGTATTAACTTATTCTACACTATCTATATACGCATTTATTTCAAGAATACAACATCTGAGTAAAATTTTCMCTACATTCTAGGATCTGTGGACAATTAAGGTCAGGRTGTTGGTTTGGTCATCATGGCTCAATTTTAAGCAGAATGCCGCCGGGCATGCTGGCACATTCAAGGACGACTGATGTAAAAATGAACCATTATGACAAAATCCTGCGGACGATCCCTATTTTATCACATGGATGAGATATAAAAAAGGTGGTTTTTTTGGGTGTTTAAATTTCCCCTGACCAGTTACATATTGGCCGGGATAGTGATCGTAGCTTCATGCTTCTGCTATCCCGGAGTATCTTTGTTTATGAAAGCATATATTGCGAGAATATTTATTTAAAACCTACTATAATAAGTAGCTATATAAAATATATAAGATTTYCYACTCCCTATCTAAAACATCTCAGAACCTACCGGCCACAGCCCTTGATACGCCCTGCATATTTGATAAGAAATAAGGGGTAACTTACAAAGCGTAAAGCAAGGAAAAGAGTAGAAATGCGAATTGGCGTAGATGTGGGCGGGACGAATACCGATGCGGTATTGCTGGACGGCGACCAGGTATTGTCGTGGTGCAAAATGCCCACAACCCCCAATGTTGGGGACGGCATAACCGCCGCTATCTCACGGGTAATGACTGAGGGTAAAATTTCCGCCGAAGAAATTCAGTGCGTGATGATCGGGACAACCCATTTCACCAATGCCTTCGTGGAACGTAAAAGGCTATTGCCGGTCGGCATGATCCGGATAGCCCTTCCGGCGGGGCGGGCTTTGCCGCCTTTAATGGATTGGCCGGATGCTATTGCYCAAAAGGTTGGTGATGCCATACATCTGGTCCGGGGCGGTTATCAATATGATGGTCGGATAAATGAGGAACTGGACGAAGACGCAATTGTCGCAGCGGCGCGYGATTTCAAGGAAAARGATATTCGCACGGTGGCRGTCACGGGACTTTTTTCATCGGTGAACGGYSATATGGAACAGCGGGCTGCTGAAATATTACAGGCGGAAATGGGGGAGGTGAGTATCTCCCTGTCSCATACCATYGGCCGCATTGGCATTCTGGAACGGGAAAATGCCACCATAATGAACGCCTCATTGGCCGAAATGGCAAAGGAGGTGGTGGACTCTTTTCATCAGGCGCTTGAGAAACTCAATATCACGGCACCATTTTATGTCAGCCAGAATGACGGCACTCTGATGAATGCGGAATTTGTTGGAAAATATCCGGTGCTGACCTTTGCCTCAGGCCCTACTAACAGCATGCGCGGCGCGGCCTATCTGTCGGGGGTCAAGGATGCCATTGTGGCTGATATTGGCGGCACAACCACGGATGTGGGCATGCTGGTCAATGGCTATCCGCGCGAGTCTTCGGTTACGGTGGATATTGGCGGGGTGCGGACCAATTTTCGGATGCCGGATATTCTGGCTATCGGTCTGGGCGGCGGCAGTCTGGTTCAACAGGACGGAGCAGAGGTTACGGTCGGCCCTCAATCGGTGGGCTACAGGCTGTTGGAAGAAGGGCTGGTTTTTGGCGGCAAGACCCTGACCAGCAGTGATATTGCCGTGGCCGCAGGCTATGTGGAGATGGGGGAGAGGGCAAAAGTTACCCATCTTGACAAGGATATGGTCGCGCGGGCGGTCGATGTCATTCATGACATCTTGGCGGATGTTGTGGATCGTATGAAAACCAGCGGAGAGCCCGTACCGCTGATATTRGTGGGCGGCGGGTCGGTTTTGATCACCAAAAATATTCCAGGCACCAGTGATACGATCATTCCGGACCATGCCTCTGTGGCCAATGCCATTGGGGCGGCCATCGCGCAGATCGGTGCGGAAATAGACAAGGTCTTTTCCTATGACGATATAGGCCGGGAAAAGGCCATGGAAATGGCCAAGCAGGAAGTGATTGAAAAGGCGGTCACCGCCGGGGCGCTGCGAGACACTATTGAAATCATTGATATAGAGGAAGTGCCGCTGGCTTACGTGCCGGGCGGGGCGGTGCGCCTGCGGATAAAAGCGGCGGGTCAGCTGAATTTTGATCAGAAAAAGGGTTAACGGCCAAGATGGAAATAACATTCGAAAATATGGAAGATTTTGCCCGGGGCGCGGCCTTTCTGGGYACTGGCGGCGGCGGKGANCCCTNATTAYGGGCGGTTGCTGGCRCAAAATGCYATCCGGGAATTTGGCGCRCCTAAAGTYATTACGGCCGATGATCTGGACGATGATACGGCGGTTTTTACCGCTGCCATGCTCGGCTCGCCACCGGTTCTGATGGAAAAGGGATGCAGCGGTGATGATATTGATCTGGCCATTACAAAATTGGAACAACGACTGGGCCGTAAGGCAGAGGCCATTCTGCCCATCGAAATTGGCGGCATGAATTCCACATTGCCGATTATGGCGGCGGCGCGGCTTGGTCTGCCTATCATTGATGCGGACGGTATGGGCCGGGCCTTTCCGGAAATTCAGATGGTAACTTTTAGCGTTTATGGCTGCTCGGCAACCCCGCTGGTGGTTACGGATGAGCATCTGAACTCGGTGGTGGTTGAGGCCGATACCCCCGCCCGGGCTGAGGGCATTGTGCGCGCCATCGCCATTCAGATGGGGCTGAGTGTGATGCTGTCGGCCTATCCCCTGACCGGGCGTCAGGTTAAGGATTACGGCGTTCATGGCACCCTGTCGCTGGCGTTGGGCATTGGCACTGCCATTCGGGAAGGCCGGACGACAGGCAATCCGGTAGAGGCCCTCATTCAATATCTGAAAACCACGCCCTATTACAATCATGCGAAGATTTTATTCGATGGCAAGGTCACAGACCTGCGCCGGGAAACCACAAAGGGTTTTGCCATTGGTCACTGCCTGATGACGGCTATGGACGGCTCCGGGCGGCAGATGGAAATTATGTTTCAGAATGAACATCTGATTGCCCGGGAAAACGGCGTGATCAAAGCCATTGTCCCGGATTTAATTTGCATGGTTGACCGGGAAACGGCAGAGCCCATTCCGGTGGAACACCTCAGATATGGACAGCGTTTAAAGATCATTGGCACTTCTGCCGCGCCAATCATGCGTACGCCGGAAGCTTTGGCAGTTTTCGGGCCTCGGAAATTTGGACTGGATGAAGACTTCATCCCCATTGAAAATCTATAACCATATTAATATAAGCTAACTCTAAGGGAGACGACACAATGCGTAAAATGATGATACAGGGACTGATAGCCTCAACTGCTTTATCCATGTCCTTAACTATTCCGACATGGGCAGCCGATGCGGCGGAGGGTGATGCTTTAACTCTTGAGGAGATCGTGGTCACCTCGCGGAAGCGGGAAGAGAACCTTCAGGCCGTACCGGATTCCGTCACCGCTTTTGATGCAGTAACCATTGAAAATGCCGGAATTGATGATGTTCAGGATTTTATCGACCTGACCCCCAATATTTCCATACGGGAAACCTTCCGCGCCGGGGTGACCTTCATCACCATGCGCGGCATCACCACCGGACAACAGGGCTGGGCACCGGTGACCTATGTGGTGGACGGGGTGCAGGCTGGCTCTCTTGATGCCATTAATCAGGGCGCATTGATGGATATTGAACGCATTGAGGTGCTGAAAGGTCCGCAAGGCGCGCTTTACGGGGCCGGTGCTATCGCTGGTGCCATTAACGTAGTCACCAAGAAACCAACCAATGAGATGGAAGGCAGAATCAAGGGCTCTTACGCCAGAGCCAATGACATCAAGCTGTCCGGAGCGATTTCCGGGCCGCTGGTTGAGGATAAAATCCTGTTCAGGATCGGGGCCTATTACCGCAATACGGATGGTCTGATCAAAAGCACCGACGGCGTTGGCCTTGATTTTGAGGAACAGGCCACGATTCGGGGTCGCCTGCTGTTTAATTTTGAAGATGTGACCATTGATCTTCAGGCTTCTTATTCAGACATCACCGCCGGGGCGGCGGATCAGGAACTTGTCAGCAGTGCGGATTTGCTGGAGGTCTTTGACACGCCTGCGGCCCCCGGACCGGCACGCGGTATCGTGGGCAAGGAAAACCGGACATTTACGGAAATTTCCGCAAAGATTGACTGGGAAACGGGTGCGGGGACTTTTACCTCCGTCACTGGTTACAGTGATATAAATCAGGATTTATTTGGTTCCGTTTCATGGCAGAAGCCACCGGCGATTTCCTTGTTTGGCTTTTCGGTCGGGGCGCCGGGGGATGGCTTTACCGATGCCTTTCAGGATTTGATGGATAATTTTGAAAGCTTTACTCAGGATGCGCGCTTTACCTCCAATGCGGATCAGAGATTCCGCTGGATGGTCGGCATGTCCTATCTGGACCGCAAGATCGTAAATCTGCTGAGTGTGGGCGGTTTACTTCAGGGGACAGAACGGGTTGAGGCCAACCTGGTGCGCTTCCTCAACCGTCCTGATGTGCGTAATGACAAGGCTTGGGGAGCCTTTGCGCAGGTGAACTATGACATTTCTGACAAGCTGGAACTGACGGTAGCCTTGCGTTATGACAAGGATAATTTTGACACGACGCAATATACGGATTTGACCTTTTCAACAGTGGTTCCGGCAGCGGATGGTACCCTCACTCAAAAGGCCAAAAATGACAGATGGCAGCCAAAAGTCCAGCTGGCCTATCAGTGGAATGATGATGTTATGACCTATTTAACCTATAGTGAAGGTTTCCGTTTCGGGTTCTATAATACGGGCAATCTGACCGCGCCGGAAAATACCAAAAACTTTGAATTTGGTTTTAAATCCATGTTGGCTGATGGGCGGGTGCGGTTGAATGGCGCCATTTTCCATATTGATTATTCCAATCAGCAGTTTACTTCTATCATCGCCGTTGCTCCTTTCCGCCAGACCACCAACGTGCCGGAATCCAATATCAATGGCGGCGAGCTTGAAATTGTCGCCCTGTTGGCAGAGGGGTTGGAGCTGAGCGGCGGACTAGGCATAACCGATTCAAAGATCGTCGGAGGCGCGCGTTCTTCGTCAACCCCGGACTACAGCCTTAATCTTGCCCTTAGCTATACCACCCAAATCACCGATGACTGGGAGGCCTTTACCAGAGTAGATTACCGCAGACAAGGATCATTCGTCCTGATCGATGGCGGTGGCACACGCTTTACCATTGGTGAGAAGGATTATGTCAATGCCCGCCTTAAATTCCGTAATGATAACTGGTCTGTGGGGGTTTTTGTTGATAATCTGTTTGATGTGAGACAGGCAGATGACTTTGGCTTTGTCGGCATTGGTTATATCCGCCAGAACAGCCTGCCCCGGTCATACGGGGTCGAAGCCAGTGTAAGATTTTAAAATTTCTCCGTCGACGACMRSCKGSSCSYKSTTMWRKTSRMYCCGGCNTTYWWTSAKKYYRYRMACCRRKKMASCSWRMYYSYSWRWRTWWCRYKRMCKYWYWGARYYSWMYAGATTCTATATTGRTCATGATACRCGCTCACKTYCTTTCTGCCGCCGAYCGKCTCCAKCTCGAAYGYTGCGTTYGTCGCCAACGTGAAGATCACGGGATTGCGCGGCGGGCCAATGCGATTTTGCTGCTGGATGATGGCGAAAGCTGCACACAGATTGCAAAGTTTCTCTATCTGGACGATGATACAATCCGTGGCTGGTACAAGGCCTATCGAGAGGCTGGCTGGGACGCTCTTGCCATAGATGGTTGGCAGGGTGGGCAGTCGCGTATGACGCTGGCTCAAGAGGCTAAGTTATGCGCATGGCTTGAAGGCCGCTTTTGTCGCACCGCCGGGGAGATACGCGCGCATATCAAGTCCGGGTTTGGCCTGGGCTATTCCCATTCAGGTTGCCTGAAGCTGTTGCGTCGCCTACATTTTGAATATCGCAAGCCGAAGGCTCTGCCGCGTGTAGCTGACGAGGTAAAGCAGGCCGAATTCATCGCCTTTTATGAAGCCCTGATGAATAATCTTCCTGCCGATGAGACGGTTTATTTTGCCGATGCCGTGCACCCCGAACATCAGACCAAGCCCGCCTTTGGCTGGGTGCGCAAGGGGTCAAACCCTGCTGTCAAAACCACCACGGGCCGGGGGCGTGTCAATATCCACGGGGCTGTTTGCCTTGAAAATTTCGACACGCCTTTTGTGGAACCTGTCACTGTTAATGGCAATAGCTCGGTGCAGCTTTTAGCTAAAATAGAAGCGAATAACCCAACAATGTCGGCCATTCATGTGATTTGGCACGTGATTTGGGATAACGCCGCCTATCACCGATGCCGTGCGGTTAAAAAATGGCTCGCGCGTCCGGAATGTCGTATTCACCTGATCCAGTTGCCAGTCTATTGCCCTCACTTGAACCCCATAGAACGCCTTTGGGCCGTCATGCACGCGCATGTCACTCACAATCACTTTTATGCAACCCAAAAGAAATTTGCAGAGGCAATCCTCCACTTTTTACGAGAAACAATTCCTAAAGAATGGCGCAAATTCCGTGATCAAGTTACAGATAATTTCCGAATAATATCACATCAAAACTTTCGGGTTTTGTAGCGAGATGTGTATAGCTCTGTATTTTAAAACTATTTTTAAAACTTTCTACATAGGCAAAATCTTTAAGTAACACAACGCAATGAAGCTTGTGTTGAACAAAGATGGAGTCTTACATGACAAACTTAAACTTAAAACACGATCCAGATTATCTAACCCGGATGATTAACGAACATGAAGCCGCCAATTATATTGGTCATTCGGTTCGCTCCCTGCAAAATTGGCGCGTCCGGGGCGGCGGGCCTAAATTTATCAAGGTATTCTGTATCTCCTTTAAACATTACGGAGATACCATATGATTTCATCTAAAAACGATAACGCGTACCGCGCCGCCCTTCGCTCTGTCTTTGTGACGGAAAACCGCATTTTGCCTCAAGCAGATATTGCCCGTCAAATCATCAATTCCTTCCTAAATTGGCTCGAGGAGCATAATAATATTGATGCGCCTGCAGAAAAGATCAACAAGCTTGCCCATAAATTTCTGCATAGTGTGTGGGGGATCGACATCCCCTAAACTTCACCCTGTTCTATATATAAAAAGGAAAAATGCCGATGTGTTTTTATCTAAAATCAATAGCCATAATAGTATTTTTTACCGTTATTAATGCTTCACCAGTCGTGGCACAGGATGCTCCTCCGGATTTTAGCCTTGTGCCAGAACATTGCAAGGCTGTTATTAAAGAAAATGGCTGGGGTATTATCTGCCCCAGCCGGGTGAATGAAAAAATAGCGAAAAATAACCGCAAAGCACCTTTCCTCTCCCTCCCCGGCTATTCGAGCGGTAAAATGAAATTTCCAAAATACTATGAAAGTTATCCCACATTGTGTAATCCGGCACGTCTGCGTTTTACAAGTCATGCCAGTGAATTTGCCGCAGGCCTGCGAGGAGAAAACCTAAGAGCCAGTGCTTGGAATGTTCTCACACGGCAGGCAGTTTATGAACTTGTGCAAATTATCAAATCATACACTCTAAATGTAGACAGTAAAGCCATGGACAAATATAGGTCCTCTCCTCGCGGAACCAGTGATGGTGATATTGCCTGTAAAGCATATTATGATCATGGCTATGAAGAAATTGATAGAATTGCCCATATTGTTGTTGATGAGTTGAACAAGGGAAACCGGGATTTAACCAACACCGGATTAAATTTAAACGAAAGTCCTTATAATAGATGAGCCTCTACTGCAAAATATGCTGGATAAAGGAAAAACGACAATGTTCAAAACTTGTCAAAATTTCCGATGGTCGTACCAATAAAGACAGGGAAACGATTTGAGTCTGTGCGGCGTGTCTTGAACTGGGCAGAATAACCTGCCCAAAATGCAGCACATTCAAGCAACGTCATGAACTGCCTGAAAGTTAAAGTTATACTGTATAAAATGGTAAATGACTTTAGAATTCCACTTCTATTTTTTAACAGGCCGGATCTAATCCCCCATGCCCGTCACCCTTCGCAGGGTTCATATATCAGCCTGAGCGGATAATCAGCAGCGACGGCAAATCCCATGACCAGATTACATTTATGTTCCGCAATTTCATGGGGATATTCGCCGACAAGACCTTTGCCATTCCTGTGAATATCAAACATGCTGTTCATGGCCGTATCGAGCGTCATATTGAAATGATCCATCATCATGTCGACCACAAAATCCATAGGCGTATAATCATCATTCAAAAAGATAACATTCCATTTTTTAGGGGGCTCTGCTTTAGGGATTGTATCCTGCACAGGGTCTTTAACTGGCGTCTTTATCGTCGTTATTTTGTCAGACATGATTATCCCCCTATTTCTTGCTGCTGTATTTACGCCGGACATTCTTTGCCGCGATCTTTGTGGCTTTAGCACTTAACTTTGAAACTTTGGGTTTATATTTTTTCGGTGCTTTCATTTTAAGACCTTTCTTCATGTAATTAAAATTAACAGCAGAAAAATAATACACCTTGAATACGACAGTTACGGTCGCATGAAATTATAAATTATGTACCGATAAGTCTAAAAATAGAGAATTTCTCTTATACCTATTGTTATAAGTGTAACGGGTTGCACAATCTATAAAACTACTAAATGGTACAAAATGCACAGGGTGAACATTGCCCTGTATGCACCCTTAAATCGTATATGGATATGGGACATATTATAGATGGATCACTGTTCAGGTCATTGGGTGAATAGCTCTGGTTTCATATACACCCTTAATCCTATCATGTGGGATGCATGGCGGGCTACATGTTGAAAAAAGCCAAGGCAACAAACAGGTAATTCTCTGTTCATCAGCTACTGATATTTTCCATATGTGAGGCTTTATATAAAGCACAAATTTGCTAAGTCGCCCCTGAAATCATATTTTTCGCCACTTCTCCAAATTTCCACATTTCACCAATTTGACACCACTGGGGGGGCCAGTTTGGTGCCTGAAGGAAAATGCAACTATTACAATGTATTAACAATTTTTTGAGCCTGTTTGGTGCCTGATCGCCATAAAACTGGTGCCTCCGACAATTTCTCTAATCATTTGATTTTCCTCATCTTTCAGCCCCCACCAACGGTGCATATGGTGTGACATCTTTTTTCGCCGACTGGCGGGCAATATGAGGCTGCGTTTTGTTCATTTGGTACGGTTGAACGGATGCCCGGACTTTGATTTTGGCGGCAGGGCAAAAGTCATTTTCTGGCGGGGTGAGAAGATGATATTTTGCACGATGACTGATCAGAAAACTGCACTAAAATTGTCTCTCATAATCGGCAAGGCTCGCACTGTCGCTGGCTCCAGAAAATAACAGTCGTCGACATAGAAAATTGCATTTTATTTCGTTCAGTAAATCGAAAATATTGAGCGACCACCACCCTGCCCGACGGCAAAAATTCATGCCAGGCTTTCATACTTTTCTGAAAATATTTTGATGTGTTTCCGCTCGGAATTGATCACCGAATACCGAAAATATTTTTCCCTCACGGCTGAACTTTCTGACGTTCTCACGCGGACGTTTTGATCGTAATCACAATGAGAAAAAATCCAAGATACAGCGTTGCCAAATAGTTTTTCTTTGACTGTTCACCACAAGAAAAAGGGCGGCTCGCGCCGTCCCTTAGTGGTGGTTGAAAAAGTTTTTGTCTGTTATGATTTCGGTATGGGCCGATAGACTTTGATGCCCATTTGTTTGGCTTTGTCGGCCAGATTTTCGGCGATGCCAGAACCGGGAAAGACTATCACACCTTTTGGGTTTTCTGCCAGCATTTGGTCATTGCGTTTGAACGGTGCAGCGCGGTTATGTTTCTTCCAGTCAGGCCGGAATATTACGGCGGGGACAGCGCGTGCCTTAGCCCATTTGGCGGCAATAAGTTCCGCGCCTTTTGTGCCGCCGCCGTGGGCTAATACTATGTCGCTATGTTTGGCTTTGGTCTTGTCGAGAGTGGCCCATATGGTTTTATAATCCTGATAGTCAGTGCCGCCAGTGAATGCTATTAATGTTCCCTCAGGAATGAAGGCGCGGGTTTCAGATCTTTGCTTTGCCTTGATGTAATCGCGGCTGTCAATCATGGATGCGGTTATGGTGATGTGATTGATCTTTGAACCGGATAGGGGGCGCCATAGGCTACCGGTGTTGGCTTCGAATAGCTCGCCGCCATGGTCGCGCATTAGCTCGAATGCTGCCCGCTGTTCATGTAAGGTTTGTCCCTCGGTGATCAGCTCTTCAAGCTCTACGGATTTAACTTCTGATCCGTCCTGCTCCCGCTGGCTTTTTTGCTGRGCGTCTTCGTTCTGGTCAAGGTCTTTCTGGGTGCGTTCGACCTTCCGATGAAAGCTGTTTACAAAGCTCCATAGTATGCCTTGGGTGTCGTCTTCCAGTCTGCTGTCGGCAAACATACCGACGATGACATCAAAGACATCCGACAGGCCATGTCTTAGGGTATCGGCATCTGGTAAAGGTCTATAGTCCAGTTCATCGGAGAAGGGCCTTTTGGCATATATTGTTTGTTCAAAAAGGGTGTGGGCGGTTGTGGTTTCTATGATGGTATCAAGCATGGTTTATTTCCTGTCTGTTATGCGTTGTATCTTCTTTCTCCCCCCACATGCCTTTGGCGATGGGGAGGGGGAATAAGGACCGTTACGTCATTCAATTTGTCCGGCATCCGGCTTTTGTTAAAAAAGAAAATACAGGAATGCGACTTTCGCATTCCTGACCTTGCTAAGCCGGACTTGACCTTAAAATAAAGGAATGGTGCGGCCCACAGCGCAGCGAGGACACGGTCCTTTATTTTAGGTTGCCGGGCTAATTGAATGATGTATGAAGGGACGCTTGCCCCTCCCCATTGCCACAGGCATCACATCAACAGATTTATTTGCGCAGCATATTCCGCATCCCCTTCCCTTCTTTTATTGGTTTTTTATTAAAATCAAGCCGGAATTGGCATTTGAATTTGACCCACCTGCAAAAAAATACCGGGCTCTTGGCCCGGCATATAGTGGAATTAACAACAGAACATTATGGTGGTCAGTCTTCATTTTCGATGACATAGAATGTGTTTTCAGCATAAGGTTTTTCTGTAATGGCGTAGCCCAGCCGGTTAACAATATGCATGCCTTCTGACACGCAGAAGTCCCCGTCACTTTCGATGAATGTCCATATGCGGTTGATGTCCTGTGCGCGGACAAACTCAAGCTCTTTGCCATATGTTTCAAACATCAGACCATCGATGGATGCGTTCTTGTCAATGTGGTTCTGGACGGGTTTGAATTCTTCCACCCATTCATCAAAGCTCATGGTTATGGTATCTGTCATTGGTCTGTCTCCTCTTTGTTTCCGGCAAAAAAATGCCGGACCGATGTGGCCCGGCGAGTTCAGGAAATATTCGTTATCAAAGCACTCAGTAGGGGATTTGGTCATCGTGGGCCATGCTGGTTCCGTTACCGGTTGATCCATCTGCTAAGCCGTTCGACATGCCATTGGTTTGTGAGCTATCAGCATTATCAGGGTTGTTATGTCCCTGTCCGCCGCCCAGCAGAGTCAGTACGCCGTGATAGGGCTGAAGTGTGACTTCGGTGCTGTAACGGTCCTGACCGTCCTCTGTGGTCCATTTGCGGGTTTGCAACTGACCTTCGAGATAAACCTGTGCGCCTTTCTTGAGATAATCTCTGGCGATTTTGGCTTTGCTCTGGTTGAAGATCACGACCCGGTGCCATTCGGTACGCTGACGTTTCTCGCCGGTTTGTTTATCGGTCCAGTTGTCTGTGGTGGCGACGCTTAAGCTTACGACGAGAGCGCCGGTGTTTGTTGTCCGTACCTCGGGGTCCTGCCCCAGGTTACCGACGATGGTTACGCGATTGATACTGCCCATGATAATGTCCTTTCTTTAATTGGGGTGAATATCACACCATCAGAACTTCTCTCTTGCTCTATGGTTGGCGGATGGTCGCGAGCATTGTCCTGTGAGGATATGTTTTCTGGCTACAGCCTGGGCTTTTAGCGTTAATAACGACCCGGCAAGGGTTCAGTCATTCCCAAAAAACGTAAGTGGTTCCCATGATGTCGATCTCGGTAATATCGCCAGCCAGAAGCATGTCACGGGCAAAGGTGTCAACGTCGATATAATATTTTAGGCTTTCTGGCACTTCATCCAGAAGGCCGCTGTCTGTCAGGTAATCTKCWGCGTACGTTTTCGCATGTCCCWCATAAAAAGAAACCCCGTCAAGCTTATCYATAATATCAGCCATATCCACATTCAGATACTCGGCGAGATAGATCGCKGCCACCACGTCTGTGCCCTGCATRTCYTCAAAGTCMKMAAACCAWWKTYYMAGRTTGGCCTGATTWATGCCAAGSGCRTTGAACAGTTGGTAGTTATCACCAKMWAYAWATTGGATTTCAAMYTCWTCRAYSASKTCACCAWATTCATTACGGTGGTTYCGGGMTTTGGCCTCRTARTCTTCRTAATTATRGAAGTAGAATCCYKKKGCWSTSGKGTCGTAYGGKGTGGCRTGRTARTTATTASYRGTCATKGSRYTTCTCCGCGATGGCNGGGAARARWCTCTCTCTTCCCTGTYAAACCATCACARARAAACCACWGCTCTTTTGCTCTCAYGCWTATTCTKAAAAAAACCAAATGAAGAACCAGCCAGAARTATGCTATATGGTAAGAAAACAACGGCAGRGAGCAGAAAATGATAAAGTCAGAGTTAATCACCCGTATGGCTGACCAGAACCTTCACCTCACACAGCGTGATATTGAAAGAATTGTAAATGTAATCTTTGAGGAAATATCCGCAGCTCTTTCTGCGGAAGGGCGGGTTGAGCTTAGAGGATTTGGGTCTTTCACGGTAAAGCGCCGTTCAGCACGTGTCGGGCGTAATCCCCGCACAGGAGACGTGGTTTCTGTGCCGGAGAAAAATGTCCTGCATTTTAAGACGGGCAAGGATTTAAGGAAAAGGCTGAACCAGAAATAATTTAACCGCAGGTACTTCTTTCAATCCACGGCCAATATACAATTTATTCAATACCAACATCTCTTTTCAAGACAAACACATAGAGTATTACAGTCAATAGAAATGACTGGATGGAATCTTGTGACAACGCTGCTTAATCTGCCCCTTTAATAATTATATATCACCTTCAAAAAGCTAGCGTGTCAAAGCCATTTGACTGTTAGAAGGTTTTGTATATGCAAAACATTCTCCCGAAAACAATCTCGCAGGCAAACCCGCCCCACCGAACACGCGCCCTGTACATAAAAAAGACTAACCTTCAATTATGAGTTGCTTCTTGTGCGAAATTACCGTTTAGGTTATTTTGCTATCTGAAAGAGTAAGTACTTAAATTATTTAAGAGATGGAGAAGAGATGTCTACAGTGGACAACTCTGGTGCAAGGGGATCAAATGCAGGTGATAATTACCATGAGCTTTGGGCTCTTGTTCAAGCATTAAAACTTTTAGAATGGGATGGTGATCTTAAAGCTGTAACGGTGG
Organism: Alphaproteobacteria bacterium; assembly: GCA_002749135.1. GTDB lineage: Bacteria > Pseudomonadota > Alphaproteobacteria > Sphingomonadales > Emcibacteraceae > Paremcibacter. The sequence goes on along the minus strand of NVVY01000011.1, from coordinate 34,655 downwards.
AGGGGATCCCCGAAAAAATAAAGTCTCCTATTGGATCATGGAGAGGAGTTGATTGCTCATTTCTCTATGGGGGTGATAGCTATGAAACTGCAACAAAGATTGTCGTAGACCAATTAAAATATTCTTCCGCATCTCCTAATCAAAGGTGGACAATCAATCGGCTATGCAAATCCACAAAGAATACGGGAGGCAACTCAACATTTAATGGGCTGGCACAAGCATTCAAAAAGATTCTCTATGAGAAAAAAGAACTAGCGAATCCTGAGCACACGAAAATTAGGTTGGTAAGCAATCAGGAAATTAATCCTGAAGTTCTTCGGGCTTTGGGTGTTGAGAAATCCATAGATGCTGAAAAAGAATTGGGGAATAGAAAAAAACTATTCAAAGCTAGTAAGTTAACAAAGCCGGTTTTTGCAAAATTCATTCAATGCCTAGACTTCTCAGAGTGCGGGAAATCAAATCGCATGATATTAGAAGGCTCGAGTATTGCGACACTATCTGAATGGACAGAAGGTGAAGGTACTGCTGTTTTTCATTCCCTTAAAATTTTTATTCAGACTTTGATGCGTCCCGAGGGCACAGGTAGATACATTAAAGAAATTGATATATTAACTTCATGCGGAATTAGTTCAAGATCACACCTTTTCCCGTGCATGCCTAAACTCAAAAATGTTCTCAATAAAATTGATAGAGAAGACGTTTCTAAAATATCAGAGTTGATTATGTCTGGGGGGGAACAATATTTTTGCATTCATGGGGCTGGAGGCATTGGAAAGACGACGGCCCTCACTCAAATTCAAGAACAAATGCCTAAGGGTTCCATTTTTATCCATTACGATAGTTATGGTGGGGGGACATATTTGGACCCTTCAAGCTATCGCCATACACAAGATCTAGCAATCACTCAGATATGTAATGAGATATCTCAAAGACTTAACTTGCCGCCTTTCATCCCCCAGAACAACGAAAAAAACTTTCCCCGTATTCTTAAAGAAAGAATTATTAATGCCTCGGTGCAATTAGCTAAAAGAGATAAAGATGCTCTACTTATTATAGCGGTTGATGCCGCAGATAATTTAATTACTGCCGCTGATATTCATTCGCACAGCCAAAGTTTGTTCCTCCCAGCGTTTCTAAAAATGAGGGGCTACCCCTTAAATGTTCGGATATGTATTTCGACAAGAACGGGACGGCTTGAAAAGCTTAACCTTCCTGAGCACTTTATCCCAAAAGAATTAAGTGGGTTTAACCAAAAAGAAACACAAATGTTTTGTGAAAACCGTCTACCCGGGGCAAGATCATCATGGTCACAAATGATCCATCATGGGACAAATGGCGTTCCTCGATTGCTTGACTATATTTTTGAGCTAGGGGGGAATGATAAAAATAAAATATTAAGTTTGGCGGAAGGCTCTGCTGGTGAATTAGACTCCATATTCGAAGCGAATATAGCTGAGGCATCAAGCCAATTAGGCTCCCCTGAAGACTTGCGATACTTCTGTGCGGTAATCGTAAATTTATCTCGGCCAATACCGATAAATATTCTCTCTGAATGTATGGAACAATCTGATTCTAGCATAATTGATATCGTTAATGATTTGAAAACAGGCGTTCGCATTAAGAATGACTTTTTATTGCTGTCTGATGAAGATTTTGAAGGTTTCTTACGGGGTTATTGTAAGGAAAAAGACGGTGCCGCTCAAAAAATAATTGCCCGTGTTTTGTATGACAAACGTCACAGTAATGAATACGCCATCACCCATGTTGCAGATGCATTGTATCATGTAAGTGACACCAAAAAATTGATGGAAGTTCTGGGTGAAAGCATACCCAAAAATACTATACGGGATACTGTAAAAAAGAAAAACATTCAATTTTCCCGAATGCGGACAGCAATGAAAATTTGTTCTGAGCAATCGGATAGAGCGGGTGTTCTATTAGCGCTTAGCAAAGGGGCACAAGCCCTTCAGGGAGATGAATTTCTTGAAAAAATCATAATCGAAAATCCAGATCTTAGCTCATATTTTGCCTTTGAAAGCTTAGATCAGTACATTTTTAATAACCCTGAACAGCTCCCACTGCGGGGTAAACATTTATTACACAGGTTGGCTCGGTATGGTCGATTGCGCGATGAAAATGCTTTTAAAAGCACTAATCACCAATATATGGCTTGGCAAAATTATCGATCTCAACAGACTCAAAAGTCAAACAACTTTAATTCGGAATGGGGAATCAATTCAAATGATATTGCTGCTAATACAGAAGGAGTACTTCACCTATACGGTTGGCAATCCGCTTCTGCTACCTTGCGAGGATGGACGGCCAGTGACAAGAGAAAATTAAGAAGGAATGTACTCCAGAAACTGGTTGTTCAGGTCATAAGTTCTGAGAAATCTAATTTGCTCCAAGGATACTTGGATGATCCCTATTTACTCCCTTGCTGGAGAGTTTATATCCAGGTTCCGTTAATCACCGCTGGTATTAAGGTTCCATTATCAGATCTGGAAGTGACCCTAAAATCATTAACAAGAGTTTTTCTTAAGACAAAACTATCTTCAAAACGAATGCTTCATGAGGAAAAATATTTCCATGAATTGGTTATAAGTTTAATTGAGCAATTTATGGCTCAAGGCGGTAGCCATGAAATTATTCGCCCTATTTTGTCTTTTTACTTAAAGGATGAAAATCGCAGAGAAGACAGGTTGTTTATTTCTAATACCTCGGAACTTGATCTTTTATTTAGGGCTTTTGTGCTTTATTGCGCCCATAAAGGAATTACAGCGACAGCAGAAGATTTTTTAATATCCCCACCGCCTATCCCTAAAGACAAAGACGAAAAAGAAAAAAAACGCCTTGAACGCAACCGTGAAGACCATAAAAGAGATTTGTTGAAATTTTGTACCTCAACATTCGAGCTTTACCACAACAGGACTCTGTTGATACAACAATCAATCACTCCAAAAGATTTTATAGTCAGTTTTAAGAAGAGTTTTAATGGCTATTCTATTAGTACCCAGGAACGACGTAATTTTGAAGACTTTAAGGCAGTCTTTTTACTGTCAATCGCAAGAATCGTTGCATTGACCGACCTTAAAAAAAATCAACTACTAAGCTCAGTATTTAATGAATTTAACCATAAAAATAGGAGTATTTTCACCACTAGCAAAATCGTGCTTTCTTCCCTGGGCCTTCTACCACAAGCTCACGAAAGAATAATTGATTATCTAAATAAAGAACTGAAAACTATTCAATCAACTAAAATGGCCGCCAGTGATAAAGTGGGATTGCTTTTGGAGTACTCACAAATTCTTATGCCAATAAGTCGTAGTGATGCTCAGGCACTTTATGAGGCCGCTTTAACGATAGCAGAGGGCATTGATTACGATACTATTTATCAACTGAAAGTAGTAGAACCCCTTTTTGCAAAAGTTTCTAAAAGCATGTCTTCTGAGATGAAAGGTGAAATCGCATCAAAATTTTTCACTTTCAGTTCTATTGTCGCAAATAATTTAGATGGCTATGACCATTTTCCATGGGGTTCGGTAGGACGAGCTTTGGCTCACATTGAACCAAAACTTCTCTTTGCGGCTTCATCTAGATGGGAAGATGAAGGATTAGCTAGTGTGGGAGACCTTTTGAATGAAGGTATCATTAAACTTTTGGAAAATAACGATATTGATCTTGTAACAGCTATATCGGTTTCACCCATTTTAAGTTGGCAGTCAGAAAACTTAACGAAAGTACTTATCGATAAATGCAATAATATTGTTAATTTGAATGACCGAAAAAACCTTTTGAATCTTATCGCTCGGGACCAATTATTATGGCGTGAAGGCGCATCATCTAATGAAGTCAGAAGGTATTTCAACAATATCCCACAAGAAGACAGAGAAATTCATTGGGTGAGAGAATTTTTTAAAGCCGCAAAATTTCATGAACTTAAAACTGAAGATACTTTCACAAATAATATTTCTCATCAGGGCCTAAAAATCGGACAGCGTGATCCTTTTCAAGGTATTAAGTGGCCTGACTACACATTTACTACTAACAATGACATAGAGGTTGTCCTGGAATTAGCAAAATCAAAAGCAAAATATTTTGAGCAATATATAACAGATCTAGTCATTTTTGAAAAAATATGGGGGAAAATTAGACCTCGAAATAAAGTAGATTTTTTGGAAGCTCTTTTAGACGTCAATAAAGATGATCCTTATTCGTACGATAAGTTTGAGCTCATCACTAGAATTTTGGATGAAAATAACAATCCACCCTTATCACTCAAAAACTGGATAAATCGATCTTTCTCACGAATAGTTTCAGAGCATATTGTTGTACTTAGTATTGCTTATGATAGGAAAATGCTTTTGGATAAATTTCTTGGATTGATAACTCTACCTGATGAAGAAATTGCCGACATTCTTACAAAAGCCATAGAAAATAGCGTTGACGTCCTTAACCCTTCTACAGCTTTTTCATTGTTAGGAGTGGTCACCAGATATTGCTCTCCCTCCGAAGTCATAAACTTTGTGCCGAAATATTTAGACTTGGTTCTAAGCGGCATCTCCCAAGATGAAAAAGATCAATGGGCTATTGACGATATATCATCTGAGACACAGGAAATGGGGTTATTGAGATTTGTATTCGCAATGATGACCGATATTGACATCCGAGTGCGTTGGAAGGCAACTCATATACTACGTAGATTATTAAAGCTAGATCCTAAAAAAAACACCACTTATTTAAACTGCATCGAAAGCCTGTTTTCCCGCAAACAAGACAAATGTTTCCGCAGAAATGACGCTCCCTATTATTGGATATCTGGTCAAGTTTGGCTCACTTTATTTTTATACAAAATTTCTCAAGAGAACCCCCAACTCATTGCCCCATTGGCTAAAAAATTATTGATTGTGGGGACTAATCCTAAATTCCCCCATGTTTTAATCAGAGAGTATATCAAAAGAACTTTACAGCAACTAATGAAGAGCCAACCTTCTGCTTTCACAAAAAAAGAACAGAATGAAATTGTACAAATAAATGTTAGTTTAATTTCAATGAAGGATAAACACCCTGAAGGTTGGCGAGGTTTACATGGTATTGGCAACTTTGATAGCCTTAACAAAAGAAAATTTTATTTTGATAGCACTGACACCCTTCCATATTGGTACAATCCTGCTCAGCAATTATTCTATGATGTGAATGATGACACATTTTTGGATATCGCTGAAAAATGGATCGTAAGCAAGTGGGGCTATAAAAAAACAGATGAATTCTGGAGCTATAAATCCCGAGGAAATTATTATGGAGAAACTAGTTATTCATTGACATCTAATAGGCATGGTAGCACCCCTGTTATTGAGCCACCAGACCTATACTTATCATGGCACGCAATGTTTTGTTCTGTGGGCGAGCTAATGGTTTCAAATGCACTGTCAACACCGAAATATGATTATGAAAAATTTGAGGATTGGCTTGATAGAGAGCTTGTCGTATATGAAAGTGCTTGGTTGTCAGATTTTTATTGTTATCCACCATTAGCAACCAAATATTGGGAAAAACCAACAAAAGAAATTGACGATTGGTTAGAAAGCCTAACCTCTAACGACTGTTTACAAATTCTAGAGCATGAAACAAAAAATGATTTTCTCATCGTAAGCGGCCACCATCGTGTGGGTTCTTATGATTTCCAAGAAAGCACCACTATTAATAGTGCTTTGGTCAACTCAAGCAAAGCTAACTCATTATTAAGAGCCCTACAAACCCCGCATGATAGTTTTCTATACATGATTCCATATGCGGGCCATGACTCGGAGATTAATGAAAGAGGGTTCAAATTCCGAGGATGGTTAAACACATATGAGGGTGATGGTTCAGATGAAAGGTTTGACCCATATGCATTTGGAGTGAATGAAATCACAAACAAGCCATCCGAAGAAGTTGTTCAAATTTTATCTTTACAACAAAGAGGTCAATCGTGGTTTAATTGTGATAGCGAACTAACATTCGCATCGGAGCATTGGGGCGATAAGTCGCCTTATAAACGAGAAGGGGCTGACGGGACTTCCGTTCAAACGGAAGGAAACAGATTGTTTGCATCAAAGTTGAGAATAAAGGAGTTTCTCAACAATGTGGCGATGGAATTAATACTAGAAGTAAAAGTAATACGGAGGAATCAAGATAATGGCCGATCCTATCGGGATGAAGAAGAAACCAAAAAAACAGAATATGTCAGGCTCTTCTGCTTCCGAAGAGATGGATCCATTGAAGCCGCCGACGGAATTGTTGGAACTTGGTAATCACATAGTTAACCAACTAGATTTATATGACTCTATGGATACATTAGCCCGGTGGATGGCCCACTATATAGCGGAGCTTATTGATAATATTGAAAAAGAGGACGACAAAGATGAAAAGCGTCGTATTCAACAAGAAGTCTTTGAACTTATTATTCAACTTTGGGATAAACGAGCAGCTCTTCCAGCCAATGTGGACCCAATAAAAAAATATCAAAAATGTTTAGATTTTTTGGAAAAAATATCCCCGGAGATTGGTGGAAACAATAATGCTTATTTTCACACCCACCTTTCCAATAAGGATGACCTAAGCAACACCACAAGAGATTTCATAACAAAATTCAATAAATTTATTTCCACCGTTATCTGTAAGTAATTAGAAGACAGCATTTTACCAGGTGGTATTGCTTTGAGTAACATTTCTGATACGGAACAAGAATTAATTGAAGCGTTAGAAAATGCAAAGGAAAAAACTTTAAAGAAGAATGAAAACTTTAAGGAAGTTGCCTTAGACAACTGCATCGCTATGCAACAGGAATTAGTAACCATTATTGCAATGCTTGAGGAAGATAAAAAAGAGAAATAACCACCAACCCCAAGCCACATAATGTATGCCAATTATTTCAACTTCGGTAACGTTGCCACCAAGTAATATTACCGTTCGTAGACTTTAGTGTCATGACATTTTTACCCATATTCCCCCTTATTCACGCCTAATTTTTCCCGCCCTTGTGTTACCTATATGKYMSSWMACNRKKWYAKSASSTRMTYSTANTMGWTACNNAAAAGMYWWWRATANMCYWTKYATTNTMAAKGGCNKTSCNSACNTGGTTGCGGGGGCAGGATTTGAACTCAAACTATACTCCGAACTTTTACGTATTCTCTTATAAATCTCGGGGCGCAACTACAGAAGAATGTGYGGACGATGGCACCGCCGCCGGTTTCGCGCATCATTTTTYCGACCTCTGCGCTCATAAAGAAATAGCCGCGCATATTGACCTCRATTGTCTTCTCAAAGCCKATAACGGCGTATTCAATATATACCCGTAATAGGAATTTGTCACGGCATTGTTGATGAGAATGTCAAGCCTTTCCTGATATGTCCATAAACGGCTTCGATCGCGCCCATATCACCKACATGACAGGCAAAAGCTTCCGCTCCCCCCCCGGCAGATATAATCTCGTTGGCGACGTGCTGGCAGCCGTCGACTTTACGGCTGGAAACGATGACATGCGCACCGTATTCGGCGAGTAGTTTGGCAATCTCCTCGTCAATGCCCCGGCTCGCGCCGGTGACGAGCGCAGTTTTACCTGTTAAATCGTATATTGACATAATTCCCTTTCAACCTCCTTTKGCCCCAGCAAGTTCCATTCGCTTCAACTCRCGCCGCAATATTTTTCCGACCRTTGACTTTGGCAGTGCGTCCACCAACTCGACTATTTTGGGCACCTTGTAGGCCGCCATCTGTCTGCGGCAATGACGTCGCAAGTYTGCRGYACTAAATTCTGACGGCTTGGACGTKACCACRAACAGTTTGACGGCYTCRGCCGTGGATTCATCCGGYACGCCGATACACGCACATTCATCAACCAATGCAAATGAGGCCGCRACGGCTTCAACTTCATTGGGATAAACATTAAACCCGGACACCAGTATCAGGTCTTTTTTCCGGTCTTCAATTTTTATGAAACCCCGCTCATCATAGAACCCAATATCGCCGGTTCTCAGATAGCCATGCCTGTTGAAAACCGTGTCCTTCAAATCATCCAGTTTCCAATACCCGCTCATGACCTGCGGCCCGCGAACACAAATTTCGCCTGCCTGGCCCTGTTCCAGTAAATTGTCGTCGTCATCAAATATCTTGATGTCTGTATGCGGCAAGCCGGGGCCAACCGTCGCCGTGAACTCTTCCACATCAACGGGGACAACYGTCATCACGGGCGAGGTCTCGGTCATGCCATAACCTTCAAGGATATGGGCACCGGACAGAGCCTTCCATTTRGCCGACGTGATCGGCAAGATGGCGGAACCGCCACCGATGGCCACCTTAAAATTTGACCAGTCAATGCTGGCCGCATTTTTGCTGGAAATAATGTTTGCGTAGAGCGTATTAACGCCGGTCATAGCCGTTATGGGGTATGTACTCATGACCTGGACGAGCCCTTCGACATCGCTTGGGTCAGCAATAAGGTTGTTTGTCGCCCCCAGGGAAAAGAAGGTCACAAAGTTCACAGTAAAAGCAAAAATGTGATAAAGCGGCAAGGCCGTCAGGACAATTTCCTCMCCCGGGCGCAAAGGCGGCGTCAGCGCCATTTTRACCTGTTGGGAATTACTGGCGATATTGCGATGTCGTAAAATTGCCCCTTTGGGAAACCCCGTCGTACCGCCGGTGTATTGCAGCACGGCAATATCGTCTGTCTTACAGACCACGGGCTCAAGCGCTGTATCATTTGCCAAGGCCAGAGCATCCTGAAAATTTACAGTGGTGACATTTGTAAATGCTGCATTATCCCGGGGGCGTTCGGCGCCGCCTGAAAAAATCACCGTCTTTATTTTCGTCCTGTCTAGGACGGCACCTAGCGTTGTAGTTGATGAAGGTCCAACAATGATAATTWCAACATCCGCATCATTGAGCTGATGGGCTAATTCCCGCTCGGTATAATACGGGTTTACATTAACCAGGACACCCCCGGCCCAGATCACGGCAATGGCGGTTACAACAAACTCAATTGAGTTTGGCACCATCAGGGCAATTCGATCCCCTTTTTTGACGCCGKATTGTGATCGCAAAYTTTCGGAAAATGTCCCAGCCATTTCACCGACCTCGGCATATGTCCATATGGACCCACCCTGTCTAAAGGCAATATGATCGCCAAACTTTGAAATAGYAGTTTGAAAGAGCTCCGACAAAGTCGCCGAAGCCCCTTCAATTGATGTTGGGGTCATTTTCTCAGCCCTTATTGAACTAATCTGTGACAAAAACGGCGTCGGCAACAGCCTGTGAAAGTTCGCCATATGGCCCTTTGAGTGACGCCATAAGCACGGCATCGTCTGCACATTCAAATACTGACTTGTTATGCGTATAGGTCRTAAAGCCTTCAAAGCCGGAATGACATCCCATGCCGCTGGCACCCGTACCACCAAATGGCAGCGCCGGATGTGCGCCTTGCAAGCCAAATACGTTRACGCCAACACCACCCGATAGAACAGTAGTCTGGAACTTCTCAATCTGATCCCGTTCCCGGCCAACAATATAGGCCGCCAGTGGACGATCTCTACGATTGATAAAATCAATGGCCTCGTCCAGGGATTTGTAGGTCCGAACAGCGGTGATCGGACCAAACATTTCCTCTTTCATAATCGCCAGTGACAGATCCGGGTTGAGCACAATATACATAGGAATTTGTAAGGTTTCCGGGTCCGGCTCCTCGCCATTGAGCGAGATAACCTCACATCCGGCAGCACGCGCCYCGTCCAAATAGCTCAGGAGACGATCATAATGCCTMCGGTTGATGATGCTTGTCGCATCCGCATGGCCGACATAATTCGGGTACATGCCTGTCCACGTTTTCTTCGCATGCGAGACCCACTCATCCATTTTGCCTTCAGGTACCAGCACATAATCCGGTGACGTACAGACCTGACCACCTTTAAACACTCGGTTATAAAGGAAGCGCTCGACCAGCATTTCGGACACGCCTTCATCGGTGAAAACGGTCGGGTTTTTACCGCCCAGTTCCNNAGTTACCTGCGTCAGGTTTTCAGCAGCATGACGCAGAACACCTTTGGCGATATTACCACCACCCGTATAGGTCAGATGGTTCCATGGCAGCGTACAGAAATACTCGGCAAATGAGCCGTGTGCACCAAAGACCACCGCCAGTTCGCTTTCGYCAAACTTCTCGGCAACAACCTTTTGCATCAGGGCRCTGGTCGCAGGCGTCTGGCTAGAAGCCTTGACGATAACGCGGTTACCCGCCGCCAACATATCATTGACCATGACCAGGCCACATTCGATCGGGAAATTCCACGGTGCCATATTGCCGATAACGCCTTTTGGTTGGCGAATGACTTTGGCGGTGGACCCGCCCAGTGCGGTCRGATCAAGTTCCCGTGGGGAATCCTGTATCCATTCCGGTAACATATACTGTAGGTAACGGCTACGCCCGATCACACCWCCGGTTTCGAAAAGGTCTGTTATCAAGGAGGGATGGCAGCCATAATCGGCTTTCATGCTGTCTTGAAATTCGACACGRTTTTCGACCATGGCCGCTTCAAGGCGTTTTAACCGGTCCAACCTGACCTCCAGCGTGGGCGACGGTTCTTTMAGAAACGCTTCTTGTTGAACCTTAAATATTCGGTCCAATTCCTGTGCTGATGTTGACATAGTGTCCTCCTGTTAAAGTTGGGATTTGTAGGCATCGGTAAATGGATAGGTCTCAAGTGTGGCTCGCACAGCCGTTTTCATGTCTGCAAAGACTTGGTTGTCATGGGCGAATGAGAAATAAACATGATTGGACGTCGGCAGGCTCAACATCAGCCCGTGATTGATCAAGCCAAGATAAAACAGATCCAATAAACTATTATCAAGTGTGGCATAATTGGCGAATGATGCCGGCTTGCTGCTGATAAATAACTGCATCATTGAACATAGACGGTTGATATGCAGGTCAATTTCAAATTCTGCAAAAATCGCCTTCAGAAAATGCTCAAAATCTTCAACACGTGTCCAAAGACGGTCATATTCACCGCTCTGMGCCAGKCGTTCATATTCCCCCATCGCMCCCAAGGCGGCGGCGAGCGCCATTGTCCCRTCATTGCCTGTTCCGGACTGGAACGCTCTGGGGACGCCCTGGGACGCAAGCGGRTTRGTGACCTCCATGAATTCTGCCGCACCCGCAACGGCGCCCAGTTTCTCACCACCGCTTAGAGCTTTGCCGTAGATGACAAGATCGGACTTAACACCGTGATATTCCTGGGCACCGCCAAGGCCCAGGCGAAAGCCGGCTATGACTTCGTCAAAAATCAGAACCACACCTTTTTCACAGGTTACATCGCGCAAAAGTTGTAGAAACTCCGTCTCCACGCTCCATAGTCCGCCGGCGTGCATGGCCGGGTCCAGAATCACGCAGGCGATGTCATCACGGCTATTTAATAGAGCTTTAAACGCGTCTTCATCACCACAGGGCAATGTGAGGGTATTTTCAATCGAGGCATCGGGTATGCCGTCACCAAACCGATCGCGGTTGGGGTATACACCCAACAGGAATTGATCATCCTGCCCGTGATAATGACCATAAAACTTAAGAACCTTGTCTTTGCCGGTATARGCYCTGGCATAACGCACGGCTGTCATCACGGCCTCAGTGCCGCTGTTGAGAAACCGAACCTGATCAGCACAGGGCGACAGTTCGACGAGTTTCTCGGCGCACGTGACAAGCACCTCGGGATTGACGACAAGAGAGCCAACACTCTGCAATTCAGCAATGCCACCCTCCACGGCTGGATGCCGGTGCCCCAGCAGCAACGGCCCGTTACATAAGAAACAGTCAATGTAAGGAGAACCGTCTACATCAAATGAGCGGGCTCCGTCTCCATGGCTCATGTAAAGCGGATAAGGCTTGAAAAAACGAAGGTTTCCTGATGTGCCGCCAGGAAGTACTTTCCTGGCCCGCTCAAACATGACTTGCGAACCCGGTGTTTTAACCAGATAATCCGAGACTATCTTCTCTCTTAGCGCATCTAACACCGTGTTGCTCATCGGCCTTTCTCTCGAACCTAGTCATTTTTTTCCAATATTAGGCCATTGGCCTTTTTTTTGCAACTAAAAAATATAGGCAATCTAGCATTCCAATTTATCATGAAAGATGTGTCGGTTGAAGTGCMAGAGTGCGGTGGCCGACATACCCTGCAAGCATACGTCCCGGCACTTTYACACGTAAGGCTAAATCGTTTAGGTGAGTATCTTTTAGATCAATCGTTTCCGTCAGCCACCCAAATACCCAACAGGCTTACCGTAACGGCAATGATTGCCAACCATTTTACGGATTGCACAGATCCGCCGGAGAGTAGCATGCCCGCAAGTGCAGGGCCAATCATCGAACCAATMCCTATCGCCGTGATCGTCAGCGTCACAAACCTGCCGTTCGGGTCATTAATGGCGACCTTGGAAAAAACAAGCGCATAACCGGCACTCCAGCCCAACATGAACAGGCAAGCACCAATGGCRTAGTAACTGGTGGACATGTTTGAAATCGCAATGGCGATCACGCCGACGATTGTTAGAAGGGAAGCCACCGTAAAGGGTATTTTAATACCGAATCGTGTCCCTGCAACACCGGCGATCAGCGGCCCGATCACTGCGAAAACAAGTGATAAGCCAAGTATGCGTCCAACCCAAACAGCATCAAATTCAAATATCACAGCAATTCGCTCTTCAAACRCCCAGACTGCCGATGCGCCCAAAAACAGAAACAGCATAGCTAAAATACTGCACCAGACAGGCCAGGTCGACTGCTTGGCCRTACCGGTACTGGAAATACTTTGTRTAGGTAAGGGGTTTTCTCCACTATGTTCCAAATTGCCCCGCATGAGGAAGAAAACGAAAGGTAACAGGACAATAATAGTGGCGACCATACCGATTACCACCCCTTTAAACCCATATTTGGGGATCAGGGTCATCGGCAGGATGGAAAGAAGCAGAACACCCGCTACAGATTCGGCAGCGACCTTAACGCCGTACCAAAGTTTGGGTTTAGCGCTATCACCAATAATTGTCGCAGCKATAGCTGCCAAAGACCCCGATARCGCACCAATGACAGCCGATATAGCCAAAATGGCACTCGCATTATTGATATAGGTACTGAGCCATAAAACGGCCRCCATCAGGACTATGGCGATAACGGTCAGCTTGCGGATTTTTATTTTTCTGACCCAGAAATATGCTGATGCGCTTGATAAGTTAAACCCGAGGAAAAAAATGCTGGCGACGAACCCTATCTCACTTGTGCTCAAGCCTACAYTATCTTGGAGTGTTCCCAGAAAAATCGGCATAACATTATAGAACAACACACCAATAATTGCGGTGCAAACTGCCGCGACGAAGATAATAATTTTGTGTTTGGTTTTTGTAATTTCCATGGAAGGTGCCTCGTTTGCGTTGGTGTTAACAGGGATTTATTCACTCGGTTGCGGATAAATTTCTTCGGGTTCCGGAAAGGATGCCCCCGGTTTTGTGTGAAATATTTCRGCTATAATCGGCAGATGTGGCCTGGTGGMAAAATTAAGGAAGCGCGTGCCCTGCCAGTCACCGGAATTATAAATGCCTATGCCCCGGGACGCCATGGACTTGACAGTTTTGTCGTAATCTTGAACGGCAAATACAATATTATGGACGCCTTCGCCGTGRTCGCGCAGAGTTTCGTAATAAGTGCTATGCTCATCTAAGGGCTGGACAAGCTCCCAATGGACATTACCGATTTTCGTATAGGCTATTTTAGCGCTGAAGGTTTTRGGTTGATCATGCTGAACCATATCCTTGACGTTAGCTTCGCTAAATGTCCAGATCGCCCAAGGGCCRATGCCAAATAATTCCCATTGCTTTTTCATCGAAGCTTCTAGGTCTTCCACAACAAGAATGATTTCAGTGATGTCTTTAAATACAGGCGTTTGACAGACTTGATCGGTCTCAGTAATTTCGCCGACACACCAATTCGGGACTTCGAAATTTGTCGGCAGATTGGACGGGGTAGTGTTGACTTGGCGAGCACTGCCGGCGATTTTTTGCGTCTTACCGCTCAGCGCCGTTGTCATGGCCCACCCGATCAGAACGCCAATAAGTACYAGGAATCCTGACTTAATCAGTTGATGGGTCATGGCCAAGTAGTTCTCCTATATTTTTTTATGTTTTACACCATTTATAGGCCGATAGCTTGTTTTGTCAATCAACTGATATTTATATTAGGGCCCCTTTGAGACAAAAACCTAAGCAAAATCAGTCGGCAATTTTTACCAAAGATTTGCCGTGGCTTTCTCCGGTGAATAGACCGCAAAATGCTGCAGTCGCGTTCTCCAACCCATCATAGATTTTCTGTTTAAAAATGAGCTTGCCCGAATTTCGCCAGAACGTCATATCCGACACAAACTGATCATAGTTGCCCAGATAATTCATAAACGGGTAGGATTTCAGAGTTAGAAAATTATCTAAAACATATTCAAAATTGTTGATATTTTCCACATGCCCACGAGCATTGTAYGTGCTRATCATACCGGCAATGAGCACCGTTTTACATTCATTCATCAGCGGAAAACAGGCGGACATGTGCTCGGGACTGGCGCATTCAAGAACGAGGTCAATGCCGTTGGRACAGCCCTTTTTAAGCTCGCTCGCCATGTCCGCCGTTTTGTAGTTAAACGCGTAATCGACTTTCGCTTCTTGTTTTAGCCAGTTAATTTTCGCGTCTGATCCAGCCGAGCTTACAACCCTCATGCCGTGCATTTTCCCAATCTGGCAGCCGACCGAGCCAACGACACCGGCCCCGCCGGATACAACCAGGGTTTCCCCGCTTACAAGTTTCGGGGCTGCGCACATCATGCCGAAATATCCGGTTTGCGCCGCAACACCCAACAGGCCCAAATAATCTTCCGGCTTTATTCCCTTACCGACTTCGCGTTTCGCAATGGCTGTATTCGCCGAGATATAGGCCACAAATTCATCGCCGTCGGAGATGAAATGGCTTTGCCAGCCGGACATGCTCTCGACAATATCACCGACAGCAAAKGCCGGATTTTTACTTTCCACTACGCGCCCGATTGARGGTCCGTCGAGCGCTGAATTTAATGGCCAGGGYGGCAGGTCGGTCGCGACCGGATCCATGCTGCGGCGCATATAGGGATCGACTGACATGTACAGGTTTTCGACAAGGATCTGCCCATCCTTTATGTCGGGTARATCAACCGTGACACTTTTGAAATCGTTCGGAGATGGTTTGCCGCTGGGGCGACGAATTAGATGTATCTTGGTAACATTTTTCATAGTGGTATCCTCGCGCTAGGCTTACCAGAAAAATGGCAAGGGTTGGGTCGTGCTGGGCTGGAAAGAAAATTCATCATGAACAACGCGCAAACGGGCGATTAGGGCCCGGGTGGACTTTGTATCAAACGCTTTATCTTCAATGGGCAAAATGGCTRCACCGTAAGCCGGGTCTTTGAAGAAATCCTCGGCATCTGCCGGTTCGGYAAACCAGAACTCAAACACCGTATCAATATCGTCCAGCTCAAACCCTTCAATTGGGAAGGGYTCTCTGAGTTTGTGGCTTATGRCAAACTTTCGCAGGCACTGCTTGAGGCTGYCCTGTTCCAGAATCGCCCGTCCGTGCGCGCTCGCGGCGGTGTGGGCGTCATCATAGGAAAGCCCGGCTTTCGAGCGTTGCAGCAGATAAACCTTGGTCATCATATTTTCGACCATGTCGAGTTCCGGTTCAAACAAACGCTCTTCTTTAACGACAATAAACTCGCCCCCGCCTTCGGTCGATATAAATCTGGGCTCATCCGGGGCGATCAATTGGGGATAAAGCGGATGGCTGAGCCAGTCTTCGACCTCTGACAGGCTGTTCAGCCACACTTCGCCAATCCCGTCAAAGGGGGCATCCTGCCTGTAGTGCGATGGAACATCGAGGACAAGATCCGGGAATCTGTGACCGCTCACATATTTTCTCATAAACTGAGAAAACGGCACTATACTCATGGTGTGCGGCGAATGATGTTTCTGCCAATATATATGAAAGGCCCTGGCAGACATTTCCGGTATTCGAACCGGAAACTCCATGAATTTGACGATACCGTCATAAGTTTTCCAGGGCTGCTCTTCCACGTTTTCCGGATTGACCCAACTGCCCGGATTTATCCCTGCCATTTTACAAGCCTCCCATCTTCGGTCCCGACCTATCCTCTCAAAGAAATACCCCGACAGAGAGAGCTGGCTGGGTGTAATTGTCGGAACCTCTAGCACCAGCGTGGGTTAGAAATAGAAACGAACATTCCCGCCAAACCAGCGTTTATCACCCATAATGTTTTCAAACGAGCCGAAGAACGCGGTTCCGTCGACAGCGAATTTCCGGTAGCGGGTATTTGTCAAATTGTTGGCGAATACCGATACACTCCAWACCTTGTTTCCACTCGTATAGCCAAGTTTGGCATTCACAACGCCATAGCTGCCCTCAATGACTGGATCACTGAGAACCAAATTAAATGTGTGATCATCTTTCCARCTGAARTCGCCTTGAACTGACGCTTCGCCTCCAAAGGCCGGCCATGCGTAACGCACTAAACCATTAAACGAAAATTCTGGYGCTAAAGCCGCCTTAGCCGTCYCACCAGCGAATGTGCCAATCGGCAAATCTGTAATCTTAGTCTCAACATATGCCATTCCAAGAAGAACATCCAATCCTTCTATCGGTGATGTTGTCAGTTCTGCTTCCCCACCGTGCATTTTTGCTTTAGCATTGAAAATCAAAGCGTTRAAAAATGGGTCAATATTAAAAGCYTGATAATTATCRTAATCATAGTAAAAAGTGGAGATATTTAATCGYGTATTATTGCCCAAAGATAACTTTACCCCTCCTTCATATGACGTGAGAACCTCTCCTCCATATTTCAAAACATTCGGATCTACAGGTGTTAGTGGGAGATTGAAGCCCCCAGACTTGATTCCTCGATTGACGCCAGCATATACTAATACATCGTCCGAYGCTTGATARTCCAACTGCAGTTTACCTGCCCATTCCCCATCTTTAAWACCACCGTTATAATCTGCAAAGCCAAAATCTGGCGCAAGAAGCGTATAGTCTTTTTTGTCGTAATTGTATCTAGCACCAATAGTCAATACCAGATCATCTGACAAATCATATTCAGTTTGACCGAAGATAGCAAAAGTTTGAGTCTTTTGCACAGCAACAATATCAAAGACAGCCRCACCAAAAAAAACATCTCCGGATTGCTGCACCAAAAAGTCACCATCAATATTTAAAAAATACACCCCTATAACTGTATTGTGTTTATCTCCTTCAAAGGCAAACCTTAACTCTTGAGAAATYTGTTTCAGCTTTACGTCTTGAACGTAATTGTAAGCAGATACTGGCGAAGCATCGGTGTCTTCACCGTAATTTCCAGTTATATCTTGAAAGTTGGTTATTGATGTTAACTCGACACCGTTTCCGATGGCGGCTGTAACATTYGCAGATAAATCCAACACSTTGGTACGTGCAAACGACTCAAAATCATTTGAAATYGTGTAAGGATCACCATYGGCGGCATCCCCAACATTTCCAAAAWAATCAGTAGCGGAACCGGCAGGCAATTCACTTGAATAACCACCCGGAGCCCCGTTTTCCTCTCCATATTGTGCTTTCAAAAGAACTGAAAAATCTGCAGTTGGCTCGAACAATAGTTGCGCGCGTCCGGCAAAGTTTTTCTGACGCATTGTATTTTTATTTRYATCATTTTCCAGAAGGCCRTYATCACGCTGCATATTKARGGCCACACGACCTGAAACAGTGTCAGAGAGAGCTCCTCCTACTGCACCTTCYACTTTAACACGTCCCTGCGCACCAACTGTTGCATCCAAATACCCCCCGAAAGAGTCTTGGGAAGGCTTAGCCGTGATATAGTGAACAAGACCACCTGTCGCATTACGGCCATAAAGTGTCCCCTGAGGGCCTCTCAAAACTTCTACACGCTCAAGATCGAACAGGCTGAATAGATTTGTAATGTTTGAACTCTGATAAGCGCCGTCAATGTATAGAGCAACAGGCGCCTCTTGATTAGGCGTAAAGTCATTTTGGCCAATTCCGCGAATAATAAACGAAGTTATGGCACCACCACCAAATCCTGAAGCCTCTAAGCCTGGCGTCTGTGCAATAAGGTCAATCGAATCTGTAAACCCGAGCGCCCTTAACTGGTCGCCAGTATAGGCTGTAACCGCGACGCCGACATCTTGCAGGTTTTGCTCTTTCTTTTGCGCCGTGATGACAATCTCGTCCATAAACACGCTTTGGGCATGAGCCTCCAGGCTCCCTAACGCACCTGCCGAAAGATATGCACTCACACATGTTGTTCTCAACAGAATTTTTATACTCACTTTTTTAGTATACATCGTGACGTCCCTTCTTTGAATTGCATTGAGTTTTTTGTTTTTATGGAAGTTCTTTTTTGGAATAGATTTTGAGAATTTTACCGTAAGGTAACTCGGCATTAAATCTAGCATAGACGCACCCTATCATGCTCTCGACCGGAAAGTTCACATCGGATGAACATCCATAAGTCAATTCGCCGGCGCCCGAGAAAATTTCCGCTTTACCATCAGCACCCATAAGGGCATCTGCAGTGAAAGATACGGACACCAATTGTGCGAGAGCCGGCGTTTCACTCCCTTCCGCATCGGGAATTACCTTTAAGCAGACAATGGGATATCCGGCCAAAGTCTCCGGCGCTTCATTCGTGYGCGGCTTCATTGTGCATCGTAAGGCACCATCACCTGGAAGCACGTCCATTTTAGCTTCAACAATACCATTACCGTGTGTGACAATGTCAAAGTTRCTCATCATYTTTTTTCCAAAACCCCAAATTTCACGGCCTAATATCTGAGCATTTTCCTCCGACACATAGACGCCAGGGCAATAGGCATAAACCTCACCCTTAAAGGTGCACATAATGCCAATATAGACCTCGTCATAAGGCCCGTTCGACGTCCAGTGATTGCGCTCCATAATCATGAAGGCTGTCGCGGGCTCATAAAGCTCCAGATCRGACGGCAGAATATCCAAACATGCCTCGGCGTCAGTTAARAACTGTGCCATAACCATTTCGGTATCTCGGTAGTAATAAGGAGCGCGCKGTGCCTGCGGATTATGAACTGGCATCATGCCCCCCCATTGATCAGGTGTGAGTCGACCTTTCTTACTCATATCATCCTCCAATTTTATTGACGYATTTCACGTATTTGACAGTCAGTTTCAATACTCGCCCATCATTTATACACATTTTTTAGGCCATTGCAATGTTTTTATTGATTTTCCAAATTAGASCYCRYTCCTMAACACATCAAGTAGTTTATATCTTTGTTTTTACTTGTTTTATTGTAGTTCGAAAATTAAYTANCCTGCCTTTTYCTTTAGGCCACCCCAANCCTTNAGGCTTGAAAAAACGRTTTATTAATATATAATAAGTTGTAGAAACCATAGTAAGAAAGACAAAAAAGGTTTGCAATTTTGCTTTCTGAATCATAGTAAGGTTAGTTTACGGAACACCAGCATTAACAGTTTAGTGGAAGTCAAATAAGTATATGTCACTTRAAACAGACACAAATAGTGCAGAAAAACGCCCGGCGAGCCGCAAGGGCCGCGAACGACGTAAGAATATTATTGAGACCGCCAAACGCCGCCTTATAAAGCAAGGACATGAAGGGCTGGTTTTGAGAGAAATAGCCGTCGAACTCAGTATTACCCATGGCAATTTACAGTACTATTTCAAAACAAAAGAGGATCTGCTTAAAGCAATATATAACGAGCAGGTTCGGGAATATATCGACTCAATGAAAGAAGCRGCAAAACAGGCCTCTTCCAGGAACGGTCGAATAGGTGCCATCTTTGAATCGACCATGCAGGTTATAGARGCTGAGCAGACAACGCTTTGGCGGGTACTGATCGGGATTGCCGATCAAAACCCGGCCTTTGCAGCGATACTTCGGCGTGAGAATGATATTTACGAGGACGCTCTTATAAATGAGCTTACCAACATTGCCCCAAACATGAGCGATTCCCGCCGTGGCCATATAGCGAAAATTATGAAATGCATACTTGATGGCATGGCTATCGAACTCACCTATTCTGACCCTAGATCTACTGAATTCATAGCCTTCAAGGGTGAAGTCAGGGCATTATTCCAGACCCTGATCGAAAACGAATAACCGACCTCTCCGTTCAGTATATTRGCAGCRTTACAATCCAGTRGATGGTCGCNNCCCCCCRYYAGGGCRTKSGTTCATACTATATCTATATCCTTGATTTGAKYKGGCAATTCAGTTGYCTGTTGGGCGGCTTTACCTTCCCCTACCTTAGCCATAAAAACCGTATTGACTTTTTTAGTCCATCGGCCTATTATTGACTTGAATATGACACAATAAATTCAGGAGAGTTAGGTATGACAATTAAAAAAACTGCAGGACGCACGGCCTATGCGGCCCCAGGGGAAACAACACCATTTCTCGATCATATGGCCGTTTGGGCATCCGATACTGAAGCGACAGCGAAATTCCTGACAGGGTGTTTGAATTGGAAACGCCATCCATCAACAATCAGGGTTGCCGATGATGACCCGACAGTTGGCGGCATGATCGGCACATTTTTTGACTCRCCYGGTGTATGGATTGAACTGATTGAACCRACAACCCCKGGRCCGGGACAGGAAATCCTMGATGCTATGGGCGACGGGGCGCTTGTTGAAATCAACTTTGACCTCGGCGATGAATACGAAAAAGCCCTCAATGAACTGTCAGATCGCGGCGTGAGCATGCTGGCCATGGACGGCTCTCCTATCGTTGACGGCGGCCGGATTGATGAAGGCGTTATGCAGGAAGATAGCGGTTTTGAAAGTGAAGGTGAACGCATTGCCTATTTTCCGGCTGATCTCTCGCACGGCACGACTGTTGAATATTATGAAGTGCTTTCGGACAGAACAGAAAGTCTTCTGTATGAACGCGACCAGGTTTGGAAGAACGAGACACGTGCCCCGGRCACACCTTATGTCGATCACCTTGGCATTCTCGTTGAAGACATAGATGCTGCGGCATCGTTCTACAAAGAATATATGGGTCTGGTCCAGTGCCCACAGGTGTTTGAAGTTTCYGAATATGGCGGCGCAAAAATAACCTTCATTGATGCCAATGGCTATGACGATAAAAAGCTCTGGTTAAAGCTTGTGCAGCCTGATGGTGCCAGCCCYGCGCAGAATTTGATGGGARAATTCGGCAAAGGYTACCTATTCGAAATTGGTGCAGAAACCGCCGATATCTCAGAATTTACAAGCCGAATGGCATCCAARAACATTTCTATGGTTCAATTTGGCGATACTCYGATCGCGTCCGGCGATACCCAAGTTGGAGCGGGCTCAGGTGATAAAGAGTGCTACTTCCCGCTATCAACCAGCCGCGGCATTCGTATCAAAATATTTGAACGCGCCGCCAACGGCTCCGGGCTTTATGATCGCCGTGATAAATCGCAAGCGGTTTGAGCTTGCAAATACCTCGGTCWGGAAGCCTCTAGCGGGCTCTGTCAAAGTAACTTATCCTTGTGTAACCGTCTTTATGCATTTCATCATCAAATTGAAATAATTTTTTACTCTACTAATTCAGCTAATTCGGTAACTGGATTATCCTCAAACTTTGGGGCWGGTGCTACCCAAGGAGATRAATTCTCACCTACAGTGTRATAATATTCTGTTACCGTTTTTTCCAAACCTTCAATAAATGTGCGTTGACCAGAAAACTTGCCAGCAAGGTCCGGAGCAGTTTGAACAATGAAACGATGGGGAACGAGTTTTGTATTATCTGCCTGAATAAGGCCAGGATCATCTCTTAATTCTGCCAAGGTAGRCCATGTAATTTGTGCGCCTCCAGGCCATTTTGCACCAATTCTAATTCCATCCGATTCAATTTTAACAAATTGACAAACGAGCCAATTTACTCTTGCCTTAGTGCTTTTCTTATCACCTAGAGCAAGAACAAGTTAGGCATTTAATATACGCTTTCTTAACTCAAATTTTTGAATTTTACCAGTAGACGTCTTGGGCAGTTCTTCAAAAATGATCCGGGTAGGACATTTAAAATGAGCTAAATGCTCCCGGCAAAAACTTATTAATTCATCCTCTGACAGGTCATCGCCTGCCTTTATTTCTACAAAGGCAACCGGCGTTTCACCCCATTTATCATGTTTTCCCGCAACCACTGCGGCCTCTACGATAGCGGGGTGTTTATAGATCACCCCCTCCACTTCTATGGAAGAAATATTCTCTCCGCCAGATATAATAATATCCTTTGATCGATCTTTTATTTCCACATGCCCATCCGAATGGCGAACGCCCAGATCACCGGCATGAAAATGCCCCCCTGCAAACACTTTTCTTGTCGTTTCAGGGTCTTTCAGGTAACCTTTCATAACCGTATTTCCCCGAAACATGATTTCACCCATCATTTTTCCATCAGCGCTAATTTCTGCCATAGTTTCAGGGTTGCGTACGCTCATTTCCTCTGAGACAATATAATTRACCCCTTGACGGGCACGTTTTTTAGCMCGCTCTTCTGAGGGTAATTCATCCCATTCATCGCGCCACGCACATGCCGCCATCGGTCCATAAACCTCCGTCAGGCCATAGACATGCATGACATCAAACCCCAATTTATYGGCACGTTCAAGAACGGYCGCTGGCGGTGCAGCCCCCGCCGTCATAAAATCTACCCGGGGCGAAATACGCACATCATAACTCTCGGCGTAAGTTGTGATCATGTTTAATACGATAGGGGCACCACAAATATGACTGACATTTTCTTTTTGTATGGCCACAAGAATTTTGTCCGCTTCCGGCGCGCGCAGGCATATGTTCACCCCGGCCTTTGCCGCGATAGCCCATGGAAAACACCACCCGTTACAATGAAACATGGGCAAAACCCACAAATAACGAAAATGGGCCGGTAAAGACCATTCCAAGACCTCTCCCAATGCCGCCAGATAAGCACCGCGATGATGATAAACAACACCTTTGGGTTTTGCTGTTGTCCCTGATGTATAGTTCAGGGCTATCGCATCCCATTCATCTTCAGGTTCTATGTCTTTGTCAGAAAGTGCCTCTCCCTTGGCAAGAAAATTCTCATACTCCTCGCCTGTAAGGGCGGAAGCATCCGTTACCTGAGGGTCCTTTATAAGGATAATTTTGGGTTTTACAGTTGCTATTTTCAAGGCCTTTTTGGCCACATCATTCAAACCATTATCGATAAAAAATACTTCAGCTTCCCCATGGTCCAGAATATAGGCCACATCCGCAGGATCCAGCCTTGTGTTGATCATATTCAATACCCCACCAGACATGGGAACCCCATAGGTCAATTCCACGGCTTCGGGTAAATTTCTGCTTAATACAGCCACGGTACTGTCTTTCCCTACACCGATCTTTCGTAACATTCCGGCCAATTTCAGGCAGCGGTCATAAACCTGTTTCCAAGWRCGCATCATATCGTCAAAAATGATGGCCGGGTAATCTGGATAAGCCAACGCCGTCCGGCGCACGAGAGAAACGGGCGAGAGTGCTGTGAAATTAACGTCACATTTATCAAGCCCGTCATCGTATTTCATCATATGTCCCTTGTGATGGGGKCSTTTTCTTAGAAGAAACCCAACGGGTCAATGCTATGACTTACCAGAATATTTTTGGTCTGCTGGTAATGTTCCAGYGCGACCTTATGTGTCTCGCGGCCAATCCCGGACTTCTTATATCCGCCAAAAGCCGCGTGTGCAGGGTAAGCGTGATAACAGTTAACCCAAACACGGCCCGCCTTTATTCTGCGCGCCATACGGAATGACAGGTTACTATCCCGCGTCCAGACACCGGCACCCAATCCATAAATAGTRTTATTGGCAATAGCCAAAGCTTCTGCTTCATCCTTAAAAGTCGTCACCGCAAGAGTGGGGCCAAAAATTTCCTCCTGAAAGATACGCATATCATTCGTCCCTTTTAACAGGGTTGGTTCGATATAATAGCCGCCTTTAATATCATCGCTTACCGATGCTTTATTGCCACCGAGTAAAAATTCCGCACCATCCTGCTTGGCAATATCCATATAGCCCATGATCTTGTCATATTGTTCCAGTGACGCCTGCGCACCAACCATRGTATCGGTATCAAGGGGATTACCCTGTTTGATATTTTTAGCGCGRAGGAGTACTCTCGCCATGAACTCATCATATATACTTTCCTGTACCAACGCGCGGGAAGGACAMGTACAGACCTCGCCCTGATTAAAGAAACCAAGCAACAGGCCTTCAGCGCATTTATCGATATAAGCCTCTTCCTGAGCCATAATATCTTCAAARAATATATTTGGTGATTTTCCGCCCAATTCCACGGTTGACGGTATGASNGATTTTGCGGCATTAGCCAGAATTTTATAGCCAACAGCGGTCGAACCCGTGAAAGCAATCTTTGCAATTCTGTCACTACTGGCYARAGCCTCRCCAATTTCTGCGCCGTAGCCATTAAGGATATTAATAACACCGGMAGGAACAAGGTCTGCGATTAATTCCATCAGTATCAGGACGGAAACCGGTGTTTGTTCCGCAGGTTTCAGAATAACACAATTGCCAGCCGCCAGTGCGGGAGCCAYCTTCCACCCCGCCATCAGTAAAGGGAAATTCCAAGGTATAATCTGACCRACTACGCCAAGRGGTTCGTGAAAATGATAAGAAACCGTTGTGGCATCAATATCAGCCGCCGTTCCCTCCTGTGCGCGCAGGCAGCCCGCAAAATAACGAAAATGATCCGCAAGTAAAGGTATATCCGCAAACAGCGTTTCCCGAATACYCTTACCGTTGTCCCATGTCTCGACATAAGCGAGCATTTCAAGGTTTTCTTCAATACGATCTGCAATTTTCAACAGCATATTAGAMCGTTCAGCCACTGACGTACTGCCCCATGCGTCAGTGGCACCATGTGCCGCATCCAGTGCCTTATCCAGGTCGCCCTGCGATGAGCGGGAAACTTCACAATAAGACTGTCCATTCACAGGAGAAAGGTTATCAAAGTAGCGCCCTTCCACAGGGGCAACCCATTCACCGCCAATAAAATTATCATAGCGATTTTTAAAAGAAAATATGGCTCCTTCACTTCCCGGTGCTGCATAGATCATAGGAATTTCCTTTTCAAAATAATTTGTATGAATGTAACATAAAAGGGATTATATACCCATTTCTTAGTATCYAATGGGTCAATATTTACTAAAATGCTGATGTTGGCAGTATTAATTTGATGTTTCCTTTTCAAGAATTGCACTGACAACTTCGGAAACCGCCTCCATATGAGGCATATGGCCAACATCCTTCAGCATCTCGTACCGTCTTACTGTTATATCGTTCGGCATTGAGGCTTGAACAATTTTATCCAGATCGCCCCGCAAGACAGTGATAGATTGTGGAAGTGAACCAAGAGTATCAAGATAATYACCTGTAGCATCGGATAGCAAGATATTTGCAAAATTCTTCAGTGCTTCGGGCACACCATCCATGCGTTTATATCGCAAAAGGTCATCAACCATAGCCCGTTGAACCAACTCATCATTACCAAAAAGGGTTTTTATAACGCGTTCCAAATCACGACGACGTGCTGCATCAATAAATCCGTTTAGATAATCAGCATTTACACTTTGACTTGCAGAGACAGGTGAAATTAGAGTCAACCGTTCAACAAGCTTCGGGTGTCGCTTAGCCAATACCAAAGCAATTCCTCCCCCCATGGAATGACCAACCACATGCGCTTGTTTAAAATTCTTCGTAACAAGGAAATCCGCAACCAGATCCGCCATATTCTCTATATTTTCGAATGAAGATACATCTTTCGAAGACTGACCATGTCCAGGAAAGTCCAGCGCTACCGTCAAGTTATTTTCTGCCACAAGAGGCTGGACAAACTGCCAATTCTCAAGATCACCACCAAAGCCATGTAAAAACAAGACAAGATTGTCACCTTCACCATAAGCTAAATAGCGTAGCTTTAAATCATTGACRGTGATATTTTCRGTTGCCGGCTTGRYAGGCCCATYMTCYCCCTCWTCTTCTTCTTCAACAACGAAAGAAGCTATAAAATTATCAATTTCCTCTTCAGAAACTTCATCGTCGGCAATAATCGCTAGTAAAGCACCACAAGGGTATACAACGTCAAGCTCCGCCACCTGTCTTCGCAAACGCCCCCCCTTGGATGCTTCAAAAGTATTTGAAATTTTGGACGTCTCAATATCGACAAAATCTTCACCCTTAATCACTATATCTCCTACTGAGCTATACCAAGTGGTAATGGTTCCTTCCTCCATGCTCAAACCCCATTTTGGCATTTTTATGGGAATAATAGATGACATAGTTTAGCTTCCTATAATGATTGGATTYTAGAGTTTATCGCTCAAATTNANATATATATATANATNNTNGAGGCTGTCAGGACATTACTTCTCTAATCGCCGCCTCTATTTTCTCTTCGTTGGGCAGATATAACTGCTCTAGAGCGGGAGAAAATGGTACAGGAGTATGGGGACTATTCACCATTACAACAGGGGCCTTTTGATGACGAAACCCYCTGGAAGAAATCAACGCGGCTATGTCGGTGGCAAAACTGCACCTAGGGTTAGCCTCGTCAACGACTACCAAGCGGCCGGTTTTTTCGAAAGACTCCAAAATTGAGATGTCATCCAGCGGTGATGTCGTTCTGGGGTCTACGACCTCAACACTAATCCCTTCCGCTGCAAGTCTCTTGGCGACATTAGCAGACAAGTGTGCCATGCGTGAKGTGGCAACAACGGTAACATCCTTCCCGTCAGTCAGATAATTCGCTTCTCCAAACGGTACAGTATAGGCCTCATCTGGGACTTCTTCTTCCATATCATATAGCATTTTATGTTCCAGAAAAATAACCGGATCATCATCACGAATGGCTTGAATAAGCAACCCTTTCGCATCATATGGCCCACTGGGCAAGACCACTTTCAAACCGGGAATATGGGTAAAYAATGAATCYAGCATTTGTGAATGCTGTGCAGCGGCGCCCATTCCACCGCCAACCATTGCCCTAATAACAAGYGGTGTTGTYGCTTTGCCACCAAACATATAACGCAGTTTAGCGGCCTGATTAAATATCTGATCGAAACAAACCCCCAGAAAATCCACAAACATCAGCTCGGCAACTGGTCGAAGACCTGTATTTGCCGCCCCTACTGCCATGCCTATTATGGCGCTCTCGCTAATAGGTGTGTCTATAACACGACTCTCTCCAAAAGCACCGAACAGGCCTTTGGTTACGCCCAGAACCCCTCCGGCAGCATCAGTGACGCCCGCTGAACCAGCCTGTCCACCGGCGACATCTTCACCACATAAAATAACTCTTGGGTCGCGTTCCATTTCATGATGGAGAGCTTCATTAATTGCTTGACGATATGTTTTTTTTGTCATGATAATAACTCTTAATATGTAACATAAACATCACTGGTGAGATCAGCGACGGTTGGAAAATCTGCTTCGCCGGCCTCTTTGGCCGCATCTTCAACTAACTGCTCTACTTCTGAATCCAAGTCATCAAAAGTGCTACGATCAATAAGACCAGCATTAATTACCTTGGTTCGAAATAATTGAATTGGGTCGTTGCGTTTAACATCATCCAGATCTTCAGARCTRCGRTATGCCTGTGGATCTCCCAGAAAATGACCATGCAACCGTCGGCATATAATTTCTATGGCAACCGGCCCGCCACCTGAGCGAACTTTCTCTGCCGCTTCGCGTATAGTYTCATAGACAGAAAAGAAATTAGTGCCGTCCTCAACCTTATATGTTGGCAGACCAAACCCGGCGCTACGTGCCGAGATATCGCCGCTGCCCACAGAATAGTCTACGCCAGTAAATTCACCATAACCATTATTCTCAGTGATAAAGATAACCGGCAATTTTAACACCATAGCCATATTCATGGATTCGAAAGTTGTTCCTTGATTTGATGCCCCATCACCACTAAAAGRAACGGCTATACCACCGTTACCTAATGTCTTTGCTGTCAGAGCAGCACCGATAACCATTGGTGAATTTCCGCCAACAATTCCATTGGCACCCAACATACCTTGACCAATATCAGCTATATGCATAGAGCCGCCTTTACCACCACACAATCCRTCACGACGGCCAAAAATTTCTTTCATCATCCCTTTGACGTCGCAGCCTTTTGCAATGCAGTGCCCATGGCCACGGTGTGTAGAACCAACAAAGTCAGAGGCTACCAAGTTCATGCATACACCTACTGCCACAGCCTCTTGCCCCACATAAAGATGRACAAAACCNGGGANTATTTCCGGCCTCAAATTCCTCTTTCACACGTTCTTCAAATACRCGTATAGTTTTCATCCCCCGATAAGCCTCAACCATTAATTCACGTGATAATTGCATTTCTAATCCTTAATAACTATAAATGGCAGAAATTCATCCTGGCAAACTAATTGATTTACCAGGATTGTGGCTGCTAAAAATTATAATTTAATTCGATGCCGAAAATTCTCGGATTGGCTAAATCAAGYTCCGTATAACCTGCAACTGACAGRTCAAAAGCATAATTGGGCTTTTCATTTTTGAAGAGATTTTTAACATATAATGACATAYYAATATTATCAGTCGGCGCAATATTTAACCGTGCATTAACGKTGCCATAGGCAGCCAAAAGAGTGTTAGGTGCATTACTGATCTGAGCAAATTGTTYCCCRTAATAAACACCATTCACTATTGCAGTCATTTGCCCAATTCCCGTCTCCATAGTTTTCTCTACCGAAGCGACTATAGAATAATGTGGCGACTGAGGTGCCTGACGTGTCACATTGCCCAGTCCTTGAATTGGGACATCAAACACTTTTGATTGTAACAAGTTYACAGCTACGCTCGTCGTRAAACCTTTCCCCGGCTTGAGAGYCAGTTCGATTTCACCGCCATAAATTTTTGAATCTGCATTGAATAGCGTGAAATTCAGACTRCGCTGGTCAAAGGCATGATAGTCTTTGTAATTATAATGGAATGCAGCTGCATTTAACCTACCACGACCTTCCCAAAAATTAATTTTAACACCTATTTCCTTTGCTACCAACACTTCACCCTTCAGAATTAGGCCACTCAAGGGTACGTTACCGGCAAAGTTCGCATTATAATTAAAACTTTTATAACCGCGGTTCAAGCTCGCATACAAAAGAACATCATCATTGGCTTGATAATCCAATTGTAAGCGGCCCGTCCAACCTGTTTCGCTATGTTTGTTAGTTAATGGCGACGCACCACCAATCGTWCCAGGCCCGCCAAAAGCAGGACATGCACTTGCTGCCGGATTARCCGCTATACATTTGAAATCCTGAAAATAGGTTTTCTTGTCATATACRATCCTGGCGCCCSCCGTCAGAGTAAGCTTGTCACTAATATCATATGATGCCTGGGCAAAGGCCGAATAAGACTGTGCATTAATATTATAATTCACATTCAGATCGGCATCCGCAGCAATAAAATTGAACCTATTGAAATAGTCGCCCTTCACATTCAAATAATAGAGACCAATATTCCACCGTAACTGGCCGGTATCCTTATGCAGGCGCAGTTCCTGTGAGAAATTTATATTGAATGGTTTTTGAAAAAATGTACCTATACTCGCCGCCGTCTGATCGTTATCCTCACTATAACTGGATCTGACTCTTTGGTAACTGGTGATAGCACTCACCGACAATTCGTCAAAATCATAGTTTATATTTGCTGAAAGGCCCCATGCTTCGCGACTATACCCTCCCGCAAAATTTGCCGTAGTTTTAAATGGCGATAAAGCTTTACCGCCACCCAGTGGAAACGGCGTATCAAGTGGTAAATTGAATCCCAGCCCCGTAATAGGGTCTTGTCCTGCCGGAACAGCAAACATRCCRCCTGTGCCAATATAATTTACATAATAATAGTCGCCGYTTAATTTGACCGTGAGTTGATCATTCGGCGTAAAATTAAATTTRACCCGARYTGCTGATGTATTATCACCATTRAGATCAACCCCGTTTGGGTTTAAATTTTTGTAATAGCCATCGTGACGAGTCCGTAAAAAGGCCACACGAGAAGAAAGCGTATCGCTAATGGGTATTGTCACCCCGCCTTTTATGGAAATTTCATTATAGGAGGCTGCCCCGGCACTTAGATAACCCTCGAACTCTTTACCCGGTTCTCGGGTAAATACATTCAGCAAACCGCCCGTAGCATTACGGCCAAACAAAGTCCCCTGCGGCCCTTTYAAYACTTCAATACGTTCTACATCGTAAAACTGCTGAATACCAACAGATGCCGAAGCCTGATACACYCCATCAATATAAAAAGCGTTCGGTGATTCCAGGTGCGCGGTAAAATCATTTTGTGAAACACCCCGGATAGACACCAAACCTGTAAGCTCSGAACCACCCGCTTTCGCAACAATCAAACCKGGRGTTATTTGCCCCAAATCACCAGTATCAACAACGCCACGCATCTCCAGTGTCTCGCCTTTAAAGGCACTAACAGCGATACCAATAGTCTGTATGTTTTCTGCAGATCGCGTGGCCGTRACCGTTATTTCATCAAGAACCAGGTCAGATTTAGAACTCTTCTTTTCCRCCGCATTCGCCGACACTTGYGTCATCAAGGCCAATGCCATTGCGGTACTTACTAAAATTTTTCTGTTTCCTGTAAGATATTCCTCTTTGCGTATCATAGTTTTTCTCCCATAACTCATTATAAARTTATATTAATTTCTAATTTTTATATACTTCCCTATTCAATACTTTATTGTACAATATCAGCCCGATTTTCTCCTATAGGGAGAATCATCTAGTTAACCTTAGAAGGCTATTCTCGGAGGACATTGCAGCATATTATGCTTGACATCACACAGCATCAGGTGGTCCCGGAAGCCATTCCTCAGGCTCGGGCAGGACAAAATTTTCTGGAAAATCAAATATTTCTACAGTTGTTGTGGTTAGTCCCTCCGTTTCAAAATAGGCGTAAGGAACCTGAYCCAGCCAAACGCCGGACTGAATATTCTTGCAACCGCGTGCCTCGAACTCTGCAACCCTTTCTTCGAAGGACAAACCTTCACAGCCCATGGCCACATGATGGATGCCTTCTCCATGCGCTTCCAGRAAATCCTTATAAATACTGGCCCCCTCCAAGGGTTCGATAACCTCCCATAACATATTGCCAGAAGTCGCAAGTGCAAGCCGCATACTGTAATCTTCAGGACGGCCCATATATGTCCGGTTGGAAACGGTGCCGGGACCAAAAGTATAAAGCGCCCACGGGCCAATGCCCAGCTTGATTAAGCCATCGATGGTRCGTCGGAAATCTCTTGTCACAACACAAACCTGYGCCGTATTACCCATAAAACTGTTGGATAATGTTGCCTCATCTRCTACGGATATTTCTTCTGTCATTGTTTTTCCTTTAATATTTGCGAGTTTTAATGGTTACGTTGGTTAACTGTATAAATTTTCCTAGCGATATATAATTCCGCCATCATTGATGAATGATTGCCCAGTGATATAATCGGAGTCCGGTCCTGACAGATATGAGACAAGAGCGGCGACATCATCCGGTGTCTGTGGYCGACCCAGTGCAATTCCGCCTACAAAATTTTCAAATGTTTCGCCTTCTCTTGCRCCTGTCAGTTCTGCAAARCGCTTATCAATCTGGATCCACATATCCGTACCGACAACGCCCGGACAATAGGCATTTACCGTAATACCGTCTGCGGMATATTCCTTGGCCGCCACCTGGGTCAGTCCGCGCACAGCAAACTTGCTGGCACAATAGGCTCCCAGCATTGCAAAACCTTCATGACCGGCAACAGAACAGGCATTAATAATTTTTCCGGTCTGCTTTCGTTCCTTGAATTTCATTGCTGCGGCTTGAATACCCCATAGTACACCTTTGAYATTTACGTTGAATATTTTGTCTACTGCTTCCTCTGTAATATTTTCAATAGGATCAACATGTGCAATGCCCGCATTGTTCACGATAATGTCAAACCCACCCAATTCTTTTTCTGCATGGTCAATTGCCATGCRAATATTTTCAGCCCTACTTACRTCGGCCACGCAAGTCACAGCCCTGCGGCCGATAGATTCGATTTCCAGAGCAGCCGCTTCAAGCTTATCTGCCTGCAAGTCAACGAGAGCTATATCGGCTCCATCCTTAGCTAGTCTTTTTGCTATGGCTAAACCAATACCTTGCCCAGCACCCGTGACGACAGCCACCTTTTGGGAAATACTCATATTAAAATGCTTTCTTGAAATATTCGGTTTTTTGCTGATACTTYAAGATGAAAGAACCAGCTATTTTATCTCACCTAAACATCTATGYTATAAACACTGTCCCATATTGAATTCACACGCTATAGGGAAAATTATCTATATCTTTGAGCAGGAAATTAGTCCAACCTGTAAATAACTGCTGTAGTCTGYAAGACACAGTGTTCTTAATAATAGTWGCGTAGGATTTATATAACGTCCGGTTTTGCACGCCGTACTATAAAAACGGCACTATAAAATAATTTCGAGGCGACAGATACCTCTGCAAAGTGGGGTAATTTGACAGTAATCTAAATTTAAGTCACTATCATTGCTCTCAGGTCAGATGAAGAGGCTTRTTATTATCACTGAAATTAAACAGAAAACACAGATGTAAAACCATGAACAGGATTCTACCAACGATCGATTCCGGTATCGATATATGCGAGAAAATGTTATCTTGCGTCTCGTTTGGTAAGTCTGCGGAAGCTATCATTGAACCTCTTGCTGAATTCATGAATGCCCCCACTGGTATTATTCTTCGTTTTCAGAAAAATATTCTTGGTGAATATCCCATAGAGGAAGCATCACATAAACTTCCCCGTAAATTACTCAATGCCTATAAAGAAGCTTTTTACGATACCGACCCCATTGCACAAGCCGCATTTTCCCAGACAGGGGAAGAAAATGYTGCAACAAAGAAATATATTGTTCCACTTTATGGTCTGGTGGATCAATCCAAATTTCTTCATTCATTTTATTATAATGAATTTCTTCGTGAACAAGGCTTAGGCGATGTGTTGGCTATGTTTGTTCAGATGGACGATATGCCCGGCGAGGTTTTCTGTGTAGCTCTACAGCGCTGGAATGATCTTCCCCGTTTTGGCAAAGAAGATTTCAAAGCTTTTCACCAGCTATACCCTCTCCTGTCAACATGCATGAACAATATATCCCTGCGTGAAACAACGCATTTGATGCAAGCCAGCAACACCAAAGGAAATGTCGTTGGACATAATGTGGGAATTTCAATTTGGGATGAAAACTTCAGATTGATACAGGCCAGTCCAACGGCMCTCGCTGATCTAAACTTCAGTGAACCCGACGAACGTACAAAATGGCTGGAGTGGTTTCACTCTGTGGCGCAAAGTTCTCCTTCGGATATGAATGGTATTATATACGATGGCACCTTTAACGGCTTACATATCAGCATTGAATGTTCATTGGTAGACGGACGCAGCCGCTATACCATCATGTCTATAACCCCTGACTTTAACGACGCAATTACACAATGGGCAAGCCGATGCCAGCTAACCACCCGTGAGCAGGAAGTCTGCCGATATATCATATCAGGACTTACCAATGAAAGCACAGGGTATCAGATGAATATTTCCGTTAAAACCGTCCAAAATCATATCATATCCATTTATACCAAGCTTGGCGTAAATAGCCGTTCTCAACTCGTAGCCCGGCTTATGGGATGGGAAATGGGAAATGGGAGAAAGGCCTATCTAGGCTCAGACCTCATTAAATCCACTATATAACGATTGCGGTGATGCAGATTGCTGAGAAGAAAGTTTGTGCGTAGCGGGGGCATTGTCAAATTAACTTGTTGTTCTGACCTGCACCCCAACTTTCTACCATTTTTTCATAGAGCCCTTTGCTAATTTATGGGTTAATGTTTGATCATTTGCAATCATTATATGGGTAGTAAGCGTTTGCCCACGGACCCCTTGACTTATTTGATATGGAAAGAGGGTTTCTCTATTTTTTGGTTTCCGAGGTTTCCATTTTTTGGCCAGTTTTAGAACTTCCAGCTTCAACTCATCAGTGTCGGGGTATTCGGGTCGAAGTCTGAGTCATACCATTCCATAATATCCTTATGTTCAGGATGCTTCGGGTCCGCAATTGCTTCCAGAAAATTTTCATGCCCAGGAGGACCGCCAACATCTTCAGGCGAGCATTTCCCGGATAATGCAATAAGTTTAGAGTGTTGAAAAAAGCCAAGGTAACAAACAGCAAATTTCTGTTTGTCAGCGACCGATATTTTCCATTAGTAAAGCTCTATAAAGGCGTTGATTAAAACACTTTTCTCAGAAATAGTGTTTTAATCCATATTTCCCGAATATTGATATAACACCAATTAGACACCATGCTAGTGCCTCGCTTCATTTAAGTTGACGTAAGGGATTATTTCTGATTCTCTCTACGTGACATTATTTTACGACTGGAGAGAGAATTATGGGTAGAGATG
>NVVY01000010.1 GCA_002749135.1 Alphaproteobacteria bacterium | reverse complement strand
TAGGGGCCTTGGCAAACATCAATTTGAAAACAGTTTAAAATCAGGCCGTAGAAATAAATGCGTCCGGTTAATTATTTGCTATTGCGAATCGAGTCTACTACTTGCGGCCCAAAGACAGAAGCGCAGTTTATTGATGAAATTGAGAAAACGAAAAATCTCTTTATGGAGTCTTTTGCACTTTTAAGATCCGGTATAAGTGATGATCAGGAGTTGGTAAAACTCAACCGAGAAATATTTGATCTGGCGAACTTAGGCATGGAAAAATTTGATGAGAATGTAAAAGACTTTATCGGGCTTACAAGTGATGTGATGTCTTCTGATTTGTCTGTGCGAACGGGCGCTGTATCTGAACTTAATAAACTTTCTGAGCCTTTGCTCATTGAGTTAGATTTACTTGTAGAGGCCTATGCACAAGAGGAAAGCGACATTGCGGGGTATTTGACACGATTACAGTATTTTATATTGTTTCTGCTGGCCATAGCTATTCCAATAACGGTGATAAGAATATTACGTCCTCTTGACAAGGATTTACGAAAAAGTTTGGCTGAMCTTAAAAAACAGAAAAATTTTATGCAAAGCGTTATTGGCCTCATTCCTGATGCCCTGTTGGTCATGAAAGCAGATGGCGATATTTTGGTTACAAACAAAGCCACTGAAAAAATATTTGGCTGGCGTAAAAAAGAATTATTGAAGATGAATGTTTCTCGCCTGCTGTCTCCTGACCTGAAGGAAAAGCATGCAAAAGTGATTCATGGTTTTATCGAAAATTCTRATCCAGATAATWTACGTGGTATGTTTCAGGCAAGACCCGTGACAGGCGTGACTAAGACAGGTGAAAATATTAAGGTTTCAGTGTCTCTGGCWCGCTATGATACGCCGGAAGAAAATCTTGGTATCGCTGTCATACGTGATATGACTATTTTGGAAAGGCTGAATGAGGCGCTTGAAGAACATCTTGCTRCAGCGCGCCTGGCCAAGGARAGTAAAGACAGGTTTGTCCGAACTATCTCCCATGAGTTGCGCACTCCTCTGAATGCTGTGATTGGCTTTAGCGAATTGTTGAAAATGAATCTGAAATCAGAGGGTAATCTGGACTATGCCGGTTATATTAGTGAGGCCGGGAATCAGTTGCTTGAAAAAATAAACCAGCTTATTGATGCGGCGTCTCTTAAGTCGGAAAAGCCAATGGTTAATATTACAAAGGTTTTATTGGCAGATTACATAGAGGGGATGAAAGATATCTGGCTTGAACGTCTGGATAGAAAAAAACATAACCTTGAGATCAAGAAAATTTCTCCTGATATTTTAGTCAATATGGATAGGGATATATTCTTATATATCATGGACGTTATTCTTGATAATGTGGAAAGTCACTGCGCAGAAGGGCGGAAGGTTAAAATTTATATGGATGGGGAGAATAGCGACCCCTGTTTGGTTGTCGAAGATGATGGTCATGGCATTAGCGAGGAACATATTTCTCTTATTGGCGACCCTTTTGAGATTAAGGGTGATGGTCTGACAACACAAAAAGGTGGCTTAGCCTTRTCCCTATTCCTGGCCAAGCAACAAATGAAAGCAATCGGGGGCCAGATACTTTTCCAGAGCAAAGAGGGCAGGGGACTTAAGGTAAAACTTTATTTGCAGGCTGCGGCAACCTGACAGTTTCAGGTGATGACGCGCGTTGAAATTTGTTATAGTCTTCTTTTTTTGAAAGCCGTCATGGCGTGATGGAACAGGAAAGAAGGCGTAATGTTAAGTATCATCGGGTTAATCGGGGGGCTGTTGCTTCTTATATTCCTCACCATTCGCGGGATGAATATATTGATWGCGGCTCCTTTATGCGCGCTGTTGGTGGCCCTGTTCAGCGGGATACCCTTGYTGCCGCCCATGGCCGATGGCGGGGCGAGTTTTACCGTTAATTATATGACCGGATTTGCCGGGTTCCTGAAAGACTGGTTTCTCGTCTTTTTACTGGGTGCCATGTTTGGCAAGGTGATGGAGGACAGCGGGGCGGCGGACAGYGTGGCCCATTGGGTYGTGGCCAARCTSGGCATGCGTCACGCGGCCCTTGCGGTGATYATGGCCTGTGCCATTCTGACCTATGGCGGCGTCAGTGTTTTTGTGGTTGCCTTTTCRGTCTTTCCCATGGCCCTTAGCCTGTTTAAGGAAGCCAATCTGCCGCGCCGGTTTATTCCGGCGGCTCTGGCCTTTGGCTCTGTCACCTTTACCATGACCTCTGCCGGGTCGGTGGAGATACAGAATTTCCTGCCCATGGAATATCTGGGCACCACCCAGTTTGCCGGCTGGCAGGTGAGTATTTTCGTGGCGCTCTTTATGGCCCTGAGCGGTATCTGGTGGTTTGAACGCATGATGAAGCGGGCCGTGTCCGCCGGGGAATGTTATGACGAGCGCACCGATGACCCGCCGCAGAAATCCTATGACAATCTGCCTAATCCCTTTCTGGGTTTGATCCCGCTGGCCAGTGTCCTTGGGACGTCATTTTATTTCAGTGTGGTTTTGCAGTATGGCAAGTCTTCGCTCATTGTCGCTCTGCTGGTTGGATTGTTGCTGGCAATAGCCATCTATTGGAAGAAGTTTAATAATCTTGGTGTTGCCTTATCCTCGGCCACATTCGGGGCGTTGGTTGCCATATCMAATACCAGTGCCGTGGTCGGATTTGGCAGTATTGCCGAGCTGACCCCGGCGTTTAATGATGCCCTGATTTTCATGACCTCCATTCCCGGTAATGGCTTGATCGGGGCGGCGGTGGCGATCAGCGTAATCGTGGCTCTCACCGGATCAGCCTCGGGCGGGCAGGCCATTGCCTTGCCTCTGATTGCGCCCCATTATCTGGAGGCCGGTGTGGACCCGGACGCCCTGCATCGGGTGATTGCCATCACCTCCGGCGGGCTGGATAGTCTGCCTCATAATGGCTATGTGGTGACCACAATCCGGGCCATTTGCGGCGAGACTCACCGCACGGCCTATCTGCCGCTGGCGGCACTGACGGTGGTTATTCCGTTTATCGGGGCAATCCTTGCCATTGCCCTGTTTGCGCTGGGGCTATAGATGGCTGATCCTTACGCTGACTATATCAGAATACTGGGCCGGGGGCCGACAAAATCCCGCCATCTGACACAGACGGAAGCACAGGCGGCTTTCGCGGGCGTCCTGTCCGGGGAAATGTCGGATATGCAGGTCGGGGCCCTGTTGCTTTTGCTCCGTTATCGAAGTGAAAGCCCGGCGGAACTCGCCGGGATTGTGACCGCCATGCGCCGCCATATGGGGGCGGGTTCGGCCTGTGAATTTAAGAATTTAATCGACTGGCCCAGTACGTCCTCGGGCAAAAGCCGCCGTTTGCCGTGGTTTCTGCTGTCGGCTAAATTGCTGTCGGAGAATGGCCATAAGATATTCATGCATGGTTTTAACAGCCATCTGGACAATGGCCTTCTGACGGAGGATTGTCTTGAAGCCGTAGGGGAAAAACCGGCGGCGTCCCTGACGATGGCCCGCCGCAAGTTAGAGAGCAAAAATTTTGTCTATCTGCCATTACGGAATTTCAGTCCGAAATTGCAGGAACTTCTGGAAATCAGATCGGTTCTCGGGGTGCGCTCTATCGTCAATACGGCGGTGAAGCTGATCAATCCGCTGGCGGCAAAATTGACGTTTCTGGGTATTTTCCATCCGGCCTATATCGCCCTGAATATGGACGCGGCGGCTTTGATAGGACAGTCATCTCTCGGCGTGATTAAAGGCGGCGGCGGGGAGGCGGAACGTAATGCGGGCAAAGCCATCAAGCTCTATCAGATTAAGGATGGACAGCAAACGGTTAGCAAATGGCCTGCCATGACCACGGACAGACCGGATTATCCGGTGACTGTTGATTATCTGTCCAAAATCTGGCGCGGTGTCATTCAAAATGATTTTGCCGAAAAGATGATTATGGGAACCGCCGCGCAGGCGTTATATTTGACGGGCCAAGCATCAACAGTCGAACAGGCTGAAGGTCTGGCCGCAGATTACTGGCAGGATCATTTAAGCCACGGTATGTAAGCGTTTCATGGTCCGCATCACCCAGACATAGGCGATAATACCGGCCAGAATATTGGACAGGCTGGAGGCGGCAAAAACATAGGTCATATTGTCAAAGAAGAAGGCGGCAACCAGCACCAGCGGAAACTGGAATACAGCAACCCTAAGGGTGGATACAATCACACCGGGAATCGGATTGCCTAGGCCGTTAAAGGTGGCATTGGCGGTCATGACAAAGCCGTAGGCCCCGTATGATATGGGCATGATATAGAGRTAGCTGTTGGCATAGCCCTGAATAGAGGCCACATCGCTGAAATGAACGGTAATATGAGGGGCAAACAGGCCGATCAGGATGGCCAGAACCGCCCCCCAGATCAGGGAGAATATGCCGCATTGCTTCAGGGCTTTCTCAATGCGGTCATAGCGCTTCGCGCCCAGATTCTGCCCGGCAAAGGGACCGATTACGGCGGACAGGGCATAGAATATGATGATGGTCACCGCCTCAATACGCATGGCCACATTGGTTCCGGCAACCGCGTCATTGCCAAAGATGGCAATCACCGAAATAACAACGCCGCCCGCCAGCGGGATGATCATATTGGTGCCCATGGCCGGAATGCCCACATGCATGATCTTGCGGGTGGATGCCTTGAAATCCTGCAAGACCTCACGGGTGAATTTAAGCACATGAAAGCGATAACCCAGATAAAARATYACGGCGGCGAACGTGCCCGCACGGGTGATCAGSGTGGCMAGMGCMGCCCCCTGCATTTCAAGGCGCGGAAARCCAAAYAGGCCGAAAATCATAAT
Source organism: Alphaproteobacteria bacterium (assembly GCA_002749135.1). Lineage (GTDB taxonomy): Bacteria > Pseudomonadota > Alphaproteobacteria > Sphingomonadales > Emcibacteraceae > Paremcibacter. The sequence continues at coordinate 81,221 of NVVY01000010.1, read as the reverse complement.
CGGGTCCAGAACCACATTGGCCAGAGCGGCTATAATCATCAGCTTGCCCTGCAATGATGTGTCGCCCAAGGCGCGCATAACCCCCATGGCGACCATAGGCACGATAATAAATAGCGGCGACCAGTACCAGACCATCATATATTCATGGATCATGACCAGCGTATTCGCATCGGCTCCCATCATGGTAAAAAGCGGATCAATGGTCAGCAGCCCGACCAMYGTAAAGGCCAGAGAGATCAAGACGGCTATGATAAAGCTGTTGGTTGCAAGCTTAGTCAGCTCCTTCTGACTGCCGCTTCCTGTTGCCCGGGCCATGATCGATGATGTGCCTGCGCTCAAGCCAATGGACGCTGATACTATAATCATGGCGATGGGSCCGACAAARCCCATGGCGGCCARTTCATTGGGSCCGAGTTTGCCAATAAAATARGTATCRGCCAGAATAAATCCCATGGACGCTGTGATGCCGACCATCATGGGCAGGGACATACGGATCAAATGCTTGTGAACCGGTCCTGTTGTCAGGTCCACGCGCGGGCTGTTTTGTGTGGTCTGTTCAGATGACAGGGGAAATCCTTCGTATAAATGCTTGTAGGAATAGATGGGGTTAAAGTTGGAAACTGTCAATAGAAGAATGATTGTTTTTCTTGAATGTGGCGGGCGTCAATTCTATGCTTGAGCCTCTGCAATTCATAAAACAGGAAATATATATGCTCGTTGTCACATCCCCAGCCAAAAAACTTGATTTTTCAGAAGATGTCACGCGCTCCGGCTGGTCCATCCCCGATTTTCTGGAAGATAGCGAGATATTGATTGAGGCGGCGCGCAAGCTCACCCGTCAGGAATTGGGCAAGCTGATGAAAATCAGCGATAAGCTGACGGAGCTGAATTATAACCGTTTTCGTGCCTTTTCCACGCCCTTTACCCCGGTCAACGCCAAACAGGCGGTTTTTGCCTTTACCGGCGATACCTATGTGGGGCTGGATGCGGAAAGCCTGAGCGAGGATGATCTGGCCTACGGACAGGATCATTACCGTATATTGTCCGGCCTTTATGGCTTGCTGAGGCCGCTGGACCTGATGCAGCCCTACCGCCTTGAAATGGGCAGGAAAATCACCACCCGGCGCGGGCGAACACTCTATGAATTCTGGGGCGATGACCTGACGGCGGCTTTGAATGACATCATGGCGGCGCAGGATACGGATATTCTGGTCAATTGCGCGTCACAGGAATATTTCAAGGCCATAAAAGCGGACAAGCTGGCCGGACAGATCATCACGCCGGTATTCAAGGAAGTGAAAGAGGGGCATGCCCGTGTCCTTGGTATGTTCGCTAAAAAGGCGCGGGGTATGATGACCCGTTTCATTCTTCAAAACCGGGTGGAGAAGGCCGGGGACCTTAAAGATTTTGATATGGGCGGTTATATTTTTCAACCGTCACTGTCCGATCATCAAACGCTGGAATTTCATCGGATGATGGGTTAGGCCGGTGTCAGACCCGTTGATGTTTTTTCTGTTGGCGGTCCCGGTTGTTCTGCTGACGGGGATCTCCAAGGGGGGCTTTGCAGGCGGGCTGGGCACGCTGGCGGTGCCTTTGCTGACCCTGATGGTTGATCCGCGCATAGCGGCGGCGATCATGTTGCCCATTTTATGTGTCATGGATATATTTACGGTCTGGCGGTACCACCGGGGCTGGGACGCCCGGTCCCTGAAAATACTTATTCCCGGGGCGTTGGTGGGGATTACTGTTGGAGGGCTGACGTTCAGCATTATGAACGCCGATATGATCCGGCTTATTGTCGGGCTGATGTCTTTGTATTTTGTTGGTAATTACTGGTTTGGCCAGCGGGGACCGGCGGCGGCAACACCCCGCGCGCATAATCCGGTCAAGGGGGGAATCCTTGGGGCACTTGGCGGCTTTTCCAGCTTCATCGCCCATGCGGGCGGCCCGCCGCTGTCCCAATATCTGTTTCCGCTCCGGCTGGATAAAACGACCATGGTGGCGACCTCGGTCATGTTTTTCGCCGTGGCCAATTATGTGAAGCTGATCCCCTACGCGTGGCTGGGCCAACTGTCATCGGAGAATTTAACCATGTCGCTCTATCTGTTACCCTTTGCCCCCATCGGCGTCTGGTTGGGCATATGGATGCATAACCGGGTGTCGAACAGACTGTTTTATATTATATGCTACGCTTTGCTGTTTCTGGTGGGAATCAAACTGAGCGCGGAAGGTTTGATGGCTCTTATTTCCTAAAAAGGAATCCAGCTTCTTTCCTTTGTCAGATGTATATAGCCAAGGCTAATGCCAAGGCGCAGGCCGACGCCGACGCGGATGGGGGCGATGATGATGTTGTCGCGCTGTTGGTAATTCATACCCACGCCGCCGATGAAATAGGCACTGCCCTCAATTGCCGGAAACCGCCGATAAAGCTCCTCTACATCATAGAGATTATAGACAAGGGCAAAAACCCGTGACCCGTTGGCCCCAAGGTCAAAGCCAATGCTTGGCCCTTTCCAGAAGACGGGGCTGTTGCCTTCGATTTTATGGATCAGGGTGCCATCTCCGTATCGTAGGCCGATGCCGATGGCACCGCTGAATTCGGTGCCGACGATATAGCCGTTGGGCCGGCCAAGGTCTTGAAAGGCTTTTTCAACCACCTTGGCGATGGCCTCCGAGCCGCCGCCAAGGAAATCAGAGGCCGCATTGGCGATGCTTTTCTGATCATAGGTGCTGGCGTAATTGCTTTCTTCCATATTCTGTGGCTGTTTCATGGTTTCGGATGGGGGCACGGTATTATTACTGCTACAGCTTGCCAGGGCAAAGATGAAGACAAGGGTCAGAAGTGGGCGAAAAAATTTCATAATATCCTCAATTATTTTCAGTATCCTTGGGCTTATACCACCGGCGAATGATCCACATGGCCGGAAAAATCCAGCCAATTCCGGCAATGGCATAATAGGCCATTTCCAGAACAAGATGCATGGGAAAGATGGCATCACCAAGGCGGGCAACCAAAATAATATATATGGATAACCCAATCATTCCCAGAAAATAGCCGAATAATTTACGCATAATATTTATATGTTCCTACATTTTTTCTATGGCACGGATAGCCCACATGAGCATATGGACCAACCCATAGGCAGTCATGCCGAAAATCAGGGCAATCAGGGCAACTTTCAAATGACCCTTGACGGATCGGATGATGCGTGCCCACAGAGGAAGACTGCCATCTGTCATTTTTTGAGTTTTTCCACTGCCTGAAATATTATTTTCTCCGTCATTTCCCAGAGACTATATTCTGAAAGCTGATCTATGGGAACCCATTTCGCATGGCTGGCATCATCACCGGCGGATAATATGCCGGACCGGTAATTGGCCGCGTAATCTATCAGGGTGTAATGATGGATAATCCGGCCCGCCTTATCCCGATCTATATAGTCAATAACATCCAGAAAAACCGGCTCATCAATGGTGATGGCGGTCTCTTCCCGGACCTCGCGAATGGCGGCCTGACGGGTGGTTTCGCCCAATTCCTGCGCGCCGCCCGGAATGCTCCATTGATTTTCTTTGGGCGGTTTCGCACGTTTGATAAGCAGGACGCAATCCTCTTTCAGAACCACGGTGCCGACGGCAATGATCGGATGAGTTGGATAGCGTCTTTTCATGCTTGGGCCCCGGTCATAATGCGTTGATGAAGTCATCAATGGCCCGCAGGCTGATATCCTCGGTCAGGTCCGGGGTATGGGCGCGGTTCGGGACGGTCAGGGCGGTAAAACGGGAATGCTCCCGGCCCATTCTGTCCAGTGTTTCGGCGGCCAGAATATCACTATTTTCCCCGCGCAGGGTCAGGACCGGGATCGGGGCAAGGCTGGTGAACAGGGGCCACAGATCAACGGGGACGGCGTTTTCCGCGCTTTCCCGGATGGCGGTCCCGATGGCCGGATCATAGTCAGGGGCGATGGTGCCGTCTTGCCTTTCCCGAAATGTGCTACGGGCAAAACGGTCCCAGTCTTCTGCATCATAGTCGGGGAACATGCTGCCATTGATGACCTTGACGCCGTTGATGGCCTGTTGCCAGCTGTCCAGCGTGATGCCGTTGCCAACAAAGGCGGAAATACGTTCTATGCCCTTTGGGTCGATGTCAGGACCAATATCATTGAGGATAATGGCCGCTAAAACATCCGGTTTGATGGCCCCAATGGTCATGGAAATCAGCCCGCCCATGGAGGTGCCCACCGGGATCACCCGATCAAGTTTTTCATGGGCAAGGAAGGTCAGCACATCCTGTGCATAAACCGGAATCTGATAATTGCCATAGTCAGGATCATAGGCCGACTGGCCGCGCCCCCGGATGTCCAGACTATATACCCGGCGGTCTTTTGCAAAATGACGGGCGAAACGGTCAAAATCCCGGCTGTTCCGGGTCAGGCCATGGAGGCACAAAAGCGGTGTTTTGTCCTTATTGTCCGCGCCGTATTGCCGGTAATAGAGTTTCAGACCATCGTGGCTGTCATAGTATTTTTCTTGAAAAGTCATTTTTGAACCTTTTTCAAAATCACACCGGGATTCATGATATTGTCGGGGTCAAGGATGTTTTTGATCCGGTGCATCATATCCATTTCCACCTTAGCCTTGTAATGTGACATTTCGTCGACCTTCATGCGGCCTATGCCATGCTCGGCGCTGAAACTGCCGCCGAATTCCCGGACAACGTCATGAACTTTCCGGTTCAGGGCGGGCCATTTATCCAGAAATTCCTGTTTATCCATATCCAGAGGCTGGCTGATATTATAATGGAGATTACCGTCGCCGAGGTGACCGAACGGCACCGGGTGGGCGCCGGGAATCATGTCCGCGACCACCGCTCCGGCGCGGGTCAGAAAATCGGGGATGGCGGATATGGGGACGGAGATGTCATGTTTAATGCTGCCGCCGTCAAATTTCTGGGCCTCGGACATATTTTCCCGCAAATGCCACAGGTTGTCGCTTTCAGCCTGATTTTTGGCAATCACGCCGTCCAGCACCAGTTCCGCCTCCATGGCCGTGGTCAGAATGCGCTCCATAACCTTTTCAAGGTCCAGCAGATCACGGCTCAGGGATGAACTGCATTCCAGCAGTACGTACCAGTCATAGGCCTGTGTCATGGGATCCCTTGTGCCGGGCATATGGCGGGTGACCATTTCAATACCCCGGCGCGGGATGATTTCAAAGGCGGTGATGGTGCCGCCGCTGATCTTTCGGGCGAGGGTCAGCAGGTCCACAGCAGCTTGGGGCGTTGGCACGGCGACAAAGGCGGTCTGCCTCTCATGGGGAAAGGGATATAGTCTCAGGGTGGCGGCAGTGATAATGCCAAGGGTGCCCTCGGCCCCGATGAAAATCTGTTTCAGGTCATAGCCGGTATTATCCTTGCGCAGGCCCGACAGGCCGTGCCAGATGTCGCCGTTAGGCAAAACCACCTCAAGCCCCAGAACAAGATTACGCATATTACCGTAATGAAGTACATTCACCCCGCCCGCATTGGTGGACAGATTGCCGCCAATCATACAGGAGCCTTCGGCGGCGAGGCTCAAGGGAAACAGGCAATCCATATCCTGCGCCGCKCCCTGAATATCCGWCAGGATGCACCCGGCCTCTACGGTCATGGTCTGGTTATGGCCGTCCCTGCCGCGGATGCGGTTGAGCCGTTTCAGGCTGATCAGGATTTCATCCCCCTCTGTGGTCGGGATACTGCCGCCCACTAGCCCCGTATTGCCGCCTTGGGGCACGACGGGAATTTTATGGTTTGCGCAACAGGTGACGATTTCGGCAACCTTATTCACGCTGTCTGGTAACAGGAYCAAAGGCGTTGTCCCTTGATATTTTCCGCGCGGTTCGATGAGGAAGGGTTGCATATCGTCGGGGCGATCAATCCAGCCACCTTGTYCGGCGATTTCTTTTAATTCTTCCATATGCTCGGGGGCAAGGCTCATGGGGCTATGCATCCTTGGTCGCGGCGGCCCGGCTCAGTCGGTCATTGATGGCAATGCCAAGACCCTTGGCGGGRATYGGGCTGACGGCGATGGTTTTGCAGCCYRTTTCATCCAGCTCATGGAGCATGGAAAACARATTTCCCGCCGCCTCSCGCAGGATRCCCTTGGGGCTTARRTTGCGGATAATCTGTGCATCTTTCGGGTAAAGACTGCCAAAGGCSAGCAGGGCTTCATCCGGATAAATTGTCTCTGCATTCAGGCGTATTTTRGMTYTGGGYGCGTAATGGCTTTTYAWYTGTCCGGGSGCRGTGGGGTTCTGCCCGTCGGCAAAATAGGTAACGCGCAGGCCGGTTAATTCCTCAATCTCCCGCTTGGTGATACTGCCGGGGCGCAGYAGCCTGATTTCACTGCCCGTCACCTGCGCAATAGTTGATTCGATACCATTATGGCACGCGGGACCGTCCAGTATCATGGCGACTTCTTCCGACAGATCCTGAGCCACATGCTCCGGACGGGTGGGGCTAAGCCTGCCGGAAATATTGGCGCTGGGCGCGGCAATGGGATATTTGAAATGATGCAGTAGTTCCTGCGCTATGGGATGTTCGGGCACCCGCACCGCCACCGTATCAAGCCCGGCGGAGACAAGATGCGACAGCATACAGTCTGGTTTTCGTTTCAGGACAAGGGTCAATGGTCCGGGCCAGAAAGCCTGSGCCAGCTTGCGGGAGATCATATCAAATTCCACATATTTCTCAGCCGCCAGATAGGAAGGAAGATGGATAATCAGCGGATTGAACCGGGGCCTTTGTTTGGCCGCGAAAATATTGGCAACCGCAAGGTCACTGGTGGCATCCGCCCCCAGCCCGTATACGGTYTCTGTGGGAAAGGAAACCAGCTTGCCCTGAAGCAGAAATTTTGTYGCCAGATGGTAATTGGCCAATGTGGCGGGCATTATTTTTTTATTTTTTTGCTTTGGMKKRTCAGAGGACATATTTYTGTGTCATTGTTCTTTTCTGGTATATATTATACGCTTGTTTTCCACTTATCATTCAGGTAAATTCAAACGRTTGTTTTAATTGGTGCCGTTTCCCTGAATAATGTGGTTAAACTTATAATATTTTATTSACGGGTTTGCGACCCAAATWATAGAAATAATTGAGGAGCCTACCTGTGGCTGAATATATTGCCCCCACCCGTGAAATGAAATTTGTCCTGAAGGACGTCATTGACATTGGCGAGGTTACGGCGCTGGAGCGGTTTCAGGATGCCAGTGATGACATCATTGACGCGGTGCTTGAGGAAGCCGGGAAATTCTGCGGYGAGGTTCTSTCRCCGYTGAATGTGGTTGGGGACCGGGAAGGRGCCAARCTYACYGATGACGRTGTCAAACCCGCSCCGGGGTTCAAGGAAGCCTACGCCGCCTATGCCGCCAATGGCTGGACCAGTGTCAGCGGGGATGTGGACTACGGCGGGCAGGGCCTGCCGCTGAYCYTGGCCTCTGCGGTTTATGAATTTGTCGATGCGTCAAATATGGCCTTCAGCCTGTGTTCCATGCTGACCACCGGGGCGGTGGAGGCCATTGCGGCCCATGGGTCAGAGGAACAGAAAAATACTTATTTGGAAAAGATGATTTCCGGTGAGTGGGCCGGGTCCATGAATCTGACCGAATCCAATGCAGGCACCGATGTGGGCGCGCTTCGGACCAAGGCGGAACCGGGCCATGACGGTAGTTACCGTATCAGTGGTCAGAAGATTTTTATCTCCTGGGGTGATCATGATATGACGGAAAATATCATTCACCTTGTCTTGGCCCGGACGCCCGGCAGCCCGGCGGGCACCAGAGGCATTTCCCTGTTCATCGTGCCAAAGTTCCTGATTAATGAGGATGGCACATTGGGGGGGCGCAATGACGCCAAATGTGTCTCGCTGGAACATAAGCTCGGCATACATGGCAGCCCCACCTGCGTCATGGCCTTTGGCGAGGAAGATAATTGTATCGGCTATATGCTGGGCGGAGAAAACAAGGGCATGGCCGCCATGTTCACCATGATGAATAATGCCCGGCTGAATGTGGGTATTCAGGGGGTCGGCTCGGCGGAACGGGCGTGGCAGATGGCGGTGACCTATGCCAAGGACCGCGTGCAAGGCAAAGCGGTCGGGGCCAGCGGGCCGGGGCCGAGTGCCATCATCGAACATGCCAATGTGCGCCGGATGCTGATGACCATMAAATCCACGACAGAGGCGGCGCGSGCCATCACCATGTTGAATGCCAAGGCCCTTGATCTGGGCGGTCATCATCCGGATGCTGATACGCGYSARAAATATTCCGGGTTAGCAGATTTGCTGACCCCMYTGTCAAAGGCYTATGGCTCYGACATGGGCGTTGAYAATGCSTCCCTTGCYCTTCAGATACACGGCGGTATGGGCTTYATTGARGAAACCGGCATCGCGCAGGTTTACCGTGATACCCGTATCAACCCCATCTATGAAGGCACCAAYGGCGTACARGCCATGGACCTTGTGGGGCGCAAGCTGTCCATGGCGGGGGGCACGCACTGGCGGTCTTTTCTGGATGAGATTGCBGCTTTCGGGGATGGTTTGCCGGAYACAGCAGAATTTGACAGCCTGAAGAAAAGCCTGTTGCAGTCTGTTGACGTGACCCGGGAATGCGGCGAATGGATWTTGGCYCARCATGTKGATAACATGCGGTCSGCTCTTGCCGGATCATCRCCKTTTYTGCGGCTRTTCAGTGTGACYGTGGGCTGTTACCTGTTATCCARRGGRGCYTTGGCGGCGCGYAATMRACTSGAAAGCGGTGATGGGGACAGRGATTTTCTGGAAGCCAAAATTATCACTGCCCGTTTTTACGGCGAACAGATTGTCCCACAGGCATTGGGGTTGAAATCAACTATTATGGCCGGGGATGATCTWTTCTTTGCCATTGCAACAGAAAATATGAGCTAGAACATGACAGAACATCCTTGGCTGGCCACGTACCCGAAACATGTGAAATGGGACCAGAAATTTACCGCAAAACCCCTTTATGCGTTGGTTGAGGACACGGCRGCAGAATTCCCGGACCTCATTGCCTATGATTTCATGGGCAAGACACTCAGCTACCGCGACCTTCTGACTCAGGTCAATCAAATGGCKAAAGGCCTGCAAGAGCTTGGGGTTAAAAAGGGCCRKCATGTGGGGATATTCATGCCCAACTGCACCCAGTTTGCCGTGGCCTATTTTGGTATTYTGAAAGCCGGGGGGACGGTGGTCAATTACAGCCCGCTCTATTCCAAACATGAGCTGATCCAGCAGGTGGARGATTCCGAAACTGATATTATGATCACGCTGGACCTTGCGGCACTCTATCCCACCATGCATAAGGTCGCCCAAAAAAGCCGCCTGAAACATCTGGTGGTGGATCAATTCGCMTCTGGCCTGCCTTTTCCTAAAAATATTCTGTTTAAATTGTTTAAAAGCAATGCAATAGCCAAGGTTRTTAAAGACAATAGTTATATGGAATATGCCGGATTATTGCAAAATGATGGCCAGCCAACCCCGGTTGACATTGACCCGGTGGAAGATGTGGCCGTCATCCAATATACCGGCGGCACCACAGGCATCCCCAAGGGGGCCATGCTGACCCATGCTAATGTCTATATCAATGTGTTACAGGTTGAAAGCTGGGCGGTTGATGTGGAACGGGGGCAGGAAGTTATCATTGGTTGCCTGCCTTTCTTTCATGTGTTTGCTATGACCGTGGTGATGGATTTGAGTATTTTTGTCGGYGCCAAGGTGGTYATCCAGCCCAAGTTTGARCTTGAGGGGGTGATCAAGATGATGAAAAAGGAAAARCCRACCCTGTTCGCCGGCGTTCCGGCCATGTTTACCGCCCTTGCCAATCACCCGCTGTTYCCCGATGTGGGCATGGATAATGTCAAGGTCTGTATGTCCGGCGGTGCGCCGCTRCCTGTGGAGCTGGGCCGGACTTACCGSAAGGTGATGAATGTGAATRTWTCCGAGGGTTACGGCCTGACGGAAACATCGCCGGTTTGTGTYTCCAACCCCTATGAYCGGGATACCCGCAAAGGCTCAATCGGTCTGCCCGTGCCCGATACGGAGGTCATTATCGTCGATCGGGACGATCCGTCAAAGAGAATGCCTCTGGGGGAAAGCGGCGAGATTTGCATCCGGGGGCCGCAAGTGATGAAGGGCTAYTGGAAACGYCCAGACGCCACGGCTGAGGTCATGTTGGACGGTATGTTGCGCACCGGCGATGTGGGYTATATGGATGAAGAAGGCTTCACCTATATCATYGACCGGTCCAAGGATTTGATTCTGGTGGGYGGCTTTAATGTCTAYCCCCGYGTGGTRGAGGAAGTTTTCTATCARCAYCCYGCTGTCCATGAGGTCACGGTGATTGGTATCCCTGACGATTATCTGGGGGAGCGGCCCAAGGCCTTTGTCACCCTGAARAACCCYGATGACAGCCTGACGGAAGATGAGCTRATGASTTTTGTCCGGGAAAGGCTGGGCAAGCATGAGCGGCCCAAAGAAATAGAATTTCGCACCGAACTGCCCAAAACCATGGTTGGCAAACTGTCGAAAAAAGAATTGGTAGCGGAAGAAAAAGCCAAATACGAGCAGCGCAAGGCCGATTGAGAATAGCTCCCCAATGTGATAGACTGTCTGGCGGGAAAATAAGGGGAGACTTTTTTGTCCACCGGGTTGTTCTATCATGCCGATTGCCAGAATCACATCACGCCGGAGGGCCATCCGGAGACATCGGCCCGCCTGTCAGTCGTCCTTGACTGTCTTGACCAACCAAAATTCAATGATCTGATACACATCGAAGCCCGTGCCGCAGGTAAAGACAAGCTGTCACTGGTTCACAGTGATGAGCATATCCAAAATGTGATGGATCATATCCCAGGTAGCGGCCATTACAGCCTTGATGGTGACACCCATCTTTCCGCCGGGTCGGCGAACGCCGCCTTGAAAGCGGTCGGGGCCGTCTGTCAGGCCATTGATGAGGTGATGAGCGGAAAGCTGGATAATGCCTTTTGTGCGATTCGCCCGCCGGGGCATCATGCGGAACCGGATAAAGCCATGGGGTTCTGCCTGTTTAATAATGTGGCCATCGGGGCGTTATATGCCCGGAAAAGTCATTTTTGCCACCGGGTTGCTATTGTCGATTTTGATGTCCATCACGGCAAYGGGACACAGGCGGTGGCCATGCGGCACAAGGGSYTGTTCTATGGCTCCACCCACCAATCGCCGTTATATCCCGGCACCGGGCATCTTCAGGATCAGGGGCAGGGGGTCATCGTCAATGTGCCGCTGGCCGCAGGTAGCGGYAGCCGGGCCTTTCGCCTGTCCTGCGAAGGGCGTATTTTCCCGGCYYTGGAAGAATTTAATCCGGATTTTATTCTGCTGTCGGCGGGGTTTGATGCCCATACATTGGACCCGCTGGCGGATTTAAACCTTAATGAGGATGATTTTCACTGGGTCACCCGCGAGATAAAACAGATTGCGGAAAAACAATGTAAGGGCAGGCTGGTATCTTGTCTTGAAGGGGGCTATAACTTGAATATTCTTGGAGACAGCGTTGCGGCCCATGTTTCGGCATTGATGGCCTAAGCGTTTCTAAATATACAAAGGGAAATTCATATCTATGAGTTCACAGGATAACAGCATACCGGACGATATAGCCGCATTGAATTTTGAGGATGCGCTCAGCGCATTGGAGGCCATTGTCAAAGACCTTGAAAGCGGTCAGGTATCACTGGAGGATTCTATCGAGATTTATACCAGAGGAAATCTTCTGCGCCGTCATTGTGACAATAAGCTGAAGGATGCCACCGCCCGGATCGAAAAGATCACCAAGGGGGCGGATGGCAGCCTTAGTGTGAGCGAACTGGACGGGGGGTAGGATTTATGACTAATGATACTGATAATCTGGCTATCGAAGCCCTTGGCCTTGCCGCCCGGCAGGTGGAGGAAAAACTCCTGAAACTTCTGCCCAAGGCGGTTGATCTGGAACAGCAGGTCATTGATGCCATGGAATATGCCCTGATGGCGGGCGGCAAACGTGTTCGGCCGTTTCTGGTTATGGAAGGCGCGCGGATTTTCGGGGTTAGCGAGAATTCAGCCCTGCGGGTTGCGGCGGCGGTGGAATGCGCTCATACCTATTCGCTCATACATGACGACCTGCCCTGTATGGATGATGATGATATGCGCCGGGGTCAGCCCTCGGTTCACAAGAAATTTGACGAGGCCACAGCGGTGCTGGCCGGGGATGCGTTATTGACGCTGGCCTTTGAAATCCTGTCCGATGACAGTACCCATTCCGATGCGCGGGTGCGCTGCGAATTGATTAACTATCTGTCGAAATCGCTGGGCGTCAATGGCATGGTCGGCGGACAGATGTTCGATTTGCTGGCGGAAAATCAGGAATTGGACAAGATCAGGATCACCCGTTTGCAACGGATGAAGACCGGGGCGCTGATCGTTTTTTCCGGTAAGGCAGGGGCCATATTGGGCAAGGCAGAGGAACGCAGGCGTCAGGCGATCAAGGGCTATGCCCATGACATCGGGCTGGCGTTCCAGATTGTCGATGACCTGCTGGATGAGGAAGGAAGTTCGGAAGATATTGGTAAAACTGCTGGAAAGGATGCGGCGGCGGGCAAGGCCACGCTGGTATCTCTGGTCGGTGTAGAACAGGCCCGGACAATGGCGGAAATGCTCACCAGTCAGGCCGTTCAGCATTTGGAAATATTTGGCGATAAAGCAGAAAACTTGCGTAACCTCGCCAAATTCATTATTAATCGGGCAAGTTAAAAAAATAAGGTAGGGTCATTTGCCGCGTAAACCAGAAACAGAGTTGCTTGATCAGATTAGTTGTTCTGATGATGTGAGTAGGCTTCAACCGGAACAGCTTCAGCAGCTCGCTGATGAGGTTCGGGCTGAAATGATTGATGCAGTGTCCCAGACGGGCGGCCATCTGGGCGCRGGGCTTGGGGTGGTTGAGYTGACCGTSGCYYTGCATCATATATTCAATATGCCCCGTGATAAATTGATCTGGGACGTGGGCCATCAATGCTATCCCCATAAGATATTGACCGGACGCCGCGACCGCATGCGCACCATTCGGCAGGGCGGCGGCCTTGCCGGCTTTACCAAGCGCAAGGAAAGCGAATATGACCCCTTTGGCGCGGGCCATAGTTCGACCTCTATYTCMGCWGGSCTTGGCATGGCCATCAGCCGGGATTTGCGCGGCGGGGATGAGAATATYATCTCGGTCATCGGSGAYGGSTCCATGAGTGCGGGCATGGCTTATGARGCCATGAATAAYGCCGGKGCRYTRAAATCCCGCCTGATYGTGATTCTCAACGATAATGAYATGTCCATAGCSCCGCCTGTGGGGGCCATGAGTGCCTAYCTGGCSCGATTGCTGTCTTCGCGGTCRTTTCTTAAYCTGCGTGATTTTGCCAARAATATWGTCAARCGGTTCCCSCGYACCATYAGCGARAAAGCYAAACGGGCCGAGGAATATGCCCGGGGYATGGCCATGGGCGGCACYYTGTTTGARGAACTGGGCTTTTATTATGTGGGKCCGGTGGACGGYCAYAATATGGATCAYCTGTTGCCRGTAYTGGAAAATGTGCGGGACGCGGGTGAGGGGCCGGTTCTGATCCATGTGGTGACCCARAAGGGCAAGGGMTATAAGCATGCCGAGGAGGCCAAGGAYAAATATCACGGGGTGTCYAAATTCAATGTGATYACCGGCGCACAGAGCAAATCCACGCCCAAGGCCCCGAGCTATACCGGCGTCTTTGCCAAGGCTCTGATTGCCGAGGCCAAAAAGGATGACAAGATCGTYGCCATCACGGCGGCYATGCCATCGGGCACCGGGCTTGATAAATTTGCCGAGGAATTTCCCGACCGCTGTTTTGATGTGGGTATTGCCGAACAGCATGCGGTGACCTTTGCGGCGGGTATGGCBGCAGAGGGCTTTAAACCGTTCGTGGCCATCTATTCCACCTTYCTGCAACGGGCCTATGATCAGGTGGTTCATGATGTGGCGGTTCAGAATTTGCCCGTGCGCTTTGCCATTGACCGGGCGGGGCTAGTGGGCGCGGACGGGCCGACCCATGCGGGGTCATTTGATGTGACTTATCTTTCCACCCTGCCCAATTTTGTCGTCATGGCGGCGGCGGATGAGCTTGAACTGGTCAATATGGTGGCGACCTCWGTGTCCCTCAATCATTGTCCGTCGGCGGTACGTTATCCGCGCGGCGAGGGAATAGGTATCAAGCTGCCGGATGCAGGGAAAATCCTTGAAATTGGCAAGGGCCGTATTCTGCAAAAGGGCAGTCATATCGCGATCCTGTCACTGGGAACACGGTTGCAGGAGGCCTTGCAGKCKGCGGAAACATTGCGGAGTCATGGCCTGTCCACCACGGTGGCCGATGCCCGTTTCGCCAAACCTCTTGATCTGGAAATGATCCGTGATCTGGCCTTGAACCATGAGGTTCTGGTGACCATAGAAGAGGGGTCCATCGGCGGTTTTGGCAGTCACGTGCTGGATTACCTCAGCAATGCGGGGCTGCTGGAGAATGGTCTGAAGGTACGCACTCTGAAACTGCCGGATATTTTTCAGGAACAGAACAGCCCCGAAGTCATGTATGCCGAAGCTGGCCTCTGCGCCGCTGACATTACCGAGGTGACATTGAAAGCCCTGCGCCGGAATGACACCAGTTCTTCTTCGTCTTCTCTGGCCTAGATCATGGTCGGGAAAAAACGTGTTGACCAACTTGTTGTGGAACGGGGGCTGGCGGAAAGCCGGACGCGAGCGCAGGCCTATATCATGGCCGGGGTYGTGTTYAGCGGCGAGCGCAAGATAGACAAGGCCGGCACCAAAATTGCCGAGGATGCCCCGCTGGACGTCCGCAGCAAGGAACACCCGTGGGTCAGCCGGGGCGGGTTAAAGCTCATTCAGGCTATCGAAGARTTTTCGCTGGATATYWYRGGCCGATGTGTCATTGACGTGGGCGCGTCCACGGGCGGTTTTACCGAYGTRTGYCTGCATCACGGGGCGGCGAAGGTCTATGCGGTTGATGTGGGGCATGGCCAGTTGGCGTGGAAATTGCGCGGTGATGAGCGGGTGGTGGTGCTGGAAAAAACCAATGCCCGTTACCTGACACAGGATCAAATTCCGGASYMKGCARAYATGATTGTCTGTGATGCCAGCTTCATCGGGTTGCAGACGGTATTGCCCGCCCCTATGGCCCTTGCGGCACCGGGGTGCCTCCTTGTGGCCCTGATCAAACCCCAGTTTGAGGTGGGTCGGGGCAATGTGGGCAAGGGCGGTGTGGTGCGTGACCMGATGCTCCATGAACAGGTTTGTCAGAAAATTCGGGAGTGGATTACCAACGATATGCCGGGCTGGACTGTTATTGGCCTGACCACCAGCCCGATCAAAGGGCCGGAGGGTAATGTGGAATTTCTGATCGTTGCGGAATATGMGTCATGAGGATTNAAATCAGTCATATAGGCGCGAAAGGCGACGGCATAGCCGATGGGCCGCTCTATATCCCTTTTTCTGTTGACGGCGATGACCTTGAGGTCAAGGTCAATGGCAAGCAGGGCCGCATTAAACATATTCATAAGGCATCCCCCCACCGCGTGGCTCCTTTGTGCARGCATTTTGGTCGATGYGGCGGCTGCGCTTTGCAACATGTATCGGAAGAYCATTATAAAAACTGGAAACAACAGAAGGTTATCRCGGAACTKGGCCATCGGGGCTTTGASGATATATCCCTGTTGCCGTTAGAGGTCAGCCCGCTGGCCAGTCGGCGSCGCGCGCGGCTCTCCGCCATTGGGGGCCGGGCCGTGGGCTTTGCTGAACGGGGCAGCCATAATATTATTGATATTACCGAATGTCCGGTGCTGGCCCCTGAAATTGTGCGCTTTATAGGCCCCTTGCGGGTGTTTCTGAAGGAACAGCTTGSGGCGCGTCAGAAAATGGCCATTCAGATTAATCTGGCCGATAATGGGTTGGATATTATTCTGGAATCTTCGGGGGAGCCTGATCTTGACCTACGSATGGATATTGCCGCCTTTGCCGAGGYGCAGGATGTGGCCCGTATCTGCTGGCGTGATACGAAGCTGAAAAAGCCCAGCCCTGAAATTCTGTGCGAGCGGCGCAAACCCCATGTGAGTTTTGCCGGACATCAGGTATTCTTGCCGCCGGGGTCTTTTCTGCAAGCCACAAAGACCGGGGAGGATGCCCTGATGGATTTCGTCGCCAAAGCGGTTGARGGRGCYGATAAGATCGTCGATATTTTTGCCGGATGCGGCACTTTCACRGTGGGGYTGATCGGAMRCCATGCGGTTCACGCGGTTGAGGGGGATCAACATATGACGGCGGCGTTACAGCAAAGCTCTCATCARATGGGTAAAATACGCAATTTAACCACCGAGGTCCGGGACTTGTTCCTGCGGCCTTTGTTGCCCCATGAACTAAACAAATTTGATGCGGTAATCATCGACCCGCCGCGCGCVGGCGCTCGGGATCAGATTCAGGAAATCTCCCTTTCCCAAGTGGCWAAYMTTGTYATGGTRTCCTGCAATCCGGCAACRTTCGCCCGBGATGCCAGAGTGCTGGTGGATGCGGGCTTTGTCATGGGTGATATTCTCCCCGTGGATCAATTCCTCTATTCCCCCCATCTGGAAATAGTTTCAACTTTCCGCCGCTAATTCACCGTAGGTTCAGGCACTAGGCAATATACTCACTGTCAGGGTAAAAAATACCATATTTTTATGGTTAACAAAACATGAATAATGCTTTGTTAATAATATGTTAGCTTTTGCCCGCAGAAAACTGCCAGATTCGGAAGGGAGGKTGTTTGGCACGTTAATTGCTGAGTATCAGGCAATAKAGACAACAGGTAAATGCGTAAAATGAATATTAGTAAACTGCTTACAGGACTGGGTGCCTTCCACACTCAGGAAAAACCGGCYCAGACGGCGCAAGTCCGGAAAGCCGGACAATCTGGTGATAATTCTACTTCGATACAGGATAATATATCAACAGAYAGTATCGCCGTGGCCGCTATCTGGCGCAAGGTCGCCGGGCAGGTTGATGTGCGTGCCGCCACCCCGACGGAAATCATTACTTTAAGCAGTGTCCTGTTCAAGGCCGGGGCCATCAGCTATGACGATTATGTTGATTTAAGCTTTCAGCCGGAAATAAATCTGGACAGCGGCGGTGAAACCGCCAGCTTCAGCCATGACCGAAAAGATTATATTGCCTTGTGGCAGGACAAGGAACAGAAGGTTATTCGGTCCGGCGGCAAYCGGGGCCAGATCGAAGACACYCACCGCATACAGGCCATATTGAAATATGTGGACAGCCTGAAATAACGACCTATCCCTGTTGCGCCCGATGCAACAGGATATGATCAGCAAGGACGCAGGCCATCATGGCCTCGCCAATGGGGACAGCGCGGATGCCAACGCAAGGGTCATGGCGGCCCTTGGTGATAATCTCGGTTTCATTGCCCGCTCTATCCACCGTTTTTCGGGGGGTGAGGATAGAGGAGGTGGGCTTTACCGCRAAGCGACAGACRATTTCCTTGCCGGAACTGATCCCGCCCAATATGCCGCCCGCATGATTGGTGCGGATCGCCGGGTTTCCGGCCTCATCCATATACATTTCATCAGCATTTTCTTCGCCGGAGAGGCGGGCGGCGTTAAAGCCCTCGCCAATTTCAACCCCCTTGACCGCATTGATGCTCATCATGGCACTGGCCAGATCGCTGTCCAGCTTGGCATAGACGGGCGCGCCTATTCCGGCGGGAACGCCAAAGGCATGGACCTCGATAACGGCCCCGATGGAGCTGCCTTTCTTGCGAATATCATCGAGATATTTTTCCCAGACCGGGACCATTGYCTTGTCCGGRGACCAGAAGGGRTTGTTGCCGACCTCATCCCAGTCCCAGTTATCGCGGTTTATTTCATGGTCRCCAATTTGAACCAAKGCYGCCTTGACYTCTATGCCAAGGCCCAACACTTTGCGGGCGATGGCMCCGGCGGCCACGCGGCAAGCGGTTTCACGGGCYGATGARCGYCCGCCGCCCCGATGRTCGCGGATGCCGTATTTCTCCATATAGGTAAAATCCGCATGGCCRGGCCGGTATTTATCTTTGATGTCGCCRTAATCYTTGGACCGCTGGTCGGTATTTTCAATCATCAGGCTAATGGGCGTGCCGGTGGTCATGCCCTCAAAAGTCCCGGACAGGATTTTCACCTTGTCGGCTTCCTGCCGCTGGGTCATAAAGCGGTTTTGGCCGGGTTTGCGCTGATCCAGAAAATGCTGGATTTCATCTTCGCTGATGGTCAATCTGCTTGGCACACCATCGACCACACAGCCAATGGCCGGGCCGTGGCTTTCYCCCCAGGTGGTTACCCGGAAGATATGGCCGAAGCTGTTATAGGACATGACGTTTCTTTCTTAAATCAGACGAGGCTAAGGCTTAAATCAGACGAGACTAAGGTCBGGGGCATCTTCCCGTTTCATGCCCATCACRTGATAGCCGCTATCCACATGATGATTTTCCCCGGTCACGCCGCTGGACAGGTCRCTGAGCAGATACATGCCGCTGTTGCCCACTTCGTCGGTGGTCACATTGCGGCCAAGGGGCGARTTCAGYTCATTCCATTTCAGGATATAGCGGAAGTCGCCAATACCCGCCGCCGCCAGTGTTTTTATGGGCCCGGCAGACAGGCTGTTAACCCGGATATTTTTCGGGCCGAGATCACGGGCCAGATATTTGACGCTGGCCTCCAACGCCGCCTTGGCAACGCCCATGACATTGTAATGGGGGATAACTTTTTCCGCGCCGTAATAGCTGAGGGTGAGCATGCTGCCGCCTTCGGTCATCAGCTTTTCGGCTCTTTGCGCTATGGCGGTGAAGGAATAGCAGGAAATATTCAGGCTCATGGCRAAATTTTCTGCTGAGGTATCCACATAACGCCCGGTCAGTTCCGCCTTGTCGGAATAGGCGATGGCATGGACCAGAAAATCAATTYTTCCCCAGCGTTTCTCAAGCTCGGYAAAGACCGCATCAATGGAGGCATCGTCGGTCACGTCGCAGGGCAGGATAATATCGGACCCCACGGATTCCGCCAGAGGGCGCACCCGTTTCTCCAGAGCTTCCCCCTGATAGGTGAAGGCAATTTCGGCCCCCTGTTCCGCAGCTTTTCTGGCAATGCCCCAAGCGATAGACCGATTGTTGGCCACCCCCATGATGATCCCGCGTTTTCCGGCAAGAAGGCCGTTATAATCTGTCATTATTATTCCTTTGAGATTATGTCTCATTCTTTGGTGTAGGTTGTCTGTGAACAATAGTTAATCCTACACATTTTTGCATGTTATTCAATCACTTGATGTATTTTTTGCTGTATTATCCGACCTCTGGTGATAGAGGGCAGCATTTACCTCTGCCCCTAAAATATAGGATGCGCCCAGAAAATAAAATAACATTAGCGTGATTATGGCCCCGGCCAGACTGCCGTAAGTTACGTCATAATTRCCAAAATGYTTYARGTAAATGGAGAAGCCATTGCCCACAATCATCCATAACAACAGGGTGGCTGTCGCCCCGGCGATGACCGGAGAGTGGCCYGCGAGCTTGCGCGGTTTCAGGACAAAATAGGACAGGCACAACGCGCCGAATATCAGGCTGACACTGACCGACAGGCGTACCAGATTCCAGATCAGTTTCCAGTCGGCCTCAAGGGGAATATAGCTGATCAGTATTTTCCAGGCCACGGGCCCAAAAACCAGAATACTCATGCCGATGATAATGCTGCTGGCCGACAGGATGACCAGCAACARMCCYTCGGCMCGGCGGCGCAGGAATGGCCTGCGGCTAACGGTGCCAAAAGCGCGGACGATGGCCAGACGCGCCGCATCGATGGCCGATGATGACACCCATAAGGCACCAAGGATACTGAAGGTCATGATGCTCTTATCAGTGGTTATGATCATTTTCTCAATGGGGCCATGCAGAACCTTGGCCACATCCTCCGGCATATTTTCGAACAGATAGCCCAAGGCTTGTATCCCGGCGTCMGACTGACCAAAAAAACCGGCGAGGGACACCAGAAAGATGATAAAGGGAAAAAGGGCCAGCATGGTCAGAAAAGCCAGATAACCGGCCATGACCATGCCATCATGACGGGCAAAGTTTTTTAYGGCTTCAAKCAGAAAGCTGAAWTTTTTCAGTTTTCCCGTCATGCCATATGGGTTCTGACGTCTTGTTTCTTATCCTTGGCCCATTTCTTTATGGCTTYTTCCAGCGCCTCATCTGGCTCCGGCGGCAACATGATCTGTAGCTTGACATATTGATCGCCCCTGGCTTTGGTCTTTGGGTCAGTGGCTCCCTTGCCTTTCAGACGCATCACCCGGCCAGAGCTGGACCCCTTGGGAATGGTCATGGCAACCTTGCCGGTGGTGGTCGGGATGTTGACCTTTTCACCTAGAACCGTCTCTTCCAAAGTGATGGGCAGGTCAAGGTGAATGTCATTACCCTCACGGCGGAAAAAGCTATGGGGTTTGACGGAGATTTCAATGATCGCATCCCCCGCCGGGCCGCCGTTAATGCCCTGCGCCCCCTGTCCCTTCAGGCGGATTTTCTGGCCCTCTTTGACATTTTCCGGGATGGTTACATTCAGGGTCTTGCTATTTTCAAGGGTCAGGTTTTTCTTACCGCCCTTGATGGCGTCCAGAAAATCGACCTTTAACAGGTAATTGACATCCGGTCCCTTTTGACGACGGGGCTGACGTTGGCGGCGACCGCCAAAAATAGAGGCAAATATTTCTTCCGGATCAAACCCGTCCCCAAAACGGCCCGCGCCGCCCGCGTGAGGATGAAAACCGCCCCCGGCAAAGCCTTTTTCCGAGCCATCCGGGTTGATTTCGCCCCGGTCATAACGGCCACGCAGTTCCTTGTCACGCAACAGGCCATAAGCCGCCGACACTTCCTTGAAGCGTTCGGCCACTTTCTCATCACCTGAATTAATATCGGGGTGCAGTTTTTTTGCCAAAGTGCGATAGGTTTTTTTCAGTTCCGCATCACTGGCTGATTTGGCAACTCCTAATACGCTGTAGGGGTCTTTCATAATTTTTTATCGACTCACTGATTTGAAATTTTCCATGTGCCGTCTTCCTGACGGCAGGCGGTCCCATAGGCGGTTTCGGTCTTGCCGCCAACAGTTACCGTCTGTTGATATTCCCGGCAATATTCATCGGTTTTGTTGGTATAGGCGGGTTGGGGGGTGATGGTGCCGGAATTTCCGCTGTCGGGGTTATACCATTTTGTCGTATCACCGGATTTGCTTTTTTCCAGAGAATATTGGGTCTTCTCCTGCATGGCCAGACGGTCGGCCCGGTCAAGGGATTTGCCGATTTCACGGCCAATATAGGCCCCGGCGAGGGTGCCTGCGGCCACGGCGATGACCTGCCCCGTGCTGCCATTCCGGCCCCCGATCGCATCACCGATAACCGCCCCGCCAATGGCGCCGAGCAAGGTGCCGGTTTCTTCCTTGGTGCAGGATGTGAGCAACAGGGAGAAAGCGACGATCATCGTTGCGGTGATCGCTGCCTTGGGCTTTGGACTATTGGAAAGTAACATACGAAATCTCTTCTCATTCAATAGATTGTATTCCTGATTGATTGTGATTATATATCATTTAAAATCAAATTACATATTCTAATATGAATTTGGCGTATTAATGATAAAATTCAAGGGTGAGCCTGTGAAAAATCCGGTTGAATTATTTAAAGAATGGTTTGAAAAAGCCCATGAGGCAGAGGGCCTTGCGGAGGCCGTGGCCCTGGCGACAGCAGACGGGCGGGGCCGYCCGTCGGTCAGGATGGTGTTGCTGAAAGGCGTGGATGAGCGCGGGTTTGTTTTCTATACCAACCTTGAAAGCCGCAAGGGTCTGGAACTTGGCGAAAACCCTTTTGGGGCTCTCTGTTTCCACTGGAAGTCTCAGAAACGTCAGGTCAGGGTTGAAGGCCCGGTTGTTGCCGTCAGTGACGCCGAAGCCGATGCCTATTTTGCGACCCGGGCAAAGGACAGCCAGATCGGGGCCTGGGCCTCGCATCAGAGCCGCCCCATGAAGGGATTGTTTGAGTTTGAGGCGTCGATTGCAAAATATGCAGCGAAATACGCCCTTGGTACCGTGCCGCGTCCGCCCCACTGGTCGGGTTTTCGGCTTGTACCGGAGCAGATCGAATTTTGGGAAGATCGTAAATTCCGCCTTCATATGCGCCATGTCTATGAAAAGAATGAACAGGGTGTCTGGGTAAAACGGGAGCTTTACCCATGACGGATGAGACGCGCAACGGGAAATCTTCACGCCTGATGGTTCGGGCGGCCAATGCGGCAGTCGCGGTGGCCTTTACCCTGATCCTGCTCAAGACCTGGGCCTATCATGTGAGCGGGGCGGTATCCATGCTCGGGTCTTTGATGGATAGCCTGATGGATATTCTGGCGTCCCTGATTAATCTTGTGGCCATTCGTTTCGCGGTGACCCCRGCGGATGATGACCATCGTTTTGGCCATGGCAAGGCAGAGGCCATTGCGGGCCTTGTTCAGGCCATGGTTATTTTTCTATCGGCCCTGTTCCTGACCGTAGAAGCCGGAAGCCGGCTGATAAACCCGGAACCTGTGACTGAGGCAGATCAGGGGATCACCGTTCTGCTGATCTCCATTGTGTTGACGGTGATGTTGGTGGCCTATCAGCGTTATGTGATCCGCAAGACCGGGTCGGTGGCAATTTCGGCGGACCATGTGCATTACTCCGGTGATATTTTGATGAATTTCGGCGTGATACTAGCCTTGATCCTGAGTGAATATATGGGCTATTATTATGCGGACCCGATCATCGGGCTGTTGGTGGCGGGCTACCTGATTTATAACGTGCGACAAATTGCGCAGAATTCCATTGATATGCTCATGGACCGGGAAATGGATGAAGYTGACAAGACCAAAATTGTCAGCCTTATTCGCGCCCATGCGCATGTGCGCGGCATCCATGACATGAAAACGCGTAAGTCAGGCCTGAATATTTTTATCCAGTTTCATCTGGAACTGGACGGTGATATTACCCTGAGCGAGGCCCATCATATCTCTGATGATGTAGAGGCCGAAATCATGGCCGAATATCCTGAAGCCGAAGTCCTGATCCATGCCGACCCGGAAGGCCATATTGAGAATATATCTTTCAAAGAATAGCGCATGATAACTGTCTACGGCATTNAAAACTGCGACACCAAATATTGCTTAACTTATTGATTCTAAATAACTANTTTTTTAGATCAAAAAACACAAAAAACACAAATATTTTTCTCTGAAGTGTTGAGTTTATTAGAGCCGCGATTCAGCTAAATTTATGGGTAGAGATGTTTGAGTTTAATGCGTGCGGTCTGGTTTGAGACGTGCCAGTCTGCTTTTGCGTTGTGTTTGTTTCGATGAGCCTGCCATGCTTTGGCGTGAAATGCCATTCGAAACGCTTGATCAGACGGCGGGCCTCGGCGGGATCGAAGGCCTCATAAAGTGAAGCCTTGCAATGGGTATTGAGATTGTCCTGCACCGGAATGATTTTCTCAGCCATGACAAGACGCCGACGCACACATTGCACACTCGAAAGTCTGGTCTCAAGCGCCGTGCCAATGCGGGCGTCCTGCCAGCCCTTGCCACCCGCGCCGATGTTGGCCTTCAACAATAGCCGCGCCTTCAAAAAACGACCCGCAGAAGCACGGCCCGGGCGGATGATCGTTTCAAGATAATTTCTTTCCTCGCTGCTTAAGCGAACAATGTWTTTCTTTACACCNGMCTGTATCACTACCCATAGTAGTCCTAAAATAATAACAGGTAGAGAGAATCATTAACAATCACATATATCAACTTAAATGAAGCGRCACTAGGTGGGGCTCTTTATCCCGCCTTTTCTTTGYCATTTGGGCTTTATATAGGCATAAAGCGGCGGGCGCATCAATTCATCACTTGCAGTCCGACCCAAGGCAGACTATTTTGCCAGCAGAAAACTGATAAATTTTAGGAGTTAATGCCATGCTGAGAGGATCGATCACCGCCCTTGTCACCCCGTTCGCAAATGGACAGGTTGACGAGAAAGCGTTTCGGGCACTGGTCAATTGGCAGATTGAGCAGGGCACAAATGGCTTGGTTCCTTGCGGGACAACGGGCGAATCACCGACCCTTAACCATGATGAGCATCGCCGGGTCACGGAAATCTGTATCGCAGAATCCGCCGGGCGTGTGCCGGTTGTGGCCGGTTGTGGCTCCAATTCCACTGCAGAAGCCATCAGCTTGCTGACCCATGCCAAGGAATCCGGCGCGAACGCGGCCTTGATTGCCATGCCCTATTATAACAAGCCCAATCAGGAAGGGTTATTTCAGCATTTCAAGGCGTTGAATGATGCGGTGGATCTGCCGCTGGTAATTTATAATATTCCGGGCCGTTCGGTGGTTGATATGTCCGTGGATACCATGGCCCGCTGTTTTCGCGAGCTTGAAAATGTGATCGGTGTCAAGGATGCCACSGGYAATGTGGSGCGGGTTCCCCTGCAACGTGTGGCCATGGGCGATGACTTTATCCAATTATCAGGTGAGGATCAGACCGCCCTTGGTTTTAATGCCCACGGCGGTGTGGGATGTATCTCTGTGACGTCAAATGTGGCCCCGAAAATGGTTTCTGACTTTCAGAATTTCTGTCTGGCGGGTGATTWTAAATCTGCTCTTGAGATACAGGACAGGCTGACGGACCTCCATGCSGCCCTTTTTGTGGAACCCAAYCCGGGKCCGGTAAAATATGCCATGGAACTGTTGGGGATTTGTTCTGCCGAGATGCGCTTGCCTATGGTGCCGATCAGCGAAGATACCAGGGCCYTGGTCAAGGCGGCCTTGATRAAGGCYGGATTGCTGACGTARYKATGGCCAAGCCSAAATCCTCTGATAAATCCAAAAGCGGTAACCGTGCCATCGCCCTTAAYCGMAAGGCGCGGTATAAYTATTTCATTGAGGARGATTTTGAGGCCGGGATCGTYCTGACCGGAACCGAGGTAAAATCCCTGCGYGCRGGCGARGCYAATATTACCGATTCATATGCCGAGGCCAAGATGGGCGAGATTTTCCTGATCAATGCCTATATCAAGGAATATGAGATGGGCAACCGTTTCAACCATGACGCCCGCCGYCCGCGCAAAYTGCTCATGCATCGGCGCGAGGTGAAYAARATCGCCGCCGCCATTCAGCGCAAGGGCAAAACGCTGGTGCCGCTTTCCCTSTATTTCAACGATAAAAACCGGGTCAARGTCAAGATCGGTCTKGCCAGCGGTAAAAAATCCCATGACAAGCGGGCCACCGAAAAAGAGCGCGACTGGAACCGTGAAAAAGCCCGATTGATGAAGGATAGTTATTAATCCTGACATTGCTCATGTTATTGCCCCTGGGCCTCAATGAAGATGCGTTTGATTTCAGGCAGGCGGTTTTTGATTTCGCGTTCCATTTCGCTCACGGCGCGTTCCACATCTGCGGCGGTAATATCGTCCTTGAAGTCCAGTGACAGGTTGAGCAAYACGTCTTGYGGYCCCATATGCATGGTCAGGGTTTCATTGATACCGGTGATTTCATCTTTGGCCMGGGCAATTTCCTCTATGGTGCTGACCACTGCTTCACTTGCGGCTTCCCCCAACAGCAGGCCTTTTGCTTCATAGGCCAGTAAAATTGCTGTGCCGGCCAATATGAGGCCAATGACGATGGATGCGGCCCCGTCAARTTCGGGAATGTTGARTATATCYCCGAYCATTARYCCGATGAACGCSACCARMAGGCCCAGCAAAGCCGCCGTATCTTCAAACAGGACCGTGAAAATGGTCGGGTCTTTGCTTCTCAGGACTGACCTGATCATACCGGGCTCACTTTGGCTGGCCCTGAATTCCCGAAAGGCGATGAACCATGCGCCTGACTCAAAAACAACCGCGATGCCAAGSACGATGTAATTGATGTAAATATCGGTCACAGGCTGGGGGGAGATGACCTTTATGATGCCTTCATAGAGCGACACACCGGCCCCGACCGCAAAAATCAGGATCGCAACCACAAAGGTCCAGAAATATAGTTCCATACCATAGCCAAAGGGATGGGCCTTGTCGGCGGGCTTGCGGGACTTTTTAATRCCGTAAAGCAACAGCCCCTGATTGCCGCAATCCACAATGCTGTGGATGGCTTCGGACAGCATGGCCGATGAATTGGTATAGGCGGCGGCGGCTGATTTGGTCAGCGCGATCAGAAAATTACCTGCAAGAGCGGCATAGATAACCTTTTTTGAGGCATGGGAAGACATATATCAYCCTGAATAAATTAAAATATTAATCATATAAAACGACTTTCAGGCAAAAGAAAAACCCTTGAAAAYWAKSRWRYTTYAGCACAGGTTGGCGGCTTTYAAYCCGTCCAGATATTTAGCTAAATCTTCATCCCGTTGGAACCACTTTCGGCATTCTTTTTCGGCATTTTTCGGRAAATCAGGATAGAGCCTGAGCACATTTGCCCGRCCCTCCGCCGCGCCTTTTTCATTGCCAAGTTTGGCATAGAGAATRGCCTGAAGGGCATGGGGCCAGAACCAGTCGGGGGTTTCGATGAARCGCACCTGATCAATGGCYTTRTCATATTCGCCGCGAATAAAATGGTCATGRCACAGGGCAAAACGGCACCAKCCGGGRTGCTGGGGGTTYAAATCCATGGCTTTGCGGACCAGCGACAGACCYTCATCCAATTTACCMAGCAGGCASAGGTAAACCCCGCTRTCGGCRAGGATTGCCGGGCTGTTGGGGGCGATGCTCAGGCCCANTTTTATATTGTCYTCRAAWGTTTCAATRTCACCCCTGTGGAAATTTATAATGGTCATGGCATACCAGGCGATGGAATATTTTGCGCTGAGCCCGATGGATTTTTCGGCGTATTTCCGGGCCTGTTCCAGCGGGTCTTCGGCYAGAATATTAAAACTGAAACGATAYTCATCCAGTGCCAGAAAGGCCAATCCCGCCCAGGCGTCCGGGTAATTGGGGTCAATTTTTACCGCTTTTTCAAGGCTGGTGCGGGCTTTTAAGTGGGTTTCCGGTGACAGCTCAAACAGATAGTCATGGAGCAGCAACATGCTTTCATAGGCTTCCATATATTCGGTGCTGCTGCGTTTCATATCCACCGCGCTGGTGCGCATGACGGCSCCGTAAGTATCACCGATGGTGGCGGCCACATGGGCGGCRATTTCATCCTGAACATCAATCAGATTTTCCGGGTTTAATTTGCGGTCATAGCTTTTCGACCAGACAACGGCCCCGTTGGTGGCGTTGAGCAATTGSGCRGAAACCCGTAAATGYTCYCCGGCCCGGCGAATACTRCCYTCCAGAATATAATGGGCCTCAAGCTCCGCGCTCAGGCGGCGAATGTCAACGGCCTTGCCCTTATATTGGGCCGTGGTACGCCGGGAAATCACATAAAGGGACGGGCTAAATGACAGATGGTTGATAATTTCTTCGGTTATACCATCACAGAAAAGTTCTTCAGAAGGCTCGCCGCTTAAATTCTCAAACGGCAGGACCGCAATGGCCGGGCCGGTGGCCGGGGCGGCGGCGGCGGAAAAAACCGGGTCTTTTTGCGCCGGTGCTTTGGAGGGTGCGGCTAATTCGATCTTCGGCGTATAAGCCCCCTTGGGCAGGGAAATATGGATCGGCCTGTCCCGTCCTTCATCCATATAATAATGTTCCAGCAGGCGCCGGAGCCGYCCGGCCTCTACCCGGACAATGGCGTCCGTTTGCGGATCAAATGTTTCATCCTTGTCAAAGACTTCCAATCCTAAGGTATAGCCCTTGAGCAAATGGGCGCGGTTTGCCAGATATTCCGTCACCACATAGTCCAGAAACCGCTGGATGCGGTTTTTATTGGTAAATGTTTCACTGGCCAGAATATGCGCGAGTTGCGCTTTAATCTGATCTGGTGAAATAGGGGTATCTGACGGCATAAACGGTTTCTTACACTATTTGAATTACCCACAGTATATGGATAATTAGGGCAAAAGTTAAAGGCCGTTTATGTGTTTTCTGTATTTTATATTTTGAACAGGCCGCCCAGAGCTTTTACGGTCCCGCTGTTTTGGAATATTTTACCCTCTATAACATCAGGCTTGACCATAAGGTGGTCGCGGATAATACCCTTGAACAGGGACCGGATGTCCGTGGTGGGATAGAGGTCACGCTCCTGATAGAGGTCTTGCGTCCTGAGCCCCRGCCAATCGGTGATAATGCGTCCCCCCTGAACAGCTCCCCCGGCGAGGAAGGCAACGCCGCCGGTTCCATGGTCGGTGCCAGCATTMCCATTGGCCCATACGGTTCGGCCAAATTCGGTGACAACCGCAACGGCTGTTTTCTGCCACAGCGGCCCAAGCTCTTTTTTGATCAGCCCAAGGCCATTATCCAGATCTTTCAATCCGTTGGTCAGCGGGCCTTTCGTGGTACCTTGGCGGGCATGGGTGTCCCAGCCATAGCTCTCCAARACGGCAATATTGACATGATCATCGGCTTTCAGAAATTTYACCGCATGACCGGCGGAYAGGGTGATGCTCTGTCGGAACCCCCGTTTCTTGCCCCCCATCATRCTGGAGGCMGMWRTATYRTTGGCCATAACRGCYTGYTCAAGGCTATGGTTCAGCATGGGGTCATTCTCATAGAGTTTTTCCAACCGCCGGATCAGGTCATCATCCACGCCGGGTAGCCTGGACGGTGCCCARCTYGTGCCATTATCGCTACCGCGCAATATAAGGGGCAGCCCGTGGGACAGGGCAATGCCTTTTTCGGATTGTGTGGATAAGAGTCGGCCCAGCCAGCCGCTACTGTCAGCAAAGGCCTTGTCTTGACCAGTTTCAAGCACATCCTGACCATCGAAATGGGAGCGTGCACGATATGGGCTGGCCACCGCGTGAATGATATTTGCCTGCCCTGCCTGATACATGCCATGCAGGTTGCTCAGGGATGGATGGAGGGCAAACAGGCCATCCAGTTTCAGAATTTGGCTTTGCTCAAGGGCAATCTGTCCGCGCTGTTTCGCATAGGCGGGGTCGCCGTAAGCCGGAACCGCGCCCAGACCATCCATGGCCCCGCGCAGGATAATCAAAATAAATTTCCGGTCTCCTGCTCCCGGTGTTGCGGCAAARCTCATACGGGGCAGAAACTGGCTGGCCAATCCGGCGGCGGCGATATTTTTGATAAGCTGGCGTC
The DNA here is from genome assembly GCA_002749135.1 of Alphaproteobacteria bacterium. GTDB lineage: Bacteria > Pseudomonadota > Alphaproteobacteria > Sphingomonadales > Emcibacteraceae > Paremcibacter. The sequence goes on along the minus strand of NVVY01000010.1, from coordinate 51,884 downwards.
TTTTGATCATGTCTATCTCCTCTGAAATTCCGGGCTGGCCAGCAGGAGGGTGACCGCCTGCCGGGCGCTGTCGGCCCGCTGGATGGACAGGAAGGTATGGGCGCTCAGCCCCTGACCCAGAATATTTTGGGCCARATTTTGCGGCGGCATCGTGATCTGACTTCTTTCTGCCACCGCCTGCGCCCATTCAATACGTTTCAGAATCATATCCGGCCCGGCCCAATGGGCGTCCTCATAGGGCCATCCGGCGGGGGACGGGGCCTCGAACGGGCGCTGGCCCATTTCATACATGCTTTCAATGATTTCTCTGGGGGTGAATTCGGTCACATTCAAACCGCGCAGGGCCGAAATGACAAATTCCTCGGATGTTTTGATATTGCCGGGCTGGGGCTGCCAGACGTCCTCAAGGGAGACCAGCTTCTTCATAACCTTGCCCAGATGMCCATCGGTTTCCAGAAATTCCTGWGCCARWAGGGTGATGATTTTYTCCGGCGGGGTGTCGGAAATAAAWTGGCGGGCCAGCTTGGTGGCGATAAAGCGGGCGGTGGAGGGGTGGCGGGCAAGGTCTTTCAGAACGGCGATGCCCTGYCGCACGCCCCGGTYCGGATATTTCTTACCCAAAATTTGATGAGTTCCCGGCTCATGCAGGCGTTTTATAAACAGAAATTCACCCACATTGCCCTTCTTGTGGCGGGGCAGGGAGAGGGTCCAGCCGGTCAGCACTTTGGCAAAGGCAATAACATMGGCCTGCCCATAGCCGCCGTCCACACCCAGCGTATGTAATTCCAAAATCTCCCGGGCCAGATTTTCGTTAAGGCCCTTTTTACGCCGCTGGCCACCAATGGAATTTGGCCCTACTGACTGAAAATTATCCAGATACAGCAGCATGGCGGGGTGAGAGGTCACCTTGATCAGCATGTCCTCAAATTTACCCAGTATATAGGGCCGGATTGCTTCCCGCTCAAAGGCCCCAACCAAGGGCCGGACGGTGTTTTTCGTTGAGGACACGGTGAAATGATCGGCCCAGAAACGGGCTAGCCTTTCCTGCAACGGATAGTCCGTATTCAGGCCTGACAGGGTGCGGGCATATACTTCTTTAAAGAAATTCTGGCGGATGGTTCTTTGGGTTTTCTTGACCCTGCTGTCATCATTGGCTTTTTTAGCTTGCTTGCGTTCCTCGCGCAGTTTGAGAAATTCTTTGGCAATGGCCGGRCTRYYSTGCAATGCCTTTAACGGGCGCGGCATATGGGGCGCGGTGGACAGTTGTTTGTCCAGCCAGCCTTTGGGRTTRTCACCAATTTTTTCAAGGTCCCCYGGTCTGGCCCCCATACCAAAACGGTTGGCCGCAATAGAWGCAGAATATTTCATTATATTTTCCCGACTTGTCAYATATTAYTATATGATAATACGTCGGYCTTGGCCATATCCTGCGGCCTATTGTTCAATCATGGCCCGGTTTATGATCATGCGCTGTATGTCGGASGTGCCCTCATAWATCTGRCAGACCCGTACATCACGGTAAATGCGTTCCAGCGGRAAATCCCGCAGGTAACCATATCCGCCAAGGGTTTGGATGGCRGCGGAGCAGACYTCCTCAGCCACTTCAGAGGCAAATAGCTTGGCCATGCAGGCCTCGGTCAGGCAGGGAATTTTCCGGTCTTTCAGAGAGGCCGCATTCAGAACCATCAGCCGGGCGGCTTCCAGCTTTGTCGCCATATCGGCAAGGCGAAAGCCCACGGCCTGATGCCGGATGATGGGYTTGCCAAACGAAGTGCGCTCATTGGCATAGGCGGTGGCCTGATCAAGGGCGGCCTTTGCCATGCCGACACTTTGGGCCGCGATGCCGATACGTCCGGTTTCCAGATTGGCCAGTGCGACGCGGTAGCCCTGATTTAACGGCCCGAGCARCATGTCCTCTGTGACCGCCATATCCTCAAAAACAAGGGTGCAGGTGTCCGATGATTTYTGRCCCAGCTTGTCTTCCACATTGGCGACCGTAAAGCCGGGCAGGTCGGTGGGRACCAGAAAGGCGGAAATGCCTTTTTTACCAAGGTCCGGTTCGGTGACGGCAAAGATTATCGCCGCGCCGCCAATCTTGCCGGAGGTAATGAATTGCTTGGTGCCGTTRATGATCCAGCCATYATCATTTTTCCGGGCGCGGGTTTTGAGCATRCTGGCATCTGAYCCGGCCTGTGGCTCGGTCAGGCAGAAGGCCCCGATCATCTTGCCTTGCGCGAGTGGTTTCAGGAATTTTTHCTTTTGGGCRTCWSTGCCATCGGCCAGAATRGCGGCACAWACCGGGGCGTTATTGACGCTCATGATGGTGCTGACGCCGCCRTCKCCCCCGGCRATTTCCATGAGGGCWAGGGCATAGGAGACATAATCTGTTTCCGCGCCGCCCCATTGTTCGGGAATGGTCATGCCCATCAGGCCAAGGKYGCCCATACGGTGCARCACMTCCATGGGCARGGCYCCSGTCYTGTCCCATTCKGCGGCATGGGGGGCCAGCTCATTGGCGGCAAAATCACGGGCCATATCCCGGATCATTTCCTGTTCTTCGGTGAGAATCATTTACATAAGCTCCACAGCCATGGCGGTTGCCTCGCCGCCGCCAATACATAGCGCTGCAATGCCGCGTTTTTTGCCGTGGGTTTTCAGGGCGGAAATCAAGGTCACCAATATACGGGCGCCGGACGCCCCGATGGGATGACCCATGGCACAAGCTCCGCCGTGAACATTCACCTTGTCATGGTCAAGGCCAAGGTCGCGCATGGCGGCCATGGTGACGACCGCAAAGGCCTCGTTTATTTCATAAAGGTCAACATCCTTATCGGTCCATCCGGTYTTTTCATAGAGCTTTTYTATGGCCCCGATGGGGGCGGTGGAAAACCATTCGGGCGCATGRGCGTGGGTGCTGTGGCCGGTAATTCTGGCCAGCGGGSWGAGGCCGCGCGCCTCCGCATCCGACTGTTTCATCATGATCAGGGCCGCCGCYCCGTCGGAKATGGAACTGGAATTGGCGGCGGTGAYCGTRCCGTCCTTGGCAAAGGCCGGGCGCAGGGTCGGGATTTTSTCRGGCCGYGCCTTGCCGGGCTGTTCGTCCGTRTCATAWRTRACCTCACCCTTGCGGGWTTTTACCGTKACYGGCGWGATTTCCTGTTTGAAATATCCCTTGTTAATGGCCGCATTGGCGCGGTTGAGGGAGGTGATRGCATAGTCGTCCTGTGCTTCGCGGGTGAATTGATAATGCTGGGCGGTCTGTTCAGCAAAAACGCCCATCAGCTTRCCCTTGTCATAGGCATCCTCAAGCCCGTCAAGAAACAAGCTGTCCTTAACCTCGCCGTGGCCAAGGCGGGCCCCGCCGCGCATTTTTGGCAAYAGATAAGGGGTRTTGGTCATGCTTTCCATGCCGCCCGCCACCATAATATCTGCGGAGCCAGCTAAAATAGTGTCATGGGCCATCATAGCTGCCCGCATGCCGGAACCGCACATTTTATTGATGGTCGTGCAGCCTACTTTTTGCGGCAGGCCAGCGCCGAGTACRGCCTGACGTGCCGGGGCCTGTCCTTGACCTGCGGGCAGGACACAGCCTATGATGGCTTCGTCGATATCTTCTGCGTTTAGTCCTGAATTATCCAGCGCGCCCTTAACGGCCACAGCCCCGAGGTCAGAGGCGCTRAGCGGTGTGAAATCACCCTGAAAACCGCCCATGGGGGTGCGGGACATGCCGACAATGACAATGGGATCTGTTGCGGGGATATGGGCCATTTGTATTTTCTCCTAAAAATATGTTGAGTTTAAGTTACTCATGGGTAACAATATAGGCGGGATAAACAGAATTGGCAAGACGCATAATATGATCAAAAAAGTAAAACTCCTCAAACCGGCAATGGGYCGGGAAGAAAAAAGGCAGCTCAAGCTGGATGCCATATTGCGTCATGCGGCGGCGGCCTTTATGGAGAAGGGCTATTATAAAACATCCCTTGACGATATTGCGCGCCTGCATAAGGTGACCAAGCCGACCCTCTATTATTATATCCGRAATAAAGAGGATATCCTGATTAAATGTGAGGATGTGGCCAGTCTGCGTATCAATGGTTTGCTCGACAGGGTAACCGCTTTGGATGATAGCGGCTTTGCCCAATTACAGAAGTTTATTGAAGGCTATGTGRAAATCGTTACCGATGATATTATCCGCTGTCATATTCGCCATCGGGGTCAGCGYGAGGAYYYKGCGGCYCGCGAGGCCAGYCTGAAAATGCATCGGGARATWGAACATCGGGTGCGGGAGATCATAGGCCGGGGGGTTGAGGATGGTTCCTTGCGGCYCTGTAAYCCGACCATTATCGCCATATTGTTATTTGACGCCCTGAACGGCATATCTGCCTGGTACCGGGAAGAAGGCGAYCTTAACCATGAGGAGCTTGTGGCGCAGGTGTTGCTGATTGTGACCSAAGGRGTRAAAAATMARGAATAGGACCGAAAAATTTTTCTTTTGGTAATATTTTGGTCTTATCYTATGGTCTTGAAATAATGGAATTACAGGAATTTTTTATGTTTACCAAACCGGCAAATGGCCAGAAGCGTGTTGATGACCGTCTTGATGTGTTATGGGACGCAGTCGCGATCATAGAGGACAAGGAATATCCCTGTGAGATTGCCAATGTATCTACGGCGGGGGCCTTAATGAAGCTGGATATTGATCTGGCAGAAAAACACCGGTTTTTGCTGGATGTGCAGGAACTTAAAGAATACGCCGTTGAGGTCGCCTGGGCCAACCGCCCCTATTACGGGTTGATCCTGYTGGTTGGGGAAGACCTGAAACTAAAGAATTATGCCGATAAAATCGGGCTGAAGAATAAATAGACCTCAGAATTAGTCATGCTGAACTTGTTTCAGTATCTATTTTGGTTTTTGATCGTTAATTCAAGTTGATGAGTGGACCCTGAAACAARTTCARGGTGACAAATGAAGGTAACTTCGTTATGCGGAGTGGGTGAGAACCATGTAATCACGGGGGTGTGCCCATGCCCCTTTATTCCTCATCGCCAAACGGGTCGTCAATGCTCGGGCTTGGTTTTGTGAACCATTTGGGGCCGCCCTCAGTTATATAAAAATGATCTTCCAGCCGGATGCCAAATTCACCGGGGACGCATATCATCGGCTCATTTGAAAAGCACATGCCGGGRRCGAGGATGGTATCATCTCCTGAATTTAAATAGGGCCATTCGTGAATATCCATGCCGATACCRTGGCCCGTGCGGTGGGGCAGGCCGGGCAGTTTATAATCTGGTCCCAATTGATGTTTTTCAAGGCAGGTTCGGGCGGCCAGATCCACATCTCCGCAYCTTGWSCCCACYTGWGCCGCGTTGAAGGCGGCGGCCTGAGCCTGTTTCTCAATCTCCCATATTCGCCGTTGGCGGGCCGATGGCGTGCCGTAAACATAGCTTCGGGTAATGTCAGAGATATAACCGAAATAGGTGCATCCCGTATCTATAAGYACCATATCACCGTCTTCCAGATTYTTCGGSNCTTTKAMCCCNGTGGGGATAGGCGGTATCCTCCCCGAACAGGACAATCACGAAATAGGACCCCGCCGGGGCRCCGACTTTCTTATGGGCYGCATGGATGAAGGCYTCCACYTCRGCGACAGCAATGCCGGGRCGCAGGATACGGGCGGCGGCTTTCTGAACYGTCARGGTCATATYCTTAACCCGTTGCATGATGGCGATTTCAKGGGMRGATTTRATCTGACGACAGGYGGCAGTGAYGCMRKCCCCRWTGATATAGTCATAATCCGGGGCGGCGAGGGCGATGCCGTTRCTGATAAAAAACGGACAGGATTCGTCCAGGGCGATTTTGCCGGATGTTACCTTGTTGTTATGGAGCATATCCCGGAACAGGTCGTAGGGACTTTTATGTTCTTCCCAGCTATGGACGGGGCCGSMCGMYACCATATATTGGGTCAGGGTGCCGACCTCGAATGTGGGACAGATATAGCTTATGTCYCCCTCTGCCGGGATTAAGGCCCCGACCATGCGTTCGCTGGGRTGCCAGACRGTGCCGGTGAAATAGGTCATGCTGGTGCCCGCATGGACATAGAGGGCGGCAATATTCTGATCYCGCATTATCTGTTGGGCGYGTTTCAGGCGGGCAGAATATTCATCAGGGCCGATRGGGGYAAGGCCYGYTGTCATGTCGCTGAGTYTGYTCAATTCTGTTTCTGCRGTTGATCCACCAACGCCTAAAGTCATAATATTTCCTGTAATTATTTTATAATCCGTATGTACGGTCAATATTTTGACCTTTCTTATACTATACCCACCCTACTCCAAAACCCGAAAATTCTGGAATGCCATACTCCGCCCGCTGGTGGTGAAGAATATCTTCCAGATCAGCCCGTTGCCGGGTGCTTAAAAATTTGCCGCGTATCATCATGGATACTGTAGAATCTATCCACTATAAAATATCAAGATGTTTTTATAAAATTAAGGTCTATGGACAATTATAACCGGGGTTGTGTCGTCCTGACCTTAGGCCGAAAATCTGTTTGTGGCTTGTGCCAGRGCCAGATAGACTTTCCCGGTTTCTGATGARATCAGGGCAACACTGAAGGTGCTATAGTTGTCAGAGAYCATTGACTGGGACATCAGGTCTTCGAATATCTGGATATATTCGAGYGCRTATTTCCGRAATTCAGAATCATTTTTATATTTTTTCCGGATGGCTTCGGTATATTTTTTGTTGGTTATCTTTTTMAGGCGCCGCATGAAGGCGTTTTTGTCGCCGTCAACATAGGCCTGCCAAATCTTGTCCGGGACATCATCCTCAAAATAGCGGTTAATATCAATGGACAGGGATTGGAGCTGCTCAATGATTTTCGAAGCCAGTTTCGAGAATTGACTGCCGTGTTGATTCCGGCTTTTCTGTTCAATGGTTTTGGCGTCAGCGAGAATGCTTTTGTTGGATAATTGAAGGGCGTTGATAAGCTGCTGGAATTTTTCCGTATGCTGGTCAATAACCCGGTTGGTTTCATCGGCGGCCTCAACCGCACTGGCAGAGGCCAGATAAATACTTTCCGAGGCTTGTTGCATCTGATCGGCTACCTTCGTTACATTTTCCTCAGCAACATCGGCAGCCTGTGTGTTTTCCTGTTTGATCTCGGCCAGTTTGCTTGCAAGGCCATCCAAACGGGACAGGGTATCCGCACATTGGTTTTCCACCAGTGACGCCGTTCTGACCCAGTTCTCTGACAGGGCGGCGGCCTGGGCATCGGTGGCGGTGAAATGGGTGCTGACAGTTTCTCCCATGTCCTGAATATTACGGATGGTTTTTTCGGTGCGCGTGCGGATATCGTCAATATGGCCGGATAATTGCCCGGTCTGTTCAACAATATTGCTGATGACCTGCTGGCTGTGATCGCCAAGATCGCCGGATTGTTCTTTCAGGTTAAGCAGCGCCCCTTCCAGATGTTCCGTCACATCAGTCAGGCTTTTGATGAGGTCATCATGTTGGGTCTTGAGTTGAATTTCCGAGCGGTCAACCTGATCCCGGAATTTCTCGGCCAATTGCTCAAAGGTGTCACAATGGGCAGTCATCTGGCGGGTGTTTTTGTCCATATTGTCCGTGGTCATCCTGACAGCCCCGTCAATCCGCATGGCCTGTTCTTCAAAAGAGGTAACCGTTTCCGCCAGATTTTCCTGAATGATTCCAGTTTGTTTTTCAAGGGTTTCCTGCATGCGGCTGACCCGTGCGGCGATGGTATGATCCAGAATATCACTTTTGACATCAAGATCCTCCGTCGCCCGCCCCATATGCCCGATCAGATTATCAGCCAGYGTTTGCGATGATTCGACTATGCCTTCAGCCTTGGTTTTGAAATTTTCGGCAGCTCCGTCAAGAATATCCCTGGCTTTCAGGGTTTGCGCCTGAGCCTCCYTGGCTATGCTGGACAGATCACTTTCCTGTTTGTGYAATGTTTCCGTAATGCTTTGGGAATGTTCGGCTGTTTTCTGRCTTAAATCGGCGATATTYGTGGAYTGRYGGGCCATCTTTTCACATATTCGATCCGCATGATCGGACAGCCCGGCGATTGTTTCGCTCAGGCTGGYTTGTTTCTCYGAAATTTTTTGGCTGATGTCGGTGAGGCGGCTTTCCGAAATAGTGCAATTCTCGGATATGTCCTGTGATATATTGCTCAGYTCACCGGATATGATCTCAAGCTGTTCTCCGACCAGTTTGGATCTTTCCGCCAAAGCCTCATTTTGATGAGAAATCTCGGCTGTGATGTCCTGTGAATTTTTGCGGGTGATGTTGGTTATGGTTTCGCTGTCGAATTTTATCTGTTTGAACATATTTTCCAGTTCAGCCACATGAACCGTAACATCGGCCACAAGTCCGGCAAAGGCTTCTCTTTCGCCAGACAGTTTTTCCTGAAGGTTTGTGGCTTTGACCTCGGCATCGGTGGTGACTTCAAACAGATTGCTGATCTGCTCCTGAAATCTTTTTTCCAGATTGTCTATGCGGGTGGTGGCCACATCGCCGGCCCCTTCCACTTGCTTGATCTGYTTATGTAGTTCGGCGACGATGCTATTCACGCGCTGTTGAACCGCATCCAGCGGGGCGAACAGATCGTTCATGCCCCGGGTCAGGGCGGTGCGGTGATCCCTCAGCGGGTCTGTACGCAGATAAACCAGTGCAATTAGCCAGACCAGAATTAAGGGAAGCGATGCCCCCGCCAGCAGGCCMCCGGCCTCATATATGGGCATACGGGCAAGGGTTTTTCCGGACTCCATGAACCACCATATGCATATGCCAATCCAGATAAYGCTTAACAGGCAAGAGGCTATCAGTGGCCAGAATCGTCTKATCCAGGCCTGCCGGGAGGGAGGGTCCGTCAAATGGGCGCTATTTTGATCTGTGACCAAYGTGGGGATRGCATGGTCTGTGTTCGGKGTYTTCTGGTCAGTCATRTRTAAATTGCTCTTTAACCGGTTTTGGRCATTCTATCAGGATCATTGAGGTGCAACAAGCGGCAAGGGCAGGGTAAAAATTTAAYKRTYAYATTCACTTTTTATTTACCCCRKCGTTTTATGGTTAATAYACAGACCAAATTACAGAGYGTAGAATAAAAGAGGCGTAGGAAAAAAATGAGTAACATTGATTTAAGCCGCGTTAGTATTCTGGTGGTGGAAGACAGCCAGTTTATACGGTCGCTGATCGTGAACAGCCTTCGGGTGATGGGCGTTGGCTCTATCCAGTCCCTTGATGACGGCGCGCAGGCTATCGAATTTATCAAACTGGTTGATCGTGACCCCATGAAGGCGGGCATGATGGGCATAGACATGATCATATCCGACTGGGAGATGTCGCCGGTGGACGGCATGATGCTGCTACGCTGGATCAGACGTCACAAGGACAGCCCCAATCGTTTTGTGCCTTTTTTGATGCTGACCGGTTATTCCGAGCCGAAAAGAGTGCAGGAAGCTCGCACCATGGGGGTGAATGAATTTATGTCCAAGCCCTTTACAGTAAATGCGCTGGCCGATAAATTATTTTCCGTCATTAACAAGCCCCGCCAATATGTCCATACGGGCACATATTTCGGCCCGGACCGGCGGCGTCAGGTAATCCCCATAGAGGGCAAGGACAGGCGGGTACTGACTTATGACAGTCCCGAAGTGGAGGTGGTCAATGGCTAGAGTATCTGTACGCTATTATCGTCACAAGAATAAATTGCGGGAAAAAACCCTCGGGTTGGCGCCCATGAATGATGACGATATTTCCTTTGATGAGGATTTGATTGCCCAGGCCATGGCCGCCTTGGATGAAATGGCAGAGGATTATCCCGACTGGGTATCTGGCCTGATTGAACAGCTGGCCGATGTGCATCGGCGCTGCGTGGATACACCGGAACAGCGGTTTCAGCATTTTGAACAGCTCCACGCTATCGCCCATGATATGCGCGGGCAGGGCGGTACTTTTGGCTATCAGCTCATCTCTGACTTTGCCGATGGCTTGTACGAATTTACCCGTAAAAATACAGGTGAAACTGACAAAAATGTGGAGATCATCAAGGCCCATATTGATGCCATGCGGGTGGTGATTAAAAACCGGATCAGCGGTGGTGGCGGTGATGTGGGCAAAGAGTTGAAAGCAGGTCTGGAAGTTGCCATTGCAAAATACAGCCAGCAGGATTAATGTTTGCGGCTGAGTTCTTTCATGGCATTTTCGAGGCCACTTACGGTGAGGGGATACATGCGGTCATCCATAAGCTGACGCATCAGGGAGATAGAATGGGTGTAATCCCAATGGGCTTCTTGCGTGGGATTTAACCAGACGGCACTTTGRTAGATTTCCAGAAGTCTTTTCATCCAGACCTCGCCGCTTTCCTCGTTCCAATGTTCGACGCTKCCGCCCGGATAGACGATTTCATAGGGGCTCATGGACGCATCGCCGACAAAAATCACCTTATAGTCATGGGGATATTTATGGAAAATGTCATAGGTATTGAGCCGGTTCTGATGACGGCGGCTATTATCCTGCCAYACCCCTTCATARAGRCAGTTATGGAAATAGAAATATTCCATATGYTTGAATTCGCTGCGGGCGGCGGAGAAAAGTTCTTCGCATARYTTKATATGAGGGTCCATGGAGCCGCCAATRTCAAAGAAGATCARCACCTTGATGGCATTATGSCGTTCCGGGACCATTTTAATGTCCAGATARCCCTGTTTGGCGGTGGASCGGATGGTATCGTCAAGGTCCAGTTCCTCGGCGGCCCCCTGACGGGCAAAATTRCGCAGGCGTTTYAASGCGACCTTKATGTTRCGGGTGCCAAGCTCCACATTATCATCCAGATTGCGGAATTCCCGCTTGTCCCAGACCTTGACCGCCCGCTTGTGGCGGCTTTCGTTCTGRCCGATACGGATGCCTTCGGGGTTGTAMCCAAARGCACCAAAGGGGGAGGTTCCGGCGGTGCCAATCCATTTGCTGCCGCCCTGATGGCGTTCGTTCTGTTCCTCAAGGCGTTTTTTCAGGGTTTCCATGAGCTTGTCCCAATCGCCCATGGCTTCGACCTTGGCCATTTCTTCGGGGCTCAGGAATTTTTCCGCCAACTTGCGCAGCCATTCTTCGGGAATTTCCGAGGTAAGGTCTTCGGCCTCCGGGGCTTCCAGTCCTTTGAAGCAATGACCAAAGACCTGATCGAATTTATCCAGATTGCTTTCATTTTTAACCAAAGTCGTTCGGCTTAAAAAATAAAAATCCTCAATGGAATAATTGGCCAGCCCGGCCTGCATCCCCTCCATAAGGGTCAGATATTCCCGTAAAGAGACGGGAACACCATTGTCGCGCAGGGTCAGGAAGAAATTTGTGAACATGGGATTACCGGTTTTCGCGCCGGTTCATAAAGGCCAGCCGTTCCAGCATATGCACGTCCTGCTCATTCTTCAGAAGCGCACCATGCAGGGGCGGGATCAGTTTTTTGGCATCGCGGCTGCGCAGCACGTCCACGGGCATATCCTCAACCATGAGCAGTTTCAGCCAGTCCAGAAGTTCCGATGTGGATGGTTTTTTCTTTAGCCCCGGCACGTCCCGCACGTCATAAAATAAACTCAGGGCTTCGCGCACCAGAATATTCTGAATATCCGGGAAGTGGACATCAATGATTGCAGTCATGGTTTCTTTGTCGGGGAATTTGATATAATGGAAAAAACAGCGGCGCAGAAACGCATCGGGCAGGTCTTTCTCATTATTGCTGGTGATGATCACCAGAGGGCGGTTCACGGCCCGGATGGTCTCCCCGGTTTCATAAACATTGAACTCCATACGGTCCAGTTCCTGCAACAGGTCGTTGGGGAATTCAATATCRGCCTTGTCAACCTCGTCAATCAGCAGGATGGGRCTTTCCTCTGCGGTRAAGGCCTCCCAAAGTTTGCCTTTATTGATGTAATTGCGAATGTCATGGACCTTCTTATCACCCAACTGGCTGTCGCGCAGGCGGGATACGGCATCATATTCATAAAGCCCCTGCTGGGCCTTGGTGGTGGATTTTATGTGCCATTCCAGAAGGTTTTTACCCAGCGCCTTGGCCACCTCATGGGCGAGGACGGTCTTGCCGGTGCCCGGTTCGCCTTTAATGAGGAGCGGGCGTTCAAGGGTGATGGCGGCATTAACCGCAATCATCAGATCCGGGGTTGCCACATATGTATCAGTACCAGTAAATTTCATAACCAAACATCCGTTTTATTTTGCTGTGTATAAGGTATATCCCAGCTTTCAAAAGGTCAAAGCTTAATTTGGGGAGGTTTGTTCAGGGATCAAGGCTTATTTTTCTTTTAATTTTYCCGTAATCCAGGGCGTGAATTCTTCCTCGGCAAACAAGGGCATATAGACACCCCAGTCCATTGAGGATGGTTTCTGGGATAATATGTTTTTACTGAAGATAGGGGTCTTATCCTCCAAACCAAAGGTCCACCATGGTTTCTGGTTATATTCAACCCACCAACACAGGCACCCGGCGGCGGCGGCTTGGGCAACCGGGCTGGTGACAGGGCCGATAACCAGATCAAAATTTTTCATCAGGGCGGCGGTTCCCTCAAAATCATCTTTCAGATTAAGCTCTTTGAAATTATGAAGTGTAAGGCCATGAACATCCATAAGCTCTTTGATCTCGYCGTCRCAATCCCCATATTGGATATTAATGAAATTGACATTTTTTGTCTTGAGGACAGAGGCCCATTCCAGAAGCTCGGCATAATACATGGATCGTTTGGCCTGTTTCAAGCCACTGCGCCAGCATAGCCCGATATTATAATCATGGGGTAATTCAGACAGTTTATCCTTCCAGTAGGCGACTTTTTCCGGATGGGGGATTAAGTAACCATCGCTCATATCCGGAATATCCTCAAACTTCCGCCAGCGATAGCGCATRAGTTCTGTATAGAGGCACATATAATCAATGTCTTTCGGATTAATGTCATCATAGAGCCGGACGTTATAGCCCGCATCATGCTGRCCGCTGATATAGCCGCGAATGGTYGCCTCCGGAAAGCTGTTCTCGAACAGGGGYACCAGCCGYTTGTCGCAACCGATGATMACWTGCTTGGCTTCYTTGATAACRTCSGGATAAAGRCARGAAAATAAAAYCTCRTCCCCRATCCCCTGTTCCGCWCCAATCAGAATGGTCTTGCCYGCAAGGYTYTGCCCYTGCCATTTTTCAATRTCATAGGGCATAAAGACCGCACCGGGGTCRGACGGATGATTRTGCCATTCAAGGGCCTTRAAGGCRSTKTCAAAATCACCAAYCCKGAAACTGCTGTGGGTAAGGGCRAGATAGCTATAGTRGGCATTGGGGGCKAGCKYCACGGTCTTTTTGGCAAATTCAAAGGCTTTTTCATATTCTCCCATGTTGGCATAGACCAGACACAGGTTGCTGGAGAACATGGGGATTGTCGGGTCAAGCCGATAGGCTTCCTCATAAAAAACCTGTGCCGCCGGATAACCGTCGCGAAAWGAMACSCCGGCACCGATAGAATTCCACAGGATAGCATTTTCCGGAAAAATCGGAAGAATATCCTGCAAGAGCTGAATGGATTCATCCAACTGACCATTCTCCCGAAGGGCCGTTGCCAGATTGTTATAGCCGATAGGTTCGCCTGAATTGATTTGGACATAAAGGGTGAAAAATTTTACCGCCAGTTCGGGCATGTTAAAGGACAGGCACGCACTGCCCAGAGATTCGCAGATGGCCGGATTGTCGGCACTTTGGTCCAGCGCATGTTCCAGCAGGCTGATAGCCTTGTTTTTCATACCCAACCCAAAAAGACACCGGGCCATAAGAACTAATGTATTGGGGTGATAGTCCTTGAATTCCAATGCTTTGGTAAAATATTTCAGGGCATCCTGAAGCTCGCCTGCTTCATAATGTTTGGTGCCGGTAAGGATGAGTTTTTCATATTGCCGGGCCGTTCTGGGGGTGGGAAGCCTGTTGCTTTTCTGTGTCATACGCGCATTGCCTTTGGCGGGTAAATAGTTTTTTTATGAAAATATTGTAACTGCTTTCAAAATAATATTATAGTTAATTAACTTAGTTCATATTTTATTAACACAAAGTTTGAGATAATGGCCATGTTTCAAGGGTGAATTAGGCTCATCACTCAGATAGAGGAAGTAAGAAAAATGGCGTTAAAAATATCGTTGAAACCGGGAGAGAAGATTGTCGTTAACGGGGCGGTCATTGTTAACGGGGACCGAAGATCGACAATGATTTTGCAAAATCGGGCGTCTCTCCTGCGGGAAAAGGATATTCTGCTGGCGGAAGACGTGGATACGCCTATCAAGCATATTTATTTCCCGATCATGCTGATGTATATGGATGAAAAAGGTTTCAACAAATATCATGAGCAATATGTTTTACGGATGACTGAACTGTTAAGTGTGATAGAAGATCCTGTGGCAAAAACACTATGTGTTGCCATAAGTAAGGATGTAATGGACGGTGAATATTACAAAGCATTACTGAAATGCAAAAAAATGTTCGAATATGAAAGTACGAGGCTGAATTATGTCCCTGAAGGCGTATCAGACAACCCAGAAGGCGAATGAATCATCAAGTCAGACGGAATATCGGCTGTTTGCTGATGTGACACGGGCGTTGATGGATACAAAAGACTTGCCAAAACTTGACGTAAGGTTACATGATGCCCTGCATTGGAACCGACAGTTATGGTCGACTCTGGCCACGGATTGCGCGGTTGAAGGCAATATGTTGCCCAAGCAATTGCGGGCGTCGATTATTTCAATATCTATCTGGGTGGGCCGCCATAGCTCGCAGGTAGCCCGGGGGGAAGAAGAAGTTCAGCCGCTCATAGATATTAACAAAAATATCATGGAAGGCCTGTCCGCACAGGCCCAGAATAATGTAGCTGAAGCAAAAGATGCTAATGTGACAACAGGTCATAATTATTCTGTTTAAATGTTAATTTTTCCCGGAAAATAGTGCGTTTTATGGTTAATTTTTCATTAACCATATTGTGTTAGTATATGGTAACTTTATGATTCAGAAAGAGGAATCTCTTCTTTCATTAAAAAATTCCCTTGTTAACCATTCTTTAATAGATTACAACATATTCTTATCAGGTCAGTGAGATAGCCAGAAAGGCATAATCTTAAATATTGACGTGAGTGGGTTTCGGCCCTTGATGGAGCAAAATGCTCTTTGTTAAGTATTCTCAGAATGGAGATAAAATATGTCTTTTTCAGTCAACACAAACGCAGGGGCTCTATTCGCTCTGCAATCCTTATCCAAAACAAATGCGCAGCTTAATGTCGTTCAGTCCCGTATTAATACCGGTCTGAAAGTGTCATCTGCTAAAGACAACGCTGCGATTTTCGCCATTGCCCAAGGGCAACGGTCTAGTCTGGCTGGGTTAAATTCGGTTAAAGGCTCTCTTGATCGTGCGTCAAGCTCCCTTAATGTAGCACTTGCTGCAACCGAAGCTGTTTCTGATCTTTTGATTCAATTGAAATCAAAAGCTGCGTCGGCTATTGACCCTGGCACGGATTCTGCTTCACGAACGGCGCTTAATGATGAGTATCAAAGTCTGATTTCTCAGATTAATACCGTTGTGAATAACGCTGAATTTAATGGTGTTAACGCTGTTAAAACCGGTGGTACTTCCATTCAGGCTCTGATTGCGGTGCCGGATGGTTCCGATTCCACTGCGGGTTTTGCTATTACTATTGCGAAAACTGATATTTCAGCCACAAGTGTTGGTCTTGGTATTTCCGCGACCAGCGTTATTACATCAGTGGCAACCGCGTCTACGGCGCTTGCCCTGATCAGTACCGCTGAGGCAACGGTAACAACCTTCCTGTCCAAGCTTGGCGCGGGTGCGAAACGTGTTGATATTCAACGCTCATTCACCGACAAGCTGTCCAATGCCATTGAAATTGGTATTGGTAATCTGGTTGATGCCAATCTGGCCCGTGAAAGTGCGAACTTGCAGTCATTGCAGGTGAGGCAACAGCTTGGCCTTCAGGCCCTGTCAATTGCCAACCAGGCACCTGGTTCAGTATTGTCATTGTTCAGATAATATCCTATTCTTTAATTTTGGTGGGGGTGTATATTCGCCCCCGCCAAAATACCTTATTATTTTAGAAATATTTTTAAGCAATTTATTTAGTATTGTGCGTTTTGTATATTTTAGCGTAAGATTTAGGAAGTTGGGTATATGTAGAGGATAAAATGGTAGATGGGATTAACATAGTCAGTCCGCGCATACCGGGCACCAGTGAAAATAGGGACACTGTGTCAAAGCCTTCTGTTGCCCCACCCGGTGATAAGCAGGAGACACAGCCCCCCCCTAAAGAAGCCCGTTCGGTTAAGAGCGAATCATCAAATAACGTTTCTTCAGCGATTGCGAAATCAGCCGAGGAGCGTTTAAACGCGTTGAGTACAGCAAATGTAAAGGATTATTTGCAGGCGGCGGAGAAAATTATCAGTGCGTCTCTGCCCAGCAAACCTCCGGGCACAAAATTACGCATTAATCTGGACGATGGCACCGGCAGGTTTGTCTATCAGGGGATTGATGTCAAGACCGGTGATGTGGTGACCCAGTTCCCGTCCGATGAAGTATTGAAGTTTGTTGCCTTCAACCGGGAACGTGCAGGCCTTGAAGGTATCGTGGTTGACGAAAAGGCCTGATCGTCATCTTTAAGAACGAAATTTATGCCTGTATCATCTTGATGCGGGCTTTTTTTATCGGTAAAAGAAACCATGACAGATAATATCCTCTGTATATCGCAGGCGCGCATGACCTCAACCCGTCTGCCGGGCAAGATACTCAAAACCGTGTGCGGGCGCAGTTTGCTGGATTACCATGTGAGCCGCCTGCAACAAAGCGAGCTGATTGATCAACTGGTTGTCGCAACGACGGTAAATCTCACAGATGACCCGGTGAAATATTATTGTATGTCAAAGAAAATCGCTTGTGTACGGGGCAGTGAAAATGATGTGTTAAGCCGTTATGCGCAGGCTTTGCAAGAATATCCGACAGATGTCATTGTGCGGGTGACATCGGATTGTCCGCTGATTGATCCTGTTTTGCTGGATCAGGTGATCCGCTATTATCTGGACCATCGGGACCGATATGATTATGTAACTCTTGGGGAAAAGGATTATCCGCGCGGCCTTGATGTGGAGGTTTTTAGCCGGAATGCTCTGGAAACGGCTCATGCTGAGGCCAAAGCACCCCATGAACGCGAACATGTGACGCCCTATATTTACGGGGAGGGAAGCCCTTTCCGTTGTGCCACTTTTCCCTCCCAAGAAACATCCGGTCATCACAGATGGTGTGTGGATGAGCCAGCGGACTTTGATCTGATTACAGAAATCCTGACATCTTTTGCCGGGCGGGATGATTTCTCTTGGCAGGAATGCTTGGCGCTGGTCGCGGAAAATCCGGACTGGTTCACCTTAAATAGTGATGTGAAACAAAAGGCCTTGCCAGAGGGATAGTTTACGCTTTCTTAACTATAAAAAGTCTAATCTCTGAAAGAAGTTAGTGAATTTACTTTTATTTCACACTATAGTATTTTTAAGAGATAATGGGAGCCGGTAAATGCCGCAAAATGAAACGGAACAGGTCAAATTCTGGCGGGGGGATTTTGGGGATACCTATGTTGATCGTAATGCCGCTTCTCACGCAGAAATCAGCATGCGCCTGTCTCTGTGGGCGCGGATATTTGAGCTTATGGCGGCGGATATGCCAAAATCGGTGCTTGAGATTGGCCCCAATATCGGACTGAATTTGCGGGCTATGAAAATGCTCTGTGACGCGGAATATTTTGCCGTTGAACCCAATGACAAAGCCCGCAAAATCCTGATCGAGGATGGCGTTTTGCCGGCGGCAAATCTGCAGAATGCTTTTGCCGGGGATTTTAGAGTGCCGGAGACGCCGGTTGATCTGGCTTTTACGTCCGGTGTGATGATCCATATCCATCATGATGATCTGTTGCAGGCCTGCAAAAATATATATGCGTCATCGGGAAAATATATAGTCTGTTATGAATATTTCTCTGATCAGCCAGAGACCATTCAATATCGCGGCCATGGTGACAAGCTGTTCAAGCGGGATTACGGGTCTTTCTGGCTGGAGAATTTCCCGGACCTGCGGTGCCTTGGGTATCGTTTCGAGTGGCAGGCCATGACCGGTATGGATAACGCCACATGGTGGGTTTTTGAAAAAAGATAGGCAATAAATAATGAGCAATACAATAATCCGGTCCTTTGAATCCGACCTTGGCTTTCTGGATGATATGACTTTGATGATCACCGGGGGAACGGGGTCGTTCGGCAAGATGCTGACCCAGACCCTGCTGGATAATGCCAATTTGCGGCGGCTGATTATTTTCTCACGCGATGAATTAAAACAATATGAGATGGAACAGTTCTTTTCCGCTCATCCCAAACTGGCCAGCCTGCGATTTTTCATTGGCGATGTGCGGGACCGGAACCGGCTGGATATGGCGCTTCGGGGGGTGGATTATGTCATTCATGCGGCGGCTCTGAAACATGTGCCGATCGCGGAATATAACCCGTTTGAATGTATCAAGACTAATATTTTCGGTGCGCAGAATCTGGCGGAAGCGGCTATTGGTTGCGGGGTGAAAAAGATCATTGCCCTGTCCACGGACAAGGCGGCCAGCCCGCTTAATCTTTACGGCGCGTCCAAGCTGGCCTCGGACAAGATTTTCGTGGCGGCCAATAACCTTGGCGGCAATCAGGAATTTTCCTGTTCCGTGGTCCGTTACGGCAATGTGCTTGGCTCTCGCGGGTCGGTGGTGCCATTCTTCCAGAAATTGATTGCCGACGGTGCGGATCATCTGCCGGTGACCGATATGCGCATGACCCGCTTCTGGATCACCCTGCGGCAGGGGGTTGATTTCGTGCTGAGTAATCTGGACATGATGCAGGGCGGCGAGATTTATATTCCGAAAATCCCCAGCATGAAGGTCTGCGACATGGCTCATAGTCTGGCCCCTGATCTGGAGATGCGCGAGATCGGCATCCGCCCCGGTGAGAAGCTCCATGAGCAGATGATCACTCGCGACGACGGACGTCAGACCCTGGAATTGAAAGACCGCTATATTATCACACCCCAGTTTAGTTTCTGGTCCGATGATTATTATATGGATCAAGAGGCGCGGATGGCTCCTGATGATTTTGATTATTCCAGTGATACCAATAGCGAATGGCTGGATGATGCCCTGTTCCGCGAAATGCTCAAAATGATATGACCGCCGGCGATCATAAATATCTGCCTTACGGGCGGCAATTTCTGGATGAAGATGATATTCAGGCCGTGTCTGACGTTTTGCGCGGGGACTGGCTGACCACAGGTCCCATGGTCGCCGCTTTCGAAGATAAATTCCGCACAATAGCTGGCGCGGACCATGTGGTCTCCTGTTCCAGCGGTACGGCGGCCCTACATATGGCCTATATGGCATTGGGACTAAGCCCCGGCGACCGGGTGATCGTACCGTCCATCAGCTTTGTCGCCACCGCCAACGGGGCGCTTTATTGCGGCGCGGATGTGCTGTTCACCGATGTGGATCCGGACAGCGGTATGATGCGGGCGCGGGATGTATTGGAGCTAATTGATAACCTCACATCGGATGAGCTTGCTACCGTGGTTGCCATAACCCCGGTTAATCTTGCTGGCGAAGTGGCAGAGATTGAAGCCATCAACAACATTGCCCGCCRSWAWSSCYGSMWARWRWYWRKSSASASKYGCCATNNRRKMRRKMRTSSCTATGAGGACGGGCGCGGCGTGCGCCGGACAGCGGGTGATTGCCATTTCGCGGATATGGAGGTTTTCTCCTTTCACCCGGTCAAGACCATTGCCATGGGCGAGGGCGGGGCGGTAACAACCAATGATGTGGCCCTTTATGACAAGCTGTGTCTGTTGCGCAATCATGGTATGGAACGAAATCCGGATAAATGGACGGGCGCGGGCAAGGCACAACCCTGGTATTATGAAATGCAACATCTGGGCTATAATTACCGCCAGAGCGACATTCACTCAGCCCTTGGTCTCAGCCAGTTGAAAAAACTGCCTGCTTTCATAAAGCAACGCCGAAAATTAGTTGCGAAATATGATGCGCTCCTGACGGATCTGTCGCCTCATATCAGGCCCATCACATCGGCCCCCGGTCATGGTGCGGTGCGTCACCTTTATGTGGTGCTTATTGATTTTGAGGCACTGGGCACCACGCGGGAAGATTTTGTCGCTGCCTTGTCGGCCCGCAATATCGGTACGCAGGTGCATTATATTCCCATATATGGCCACCCTTATTATCAGGATAAATACGGCGAACTGTCGCGGCCCGGGGCGGAAGAATATTATGCTCGTACATTGTCTTTACCACTCCATGTTTCACTGACCGAAGATGACGTGGCTTACGTAATAGAGCAGATTGCGGATATAATATGAGCTTGAAACCCCGCATAGCCGCCACGATCGAGGCCCGTATGACCTCCAGCCGTCTGCCCGGCAAGGTACTGATGCCCTGCCTTGGCAAGCCCATGCTGGATCATATGGTGGAACGGGTCCGGCGTGCGACTGTTCTGGATGATATTATTATTGCTACCACGGTTAATGATACGGATGATCCCATTTGCGCGGCGGCCCGGCGGCTTCGGGTAAAATATTACCGGGGCAGCGAGGATAATGTCATGTCACGGGTGCTGGAGGCGGCGCAACATCATGACGTTGACATTATCGTGGAACTGACCGGCGACTGTCCGTTGTTGGACCCGTCCCTGATTGATCTGGCGGTCAGTGAATATTTATCCAGCGGCGTGGATTATCTGTGTAATCTGAAAGATGAGGATTATGCGGCGGGCCTGAGCCATCCACTTGGTTTCGCGGTTCAGGTATTTAGCACCGATATTCTGGCTGATGCTTATGCCCGTACCGATGATCCGCTGGATTATGAACATGTGAGTCGCCCGTTATACCGTAATCCAGACCGCTATTCGGTGAAATATCTGCCTGCCCCGGATGCTCAGAGCGGCCCCAATATGTCCGTAACCCTTGATACGCCGCAGGACTATCAGGTGATCTGTGCTGTGATGGAGGCTCTAAGTCCAAAAAAGCCGGATTTTACCATCGAGGATGTGGTGGCTTACCTGAAAGCACATCCGGAAATATGCCGCATCAATCAGGATATTGGCCGGGTCAAGGTATAGGTGACAGATGGCAACTCCGTGTTTTTCCACATTGATTATCGGTTGCGGAGCCATTGCCGGGGGCTATGACGCGGCTGACGTGTCGGGGCCGAATATTCTGGCCCATGCCAAGGCATTTAACACTCATGACGGTTTTGATCTTGTGGCCTGTGTGGACAGGGATTCAAGAATTGCCAGAGATTTCGCCGACCTGTGGCAGGTGGATCGGGCCTATGATGATCTTGAGGATGCTCTGAATGACCGTGAGTATGATATAATCTCCGTCTGTACGTCCACACCGAGTCATGAGGCCATCCTGCGCCGGGTGCAGAGAACCTCGGCAAAGCTGATCCTCTGTGAAAAGCCGATAACTGATAATATCGTTACCGCCCGCGAGATGGCTGCTTTATATGGCGGCAGGATGGCGGTAAATTACCTGCGTCGTTTCGATCCGGTAATCCGGCGTTTGGCGGCAGCTATCCGGGCGGGGCAGTATGGAAGTTTTTTGTCTGCGAAGGCCATATATAACAAAGGCCTGTATAATAACGGCTCCCATATGACGGACCTGTTGCATATGCTGAATGGCCCTCTGCGGGTAATAGAAGCTGGCGCGGTTACCCATGACTATTGGCCCGATGATCCCACCCTCTCGGCCCGTCTGGAAAGCCAGTCCAAAGCTCCCATTACCCTGACCGGCACGGATGTGCGCCACGGCATGACCTTTGACCTGGGCCTTGAGTTTGAACAGGCCGAAATCAGCCTGACAGATTACAGCCAGACCCTCACCATCCGTACGGCGGCGGGGGTGGAAAATATCGAGGCCGACCTGAACCGGGGCATGTATAACGCGGTGGTTAATATCCATGATCACTTAGTCAAGGGAACACCTCTGTATTCAACGGCAGAAAATGCGGTTTCGGCTCTGGAAGTCTGCCATGAGATCAGAAGATTGGCGGGCCTGTGATGACAAAACTTGTTTTTATCAGCCGGGACCCCGGCGGCACCAACCAGCTTGTAGCCCTGCGCCAGATATTATTGGGGCCGGACAGTGACGTCAGGACGGCATTATTCCATAATCTTGACCTATCCGCAAAGCCGGAAATCACCATAATTGCCAAGGATTATGCCCAAAAAATCTGGCAGCAGAATGGCATCACCGCACAGGATTGGCCGGAGGCGGATATTTCGGTTTTCTTAAGCGCCCTTAAACCGGATCAAATCATCACCAGCACCTGCCATGTGGACGACCGGACGGAACAGGCGGTTTGGCGGGCGGCGCGGRCGCTGGGCATCAAGACCACGGCCTTTCTGGACTCTATCCATAATATAGAGCTACGTTTCCGGGATGATGAAGGGGCCATAATTCTGCCGGACCGGGTATCTCTGATTGATGAACAGACCGTTGGTGTTGCCCGATCCTTGGGGCTTGAGCATATATTCATTTCCGGTGATCTCTATCTGAATCACGCGCGGAACAAGGCAAATAACCAGTTTGACTGGGGCGCAGAGGCGGGGGCCTGTGTGATCCTGTTTGCCTCTGATTATATTCGCGAGATGCAGGCCCTCGGCATTCAGTTTGACATCACCGAATTTGACTGCCTAGATCAGTTGCTAGACTTGATAATATCCGAGGGAATCACCCGTCATATGCCAGACGCTCATCCGCCTTACCATCTGGTAATCAGGCCGCATCCAAAGGATACGCCGGGTAAATATAAGGCTTATGCCGGGCAGAGCAGTGAAAATCTAACTATCGTGATTGAGGATAAGGGCACCGGGACGGATGCGGTGCGGGCGTCTCATATGGTGGCGGGTCACGGGTCGTCCCTGATGACGGAGGCCCGGGCCTTGTCGGTGCCAGTGCTGGAACTGGAGCCGATTGTCAGGCGTCGTAAAGACCCTGAAAAAACGTCCGCATAATTTCGGTTTTATTCTCTGTTGATTTTTGGGCCATGAGGCCCCTTATGGAGGCTGTGCAGATATTGCCGCCCCGTTTGGCCTGCAGGTCATAAAAGCGGTTGGCGATGATGGCATAGGTGGCGGTGTCATATTTCTCGCCGTTTCGGATGCTGTAATCTTGATTATAGCCGTCCAGACGATAACCGATCAGTTCCAGACTGTTCATCCATTGCCAAAGCCTTGCATGCTGGCCGCCGCTGATCCGTTGCAGGTTAAGGCGGTCAAAACCGTGTTTGGTCAGCAGAGCAACAGATTCCAGCGCGGCCCCCTTGATACTGCGGTCACCAAACACGATGCTCAATGCGGCGGATCGTAAGCTGTGATTGATATATTTCAGGCAAACCACGCCAATATGGCGGCCACTTTCCCTGTCAAGAACCACCAACAGCAGGGAGGCGGGATCGGCTATCTCTGCTGCTACGATTTCGGCCTGTTGTGCTTTATTAACGGGAAAGACGCCGTGAACCAGATATTGGGTGGTGACGGGGTCATTGAACCAGCTATGCCAGTGGCCCTGCATCACGTCCTTTTCAATATCCGGCTGGCGCAGGATGACAAGTTCCCCTTCCAGAAAAATATCGTCTTTTTGTGGCCWGTGRTCTSTCATGTGGTCYGTCATGATGYTTATCCAATATGRGTCAAGGCYTYAAATGTACCAYAGGCACATAAAAAGAAAAGRCCTAACGACCAAAGATRCTCARGATGGAYTGCGGGGCCTGATTGGCTATGGACARGGCTTGAATGCCCAGCTGTTGCTTTACTTGCAACGCTTGCAGGTTGGCACTTTCCTTGGCCATATTWGCGTCCACMAGATTRCCGATGCCGAYCTCAATAGTATCGGCAATCTTGTCCGCAAAKATCCGTTGGGATTCCAGWGAYTTGCTSCCGGCRCCCARTTTRGTYAGTGAKGCACTTACTGCCGTAAGGGATGTGGATAAATCKGCCAGAGCCGCYGAYGCCAAGGCCTGGGTTRAAATGCCCTGTGCCGCCGTGAYGGCTATATTRCCGCCRCCTAAAGTCARATTYTGRTGAGCRATRGAAAGGGTCTGGGTRGCAYTGGGGTTGGTKATRGCCACRATGGCATCTGTKCCYCCGTCCAAMAGRTTSGTGCCRTTAAACTCGGCATTATTGACAATGATGGATATCTGATCCCGTAAGGCCTGAAAATCTTCATTTAAAGCACTGCGGCTGGTGGCATCAAGCCCGGCATCYGCYGCTGCAACCGCCTTGCCCTTCATTTCGATGAGCAGGTCAGAGATGGCTCCCGACGCCGCCARMGCRATATCGGCGGTGCTGATMGACCGGTCCAGACTTTGTTTGACCGCRCTATAGCCCTTCAGGTCGGCCCGTAATTTCTGGGCRATTGARAATATGGCGGCATTGTCTTTTGGCGATGAGACTTTTAARCCGGTGTTGATACGTGTCTGGACTGTTTCCAGTTCACGGGTTGATTTATTYAGATTAAAGAGAGCCGACAGAGCTATCGCATTGGTATTAACAGAAAAAGCCATTTTATTAATCCATTTAGAAGGTTGCCCCTGTGAATACTATCCAGAGGATGGGATATTTTCCGCACCCTCCAGATCGCATGTTACTTTTCAGAATGCACACAGAGACTATTGACTTATCTGCCGCTGAACAGACTCAATATTGACTGCGGGGCCTGATTGGCAATGGACAGTGCCTGAATACCCAACTGCTGTTTCACCTGCAGGGATTGTAAATTGGCACTTTCCTTGGCCATATTGGCATCCACCAGATTGCCGATGCCGATCTCAATGGTATCGGCAATCTTGTCCGCAAAGACCCGTTGGGATTCCAGCGACTTTCCGCCAGCACCAAGTTTGGTCAGAACCACATTAACCAGCGCCAGTGAATTATCAATATCTGTCAGGGCCACCGCCGCAAGGGTCTGGGTCGTAATTGTCTGCGCCGCTGTAATGGTAACATTACCGCTGCCCAGCGTCAGATTCTGATGGGCGATGGTGATGGTCTGGGTCGCATTGGGATTTGTGATCGCCACAATGGCATCCGTGCCATTATCAATCAGGTTGGTGCCATTGAATTCCGCATTGGCCACAATGATGGATATCTGATCGCGCAGAGCCTGAAAATCCTCATTCAGGGCCGTTCGGCTGGTGGGGTCAAGACCCGCATCCGCCGCCGCCACGGATTTTTCCTTCATTTCAATAAGCAAGTCCGATATGGCCCCTGCGGCGGCAAGAGCGATGTCGGTGGTGCTGATCGACCGGTCAAGGCTCTGCTTTACCGCGCTGTAACCACGCAAATCAGCCCGCAGCTTTTGTGCGATCGAAAAGATGGCGGCATTGTCTTTTGCCGACGATATTTTCAGACCGGTATTGATGCGTGTCTGGGTTTGCTCCAGGTCTCTGGTTGTACTATTCAAATTTAAAAGTGCTGACAGGGCACTGGCATTTGTATTAACTGAGAAAGCCATTCCGCTCTCCTTCCTTGTGTTGCATTCTGAACATGTCGTATTTCAATTTCGAAATAAACTGAATCTTAATATGCAAAGGTTGTGCCAATTTTATAGCAAGCTAACTAATTGAAATATAAGGATTAAATTTGATAAAAGATTGCCCGGTAAAACAGAGCGGAAGATTCTTCCATAGGGGCGGCAAAGCTTGCACAATGAACGAAGAGCAGATGTTACCGGGACATAAAAAAAGGAGCCGAAGCTCCTTTGTATAATCCGGGTGGAATAGCCTTATATCGTCTGATTTAAGGTGATTGATGTGGGATTTTTGTTGGTTGCCTTTGACCCGCCAGCATCATATTGACTGGTCTGATTCTGTCTTTTGACAACCTCATCACTGATGGTTTTAATCATATTTTCGGAAATTGTTTTCAGGGCTTTGACCAGTCTTGTATGGCGGGTTAACACAGATTGAAATATGCGTGATTCCTGTTTTAACTGGCGAAGTGCCGGACCATTGCCGCCGCCAAGTAATCCCCCCCGGTTGTTTAAGTCGGTCATTTCTTTTTGATAACTGGCCATAAGTTGATTTTTCAGCGGTAAAAACTTCTCAAGTTCTTTGGGCCGGTTTGTTTTAAGCAGGATCGTTTCCTCTGAAATCACACGGGTCAGATCTTTGATCGTATTGATCAGAGGCTTAAGGTTTTCCGGATTATCAGTTAAGATATTATTTGGCATTTGCAGGGCCTACTTCCTGTGTTTTTAAAATTTCCCGRTAAACGGAATCGGATAGCCCGATRCCRCCGTTGCGCGCAATCTGGTTGGCAATCTCTTCGCTGAGAACATCCTGAAAAACCTCTTCGGCCTGTCCGCCGCCAAAGAGGCCATCGGATTTGATGCCCATGGACATGCTTTTCAGGATTTGGGACAGAAAAAYAGCTTCAAAWGTAGTCGCGGTTTCCCGTGCTTTTTTCTCAAAGGCACTTTGCGACTGGGTCTGCTTGGGCCCGGTTGTGTCCTGCGTGCGTACTTGTGCCTGCGGCGGGATGTTGAGGAAATTCATATCCATCACATCACCTCTATTTCCGCATGGAGTGCGCCGGATACTTTCAGGGCCTGAAGAATGGCGATCATATCACGGGGACCAATGCCAAGAGCATTCAGGCCATCAACCAGATCCTGGAGGTTCACGCCCGGTTTCAGGACGGCGAATTTTTTGCCCTGTCCATCATCAACCTCGACTTCGGTGCGCGGGACAATGGCGGTATTGCCGCCGCCCAGAGGATTGGGCTGRGACACTTGCGGCGTTTCTGATACCCGGATGGTCAGGTTGCCCTGGGCAATGGCGACCTCGCTGACCCGGACCTCTTTGCCGATGACAATGATGCCAGACCGTTCGTCCACGACAACCTTGGCCTTTTGGTCCGGCTGGACATAAATTTGTTCTATGTCGGTTATCAGGTTGACCATATTGCTGGCATAGGTCTCAGGCTTGATGACCAGAACCGTTGCCGGGTCTATGGCCATGGCGGTTTTTACCCCCATTTTCTTGTTGATGGCTTCGGCAATGCGGTGGGATGTTGTAAAGTCCTGATTACGCAGGGAAAGATGAATTTCTTTCTTGGTAAGCATAGAATAGCGGACTTCCTTTTCCACAATRCCGCCATTTGGAATTCGGCCTGCGGTGGGAACCCCCTGGGTCACACTGGACGCCGCSCCGCCAGCAGAAAAACCAGACACCTGAATGGAGCCTTGCGCGACGACATAGACCTCATCGTCCGCCCCTTTGAGGGGGGTCACGATCAGGGTGCCCCCGCGCAGATTTTCCGCGTCACCGATGGAACTGACACTGATATCAACGCGGGTTCCGGCCCGRGCAAAGGCGGGCAGGCTGGCGGTTACCATAACGGCAGCAACATTTTCACCCTTTTGCAGCGCGCCCCGGGTATTGACCCCAAGCCGCTCCAGCATGGCAGTGATGCTTTGTACGGTATAGGGGGCGTTGCGGAGCGTATCCCCGGTGCCGTCMARACCAACAACCAGACCGTAACCGATYAACTGGTTTTCCCGGACGCCTTCAATAACCACRAGGTCYTTGATGCGWGARGCTGCCTGAGCCGGCAGGATATTSCCCGCCGCCATGAGGGTCATCAACATTAAGGTAATCAGCTTTTTTATCCGGGACTTCTGCCGCATATTAATTCCGTTTCAGAAAATTGTCATAATTTCTCAGCTCTTGTTATGCGAAATTCATGCCAATAGGACGGGWAATGAATAAAAAAAATAACATSYTGTTTTATAATGATTTTCARGAAWMRTTGGTTGGGSGTTAAGGATGAAKATGAGRATTTTTCCCCGYAAGGGGCAATCCTTGCCGGGCAGAAAATGATAATTCCATCTATGAAGCCACGGCTCAATCTGTTATTTATCGGGTCAGGATCAAACGGAAAGAGAATTCTATGGAAATCAAGGGACCAGGACGCATTACAACGCCCGGCGTTTCGCGTAAAGGCAAGAAGGGCAGTTCGGGTAAAGCGGGTTTCAGTAAAAATCTTTCTGTGGATGATGTCCATGCYGCCGCCCCGCCCAGCGGCACCTCGCCGCTGACCTCGGTCAGCTCTCTCCTGTCAYTRCAGGAACTACCTACAAGTAGTGAGGGTCGCTCCAAGGGGCTTGCGCTGGCAGAGGATTTTCTGGGTCATCTTGAGATTATCCGTCACGGCTTGCTGGYAGGACAAATTCCACGGCGGCAGCTGCGGGATGTGCTCACCATTGTMGCGCGCCAGAGAAGTCTGTCAAATGACCCGGCTTTGGACGATATTTTGAGTGACATGGAATTGCGGGTTAAGGTGGAGTTGGCCAAGCTGGAAATATACGGGGACTAGACGCTTTTGTGGCAGATATATGAAAGATCAATTTTTATCAATATTAATCCTTGAATTGTAGGGCGGGGTTGAGTAGTTTGTCATCCAAAATACAGCCGGAGCAATACCGGAAGGTTATGGATAATAAAAACAGAGGTTACTGATGGAAGTTGAGTTGCCGGAAGGCTATAAGCCCTCGCCAGATGAGAAATTTATGAATGAAAGGCAGATAGCCTATTTTCATAAAAAGCTTGTGGACTGGAAA
This sequence comes from Alphaproteobacteria bacterium, assembly GCA_002749135.1. GTDB lineage: Bacteria > Pseudomonadota > Alphaproteobacteria > Sphingomonadales > Emcibacteraceae > Paremcibacter. The sequence goes on along the minus strand of NVVY01000010.1, from coordinate 23,124 downwards.
GAAGAAATTTTACGGGAATCTAAAGAAACCTTAAATCACCTGCAGGAAGACAGTCAGAAAGAACCGGATATTGCYGACCGGGCATCCTCAGAGACAGACTGGTCTATTGAACTTAGAACCCGTGATCGCCAGCGTAAATTGATCACCAAGATTGATGCGGCAATTGAACGGATCAAAAACGGGGAATATGGCTATTGCGAAGTGACGGGGGAGCCGATTAATCTGGAACGGCTGGATGCCCGCCCYATCGCCATGATGACGCTGGAATCTCAGGAAGAGCATGAAAAATACGAAAAAGTCCACCGGGATAATTAGCAATTTAGTTGAACTCTCTGATGCTATCAGAACATAATTCTACGCAAGATCAACTCACTTTACGGCTTTTTTAAATTTATCCGTAATAAGGTTGCGTATTTATATAGCCCACAGACTCTTAAATTAAAAATACCTGTTTTTTCCGAAAAAAATCAATTGGCTGTTCACAAACCGTGATCAGTGTATTATCAAAGTCCTGAACCTTTATTTTACTATGCAAAAGGCCCTGTTCGGGGTCTTTCGGGAAAAGACATATGGCAGGCCATTCCAAATTTAAAAATATTATGTATCGCAAGGGCGCGCAGGATAAAAAACGGTCCTCTYTATTCAGCAAACTGTCCAAGGAAATTACCGTTGCCGCCAAGATGGGCGGGCCGGATATGGACAGCAATCCGCGCCTGCGMCTGGCGGTRCAGACCGCGCGCGGCCAATCTATGCCCAAGGACAATATTCAGCGGGCTGTTAACAAGTCCATCGGCGGCGACGCGGAAAATTATGATGAAATCCGTTATGAGGGGTACGGGCCGGGCGGCACAGCACTGATCGTGGAAAGCCTGACCGATAACCGCAACCGGGCGGCATCGGATATTCGYACCGGCTTTGCCAARAACGGCGGCAACCTYGGTGAAACCGGCAGTGTGGCTTTTCAGTTTGATCATGTGGGCGAGGTTATTTTTGAGGCAGGTGTTAAATCCGCTGATGATATGTTTGAAATYGCSYTKGAGGCCGGGGCCGAAGAYGTGGTCTCTGACGATGAAACCCATGAGATATATTGCACCCGGGAAGATTTGCAGACCGTGACCGCCGCCCTGACCGAGGCCGTGGGCGCGGAGCCAAAGTCAGCAAAGCTGATCTGGAAGCCGCAAAATACCGTTGCCGTTGATCTGGAGGCGGCMCGCAAGCTTCTGAAAATGATTGATGTTCTGGACGATCTTGACGATGTGCAGAATATTTACGGCAATTATGAAATTTCTGATGAGATCATGGAGCAGCTCAGCGCGTGACCGAAAGGAAGCCCCATATTACGTCCAAAAGACAAAGGGTGATCGGTTTTGATCCGGGGCTTCGTAAAACCGGTTGGGGTATCATTGATGTGGAGGGYTCYCGCCTGATCCATGTGGCCAACGGCGTTGTTCATTCCGATGATAACTATAGTCTGGCCGAGCGTCTGGTTCAGCTTTTTGATGGCTTGCAACAGGTGGTCATTGATTGGGAACCTCAGGCGGCGGCGGTAGAGGAAACTTTCGTCAACAAGAAYCCCATGTCGACCCTGAAACTGGGGCAGGCRCGGGGGATWKCCCTTCTGGTGCCGTCTTTGGCCGGGATCGCGGTGGCCGAATATTCGCCCAATCATATTAAGAAAACCGTCGTTGGCTCCGGCCATGCGGGCAAGGAACAGGTGGCGGCCATGCTGAAAATTCTTCTTCCTCAAACGGTAATTAACGGCGAGGATGCCGGGGACGCGCTGGCGGTGGCCATCTGTCATGCCCATAGCGGCGGCAGCCACGGCAGTTTGCATAAAACCATGACACAGGACCGCAGAGCCCCGCGCGCCGGCGCGCAGATTTTATTCCGGGGACATCGCTGATGATTGCCAAGCTCAAGGGTCTTGTGGATACAATCGGCGAGGATTATTGCGTCATTGATGTGAACGGGGTTGGTTATCTGGTTTTTTGTTCCGGGCGCACGCTGGGCAATTTGCCGGCGGTGGGTGAGGCGGTGACCCTGATGATTGAAACCCATGTGCGCGAGGATCATATCCATCTGTTTGGCTTTGCCAGCGCGTTGGAAAAAGACTGGTTTAATCTGGTGCAGACCGTACAGGGGGTGGGGGCCAAGGTGGCGCTGGCCATCCTGTCTGTGGTTGGTATTGACGAGCTGTCAAATTCCATTGCCGCGCAGGATAAGACGGTGGTGGGCCGGGCCAAGGGGGTCGGGCCAAAGCTGGCGACCCGCTTTATCACCGAATTGAAAGACAAGGTTTCTCAATTTGTCATTAGCCCGAGCRCGSCGGATACSYCYGGCGGCGGCACGGCGTCATCTGCGGATGACCGGACGGTGCAGGATGCGGTGTCCGCCTTGGTTAATCTGGGCTATCGYCAGACCGAGGCCTATATGGCCGTATCGGCGGCGGCCCGGTCTATCGACGGGGAGGCGACCGTGTCTGACCTGATCCGCCTTGGTCTCAAGGAACTTGCCAATGAGCAGTGATGATCGCATGGTCAGCCGGGGGCAGACGGCGGGGGATGAGGCGGAAAGCTCTATCCGGCCTGTGCGGCTGGATGATTTTATCGGCCAGCGCAAAACCTGTGACAATCTCAAGATTTTTATCGAAGCCGCCCGTATGCGTAATACGGCCCTTGATCATGTGCTGTTTTACGGCCCGCCGGGGCTGGGTAAAACCACACTGGCCCAGATTATGGCGCGGGAGCTTGGGGTTAATTTCCGGGCCACGGCGGGACCGGTGATTTCCAAGGCCGGGGATCTGGCCGCTCTGCTGACCAATCTGGAAGAAAATGACATTCTGTTCATTGATGAGATTCACCGGCTTAATCCGGCGGTGGAGGAAATCCTTTACCCCGCTATGGAGGATTACCATCTGGACCTGATCATTGGCGAGGGTCCGGCGGCCCGCTCCGTGCGTATTGACCTGCCGCCTTTCACCTTGATCGGGGCGACGACCCGTTCCGGTTTGCTGACCACCCCGCTCCGGGACCGTTTTGGTATTCCGACCCGGCTGGAATTCTATTCAGTAGAAGATCTTGAAACCATTGTTCGCCGCGCAGCCCGGGTGTTAAAGGTTGAAATGACCAGTGACGGCGCGCGGGAGATTGCCCGCCGGGCGCGGGGCACGCCGCGTATTGCCGGGCGGTTGTTGCGCCGGGTGTCGGACTATGCGCTGGTACGGGGGGACGGCGGCGTCAGCCGGGAGATGGCCGACATGGCGCTTACCCTGCTAGAGGTAGACAGTCGTGGTCTTGATGCCATGGATCATAAATATCTGACCTGYATCGGGGTGAATTACAACGGCGGCCCGGTGGGGATTGAAACGCTYGCGGCGGCTCTGTCCGAACCCMGGGACGCSATTGAGGAAATTATTGAGCCTTAYCTTATTCAGACCGGACTGATACAGCGCACCCCCCGGGGCCGGATGCTGTCGCCGCAGGGATTTGAYCATATTGGCGTTTTAATGCCCAAAGATRCCGATAAATCACAAATGAATCTGCTGGATGAATGAATGGCTGAACTTTTGCCACATTCTGGTTATATCAAGGAYGGCGARCATATTTTGCCCCTCAGGGTTTACTATGAGGATACGGACGCGGGCGGCATTGTATATTACGCCAATTACCTGAAATATATGGAACGGGGACGTTCGGATATGCTCAGGGAACTTGGCATAGATCAGGGAGAGATGCTGAAATTCAAAGCCGCCGGAGATGTCAAATTTGTCGTTGTCAGGTCGGAAGTGGATTATATAAAATCCGCCGTTCTGGATGATGAGATCACSGTGCATACRCGGCTTGAAAAAGCRGGCCGGGCCAGCTTGMWYATGGCACAGGAAATACGCCGGGCCGGGGATATTCTGGCCAGAGGTAAAATCAGAGCGGCGGTCCTGAACGAAAATAACAAACCGGTGCGGTTGCCGGAAAATATTATGGCTAAACTGAGCGTAACTTAGGGAATAGCATGGAAAAARYRATGGATAATGCGGTTGAAGTGATTGATCTGGGCGGSAATATACCGGATTTCTCYCTATTGGGAATGTTTGCATCGGCGGACTGGATTGTCCAGCTTGTCATGCTGGTATTGCTGGGGTCGTCCYTGTGGTGCTGGGCAATTATTTTTGACAAGAGCAAGCGCATCCGGCGGGTSAYRGCWCAGGCGRAYAAGTTYGATACGGAATTCTGGTCCGGCAATTCTCTGGAAGAYCTTTATGAACGGGTGCGSAAAAACCCGGATCATCCCATGGCSGCAATWTTTGTGGCCGCYATGCGTGAATGGCAACGCTCCGTGAGCGGGCGCGGGTCAAGCAARCTGGGCATGGGATTGCAGGACAGAATTTATCGGGTSATGCGGGTGACCGTYAGCCGGGARATGGARCGGCTGGAAAATTACCTGAGCTTTCTGGCGACYGTGGGGTCAACGGCYCCCTTYGTTGGTCTGTTCGGCACCGTTTGGGGCATTATGAATGCCTTTGAGCAGATTGCCATCACTCATAACTCGTCACTGGCCGTGGTCGCCCCWGGCATTGCGGAGGCCTTGTTTGCCACCGCCATGGGCCTTGTGGCGGCGGTGCCGGCGGTCGTGGCCTATAACAAGATCAGCAACGAGCTTGGTCGCTATGCCAACCGGCTGGAGGGGTTTGCCGATGAGTTCGGCACCATCCTGTCCCGTCAACTGGATGAGGAGAACCACTGATGCAGACGCACGGCGGATATAATTCATCAGGTTTCAGCCGCAGGCATAAACCCATGAGCGAGATCAATGTCACCCCCTTTGTGGATGTGATGCTGGTGCTTTTGGTGGTTTTTATGGTGGCGGCGCCGTTGCTGACCGTGGGTATTCCGGTTGACCTGCCCAATACGGCGGCTAAGGCTCTGCCGGAAAACACCAAACCCCTGTCGATCACCATCAGCAAAGAGGGTCAGCTTTATTTGCAGGATGAGGCCATTGACCTGAATGAGCTGGTGCCGCGCCTGAAAGTCATTTTCGCCGGACGCAAGGATGGCAGGATATATATTCACGGYGACAAGGCCGTTGATTACGGCGTGGTGATGCGGGTYATGGGCCGTATGAACGGGGCTGGATTCTCACGGGTKGCCCTCGTGACAGATACGGAGAAATGATAAAAATTGCGTGATGCGATCATCATATCCCTTGTATTTCACGTCGTGGTTCTGGCGTCGGGAATGATCGCCATACCCATGTGGAGAGATGACAAGCCCACTGAAATGCGGGTCATTCCCGTTGAAATGATCACGGTTGGTGAGATAACAAAATTACGCGCCCAGGAAAAAAAGCCCGATCCGGTTAAGAAAATTCCTGATGCAAAGAAAAAACCCGCCCAGCGTAAAGTGGAAATGCCGCCGCCGCCGCCAAAACTGGCCTCTACTATGCCTCTGCCGGATATAAAATCAAAACCAAAGAAGAAAATAAAGGATAAAAAGCCGATAATAACTGCCGCTAACCGGGCGCCTAAGATTACCCCGAAGACCAAACCGCGCCGTTTTAATGCGGGCAAACTGGCTGTCCTTCTGGACAAGCGGGAGCAATCGGAGCCGAATATAATCGAAAAACTGAAAGACCGGGATTTTGGCCCGGAGAAACAGATCAGCAGTCTTGACCTTGAACAGCAAATTCTGAGCATTGCCGATGCCATTGACAAGCATATTTTTGACAATCAATGCTGGAATGTTCCGGCGGGGGCCAAGGGGGCGGCGGGACTGAAGGTCACGGTTCAGGTGCGTCTTGGCCCGGACGGGGAACTGATCGGGGCGCCGAAAGTGACGGAAAGAAGCCGGATGACCATGCCGGGTCAGGAATTTTTCAGAACGGCGGCGGAAAGTGCGCTCAGGGCGGTGCGCAAATGTGCGCCCTATGATTTCCTGCCCAAGGATAAATATGACCTGTGGCGGGATATGGAAGTAATATTTGACCCGGAACATATGTTAAACGGATAGACATAAAATATATGGAGATGCAAGTGAGGTTACTGAAAAAACTAATAATGGCTATAGCCGGGCTGGCTTTGACGATTTTTTCGGCCAATGCAAGGATCGTGGTTGATGTGAACCGGGGCCACGCTGACCCGCTTCCTATCGCGATCACGGACCTTGTTGGCAGTGAAAATGACATTGTTTCCGGTGGTTCGGTTCAGGATTACGGCAAACGTTTGGCCCTTGTGGTCAAGGCCGACCTGACCCGGTCCGGCCTGTTCCGCACAGTGGACAGCGCAGCCTTTATCAAATCGGGCAATGCCCTGACCAGTCTTAGAAACCCCAATTTCAGCAACTGGAAAGCCATCGGGGCGCAGGCCTTGATGAATGGGTCTATTTCTTTGCAGGAAGACGGGCGGCTCAAGGTGGAATTCAGGCTTTGGGACGTTCTGGGCAGCAGCCAGATGACCGGCCTGCGCTATTATACGTCGCCGAAAAACTGGCGTCGCATCGCCCATCTTATTTCCGATTCCATATATAAACGTCTGACCGGGGAAAGCGGATATTTCGACACCCGCGTGGTCTATATCTCGGAAAGTGGCCCGGCCACGGCCAAGATAAAGCGGCTGGCGATCATGGATCAGGATGGCTATAACCATGTCTTTCTGACCAGTGGTAAAAATCTCGTACTGACGCCGCGTTTCTCGCCCACGGCACAGGAAATTACCTATCTGTCCTATCACGGGGATAACCCGCGCGTTTATCTCTATAATATTGACAGCGGCAAGCAGGAAATTCTGGGCGATTTTCCGGGCATGACCTTTGCGCCGCGTTTCTCGCCGGATGGCAATAAAGTGATCATGTCACAGGCCTATAAGGGCAATTCTGATATTTATGTCATGGAGCTTCGGACCCGTAAAATTCAGCGGCTCACCAAGCATACGGCGATTGATACCTCGCCCAGTTATTCGCCTGATTCGCGCTATGTTACCTTTAATTCGGACCGGGGCGGCAGTCAGCAGATTTATGTGATGGATGCGGACGGRAAAAATATCAAACGGATCAGTTTTGGCAAGGGCCGATACAGCACCCCCGTCTGGTCACCGCGCGGTGATTTGATCGCCTTTACCCGCCAATATAAGGGTAAATTTTACATCGGCGTCATGAAGCCGGACGGCAGTGGTGAGCGGCTTCTATCCGAGAGCTACCTTGACGAAGGGCCGACATGGGCCCCCAACGGGCGGGTAATAATGTTCTTTCGTCAGCAACCCTATGACAGTCAGGGCAGGGGCGGCGAGACACAATTATGGACCGTGGATTTAACCGGATATAACGAGAGGCAGATAATAACACCTCTGGAAGCCTCAGATCCTGCATGGTCCCCCTTGATTAGATAAATGATTCTGTTATAGTTCCAGCGGTTTGTTATGGTATTCAATGAAAAAGGTTGGAAACAGGCAAACGCCAGTTCTTGCGGGGAATGGCATATCATCGGTAGTAAAAATATGATTAAGTTACGTGGAAGGACCACTAAATGCTGAAAAAAATGAATGGCGTAAAATACGGGGCACTGATCGGGGCGATCTTGTTATTAGGGGCCTGCGCAAATTCGAATACGAATACGGGTGCTTTGGAYAATGCGCCYGCGGAACCTGCTGTTGAGAAACAACAAGAAGTAATTGCCAAACCAACAGAAGATGTTCAGGTTGAAACTGTTATGGAAGACCCTGCGACGCAGCAGTCTCTGGATATGGCGGCGGATAACGCGCTGGTTTATTTTGGTTATGACCGTTATGACCTCTCCTCAGATGGTCGTTCAGGTTTGCAGGCACAGGCCGCATGGCTTGTGGCCCATGCCGATGTCAAGGTTACTGTCGAAGGCCATTGTGATGAGCGCGGCACCCGGGAATATAATCTGGCCCTTGGGGACAGACGCGCCAATGCGGTSAARAATTACCTTGTGGCACTTGGTGTTGACCCCTCACGTATTCATACGGTCAGTTACGGCAAAGAACGTCCTGCGGTAACCGGAACAGGCGAATCTGTATGGTCAAAGAATCGCCGTGGATATACCCGCGTAAATTAATATTCTAGTATCTTTATAGAATACCCGCGCGTCTTACTTGACTGCGCGGGTATTTTTATGAGTTTATGACCCGGAGCATTTTATGAAAAGAAATACTGTTGTGAATATTGGTCTGATTGTGGTTATGGCGATCCTGTTGCCAATGACATCTCAGGCACARTCCTCCAAGGCCATGAACAAACGGTTGGAAAGGGTGGAGAAACAACTGAAATCGGTTCAAAGAAAAGTCTTTAAATCGGGYAGCAATTTCGCTGCGGAGACCGGGGGCAGCGTTGCCCCGGCGGGCGGCAATATTCGCTTTGCTGATCTGGAAGCGCGCATAGCCCAGATAGAAACCCAGCTTCGTCAGCTCACAGGGCGTATAGAGGAAAGCAATTACCAAGCCGGACAGTTAAAGCAACAGATGGCCGTCATGGCCCGTGATTATGAATTTCGTCTGGCCGAACTGGAAAAGGGCGGCGGACAGACGGCCCAACATCCCGTTGTTACGCCTCAAACAGCGCCTGCCACAGTGGCCGCTGATATTCTGCCCGCCGGAACAGAAAAACAGCAATATAGCTATGCGCAGAAACTGGTGACCAAGGGACAATATGCCAAGGCGGAGGTTGCCCTCGGCGAATTTCTGAAACGCTATCCCAAGGCAAATCTTGCGGGCAATGCCCAATATTGGCGGGGGCAGACCTATTATGTGCGCAAGATGTACACCAAAGCCACCCGCGCTTTTCTCGAGGGYTATAACAACTATCCCAAAAGTCAGAAGGCCCCGGCTTTTTTGTTGAAAATTGGCATGTCCCTGAATGCTATGGGGGAAAAAAACGATGCCTGTGATGCTTACCGTGAGTTGGCGTCCCGTTTCCCGGATAGTATGGAAAGCAAAAACAAACGCCCGCCCGAGGAAAAACGGGCCGGCTGTAATTAAGTCTATGAACTATGCATGATTCATTGCCCCTTTCGCCGCTTGAATTTTCGGAACTGATGGCACCTATGGGCTGTTCAGACGGGGAAAATCTTGCGGTGGCGGTATCGGGCGGAGCGGATAGCCTGGCCCTGACCCTCATGCTCGGTGAATGGTGCCGCCGCCATGATATTTCCCTGACGGCCATTACGGTTGATCATGGATTGCGAACCGAAGCGGCGGCGGAAGCCCGGCAGGTGRCGGACAGGCTTAAGCATTATGATATTGCCCATGTAACGCTCACATGGGRCGGCGACAAACCCCACAGCAATATTCAGGATCAGGCCCGGCGTGCCCGTTACCGGCTGATGGGCGAATGGTGTCGATCGCACGGGGTGGGAAAATTATTTCTCGGTCATCATCAGGATGATCAGGCGGAAACTTTCTTGATCCGCCTGTTCCGGGGCAGTGGTGTGGATGGTCTCGCGGCCATGAAGCCACAGGCGGCTTTCCCGGTGTCTGTGCCCGGTATGGGCACCGTCTGTCGCCCCTTGCTCACGGTGCCAAAGGATCGCCTTAAAGCCACATTACGCCATATGGGGCAGGAGTGGATAGATGATCCCAGTAATGAGGATGTCAGCTATACCCGGATTAAAATACGTAATCTGCTGGCAGAAAAGGATATAGACGGGCTGACGGCGGCACGTATGGCCGGGACGGCGGCGCGTATGGGGCGGGTGCAATCCCTGCTTATATCCTTGACGGCTGATCTGGAACGGGAGGCAGTGACTTGGTTTCCTGAGGGGTATGTGGAGGTTGCGGTTGCGCCCCTGATTTCCGCTCATGAGGAAATTTCTCTGCGCTGTCTCGCCACATTGCTCAGGCAGATCAGTGGCGGGACCTATGCCCCGCGCCTGACGCGGTTGGAAGCCTTGTATGGCAAGTTGCGGGCTGGTGATTTTGCCGGGCAGACATTGGGTAGTTGCCTGATTTTACCGCTTTCAGATAATCGTATCAGAATAAGCCGGGAAGTTGCGGGCATCAGCGAGAGTTGCGACCTTGAGCGAGATAGTGATCTGATCTGGGATGGTCGTTTTGTTATTAAAAACGGGGCTATAACCGGCCATTTGAAAAAAATAGAACAGGCCGAGTGGCAGCAGATATGTCACCAGAATCCGGCCCTTGAAAAACTGAAGTTTGCCAAAGTTATCCGGGACAGCCTGCCCTGTATCATTACAGATACTGGCAAGATTATTTTACCAACTTTTATACCGGGTTTTGAAGAAACRGGCTTTCAGGCCGTTCTGAAGCAACATTTTGTCAATGATTTAGCTGTAAAATAACGAAAATGGCTTGTAATATACAAATAAAATCATAAAAACACCCATATTGGCTTGTTTGATATGCAAAAAGTCTTACTTATGGGGGATGGTGGAAGAAAATATTCTTCTGATAACAAATTTATATTTGAAAGATGCGTGAAATATGGGACGTAATATTGCTTTATGGGCGATTATCATAATTTTACTTTTGACTCTTTATTCCGCGCTGAATGGCGACGCGCGTCAGGGGGCTAATGCGGAAATTGATTTCTCCGCTTTTCTTGACAAGGTTTCAGCAGGGCAAATTTCCAAGGTGACAATTCAGGGCAGGGATATTGTTGGCGAATTTAGTACCGCTTCTGGTACGTCCGGGAAATTTCATACTTTTGCCCCGGAATATCCAAATCTGGTTGGCGATTTGCGGTCCAAAGGCGTGGGCATAACGGCGGTCCCAATAGATAATGGTGGATTTTTAGGTTATTTTCTAAGCGCGCTACCCATGATTATTCTGATCGGGGTATGGATTTTCTTCATGCGTCAGATGCAGGGCGGCGGCAACAAGGCCATGGGCTTTGGCAAGTCCAAGGCGAAACTGCTCAATGAAAGCCATGGCCGGGTCACCTTTGATGATGTGGCCGGTATTGATGAGGCTAAGGAAGAACTGGAAGAAATCGTTGAGTTCCTTCAGGACCCTCAAAAATTTGAACGTCTCGGCGGCAAAATCCCTAAAGGTGCCTTGCTCGTGGGGCCACCCGGTACTGGTAAAACGCTACTTGCGCGCGCCATCGCGGGCGAGGCCAATGTGCCCTTCTTCACCATTTCAGGTTCTGATTTTGTTGAAATGTTTGTCGGCGTGGGCGCGAGCCGTGTCCGCGATATGTTTGAACAGGCCAAAAAGAATGMGCCGTGTATTATATTCATTGATGAAATTGATGCGGTGGGCCGTCATCGGGGCGCGGGGCTTGGCGGCGGCAATGATGAACGGGAACAGACCCTGAACCAGCTTCTGGTGGAAATGGACGGGTTTGAATCCAATGAAGGCGTGATCCTTGTGGCGGCAACCAACCGTCCGGATGTTCTGGACCCGGCTTTGCTGCGTCCGGGCCGTTTTGACCGTCAGGTTGTGGTGCCGAACCCGGATATTATTGGCCGGGAGAAAATTCTGAAAGTGCATATGCGTAAAACGCCAAAACTGGCCGCTGATGTTAATGTTAGGGTTATTGCGCGCGGTACGCCCGGATTTTCCGGTGCTGACCTTGCCAATCTGGTTAATGAAGCCGCCCTTCTTGCCGCCCGAAAAGGCAAGCGGGTGATCAGTATGGAAGATTTTGAGGATGCCAAGGATAAGGTTATGATGGGCGCCGAACGGCGGTCCATGGTGATGACCGAAGAAGAAAAACGCATGACAGCCTTCCATGAAGCCGGACATGCTCTGGTGGCGGTAAAATGCCCGGCGTCTGATCCTATTCACAAGGCAACCATCATTCCCCGGGGCCGTGCCCTTGGTATGGTGATGCGTCTGCCGGAACGGGACAGCTATTCCTATGCCCGGGAAAAAATGTTTGCTGATCTTGCCGTGGCCATGGGCGGGCGTGTGGCCGAGGAAATCTGCTTTGGCTATGATAAAGTGTCTTCCGGGGCGTCCGGTGACATTGCCATGGCGACAAAGCTTGCCCGGTCCATGGTGACCAAATGGGGCATGAGTGAAAAGCTGGGCATGCTGCAGTACGGTGATAATCAGGAAGAGGTTTTTCTGGGTCATTCCGTATCCCGAAGCCATGATATTTCCGATGAAACCGCAAAGATCATTGATGAAGAAGTGCGCCGGATTGTGGATGAAAGCTATGAGCGGGCCAAGAARATATGTACCGATCATAAAGACCTTCTGGACAAGCTGGGCAATGCACTGCTGGAATATGAAACCCTGACTGGTGAAGATATTGCGGCCATCATTGCCGGTAAGGACATTAACAAGGACCTGTCCGATAATGACAGTTCTGAAGACACACCTCAGGCAGGGTCTGTTCCATCGGCGGGKAGTGCGCCGACCAAGGGNNCNAANNNNANNGACGGGCGCATTGGGTCCGATCCCGTTCCTGAAAATTAAGCCATGCACGGCCCGGCCCGCRATAAAWTATATATACAGCCTCTGGGATTTCTCAGGGGCTGTGTTGCTTTGGAGRCCGTGGCGGCGGGTAAGGCTCACCTTCTGGCCGGGGGKGCTTTGGCRTTTTGTATGGTGCRRATTTTTRACCGCATAGGGCAAAGGCAGGATATGRTTCCGGTTTGTGAGCTTGAATCATATCGCGCCGGAYTGCCTGCGCATGAGCAGGCGTACCTCTCACAAGTGATGGAGGATATTTGCCGCCCGCGCCCTGCCATGAAAAATATCAACCCTGACGGGCCTTGTCTTCAGGGAATAGTCAATGTGACGCCGGACAGTTTTTCTGACGGCGGGCAATATGACAGTGTGGACAGGGCCGTGGCTCATGCCCATCGTYTGATACGGGACGGGGCGGATATCATTGACATTGGCGGTGARTCCACACGGCCCGGCGCCCAAAAAGTCAYGRTCCGTGAAGAATTAAACCGGGTGATTCCGGTGATTGARGGGTTGTCAGACATYACGGTGCCCATATCCATTGATACGCGTWATACAGAGGTAATGCGGCAAGCCATRAARGCCGGRGCCAGCATCATTAATGATGTYAGCGCCCTGAGCCATGACGCAGAGGCCCTTGATTATGTGGCKGGCCTGAATTGTCCGGTCATTCTCATGCATGCCCGGAATACACCGGAAAATATGCAGGATGACCCCCGCTATGACCATGTGGTTATTGATGTTTATGATTATCTGGAACAGCGGCTGGAAATATGCCACAATGCGGGGATTGACCGGGAACGGGTGATCATTGATCCGGGAATCGGTTTTGGCAAGACCACGGCCCATAATATTGCATTGATAGATAGCGTGTCTTTGCTTCACGGGCTTGGGGTGCCCATATTGCTTGGTGTTTCGCGCAAGCGCTTCATTGGCCATATTACGGGAGCCGAAGAAGTATCGGAACGGCTTGCCGGGTCGCTGGCTTTTGGGCAGATGGGCTATGATCAGGGGGTTCAGATTTTGCGGGTCCATGATGTTCTTGAAAATCGGCAGATGCGAGATGCATGGCATAGTCTTAATGTTTGTTAAAGTTAGTCTTTTTGTCATATTACAGACTTAGTTTAAGTGTTTTATATTCCTTGTTCAGCATGTATTAAGAACTGCATGTTATGAAGAACAGTAAATCCAGAAACGACTATAAAAAAGATAACAACATGACACGGAAATATTTTGGTACGGACGGTATTCGCGGTACGGCGAATGAGGGAAATATGACAGCAGAGATCGCCATGCGTGTGGGCATGGCGGCGGCCAAGCATTTCACGCGGGGTGATCATCAGCACCGGGTGGTTATTGGCAAGGATACAAGACTGTCCGGTTATATGCTGGAACCGGCATTGGCGTCCGGTTTCATATCTTTGGGCATGGATGTGATCATGGTTGGTCCTATGCCAACCCCGGCGGTTGCTATGTTGACCCGGTCATTACGGGCTGATCTGGGGGTGATGATTTCCGCGTCCCACAATCCGTTTCAGGACAATGGTCTGAAACTTTTTGGTCCGGATGGGTACAAGCTGTCCGATGATATTGAGCTTGAGATAGAACGGCGTATGGATAATGGCTATGCGGACCATCTGGTGCCATCGGAAAAGCTGGGCCGGGCGCAACGGTTGAAGAATGCCGTGGGCCGTTATATGGAATTTGCCAAAAATACTTTCCCGAAGAATCTGCGCCTTGATGGCCTCAAAATTGTTCTGGATTGCGCCAACGGGGCCGCATACCGCACCGCTCCAAGTGTCCTGTGGGAATTGGGCGCAGAGGTGGTCGCGATCGGGGTTAGCCCCAACGGCAAGAATATCAACGACAAATGTGGCTCTACACATCCCGAATTGATTTGTGAGAATGTGTTGCTTCACAATGCTGACATAGGTATCGCCCTTGACGGGGATGCGGACCGATTGATCATCTGTGATGAAAAGGGCCGGGTTATTGACGGCGACCAGCTTATGGCGACCGTGGCCAAATACATGAAAACCACGAATAAGCTCAGCGGGGATGCSATCGTYACCACAATCATGTCCAATMTGGGGCTTGAAAAATATCTGGAAACCATTGGCCTTGACTTGGTCCGTACTCAGGTTGGTGATCGTTATGTGGTGGAAGCCATGCGGGAAAAGGGCCTTAATCTGGGCGGCGAACAGTCTGGTCATATTGTGCTAAATGATTTCGCCACCACGGGSGATGGCCTGATTGCGGCGTTACAGATTTTATCCGTTCTGGTCACATCTGAAAAGCCGGTCAGTGAGATTTGTAATCTATATACCCCCTATCCACAGCTTTTGAAAAATGTTCGTTACGCACCGGGGACCGACCCCTTGGAGGTGCCGCGTGTGAAAGAGGCTATTTCAGAAGGCGAAAACCGCCTGAATGGCAGTGGCCGGGTGGTGATCCGTAAATCCGGTACTGAACCCCTGATCCGGGTGATGGCCGAAGGGCAGGATGACAAGTTGATTACGGCGGTTGTGGATGATATTGTCTCCACCGTGGAAGAATTATCAAYCTAGGYCARNAAATCCGWNNAAATGCRTGGAAAAATYTTAACCATYGCCGGGTCTGACCCCTGCGGYGGCGCGGGGATTCAGGCGGACATCAAGACCATATCCGCCTTGGGCGGCTATGCCATGGCCGCGATTACCGCTCTTACCGTGCAGAATACCCGGCAGGTTTATGAGGTGCACCCGGTTGATGCARAACTGGTYSCGGCYCAGGTTCGTGCGGTGTTGGCGGATATTACGCCGGATGCTATCAAGGTCGGTATGATGGGGTCCGCTGAAATTGCCCTGCAACTTRCCCGGATATTTGCGGAATWTAATGAAATACCCCTTATTCTTGACCCGGTTATACTGTCTACCAGYGGTCATTCCCTGTTGGAAGACACGGGCGTTGATATTTTAATTTCTGATATTTTTCCACATCTTGATTTATTAACGCCAAACCTTGCTGAAGCCRCATTTTTGACCRGCACTGATCCCATTGAAACCATAGAGGATATGATACGGGCCGCAGAAAAGMTGTGCGCCATGGGGCCAAAGGCWGTTCTGGTCAAGGGYGGGCATCTGACGGGGGATATTCTGACGGATATTCTGGTGACCGGGGAAGGGGTTAGTGAATTTTCAAGCCCGAAGATTGCCACAGACAACACCCACGGTACMGGCTGCACATTGGCCGCCGCCATTGCGGTGGGRATGGGGCAGGGGATGGACGTGAACAGAGCGGTYCTTCGCGGTCATGACTATGTTCAAAAAGCCATTATGAATGCGCCCGGATATGGTCACGGCAAAGGACCGCTAAATCATCTGGTTGTCCTTGATTAATGGGGCTATAGRCGATAACATATTCGTCTGTTTCAGTGTATAAAAATATTTTTTTGGGATATAGCAAAATGAGAAAATCCTTATATATCGGGATAATAATAGCATTATTTACATCTTTGTCCGTGGGCGCCTTCGCCCAGACAGCCGAACAATTAAACGATAAATTYCGTCAGTTAAGTGATGAGGTTCTGCCAACGCCCAATGTGTATNNCACGGCGTCCGGCGCACCGGGTCACCAATATTGGCAACAGCAGGCGGATTATAAAATTGATGTGACGCTGGATGATGAAAAACAGCGTATCATCGGGGCGGCGAAAATTAAATATTACAATAATTCCCCCGATACACTGCGTTATTTATGGGTACAACTGGACCAAAACCGTTTTGCTCATAATTCYGGGGAGCAGAAATCAAACTTTGATTCCAGTAAACCAAAAGCTCCCTATGCAATTTTGCGTCAGAAGATGTATGAAAAGACCTATGAGGGGGGATATAGAATCTYTGCGGTCACKGACAGCGGCGGGGCGGATTTGCCCTATGTGATTAACAATACCATGATGCGCATTGACCTGCYGTCACCGCTTCGGCCCGGACAAAAGCTTAATTTTTCCATTGAATGGTCGTATAATATTYTGGATGCCAAGATAATACGCGCCCGGGGCGGCAAAGAATACTTCAAGGAAGATGACAAYTATATTTATGAAATTGCCCAGTGGTTTCCRCGCATGGCRGCCTATTCCGATTATGATGGCTGGACCAATAARCAGTTTCTGAAAAACGGCGAATTTACCCTTGAATTTGGCGATTATGAGGTGGCGATTACGGTGCCGRCGGACCATGTGGTATCAGCTACGGGTGTGTTGCAAAACCCGCAGGATGTCCTGACGGAARTTCAGCGGAAACGCCTGAAAAAAGCCAGAACAGCTAAGTCTCCGGTGATGATTATCACGACCGAAGAGGYCGCCGCAAAGTTAAACTTTCGGGCGAAAACCACCAAAACATGGCGGTTYAAGGCGCAAAATGTCCGYGATTTTGCCTTTGCCTCCTCGCGCAAATTCCTGTGGGATGCCCAAGGTTATTATCAGCCGGAAAATGGCAAGACCGTCATGGCCATGTCCTTTTATCCGCAAGAAGGCAATCCCTTATGGGAGAAATAYTCGACCCGGGCCGTCATTCATACGCTGGAGGTTTATAATAAATATTCCCTTGTTTTCCCTTACCCCGTGGCACAGTCCATCAATGGCCCGGTGGGCGGGATGGAATATCCCATGATATGCTTCAATGGCCCACGCCCCACTCTGGATAAGAAAACCGGCAAGAAAACCTATAGCCGCCGGACAAAATATGGTTTGATTTCGGTTGTCATCCATGAGGTAGGCCATAATTATTTCCCCATGATCGTCAATTCCGATGAACGCCAATGGACATGGATGGATGAGGGGCTGAATACATTCCTGCAAAATCTGGCAGAGGAAGAATGGGAAAAAGGCTATCCTACCCGCCGTGCGGAGCCCTATCAGATCGTCAATTACATGAAAAGCACCAAGCAGGTGCCGATTATGACCAATAGTGATTCCCTGTTGCAATTTGGCAATAATGCTTATGGCAAGCCAGCCATTGCCCTGCGCATCTTGCGGGAGAGCATCATGGGCCGCGATCTGTTTGATTTTGCCTTCCGGGAATATTCCCGCCGCTGGAAATTCAAACGGCCCACCCCGGCGGATCTTTTCCGCACTATGGAGGATGCCAGCGGCATCGATCTGGACTGGTTCTGGCGTGGTTGGTTCTATACCACCCAGCATGTGGATATTTCGCTGGATAATGTGCGTYTGCTCAACGTGAATACCAAAGACTCTGAGGTTGAACAGTCCTTTAAACGCGGTAAAGACGAAGAGCGCGGCCTTGCCCCCGCCCGCGTTGCAGATGAAAAGCTCAAGAAAAAAATAGATCGTTTTCCGGAACTGAAGGATTTTTACAACGAACACGATAAATATACCGTGACCAATAAACAGCGCAATGACTATAGCACTGTGGTCAAAGAGCTTGAGGACTGGCAGAAAGACCTGCTGACTGAGAAATCCAATATTTACCTGATGGACTTCACCAATAAGGGCGGCCTTGTGATGCCCATATTCCTCGAAGTTACTTACGGCGATGGCAGCAAGGAGGAAATCCGCCTTAATGCAGAAATCTGGCGTAAAAATTCTAAAAAAATTACCCGGATGCTGATTACGGACAAGACGGTTGTATCTGTGATGGTGGACCCCCATTGGGAAACGGCGGACACTGATATGGATAACAATCATTTTCCCCGCCGTATCGAAAAATCCCGCTTTGATCTGATCAAGGGCAAGAAAAAGCGTAATATGATGAAGGAATTTGACGTTAAACTGGACAGCGACAAGGCTGATAAACCCGAGAAATGAGGACATTTYCAAAGTTCTTAACAGCGTTTGTCGCCCTATCGCTGTGGCTGGTCCCTGTGAGCCATGCTCACCGTTTCTACGCCGCCTTTACCCAGATTGACCTTAGGGACAAGACGCAGACCATAGAGATCGTCCATCGTCTGTTCACCCATGATGTGGAGGATTATCTGCGGTCAAAATTGGGCAATAGTTCCAGCCTGTCTGATCAGGAAATTGAACCTGTGCTACAGGAATTTGTCGAGGGYAGTTTTGCCCTGTTTGACGGGGCRGGTAAMAGGYTGCCYCTGACATGGATYGGTATGGAATATGAAACCGACAGTGTSCATATCTATCAGGAAGCCCCCTTGCCAGAAAAYCCGGAGGCGTTCACCATCATAAACCGCCTGTTCATGGCTTTGTTTGATGATCAGAARAATACGGTYAATMTRGAATGGAAYGAAAAAATYCGYACCCGAATTTTCACCAAAGGCAACGCGCAGMAAAAGGTGAGCTTCAAAGGGGCTGATTGARGATGCTGATGCAGGTTCCCGTTCACAAGTTCATACCAAGTTTAATGATGACAACAAACAATATTCACAGGAGTTGCRCCTGCCCRGTACGATCGAAGATATTAACTGGATTGCAGGGGCATTCTATTCTCAAGAGAAGACCCGGATCAATAACGAGTTYGATTTCTTCAGAACCYTGCTGGCAGATATTTTAYGGGATATAGACAAATATTGATCGTAAAATTTTATTAATTACACCTGATTGATATAAAAAAAATGCTATGCTATAAGCTATTTTTTTGAGGGTCCCGTAGCTCAGCAGGATAGAGCGACCGCCTCCTAAGCGGTAGGCCACTGGTTCGACTCCAGTCGGGACCACCAACTTTTTATATTCATTTACAGCTTGGCAATTTTAATGCGGACTAGTGTTCAGATGATTGAGCATTTTTATGGAAAGTCCAGCCAGAKCAATTGGCACACTGAACCGCCCCGGGTTTGCCGGAGGCTTCTAATCTATAGTAAAAGGAGCCATGACGAGCAATATAAAGAACAGRTTTTCATCAGAGATACGGGCGCGGGCCGTACGGATGGTGTTGGAGCATGTGGATGAGTATTCATCCCGCTCGGTAGCGATCACATCAATTTCTGCCAAGATTGGCTGTGTTCCCCAGGCCCTGAATGACTGGGTCAAAAGGAACGAGGTTGATAGTGGCATRAGGGCCGGAACTCGACCGCCCGTTCAAAAGATGACCCATTTCATAGATGAACACCGTTTCTTTTTCGGGGTTGAGCCAATTTGCAGAGTTCTGCCGATTGYYCCGTCCACTTATTATGCCCATATTGCGGGACGAAGTGAGCTGTCGGGCGTTTATACTCAAAACCCAACCTGTGCATCAGCTTGATCGCCCCGGGACGCGCGTAATACTGGCCATATGCGCGCCGGATATACCATGTGTGGATCGTGTCATCGTCCAGATAAAGAAACGCGGCAATCAAGGAGCAACTCTTGCCATCATCAAGAAGAAGAATAGCATTGGCACGGYGCGCAACACCMTGCGGCTCAATCGACCGCCGTGTAATCTGCTCCAGYTCCTTGYGCTGTTTTTCGTTTAAAAAATTGCCTGTAATCATGAAACACAGAAGAATTAATTTCTCGCAGMAGGTYAACTATTTTCTCGGATAGTTGGGGATTCTGAGTATATTTAATAATATATGTTTCAAAATTTGGTACTTGCATCGCTATATGTGAGTCTGAAAATATAGGCTCATACCAACTATATTTTTTATTAATATTTKCATATGGTAGCATCCTTTTCCCAAACCGYSCCWATGARAACTTTATATAWWTTGGCTTAATCCTTTGATTATTAAGCCAATTTATATRATYTTACATCCAAAGAAACGGGCAACATATTTTTTTAAGATATTCTTAACTAATTGAGTTTTAAAATTAAATTATYAAATTATTWAATAKCGTAAAATTTTACTTTATTYGTGGTGATGAAATGAGCAATAAAYTTAATATATTAAGTGTTATCAGTGACTTAARAATTAAAAGCCGCCTTATGCTTGGCTTCGGGGYTGTGTGTGGAATATTRGYCATTTCMATTGGCATAACACTTGTKCAATTAAAAACCATTGATGAACATAYCTTGCKSATTGATCRSCTTCGCGTACCCAGTGCATCTGCCAGTACCKCACTAGCTAAAAATATATATGCCTCACTGGCTACTTTACGGGGTTATATGCTTACCGGAAATRCAAAATTCAAAAAGCAGCGGGYGGAYGTRTGGGCTGATATTGARRRTYTGGAAAARASCATGRATGKTTTMTCCAARGACTGGACYAACCCTGACAATGTWACAGCTTGGGCAAAMTTTAARRCYACMATGGSRGAATTYAARAYAGCACAGGCAACMGTWGAAAATATTGCTCATACGCCWGAACAATATCCGGCAACTGTTGTTTTGACGACTGATGCCATGCCAAAGGCCTCYGTCATGTTTACTAAAATTACAGAATTAATAGACATGGAAGGACAGATGCCGGCCACGATAGAGCGGAAACGATTGCTGGGCATTATGGCTGATGTACGGGGAACCCTTGGCCTTGGCMTTGCAAATATCCGGGCGTTTTTATTGACAGGGGATAGCGATTACAAAGACAAATTCGACAAATTATGGGCAAAAAATGAACGWCGTTTCRGGGATTTGAAAAAGGCAGCAGGGCTTCTTGGTYCCAAACAATCTCTGGCCTTTAAARTTTTCTCCAAACARCGCGCCGAGTTCAACGCTCTWCCTGCAAAAATGTTTGATATACGGGGGTCRGAACAGTGGAATATGGCYAAYTATCTATTGGTTAAAGAGGCCGCACCCCGSGCKGGCATWCTTCTTAAAATTCTTGTTGGTAMAKMCGGYAAARGYGGCATGGTTKCYRATCAAMAAAAATYAYTATCKKATGACGYGGCWSWRGCAYTRGAAYMYTCTGATAATTTAATRGTGCTTTTATGGATATTATTGGCCGTTGGTTTGGTTTTGTCTCTGGCCATCGTCATTATGGTAGCTGGTTCTATTACAAAGCCCATAAGTGCCATGACCAAAAGCATGGCARAYYTGGCTGAAGGSGAYACTTCCATAGAAATACCCGGCTTGGACCGAAAGGATGAGGTTGGGGAAATGGCCAAGTCCGTAAATGTCTTTAAGCAAAACGCTCTTGAAAGGTTACGTCTGGAAGAAGAATCAGAATCTAACCGGATTATTCAGGAAGAAGCAGARAAAAAACGTGCCGCCGAACAGAAGGCTKCTGAAGAGAAAAAACTTGTTGAAGATAGAAAGCTGGAAAAAGAAGCGGAAGCAAAGCGCAGAGCTGATCGGCTTGAAATGGCCAGAAGGTTTGAAGAAAGTGTCGGCGGCGTTCTTGACACTGTTKCCAGTGCGGCAACCGAATTAAATGCCACATCAGAATCTATGAGCAGCTCTGCAAACAGCATGAAGCAAGAATCTTTATCAGCCTCAGCGGCCACSACGCAAGCCGGTGAAAATGTACAGCTTGTAGCCAGTGCTTCCGAAGAGATGACGGCTTCTGTTCAGGAAATTTCTGTTCAGATAGGCAACGCTTCTAATGCCTCAAAGAATGCGTTAAATTCCGTGAATAATGCTTCTAAGCGGGTAACCGARATGGCCCATAGCTCTGAAAAAATCAATGAAGTTATCTCGCTGATTAATGATATAGCCGAACAAACGAATTTGCTTGCCTTGAATGCCACCATTGAGGCAGCACGTGCAGGCGAGGCTGGCAAGGGGTTTGCCGTAGTTGCGTCAGAGGTAAAAAACCTTGCCAGTCAAACCGCATCAGCAACAGAAGAAATCAGAAAACAAATTAATGATATGCAGGAAACCACAAGCGATASAGTATCTGCTGTTCAGGAGATTTCTTCAACAATCAGCGAGTTGGATGAAATATCTTCTTCCATAGCGGCCTCAGTGGAGCAGCAGGCCATGGCCATGCAGGAAATTAGTCGCAATTCCATGCAGGCCGCAACCGGAACWGARKCCGCCGCTGAAAATGTTAATAATGTCAGTCAATTAGCAGAAGAAACAGGAAATGCCGCCTCCGATGTCCTCACGGCATCCAATGAATTATCCGGGCAGGCCTCTACGTTAAAATTRGCTGTCGATGAATTCCTGACAGAAATTCGTACMGGGTAGGCCCTAATCYTCCTCGGGGGTRTTTTSCGCCCGTTYAATGCCCTCGAGGATTTTCTGTCTGGCTACGTCCGGGCCTTCCCATCCGGTGATCTTGACCCATTTTCCTTCTTCAAGGTCTTTATAATGTTTAAAGAAATGCTCAATYTGCTGGATTAGAATTTCYGGCAGGTCGGTATAGGTCTTGATGTCTTTGTAGGTGGGATCAGTTTTCAGGTCCGGCACTGCAAGGATTTTCTCATCGCCCCCGGCTTCATCTTCCATGAGCAATACCCCTACCGGGCGGGCGCGGATCACACAGCCCGGCACCAGCGATACGCCGACCACAACCATCACATCGCACGGGTCACCATCATCGGACAATGTATGGGGCATATAACCGTAATTGGTGGGATAGCGCATGGGCGTATGTAAAATCCGGTCCACAAGGATCGCCCCACTGCGTTTATGCATTTCATATTTGACCGGCTCGCCGCCGGCGGGAACTTCGATGATGACGTTGATTTCTTCCGGCGGGTTCAGGCCGGCACTGATTTTACTGACGAGGGGCATAGGGTCTCACCTGTTTGGCTATGGGTTCTGTTGCGGTGCAATATAACCAAAAGAAAGCTGATGTCAAAAAAAAAGCCCCGCAATCAGCAGGGCTTTTCTCAAGATTTAAATTTAAAGCTGAACTTACATGGTTTTAGCCACAATCGCCACCAGCAGGATCGCCACGATATTGACGATCTTGATCAGCGGGTTCACCGC
>NVVY01000009.1 GCA_002749135.1 Alphaproteobacteria bacterium | reverse complement strand
ATCCTCAGGAAGATCTTTTTGTGGCTGCTTGAAATACTGCTTTCATTCTTCAACCCACAAAAATATCAATGGTAAAACAATCTTTTTTAGGACCGACTAGCTATGTTGAGCATGGACGCTTAAATGGTCCTACTTTTGAAACCCTCTAAAAATGGGGGTATTACCGATACACCTTAACTTCACTGCCAAACTGTTCAGACAATCAGGACCACCTCACTTAGCCAAAAAACCACTTCCTGATTTCTTCTGTTGCGCGGATCGCGGTTCTCCCATCCCACAGGTCAGGTTTTGTGCCGCTGCGCCATTTTCCGGCCAGAACTAAATCCACATTCTCCTGAAGATCATCAATGGTCACCAGCTTGTTGGTGCCTTCGGTGATGGTAATAGGCCGTTCGGTATTCTCCCGCAGGGTCAGGCAGGGGATATTCAGATAGGTGGTTTCCTCCTGAATGCCGCCGCTGTCGGTGATAATCAGCTTTGCTGATTTAACCAGGCTCATAAAAGGGGCATAGCTGACCGGTTCCACCAGTTTCAGCCGGTCAATGGTTTGGATGTCGTCCCAAAGGCCATGTTTTTGCAGGCTGGCCCGGGTGCGGGGGTGGACGGCGAAGATCAGCGGGATTTTTTTTGATGTCTCAATCAATTGATCAACCAGTTTTCTGAGGCTGTCAAATTCATCCACATTAGAGGGCCGGTGCAGGGTAACCACGCCGTAATTACCAACCTCAAGACCAAATTTTTCCGGGGATTTTTCGGCTTCAATCTTGTCCTTTAATAGCTCATAGGAATCCATCATGATATTGCCAATCCTCACAATACGTGACGCCGGATGGCCTTCATTGCGCAGATTTTCATCGGCATCCGGCGACGGAGTCCACAGGGTATCGCAAATGGCATCGGTAACCAGACGGTTAATTTCCTCGGGCATGCGGCGGTCGCCGCTTCGCAGGCCGGCTTCCAGATGGGCGACCGGGATATGGAGCTTTGTGGCAACCTGAGAGCAGGCGGCGGTGGGATTCACATCACCGACCACCACCAGAAAGTCGGGCCGTTCTTCCTCAAGCACGATCTGTTCATATTTTAGCATGACATTGCCCGTTTGATGGGCGTGGGAGCCACTGCCTATGCCCAGATGAAAATGTGGCTCGGGGAGCATCAGGTCGGCAAAGATGCTGTCGGACATATTGGCATCATAATGCTGGCCGGTATGAATGATATGAACGACGCACCAGCTTTGAGCATTCAGGGCATGATACAGGGGGGCAATCTTCATAAAATTAGGCCGGGCGGCCGCAATGAGGTGGATGATTTTCTTCATAGGGATTATGTCCGTGGTTGTTCTTGCATATCTGTATTCTCAACTGGCTTGGCCAATTCTGAATTGACATGGCTTATGAGCAAAACGATAAAAGCCAATATATAATAGTATAAATCAAGGTAAGCCACATTAATCGTCAGGCCGTTAAAGGCATATCCGACAATGCTGAACTGGCTGAAATATAACAGGGTAGACGCCCATTTTAGATCATCGCGCTTTTTCGCTCTTTTCGATACTGCATGGGCAGAAATAATCGCGGTAATCATAAGTAATAGATATATGAACAATCCAACGTAACCCTGTTCTTCCAATATCATGAAATAGTTGCTGTGAGCGGCCCGGTTGACGTCGATGCCTTCCATGTATTTTCGGTAAAAAGGTTGATAATAGCGGGCATCAAAGCCATTGCCTACGATAGGGCTTTCAGCCGCTAGCTGTATGGCATATTTCCACTGGAGGATTCTTGTTGAGGCAGAATTATCCTGTTCGTATGTTTGAATGGTTTCCATACGGCTTTTCCAGGATTGTGGCATGAAGGCAAGAACGGCCATACCAGTAGCAAAAATCAATATACCTATAACCAATTTATGTTTTGTTCTAACGAAAAATATCAGGCCGCTGCCCATGATGCCGACAAGGCCGCCCCGGGACTGGGTTCCCAGAATGGTGACAAAAGAAAATAATACGCTGGCATATACCCCTAAACGGAGAATTTTCCTGTCCAGCAAATCTTTTAAGGCAAACATCAGAGGTATGACCATTAGCATGGCAAGTGACACACCATTATTATCGCCCCAGGCTGTCCCAGGTGCCCCCCATATTCTTGCCCCGCCGCCACTGAGTATTGTATATATCCCCCCCTTTATGCCAGTATAGCCCACGGCAAAAACGAAAACCCAAATGGCTGAAATTATCCAATACCGACGGTTAAGAAAGAGTAACATAAGCATGACGAACAGCATTGTTTTTGTATGATCTATCCATTTTGGGAGGGCTAAATCATAGGAAATGGCAAAGAGGGTTGAAAGACATATCCACAGATAGAATATGAGTAGGATTATGGCAATTGGGTGAAAAGATGCTTTTCTGACCTGTTTGAAATTCATAAAGGCACTTATCAGGGTTGCCCCGGCTATGATGTCCAGAATAGGCATGCTGTATATCCAGCCATAGGATTCTTTATGAGGGTTCATAATAGAAAGCCATAACCAGCCCAATATACCAATTTGTGGTTTGCGAAGGGTCGCAATAACGATACAGATAATGGCAGAGAAAATGAAAATATCGCGCATGGTATTATTTCTATTTATGACGTTTTAGGCGTTTTTCTTCTTTTTCAATTCGCGCGTCTATTTTGAATGCCCAGTATATGGCATAGAAAATACCCAGATTGCATAACAAGAATATTAAATTAACGAAAAAGTTTGATAGAAAAGCCAATGTTCAGTCCTATGTTTCAATCAGGTAGTACCATCATATTGTTAATAAACAATATATTTTTTACATATATGTATCAACAGGTCGTACCAGATTTAGAGCATGTTCTGAAAGAGACACATCAGTTGGAAGGCAGTTTATCGCATCGCCATCTATTTGGACAGGAATATTGTCGTGGACGCATTTTATTGTGGCCTGTGTTATGGGCAGCGTGGTGACCGTGCGACTTTCAGGGTATTTCTGGCTCAGCATAAGATATGCATATTTCAAGGCATTAAAACGCCCGCCTCTTTGGGCCAGCAGCAGATAGAGTTTTTTATCCCCCAACCGGCCCTCCGGCGCACAGATATATTGCCCGCCATATAGGCGCCCGTTGGTGATAATGATATTATAGGCACTATGGGTTTTCCCGTCAGAGGTCACTTGATAGGTAATATTCTTACTTTTGATCACTTGCCAGATAAAGGACAGGGCGTAAGCCCCCTTGCCGATATTTTTTTTCAGGCGAGTGCTCACATGGGCCACGGCTAGGGAATCCAGTCCGACACTGGTCATTAAGGTAAAATACCGACCGTTGGCTTTGCCCAGCCAGCAGGGGCTGCTATGTCCGTTAATGAGGCAATCTGCAATATCATCGGCCTTTTCTCCCAGACTTATTTCCTTGGCCAGAACATTGGCTGTGCCCAGGGGGATAAGACCAAAGGCTATTTGATGGGGATAGATGCCGTTAATGACTTCATTGATCGTGCCGTCCCCGCCTGCGGCAACGATCATGTCATAATTCTTATTAATATTTTCTCTGGCAATTTCTTTTCCATGCCCGGCATATAGGGTTTCTTTGATCGTTACAGACAGGCTATTTTTTTGTAATATATTAATGATATTGTTAAATTTACCCGATAGCCTGCGCCCTGCGACGGGGTTTAATATTATCAGAAGATTTTTTTTGTTTTTATCATTCATGCATAAACCCGTATTTAAGAGTGAGCAGGCTATATAAATTTCTATATACTATGTATTCTGTAAAAAGTTACCAGAAATATTGATGCGGCTCTCAAGGCCTGTCTGGAGTGATAATTTGTTATCCAAGAATAATTATGCACATCCCCTGAACGGGAAACCCATGCTTACCGTTATCATTGATACGGAGGAGGAGTTTGACTGGGCGGCACCTTTCAATCGGGACAGCCGGTCTGTTGAAAATATCAGCTATCAATATCTGGCGCAGGAAATATTTAAAAAATACGGCATCACGCCCACCTATTGCATTGATCATTCCGTGGTGGATGATGACAGGGCCATCGGTATCCTCAAGGAATGGGCGGATCAGGGGGACTGCCTGATCGGCACCCATCTGCACCCCTGGGTTTCTCCGCCGTACCGGGAGGAAGTGAACCGGGTTAACTCCTATGCGGGTAATCTGCCGTATGATCTGGAACGGGAAAAGCTGTCTGTCCTGACCGACTATATCGCGGAAAGAGTTGGCCGCCGGCCGGAGATATTCAAGGCCGGAAGATACGGCGTCGGTCCCAATACGGCCCAAATCCTGAAAGAGCTTGGCTATAAAGTGGATACCAGTGTGGTGGCGGACACCAGCTTTACCCATGATTTTGGGCCAAGTTTCATCGGCCTGCCGACCCAACCCTATTGGTTTGAGGTGGATGGTGCGAAGTTGCTCGAATTACCGGTCAGCCGGGGCTATGACGGTCTTCTGGCCAAATGGGGCAGCTTTCTCTATCCGAAACTGGCCGGCGCGTCCGGTTTTCGTTCCCTTATGGCCGGGGTTCTGGTTAAGTCAGGCTTGCTGGAGCGGATACCGCTCACCCCCGAAGGCATCCGGGCGGGGGATCAGATTCGGATGGTCCGGCGTATGTGTGGGGTGGGCCGGAATTATTTTAATTATGCCTATCACAGCTCATCCCTGATGATCAATGGTGCGCCCTATGTGACGTCAGAACAGGATTTAGCGTTGTTTCTGGCCGATATGGATGAATTTTTTGACTTTTTTATCAATCAACTGGGCGGTATGCCCAAAACACCCCTTGAAATGTATGAATCACTGTCCTGACAGTAACCAGTCGGCGGTGGATTTTGCCGCGGCCTGACGCCAGTCTTCACAGGAAAAAGTATGATCGCTCTCCGCAAGGTCGATCCGGGTTGATATCCTATCCCGAACGGCGTCCTTCCACGGGCGATCAGATGAAATGAGGTCATCAAATTCCCGGGCCACCAAATCCTGCCCGCTCATGAGCAACAGGCTTTTCCCCTTAAATTCCTGCAGGCCCGATAGCATCCGGTCCGGGAAGGGGCGGGTATCTACTATGGCCCCGGCTTTTTTCGGGCCAAAGGCGCGGCGGATATTGGCGGCGAATCCGGTGAGGGCTGATGTGACATTCAGATGACCGGAGAATATTTTTCGCCAGAATTCAGGGCTTTTCAACCGGTCCAGATAATAATGTTTGACGTAGGCCTTGGCGAGGCCGCTGTCTGTGCGGACCCACGGGTTGGCCAGAATAATATGGGACACTGCCTTGTGCTTTATGCCGCCCAGCAGGATGGCAGAGGCCCCCTCGCATAATCCCCACAGGGCAACGGTATCTATTTCAGGGCTGCGGGCGAGAAAGGCGTCAATGGCTTTTCCTATATCCGGGCCAACCTGCTCAAAACCGGGGTATGTGCCGTCACTGTCGCCGATGCCCTGATAGTCAAACCGCATGGCCGGAATGCCCTCTTTGGCCGCATGGCGGGCCAGATGGATATATTGTCGGTGCGCCCCGATTCGATATTGTGGGCCGCCCACAACAATCATCAAACCAACCCTGCTTTGACAGTTATCAGGTTGGTGAATAATACCAATCAGCGCGTTTTGGGCTTGATTCGTAAAAGTAAAGGCGGTCTCTTTAAAAGTCATAAATTATGGTTTCATGTTGTTTTACGGGTGTTTTATCGCATAAAAGCAAAAAAAGCATGAATATAATTTCCCATTATGGGGGCCGTTTGCTATAAATTGATTTCGATCAAGGACTTTAAAAGATGTATTTATTACATATCTTTGTATGAAGGGGTATATCATTTTTTCGGGGTGGAAACATGGGTGGTGACCTTCTTCTGAAATTATAATAGTGCAGGAGAATTCTATTATGTCGGAAGGAATGACGAAAACAGCAGCCCGCAATATTTTCTTTGGCGGGACAATTTTCTTTTTCTTGGTATTTGTGTCTCTGACGGTTCAGAGCCATTTGTATATTTTGAATGAGAGTACAGACGTATCCACCTTGACGGATTCCGTTGAGCGTGGAAAGCGGGTATGGGAAAAGAATTCCTGTATCAATTGCCATACGTTGTTTGGGGAGGGGGCATATTTTGCGCCGGAACTGGGCAAGGTATGGATTAAATTTGGCGGGGACGAAGACCCGGAAGCTGGCCGTGATGGCCTGAAAGCATGGATGGAAGCCATGCCAACAGGGATCGAAGGTCGTCGGCAAATGCCACAGTTTAATTTGACAGATCAGGAATATGAAGATTTAGCGGCCTTCTTTGAATGGATCAGCCGGATAGACACCCAGAACTGGCCCCCCAAGCCAGCCGATGAATAAGGGAGAGGAAATAATATCATGAAATATCAAACACAAAGATTGGCTTATCCCTATTTTATAGCGGCCATGGGTCTGTTCGTTGCACAGGTGCTTGGCGGTCTGATTGCCGGGACCATTTATGTCTTTCCGAATTTATTGTCAGAGGTTCTGCCTTTTAACATCATTCGGATGATTCACACCAATGCCCTGATTGTCTGGCTGTTGATGGGCTTTTTCGGGGCGGCTTATTATCTGCTGCCCGAAGAAACGGAAACAGAGATACACAGTCCGAAAATTGCCTGGATACAATTCTGGTTATTTTTATTGGGTGCTGTGGGCACTGTCGTTGGCTATCTGTTCCATATTCACGAAGGCCGGGAATTTCTTGAACAACCCTTGTGGTTTAAAATTGACATTGTCATTATTGCCCTGTTGTTTATGTATAACATTTCCATGACCCTGATGAAGGGCAAGCGGACGGTTGTGGCCATCATTCTGGTCATGGGGTTATGGGGACTGACAGTATTCTTTCTGTTTGCTTTTTATAATCCGGCCAATCTGGCACTGGATAAAATGTACTGGTGGTATGTCGTCCATCTGTGGGTGGAAGGCGTATGGGAATTAATTCTGGCGGCTATTCTCGGCTTCCTGTTGATCAAGATGACAGGTGTCGACCGGGAAGTAATCGAAAAATGGCTTTATGTCATTGTCGGCCTGGCCCTCTTTTCCGGGCTGCTGGGCACCGGGCACCATTACTATTGGATCGGCACCCCGGGATATTGGCAATGGGTGGGTAGTATCTTCTCGGCTCTGGAGGTTTTCCCCTTCCTCGCCATGGTGATCTTCTCATTCTATATTGTGAATAAAAGCACCCGGAATCATCCCAACAAAGCGGCTCTGCTGTGGGTATTGGGCTGTACGGTTCTGTCCTTCTTTGGGGCCGGGGTCTGGGGCTTCATGCATACGCTGGCACCGATCAACTATTACACCCATGGTACTCAGATTACCGCCTCTCATGCTCATCTGGCCTTTTATGGGGCCTATGTGATGATCAATCTGGCAATTATCACCTATGCCATGCCACACCTTCGTGGTCAGCAGCCCTATAATCAGGTACTGAATATGTGGTCTTTCTGGATTATCAGTTCCGGTATGGTTTTCATGACCCTTACCCTGACAGCGGCGGGGATTCTTCAAACCCACCTGCAACGGGTTTTGGGCATGAACTATATGGACGTGCAGGATCAGATAGCCCTGTTCTACTGGCTCAGGCTGGGGTCCGGTGTCGTTGTGGTCCTTGGCGTGTTGCTGTTCGTTTACGCGACCTTTTCCAAGGGTAGCGAAGAACAGGCAACAGCCGGGTAATCCATGGATTTGATTTTTATCAAAGACGGTGGCAGTCTGATCTGTCACCGTCTTTTTAATATAACAGGGTAAAAAAATATGAATGACGCAGAAATCCCTTTTTATATGCCAGCGGCCAATGAATGTGAGTTGTTTGAGACCGCCTTCAAATCCTGCCTGCCGGTGATGCTTAAGGGTCCGACAGGATGCGGCAAGACCCGTTTTGTGGCCCATATGGCGGCGCGGCTTGGCCTGACATTGAACACGGTGGCCTGCCATGATGACCTGACGGCGGCGGACCTTACGGGCCGTTATCTGCTTAAAGGCGGCGAGACACAATGGGTGGATGGCCCCCTGACCCAGTCCGTGCGAAACGGCGGCATATGCTATCTTGATGAGGTGGTTGAGGCCCGCAAGGATGTGACCGTGGTTCTGCATCCCCTGACCGATGACCGGCGGTTGCTGCCGCTGGAACGCACCGGGGAATTATTGGAAGCACCGGACGATTTTATGGTGGTGATTTCCTATAACCCGGGCTATCAGAATATTCTGAAATCCCTGAAGCCCAGCACCCGCCAGCGTTTTATCGGCATTCATTTTGATTATCCCCCGGCGGATCAGGAGGTGGATATTATCTGCGCAGAGACCGGCCTTGACCGGGCGCGCTGCGCACCGCTGGTCAATCTGGCCCKCCGAATCCGCAATCTGAAAGACCTTGATCTSGAAGAGGGGGCYTCRACCCGGCTTCTGGTCTATTGCGCAACCCTGATTATGGCGGGGATTTCACCGCTGGAAGCCGCCRAGGCCACGTTGATTGAGCCTTTGAGCGATGACGAAARTGCCAAAGAGGGTCTGATGGAGGTGGTGCAGGCCACCTTTGGATAATAGGGGAAWAGMTSATGYTTGAGCTGTTTGARCCGGAAGAAMTGGTSGGYAARAARTGGCAYMYWCTKGTGCGSGAYCAGTCYAGCTATCCYCATYAYMMRGAYGCCRCYGTGCGTCTGGMWGACRTSMRRGAWRTSATYAGCATYTTYTTTCGGGCCATRGGYGGTGATCCGGGSRTKGATGTGGCCAGYGTCARYGARACRTCWCAGGRCCACCGTCTRKSSTGGCGYATGCGKCTGGGCATGGATMMGGARCGYYTGBCCSKRGCSMGGCGGGATAATGACAGCCTGCTGNYDSCCCGNCKRWCTHGATTATTTCCCGGARAARCAYCTGAACCGRTCSCTSTATCTGTGGCTGGCGGCTTTYCTGGCTCATGCCAGTGACAGGCCCGTTCGCAAGCCTGAAAACCCCTTGCACGGGGATTTGATCACGATGGCACAGGCGTGGCAGACCACTGAATATATTATTGAGACCTATCCCGGCCTTGGCAAAAAATATGCCGARCTGTGCGCGGCYYTGCAACAGGCCCGCCCGGCYCGGTCCCTGCCCACCTATGAGGCCCGGCTGGAACAGATCATTCAGGATTTGCTGTTTGATCATGGATCRGCTCACGCTGATGCGGYGGCCYTGATGCATATGGTCTTGSMSGGGGATAATTTRCCGGATTTTCCGAAAATTCCCCGCAAGTACAAGAGCTTTCTGCCCATTCCSCTSTGGGGARATGTGGATGTTGTTCACCGGGATATTATAGATGATACYGACTTTGACGAGGCCGACGAAAGCGCTAAAAATACCTATAAGGATTTGCGGGATGGCCGCAAGCATGACGGCGTGCGCGAAGAGAATGATCAGGTGGACAAGCAGGATCCGCTGGCCTTGAACCGTTTTGAAAAAGTGATCTCCATGGCGGAAATGGTCAATGTCAACCGGGGGGTTGATGATGACGAGGACGAAGATGTGCAGTCGGCGGTGGACGATCTGGACGAGCTATCCCTGACCCGCAACAAGAAAACCACGGCCTCCACCATTAAACTTGACCTGTCCGTGGCCGGGCAGGGCATTGAAACCACGCCCGTKGTGGCGGAACACAGYTATCCYGAATGGGATTAYCGCTTGCAGGGCTATCGYCAGAATTTCTGCGCGGTCTTYTCYGCCCGGGCCGAGGAAGAAGCCGAAGGCTGGAATCCTGATGAGGCYACAAAACGGCGCATCCGGCGCATCCAGCGACAGTTTGAGGCCCTGCGCCCCCGGCGGGAACGGGTGCATCGTCAGCAGGACGGCAAGGAACTGGACATTGATGCCATGATCCGGTCCAGCTGTGAYCTGCGGGCCACGGGGGCGGGCAGTGATCAGATCTATATGGATTACCGCAACCAGACCCGCGACTTGGCGGCGGCCATTTTAGCGGATGTGTCCCTGTCCACAGATTCGTGGCTGGACGGGCGGCGGGTGCTGGATGTGGAGAAGGAGGCTCTGATGACTTTGGCGCTGGGGCTGAAGGCCAGCGGCGATGATAATGCCATTTATTGCTTTTCCTCTCGCAAGCGTCACAATATCCGGGTGGATTGTCTGAAAGATTTTGACGAGGAAATGTCGGTTCATGTGCAGAACCGGATTTCGGCTTTAAAGCCCGGTTACTATACCCGCATGGGGGCCGCTATCCGTCATGTAACAGCGCAATTGATCCTGCGACCCAATCATCACCGGCTACTGTTGCTGATCAGTGACGGCAAGCCCAATGATATGGACCATTATGAGGGCCGTTATGGTATTGAAGACACCCGCATGGCCATCCGCGAGGCCCGCAAGCAGGGGGTGGCGGTCTTTGGGGTGACGGTGGATGAAAAGGCGCGGGATTATTTCCCCTACCTGTTCGGGCCGGGCGGCGGGGCAATCATCCCCCATATTGACAATCTGTCCGCGGCCCTGCCGGCAATTTTCAGAAATCTTCTGGTTTAATTTTTTTTGGGGGCCGGGAAAAATTCATCGCTGTGCCCGCTGATGTAATAGGCGATCAGGCCGAGCCATTCATGGACGGCAAAATCCAGCTCATAAAGCGCCGCGCCTGCATTCGGCTTGCCGATCAGAGAGGATGATAATTCGGTCCGGTAATCAACGGGATAGGGCTGTATCATGATGCCTGCTTTGCGGTAAGCCCCGACGGCGCGCGGCATATGAAAGGCGGAGGTCACCAGAAACCATTTGCCGGTTTCGCCCGGCTTGATCAGCTTCCGGCTTTCAAGGGCGTTGGTATATGTATTATAGGATTTGTCATCAAAACGGATACGGTTCAGGTCTATACCGGCTTCCGAAAAGAATTTTCGGGCAATATCGTTTTCTGTCATCATGCCGTCAAGCCGCCCCCCGCCGCTATATATAACGGGCAGGGCGGGAAATAGGCGTGCCAGCTTTGCCGCCTCGATCAGGCGTTCCGCCGCACCGCTTAAGGCAACCTGATGATGAAATGTGCTGACCCTTATCCGCTCGGCCCCGCCAAGAACAATAATGCCGCTATAGGGCGTCTGGCTGACGTCATTTGTAAAGCGGGCAAAACGGTTTTCCAGTGGCACCATGAATAAATTAGTCAGGGGGCCAAACATGGCAAAGCCATAAAGGGTTACGCTGACCGTAATGGCCCACAGGCCKGRYYTTTGACGRCCCCGCCATARAAGRAYRASMCCSAYCAGYAACAGGATAAAGATCAGATTGCTCGGYTGAAGGAACAGCCAGACAGTTCTTGAAATGATATTATCCCATGCCATCTAATTTATCTGGTGATATGTTTTATACCAGTGGATGAATTTGGGAATGCCTTCTTCGATTTTTGTTTTTGGCTCAAAGCCCAGATCATTCTGAATGGCGGTRATATCGGCGGCGGTTTCCTTCACATCGCCCGGCTGGATAGGCAGCATCTCCATCTCGGCYTTYTTGCCCAGACAATCTTCCAGMACCTTGATCATATCCAGNAAKCTGNACCGTATCRTTATTGCCGATATTATAGACCCGGTGCGGCGCGTTGGARCCAACGGTATGMAGGGTGCCATCATCCTTTGGCGGGTTATCCAGACAGCGGACAATGCCGTCAATAATATCCTCGATGAAGGTAAAATCCCGCAACATATCCCCGTGGTTAAACACCGGAATAGGCTCYCCGGCCAGAATTTTCTTGGTGAAAATCCACATGGCCATATCRGGCCGTCCCCACGGGCCATAAACCGTAAAGAACCGCAGGCCGGTCTGRGGCATCCGGTACAGATGGGCATAGCTCTGGCTCATCAACTCATCGGCYTTTTTGGTGGCGGCATAGAGGGAWACGGGRTTRTCCACCCGGTCATCCACRGAAAAAGGCATRTTYTTATTGCCCCCGTAAACGGAGGATGAGGARGCATAGACCAGATGCTCAAAGCCTTTTTTATGRCGGCARTATTCCATGATRTTCARATGGCCGATCAGATTTGACTGGGCATAGACAAAAGGATTGGTCAGGGAATAACGCACCCCGGCCTGTGCGCCAAGRTGAATGACYTTTTTYACATCATARGGGGCRAGGGCCGCTGTAAGGGCTTCAAAATCTGAAAAATCMAGCTTCAGAAAGGTGAAGCCGGGGTCGCCCTTTATCTCGGACAGGCGGTTTTCTTTCAGGCTGACATCATAATAATCGTTCAGATTATCAATGCCGATAACCTCTTCCCCCCGTTCCAGCAGAAGTCTGGCAACATTAAAACCGATAAAGCCGGCGGCACCTGTTACAACTATGGCCATAAATATCCTTTAAATGGAAATGATCGTTGATGTGTTATCTTCTAGCGTAATAGCCTTGTCAAATCCTTAAAAAATRCGGGCAGGATAAAAAATTCTGATTTTTGTGAAATCATCRTTGCATGTTGGYATAAATCTGCCTATGTTCGCCAAATCTTTTAGGCATGTTCAGGCCTGATGGGGTGTAGCCAAGYGGTAAGGCAACGGGTTTTGATCCCGTCATGCGCAGGTTCGAATCCTGCCACCCCAACCATTTCTGATTTAATTCAATACGGGGAAATTTTTGGAAATCTTGTTGGTGAGAGATTGAACGACCCGACATATCCTGTTACGGCTGCTCCCTTCCGGGTCTGACCGGATTGGCAGGTCAGTCGTCCGCCAATCTCTCGGCGCATATATGGTCTTTTTTCAGGGCAAGATCAAGGGCCTTGTTCATTGTGCTGGAAAAAAAATATCTTCTGTGGCACCCTGCCGRTCCCCGTAACAGTGACAGAGACAATCCCCCCATGATGGACCCGTGTATTTTTTCCGGCTTTCCCCTTGATCCTGCCGATCATCTGAGGGGTAATGAGGCATGGCTGGYCACCAAGTTGGCCTGTGACAGCAGCCGTTTTGTACGCTATTATCACGGACGGCCATTGATGGATATATCGGACGGCTTGCGTCCCGCTGATGGTCCTTGTGAGGTTGGRGAGAATGACTGGGTTTTTATGGGGATGGACGGGGATGCAGCCGTTTTTGCGCTGGGCCTGAGGGTTAAGCCTGATTTACCTGACCATGAAAAATTCATTRATTTGCGCTCTGTCGCCCTGCAACTGGGGGCATCGGGGTTCAGCGATATTCCGTCTCTTCTGGGCCGGGGMAARATGTTGCTGGAGTGGAACGGRCGGCGGSAYTTCTGTTCYWGYTGCGGCCATAAAACCCGGGTGGAACGGGGCGGATATGTGCGYMAATGTATRAATGACKMYTGCGGKGCCGAGCATTTYCCGCGWACGGAYCCGGTGGTGATCATGCTGGTGACCTCCGGCGATCAATGCYTGCTGGGCCNGGGKGTTGGCTGGCCGGAGGGTAATTATTCGGCATTGGCAGGYTTTATGGAGCCGGGCGAAACCATCGAGGAGGCCACCCGGCGAGAGGTTCTGGAAGAATCAGGCATCAGGGTAGGCGATGTGCGCTATGTGAAAAGTCAGCCTTGGCCTTTCCCATCATCCCTGATGATCGGTGTCCGGGCAGCGGCCCTGTCCACAGAGATCACTATTGACCCTGTGGAATTGGCCGATGCCCGCTGGTTTGAGCGGGAGTATCTGCGGGAAATATTTGAAAGCGGCGGCGGCTCTGACTTTAGAATCCCGCCTAATATTGCGATTGCCCGTCATTTGCTGGAAGAATGGTTGCACAAGGGCTAAGACCGTAATAGTAAAGGGACAGAAGCCTGCGCAAATTGGAGAATAAAAGAATGTCAGATGCCTATAAAACCTATCAGGGAGTCGTGTATCCTTGGCATTGTGATCATATGGGGCATATGAATGTCATGYATTATGTGGGCAAGTTTGATGARGCCACATGGAGTCTTTTTTCYGATATTGGCCTTACGGGGCGGCGRATGCGGGATGAGAAAAAGGGTATGGTCGCCGTAGAACAGAATATTCAGTATAAGGGCGARCTSATGGCCGGGGATGTGGTTKCTGTCCRTAGCGAAATTRTCAAACTTACCGACAAGTCGGTKACCTTCCGCCATSAAATGCGYAATGTGGAAACCGNNGCWGNNTRGCRGCCATTACYACCCTGACCGGGCTGTATTTTGAYMGGGYCGCGCGCAAGGCCATYAACCTGCCCGATGATATCAAGGCRAAAYTACAGGATATGSTTTAAATAATCCTATTTCCGGTCAAGGCGATATTGTGCRGCGGGATAGCTGCCCAATATGCGGAACGCGTTGGTGAAGAATTTYAATTCGTCAAAGGCATGGCGTACGCCCACATCGTCSGGRTGCCCCTCWATATCCGCATAGAATAAKGTGGCGACAAAGGCGCCGTTCAACTGATAGCTTTCCAGCTTGGTCATATTGACGCCGTTGGTGGCAAAGCCGCCCATGACCTTATAGAGGGCGGCGGGCACATTGCGYACCTGAAAGACRAAACTYGTYACYGTGGTGCCTTCATTGGGCAGGTCGGCCAGAGGCTCCTGTGCGAAAATAACGAAACGGGTGGTGTTATGATCCGCATCCTCAATATCTTTTTTCAGGCTGTGCAGGCCGTATATCTCCCCGGCCAGGGAGGAGGCAATGGCGGCAATGGCCGGGTCATTCAGTTCCGCAATTAATTTGGCGGCCCCGGCGGTGTCTGAATAGACCTCAGGCTCCAGCCCCCAGCTCAGGGTGTTCTTCCGGCATTGACCCAGAGCCTGTTCATGGCTTCGCACCACCTTCAGGCTGTTCATGGTCGCGCCGGGAATGGCTAGCAGATGATGGTTGATGCGCTGGAAATGCTCGCCAATGATATGCAGGGCGGAATGGGGGATCAGGTGATGGATCGCCGCCACCCGCCCGGCGACGGAATTCTCAATGGGAATCATGGCATATTTKGCGCGCCCTTCCTCAACGGCGGCAAAAACATCCTCAAAAGTATGRCAGGGCAGGGCGGTCATCTCAGGAAACATAGTCCGGCAGGCCAGATTGGAATAGGCCCCCGGCTCGCCCTGAAAAGCAACTATCTGCTTTGAATTTGATGTTTTTTGCATGTTTCKCCCTTTGTCAATTTTGCGCAGTATTGGGATTATGGYCCGATCTGTCAAACATTTTTGGCTTCCGRGCCTAAGAAGTCTTGTGTCCGTCCCAAAACATCTGTAAACACATGGATATTGGTAAATTTAGACATTCTAACATACGGGGAAGAAAAGTGAATTCCTTTGAACTGAATAAAGTTATAATGGCATTGTTGCTGACGGTGCTGATTGTGATAGGAATTAATGGCCTGGTAGGGGTTATTTTTGACCATGAGGAAATGGACAGYAATGCTTTCCCCATTGAAATAGCGGCGGCCCCGGCGGAAGACGCGGCDCCGGAAGCVGTTGTGGAACARSRMSMGAMYWTMSKKGAAYTGYTSGCCAKKGCCKMYGYYGRWRMGGGTMARAARMTKTTCAAGAAATGTAAAGCCTGTCATACCTCGGACAATGGGGGCAAGAATCTTGTTGGTCCAAATCTGTGGAATGTGGTTGGTCGGCCTAAGGGCAGCCTTGATAGTTACCGCTATTCCGATGGTATGAAGARTCACGGTGGTGACTGGACCTTTGAGGATTTAAATACGTTYCTGACCAAGCCGGGCAAATTTATCGCCAAGACCAAAATGAGCTTTGCCGGTTTAAAAAAGCCAGCGGATCGGGCAGCAATCATTGCCTATCTTCGCTCTATGAGCGATGCACCGGCTGACCTGCCAGCAGTCGCCGCGCCTGAGGCGGCGGAATAATTATTCCGCCAGCCGTTTAATGAAAGTTAACGGCGGCTCATCTGTCTGAAARCTGACAATATCAATGACCTCACGCAGGGGATCAATACTGACCCKCATATGGTGGACATTGGCGTGRAGCAGATGCATGTCRTCCAGCATRAATCCCACATGRCCGGGAAAGAAGGCAATATCCCCTTTCTGGGGGATGGCATCATCRGGCARAACCGTGCCGATGACCCTGGCCTGCTGGTCGCTGTCTCTGGGGACGGCCATGCCCGTGGCGGCAAAGGCWARCTGCACCAGTCCTGAACAATCAATGCCGCCGCTTGAATTTCCGCCCCAYAGATAGGGRGCATAGAGAAAYTTCAGGGCTTCCGAGGCCGGGTCAGTGCCATGAATATTGCTGATATGGGGGGCGAATATCCAGTTGCCATCGGCCAGCTGGACAAAACCCTTGACCGGGACTTCATCC
Source organism: Alphaproteobacteria bacterium (assembly GCA_002749135.1). Taxonomy (GTDB): domain Bacteria; phylum Pseudomonadota; class Alphaproteobacteria; order Sphingomonadales; family Emcibacteraceae; genus Paremcibacter. Next base: position 70,559 of record NVVY01000009.1, on the reverse strand, counting down.
ACCACCGACACATGAGACATCATAAAAATCTGACCCACGGGCGGTRCCTTGGCGTCGGGTTCGGGGTAGATATGACTGCTGAGGTTGGTCACATGATGGGTAGAGGGGATCAGATCGGTGCTGAGGGCATCAAGCCGGCAATAGCCCACATAGCCGTCGCGCGCGGCCTGCCCCCAGGCCCAGCCACCCTTGATGTCATAAACCGTGAAAAGCTCACCGTAAAGAAGCTGGTTGACGGTCATGGCCTTGTCATCGGGGGCATTGTGTAGATTGGTCAGGCCGTGGATCAATTGATATTCTGTCCCGTCCAATGACGCGACGTCCAGATCATCCCGCCGGGGTGTTATTCTTGAGTCTGAGTCCTGATCAGACATTTCCGCTCCCTCATATCATTCCGCCGATGATGCTGTATCATCACCCCTGTTGATTTCTTTATTGGCCTTTTCCATGATTGCGGCAAAATCCGCCAAAAAAACAGCACCCTTGACGGTGCGYTGGATCAGGACATTTCTTTTATCTGTTTCGTCTCTCGTACGTTTGGCATAGCCTAAAGCACTTAAACTATCAACCGCTCTGGTGATCACCGGCTTTGAAACATTCAGCGCCGCCGCCAGCCCCCGTACCGTATGGGGCGGCGATTTAATATAAATCCGAAGYAGCAAGGCCCACTGCCGGGAGGTCAGGTCAGGCCCCTCGGACCTGATGGTCTCGCTCAGGGCCTGCAACCATAATTTCAAGCCATTATGTTCGGTTAAATTAATGTTCATCGCCAAACCAGTGCTGTGTTATCTGCTTGATATTGCCTTTAAATTGGTCTTTCTGCAACTTTTTTCATGCTGATGTGCCAAAGCGATTCTTCAGATAGGCATAGACGGTGCGAAAGGCCATGGCTTCCCCGCCCTTGGGCCGTCCGGGCTGGTCGGTTAAATTCCAGGCAAAAACATCAAAATGAACCCATTTTTCAGGYTCTTTGACAAAATGYTTCAGGAACAGTGCCGCCATGATCGCCCCGCCGTAGGGTCCAGACCCCATGTTATTGAGGTCGGCGCAGTCCGATTTCAATCCGGGGGCATAGGGGGCRTRRAGCGGCATGCGCCAGACCGGATCATTTTCCGCCGCACCACAATCCGCAAGACCCTGAGCCAGATCATCCCCATCGGTGAAGAAAGGAACAATGGACGGCCCCATGGCGACCCGAGCCGCGCCGGTGAGCGTCGCAAAATCAAGGATTAATGCCGGATCATCTTCCGCCGCCAGGGCCAGCGCATCACAGAGCACCAGTCGCCCTTCCGCGTCTGTATTATCCACCTCGACCGTGGTGCCTTTATAGGTTTTGATGATGTCGCCGGGGCGGAAGGCATCAGCGGAAATATTATTCTCCACCGCTGGAATCAGCAGACGYARYCTWATGTCCAGCCCGCTGGCCATAATCGCCTGCGCCAGMGCCAGCGTATGGGCCGCCCCGCCCATATCCTTTTTCATGATSCGCATYCCGGCGGAAGGTTTTAAATCCAGYCCGCCCGTATCAAAGCAAACCCCCTTRCCCACGAGGGTCACCTTGGGGGCATCCGCGCGGCCCCAGTCAAGTWCCAGCAGGCGCGGCTGATTGGCGGCGGCGCGCCCCACCGTATGGATACTGTTATAGCCTTTGGCCAGCAGGTCTTCCCCCACGGTTTCGCAAAAGCGCGCCTTGAAGCGGGTTGATATGTCTTTCATAACGCTGGACAGGTGGCTYGGCCCCATATGRCAGGTGGGGGTATTGACCAGATCACGGATCAGGGTGATACCGTCAATAAGAATRGCGGCYTCATTCARRTCAYYCTYGTCTTTCAAGACCAGAACGGCTTTTTCCGTTTTCTTGTTTTCAAGATAACGGTCGAATTTATATTGGGCCGATGCCCAGACTATGGCCGTATGTTTGGGGTCTGTATCCTCAAGGAGGCGATAATTWCCGGCGGGMAGATTTCGGGCCAATGCCGCCATATGCCAYGGATCATTTTCTTCTGTGCCAAGGCCAATGRCCGCCGCCGCCATGCCGCCCTGCGTATCGGGCAGGCGGAGTATTTCATTCTGCTTTGCGCCAAAGCCATTGTCTCTGGCCCAGCGGGCTTGCGCAGCGGGTAAAGTCTCCAGCCATTTTTCCAATCCGTTACGGGGTACTCTGTGGAGGGGGATTGCATTGTCATAGCCTTCGGTGGTCAGGGTGTTGGGCATGGAAATTCCTATAGGTTACAGCTTTGCACGGTAATATCGGCAAAGGCCCGCCGGCCGGATATGATGGTGAAGCGATATTCCTTATCCTTGATAATCACGCTGTGATACAGGGGCAGGATGCCGGTGGCGGTCTGGCTTTCGCCGCCGGGCAGGGTGAAATTTGTGGTGACCGACTTTGTGGGGTCATACCATGCTTCCGGGTTGCCCTGTTCATTCAGAGTAGGACTGCCCTTGCCGGTGATGGTGATCAGGCCCCGGTAAAAGCTGACGGACCCATCCTGTTGCTGAGACACGGGGGTATGGATGATGATACGTTTGGACTGGGACGGCTCGGTGCAGGTCTCATCTTTTGACAGGCCCGCGATCAGGCTGGCCATTCTCGGGGGCTTGATGCCGTCTGCGGCTTTCTGATTGATGACCGTGAGCAGATCCTGAATTTCTGTGTTGGGCAACAGCTTTTGCATCTTGTTCAATTCGGCCTCGGTATTGCCCAGCTCAAGGCGCATGGCTTCCAGCTCGCTTTCCTGCTGGTTAAATTTTTCGGTGCTGTAATCCATGTTACGCAGGGCGATTTCCTGACCGGTATCAAAGGCGAAATAGCTGCTGCCGATGAGAATGGCCAGAAAAAAGATGCTTTTTATCAGGGTCCAGAGTTTCTGGCTACGACGTTTATGAAGTTCTTTTCTGCGGGCAAGGCCGAGTGACATGATGGATGATGTCCTGTGTGATTGTTTGATGACGGAAGTCTAAACCAGAAGCCCGCCTAGCTCAACAGAATATCTCCATCCTATCAATCCTACACCAATTTACCTCTCATCAAAATCAACCACAATTCTTTCGGTCAGGGGGTGGGACTGACAGGTGAGGATGAAACCGGCTTCGATCTCGTCTTCTTCCAGTGAATAGTTGATTTCCATATTGACCTTGCCCTCAATCAATTTGGCGCGGCAAGTGCAACAGACGCCGCCCTTGCAGGCAAAGGGCAGGTCCGCCCCCTGTTCCAGCGCCGCATCAAGGACATTCTCGCCGCCCATATCCAGATCAAAATTAAACTCGTCCCCGTCAACGATGACGGTAACATTGCTCATTTTTCCGGAAAGATCAGCTTTTTCCTCGGTACTGTCCTGTGCTGCGCCCTGGGTAGCGGTAGGCGAAGTGAACAGCTCATAATGGATATTTTCAGCCTTCTGACCGCGCTGTTTCAGGGTATCTGACACGTCATTGATCATGTCTTCGGGGCCGCAGAGATAAACCTCGTCGGCGCCGCTGGCCGGGATCAGGCGGTCCATGACCTGCGCGGCTTTTTCGCCGGTGATCCGGCCTGCAAAAAGCGCTATTTCCTGATCTTCGCGGGACAGGACATTGATCATATTAAAACGGCTGATATAGCTGTTTTTCAAGTCGATCAGCCCTTCACGAAAGATGATGGATTTGCGGTTGCGGTTGCCATAAACCAGCGTGAATGTGCTGATCGGTTCGTAAGCCAGAATGGTGCGGATAATAGCGATTAGCGGCGTGATGCCGGAACCGGCGGCAAAGCCCACGTAATGTTTCTTATGTGACTTGTCCAGCGGGGTGTAGAAATTACCCATGGGCGTCATGACGTCAAGGCTGTCGCCCTCTTTCAGGCTTTCATTGGCAAAGCTGGAAAATAGCCCGCCTTTAATTTTCTTGACCGCCACCCGAAGTTCATTGTCGAATAATCCACTGCATATGGAATAGGACCGCCGGGTGTCTTCGCCATTAATAACCGTCTTCAGGGTCAGATATTGCCCGGCGTTGAATTTATATTCCTCGCGCAGGGGAGCAGGCACATCAAAGGCAATGGAAACCGTGTCATCGGTTTCTTGCCGGATGTTGGAAATTTTCAGATTATGAAAGACGGGCATGATGTATATCCTAAATACATTTGAAATAGTCGAAAGGCTCCTGGCAGTCAAGACATCGGTATAGGGCCTTGCAAGCGGTGGAGCCAAATTCGCTGATTTGTTCGCTATTGGTTGAGGCGCATTTTGGGCAGGCGATTTTCTTCTGACCCCCGAACAGGACGTTTTTGTTGCTGGTGGTTTTTTCCGGCGGTGCGATGCCGTAAGCCGTGAGCTTCTCCCGGCCCGCTTCCGTCATCCAGTCCGTTGTCCATGCCGGGGACAATTGGGTCGTGATCACCGGGTTGGGATAACCGTGATTGATCAGCGTTTCCCGGATTTGTTCCTCCAGCATATACATGGCGGGACAGCCGGAATAGGTGGGGGAAATGACCACCTCCARTTGCCCGTCMGCCGTATCCTGAACSGCGCGCGCGATGCCCAGATCAACGATGGACAGCACCGGAATCTCCGGGTCTTTCACCTCTTCCAGCARGGACCAGATCACATCAGGGTCAAAATTYGYGGCGGCGGCTGRCATGGCTTACCACGCACAGCCGGGATAACGCCGCTGCATRAATTGCATATCGGYGATGATATARCCAAAGCTCTCCGTATGGATGCCTTCGGCYTTGCCGCCYTTATGGGCCCARTYRTTTTCCGGACGGCTKAGAGTRGCCTGTGTCAGGACATCCGTTACGAYCTGCTCCCATTSRGGTTTCAGGGCCGCCGTATCCACGGCAATGCCGTCTTCCAGAAGCATCTTYTCCCCATCGGTCATGGTGAACAGYTCGCCGGTATAGGCCCAGAGGTCATTAATGGATTTYTGWACCCGTTCGTGACTTTCMTCGGTGCCGTCACCAAGGCGGATCAGCCAYTCACTGCTGAACCGCAAATGATAGGTCACTTCYTTCAGRGATTTTGCCCCGATGGCCRCCAGYTCCGCATCGGTGGATTTCGCCAATGCGGTAAAGAACAGCTTGTTATAGGCGCTCATCAAAAACAGCCGGACGATGGTATCGCCCCAATCGCCGTTGGGGACCTCGGCCAGTAAGAGGTTACGGAAATCCTTTTCATCGCGCAGATAGGCAAAATCATCTTCGGTCTTGCCTGTGCCGTCCAGCTTGGCGGCATAGGTATATAGCTCGCGGGCCTGCCCGATCAGGTCGAGGGCGCAGTTCATCAGGGCCATTTCCATCTCGATGGACGGGGCGCGAAAACACCATTCAGACATGCGGTGGCCGATGATCAGGCCGTTATCGCCGATTTGGGCCGCATATTGGACGAGGGCTTCTTGTTTGGACATGTTGGTCATAATTCTTAACTCCAGTATAGGCACAGGATTACATTTTTCCGGCACCCTTGGGGATGTCATAGAAAGTGGGGTGACGATAGATTTTATCGTCAGCGGGCTCAAACAGGCTTTCCTTGTCCTCTGGCTTGGAGGCGGTGATGGCGTTTGATGGTACGACCCAGATGCTCACGCCCTCACTGCGGCGGGTATAGACATCACGGGCGGCTTCCAGTGCCATTTCGGAATCGCTGGCATGGACGCTGCCGCAATGTTTGTGGTCAAGACCCGCTTTGCTGCGGATGAATACTTCCCATAGGGGCCATTCTTTAGTGTCAGTCATGATAAAATCCTTCTGTTTAGGGCGCTCAGGCCACATCTTTATTCTGTTGCTTTTCCGCGTAGGCGGCGGCGGCTTCGCGAACCCATGCCCCGTCTTCATGGGCTTTAACATGGGCGGCGATGCGCTGTTTGTTGCAGGGGCCGTTGCCCTTGATCACATTGCCGAATTCTTCCCAGTCAATCTCGCCGTAATCATAATGACCCCGTTCCTCATTCCATTTCAGGTCCGGGTCGGGCAGGGTGATGCCCAGAAATTCTGCTTGGGGGACAGTGGCATCAATGAATTCCTGACGTAGCTGGTCATTGGATTTCTTCTTGATTTTCCATTTCAGGGATTGGGCGGAATGAGGGGAATCGGCATCATTGGGGCCAAACATCATCAGGGACGGCCACCAGAAACGGTTGACAGATTCCTGCAACATTTCCTTTTGCTCTTTGGTGCCCTTGGACAGGGTAAGCAACAGTTCATAGCCCTGACGTTGATGGAAGCTTTCTTCCTTGCAGATGCGGATCATGGCCCGGGAATAGGGGCCGTAAGACCCCCGGGACAGGGCGACCTGATTGGTGATCGCCGCGCCGTCAACCAGCCAGCCAATGGTCCCCATATCAGCCCATGTGAGAGCCGGATAGTTAAAGATAGAGGAATATTTGGCCTTGCCGCTTTGCAGTTGCTCAATCATTTCTGCGCGTGAGGTGCCAAGGGTTTCAGCGGCGGCGTAAATATACAGCCCGTGGCCGCCTTCATCCTGAATCTTCGCCAGCAAAATAACTTTCCGGCGCAGGGACGGGGCGCGGGTGAGCCAGTTGCCTTCGGGTTGCATGCCGATGACTTCGGAATGGGCATGCTGGGACATTTGGCGAACCAAAGTCTTGCGGTAAGCGTCAGGCATCCATTCCTGAGGTTCAATTTTGATATTGTCGTCTATCTTCTGCTGRAATAATTCTTCCAGCCTTGCCTGCGCCTCGGACGTGGGCTTGGCAATTTTGATAGGCTTTTGTATCGATGTGTCTCCGTACATAGGGGGCCTCTCTGGTCAGTTCAGGACGTCATCATCCCGGGTTGGATACAAGGGTAAAAATATTTAACATCTGTAATAAATGCCAATATGTAACATAAAAATTAAAAAATCAATAAAAAATGTATCACATTATGTAGTTTTTTATGTCAGGCCGCCGAAACGCTGGAAAAAACTCTTATCCGGCGGGGGCAGACTGCCGTCTTCGGTTTCCATAATATGGCCAAGGCAATCCTCGGATTTTTGCAGCAACAGCTGATATATATCYCGGCAGAGCAGATAGGCRCTGTTRCCYTCCCAATGGGCCGGCATCAGATGGTCYGGCAGGCGCGGATCGCGGAGCAGAATTTTACGGTACTCATGGACCATCAAAGTTCTGATCAGCAGGCAATCCATTTCGGCRGGGATATTGCCKYCKGATAAWGTCTGRAATACRGGCTGATASCGGTCAAGRAATTTYCGGTATTTCAGGCTTAATTCYTCAAGGTTCCAGCASCCCTTGACCATGCTGTCCAGCGCAGAGGAGGACGTCAGTTCATGGGATGCCTGTTTCAGAATGATCACATCRTTRCGGATATTCAGGTCATCCAAAGTCTGTTCCAATGGCCCCATRTCGGGCATGGGATGAGCCAGAACCCCCTTGGCWATCTTGCCAAAGCCGAGCCARCCCAGTTCCTTGATCGCCATATCCTTGTTGGTTATTTTCTGRTCACCATTCGYATCGGGCAGAATGACCAATGTCCATTTCTGATCCCAGTCACTACGCGGCCCGGCATAKATTTGGGGCGTAGCGTGGCGAAAACGCCGYTGACCGGACGGGGTCAGGCTGTAATAGCTTTTCCGGCCCACCTGATGGGGGCTGATCCAGTTGTCTTTATTGAGCCGGGATACGGCGGTGCGCACATGACGGGCGTTGATCCCCAATGGTTCCAGCAATTTAATGACACTKCCCARCCACACCGTNCCCCCCCGCGCGGCCAGCATATCACCATATACGGTGATAATCAGCGACCCGACCCGAAGGGGTTGTTGGTTTTGAAAATCCTGTATCAGATTTTCCAGATGGTGCGAAATGGCCATTCTTTCCCGATAGCTATACGTTATTCATACATGTAGGCTATAATTTGTATCACTTTGCGGGCGGGCTGACAATGGTTTGGCCAAAGTGTGTATCTTGCGGGCAAAAAAATGGCCGTTCAAATTAACGAACGGCCAGGGGAAAGAAGATAATCAAAGAGTTGATTATTTAACGTGGATGTTACCTGTTTTTACGTCCACATAGGCCGTGGCAATGGTTGACGAGCGGTCTTTGATGCGAACAACCCATTTGTCGCCAATTTTTTTGGTAGATCGAGCCTTTAAACCTTGGCCGTGATAGTCACGCTTCAGCAAAGATTTAACCAAATTACGGGCATTGTTTTTTGAAATGCTGATTTCTTTTTTGGCGACCTCTCCCGTATCTTGGGCATAGACGGCGGTGCTAAAAGAGGTTGTGAGGGCAATCGCGGTTGCTATTGAAATGGCTTTGATCGTTGTTGTCTTGGTCATGGTGTAGTCTCCTGTTTTTTACGCATTTTCGGGGTACTGATAAATGTATTATAGGAGGCTAAAATTGTCTGTGACAGGGGAATGCGACAGGATAGGATTGGTTTGCGGTGAGGTGTAATATAGCGTGATGAAAGAATATTTTTTTGCGACAAGAGGTGATTTTAGTTGTGTTAATCTGTTGTTTTCTGATGGGGAAACATGATAAATACAGTGGTTCCCTCGCCGATTCTGCTTTTGATTTTTATTGTCCCGTCGTGGAGTTCCATCAGAGATTTGACCAGCGGCAGACCAAGGCCCGTGCCTTCAAATTCACGGCTTAAAGAGGAATCCGCCTGCCGAAAAGGCTCCATCATGGCTTCAATATTATTTTCATCAATGCCAATACCGGTATCGGCCACACGGACCGTCACATCACCGGTGGTGTTGATTTCATGGGAAATATGTATATCGCCGCCCGGCGGGGTAAATTTAACCGAGTTCGACAATAGATTGACCATAATCTGTTTGAACATCCTTTTGTCAGCGGAAATCACGGTATCTGTATTTGTGACGTCGTTGACAATGGAAATATCAGCATCCAAAGCCCGCAAGGCGATGAAGGTAACGGACTCTCTGATTTCGTCTTCCAGATGAATATTCTCAGGATTAATATCGGCCATGCCGGCCTCAATTTTTGACAGGTCCAGAATGTCATTGATAATTTGCAAAAGATGGCGGCCGCTCATATGAATATCGGTGCTATATTCCCGGACCTTATCCATAGACAAGGCCCCGAAATCATCCTTTGACATCATTTCTGAAAAACCGATGATCGCATTGAGCGGCGTGCGCAGTTCATGGGACATATTGGCCAGAAAGTCCGTCTTGGCCTTATTCGCCTGCTGGGCTTCTATGAGGGCCCGCTTGCTGTCCTGTTCGGCTTTTATGCGTTCGGTGACTTCATAATAGATGATGATAATTTCATCATCCTGTGTGTGGTTCTGATAATATTCATAGGTCCGCCCGTCCGCTGGTACATTTTGACCGTGGGTTGTTTGCCGATTTTCCAGTTCCGTCATGCGTTGTCTGACGATCTCATCTGGATCGCCAGGACCGTAATCGCCTCTTTTTGCCCGAAATTCAAATACCGGCTTAATATGTGCGCCTATACGAAATATAGCAGGCGGCAGCGCAAATTTATYCCGTAAATTGGTAGACAAAACCTTGAATCGYCTTTTCTGATCCAGCAAATAGAGACCGCCTGACATGTGATTGATGGCGATCTCAAACCATTCATCCCTCTTGGCAAGGTCCAGCTTTACCTGCGTTTGGTCATAAACGATTATCGCCAGAATCAGGATGGTGCCATAGAGGGAAATCAGGGCCAGATTCATCTGAATGATCTGATAGGGGTCGTTAAAGTCAGAATGACCAAAAGGAATATAACCAAGGGAGGCTAGATATTTAATCAAAAGACTGGTGATTATGGAAAAAGTGAGCGTCAGGCGGATGCCAAAACGGAATACAGTCCAGATCAGGATCGGAAATGTTATATAGGGGAAAATGGGAAAAAGGGGCATCGGGCTGTTCAGGCTGGCAAATGTGGTGGCCACCATAAACAGAAAGACGGTCCATAGTATCAATAATTCAATGATCTTGTTCCGGGAAATTTGCCGGAATGATGCACGGTCAAGGACAATATAGTATATTATGGCAGGGAGCAGAAGCAGCTGCCCAAGAAAGGCACAGGTAAAGGTCTTTATTACAGTTGGAATGAAATCCATATCAGCGATGAAAGAAGAAAATAAAATCACTGAGAGAAGGACGGCGGGAAATAATGCCAGCGCAGTTGTCCATATGCTGGAAACAATGAAAGGCTTTAGCCGATATTTTGTTGGACATTCCCCGGCAACTTTTCGGAGAAAAACGGCAAGGAGAAAAATCTCCAGCAGRTTTGTAATGCAGAGAATAAGGTATAGCTTCATCTCAAAAGGCGTGGTCGGTAATTGTCCGGCAAGGTGACCCAACGCCGTGAAAAGTAATATTACCGGCCAATATTTACCCCGGTTAAATAACAGAACGGCCACCGGAAAGGCATTGACGGACCATATGACCGGTGTTGCGGCAGGSGGGAAAATGAAAATGGTCGATAGATATATCAGAAGACCGTATATTACCCCTGTTAACAGGCTACGGGCAAAAAYATTCAACCCGGTCAGTTYCGCAGGTTTTATATCTTCTGAATCAATCATGCTTCRCTTACCATATGGTGCCTATATATTTTTGGCAAGCCTACAAAAAAACATTAAAGATTTGAATAACGTAAGAAAATATACAGGCATTTGCTTTAAGGCATCGGGTTTTTATTGAAAAACTTCTCCTGGATGGATAGCCGTAAATTCTGAACTGCCTTGGGGGAGGGGGCATTGCGGGCAATGATAAGATAGGCGACGGGCACGATAAAAAGTGTGAAAAAGGTCGCAATGGAGACCCCGAAGATAATCACTATGCCCAGCACAAAACGGGTTTCCGCCCCGGCGCCACTGCCAATAATCAGGGCAATTGACCCCATGATAGTGGTGAAAGATGTCATGATGATGGGCCGCARYCTTTTGCGGGCCGCTTCGCACAGRGCTTCCATAAAYTCAACCCCCTGATCCCGGAGCTGGTTGGCAAATTCCACAATYAGAATACCATTCTTGGTTGCAAGGCCGATCAGCATGATCAGGCCAATCTGGCTATAGATATTTATGGTCTGCCCGGTAAGATACAGCCCCAGTAACGCACCGACCATGGCAAAGGGYACGGTCAGCAAGATTACRAAGGGRTGACGAAAGCTTTCAAACTGAGCCGCAAGAACAAGGAAAACTGTAACAATYGCCAGAATAAAGACAAAATAAATTGAATTGCCGGATTGCTTATAATCCCGYGATTCTGCGTTATAGTCTATCCGGGCRTCMACAGGCAGAATCTCCCGRCTGGTCTGTTCCAGAAAATCAAGGGCCTGCCCAAGGCTATATCCGGGGTTCAGGTTGGCGGTCAGGGTGATGGCGCGCATACGGTTAAACCGCTTCAGGGTKGGCGGGCTTGCGGTTTCTTTTAATTTTAYCAGATTRGAGAGGGGAATTAACCGCCCTGTCCGGTCGGAACGGACATATATATTGGTYAGATCACTGGGGGTTTGATTTTCTGCCTTKACGCCCTCAAGGATAACCGGATATTCCTCGCCGCGCTGGATATAGGTGGTTACATGACGGGAGCCAAGCATGGTTTCCAGCGTCCGGCCAATGGTGGCCACGGACACGCCCAGATCAGCGGCCCGGACCAGATCAATATCAATGAGYAATTGAGGCTTGGTGGCCTTGTAATCGCTGTCCAGTCCGGTGAKGCCGGGATAAAGTTTYGCCCGGCTCATCATCAGATCCCGCCAGCGGGCAATTTCCTTGTAATCYGTCCCCTGAAGGACRAATTGAATCGGACTGCCACTGCCGCCAGCGATGCCGCGCGGCATGGCGACAAAGGCCCGGATGCCCGGATGTTTCGACAGCTTGCCAATAAGTTCTATTCTGATTTCCTGTGCCGACCGATCCCGTTTGTCCCAAGTCTCCAGACCGATAATCCCGATGCCCGAATTGACTGAGGTGGCAACCCCGAAACCGGGTACCCGGGAGAGGACGCTGTGGGCCTCGCCGCTGTCCATCAGGGTCATCATGTCATCTTCCACATATTTCATCTGGCGTTTCATRCTGTCATAACTGGTTCCCTCGGGTCCCTTGACGGAGACGAAAAATATGCCCTGATCTTCCAGGGGAAGAAATTCMGAYGGCAGGGTRGTGAACAGGAGATAAGCCAGACCAAYCACRGGKATCAGGCTGGACAGGATCAACAGGGGTTTTCGGAAAAGYCGYTTCAGCAGGCCCACATAGGCCCCCTCCAGAATGYGCAGGAATTTCATACCCTTATTATGGAACTGGTTACTGGTCCCCTCTTTCCGTAAAATACGTGAACAGAGCATGGGGGTCAGGGTCAGGGCGACGATTGAGGAAAAGACCACMGCYGCCGCCATGGCCATGGCAAATTCGGTGAASAGCCGCCCGGTTTGGCCCTCGATGAAAATGATGGGCACAAATACCGCCACCAGAACCAGCGTGGTGGCGATGACCGCAAAGCCCACCTCCCGCGCGCCGTAATAGGCCGCGATCAACGGCGGCTCCCCCCGGTCAATGCGCCTATATATATTCTCCAGAACCAGAATGGCATCGTCCACCACCAGCCCGATGGACAGGATCAGGGCCAGCAGGGTCAACAGATTGAGGGAATATCCCGYCATATTCAGAAAGATGAAAGAGGCGATGATAGACACCGGGACGGTGACGGCGGGAATGAACATGGCCCGCGCACTGCCCAAAAACAGATAGATGACCAACACCACCAAAGTCATRGCAATGGCAAAGGTTTTATAGACCTCGTAAATGGCSGCTTCAATAAAGACAGACTGGTCAAAAATCACCTCCAGCACGGCCCCCGGCGGCAGTGTCTTGTCCAGTTTTTTGACTTCCTTCTTGATGGCCCGGGCCACGGACAATGTATTGCCTTTGGATTGTTTGACAATGCCAAGGCCGATCATGAATTCYCGATTACCACGCATCTCGTTACGGTAATTTTCAGCCCCCAATTCTACTTGYGCCACATCACCGAGCCTGGTCAGGTGGCCGTCACGGGACTGGCGGATAACAAGCTTGGCGAAATCCTGCGCGGTTCTGTATTTGCGGKCGACGCGGACGGTGAATTCCCGTTCGGTGGATTCCACGCGTCCGGCGGGCAGTTCTATATTTTCCGCCCGCAGGGCCAGTTCCACATCGCCGACGGTGAYATCACGTGCCGCCAGCTGTTGCCGGTTGAGCCASATACGCATGGCATAGCTTCGGGTGCTGGTGCGAATCCGGGCGACCCCCTCGACTGAGGATAATCGGTCCACCAGAAAGCGCCGGGCATARTCRCCAAGCTCCAGCGGTGTCATATTGGCRGATTTCAGGCGTAACCATATGAYGGGCCGRTCATTGGTRTCCACTTTGGATACCTCCGGCGGGTCGGTTTCCTCAGGCAGATTGTTGAGCAGGCGCGAGACCCGCTGGCGCACATCATTGGCGGCATCATCAATATTGCGGCTGATGGTAAATTCAATGGTAATRTCTGAACGGCCATCCTGACTKGTGGACGAYATGGTTTTGATGCCTTCAATKCCGCTGATCTGATCCTCAATCAGGCGGGTGATCTTGCTTTCCACKATTTCGGCGGAGGCCCCGCGATAATTTGTCGTCACCGATATGATCGGSGGGTTAATATCGGGATATTGCCGTAGCGGCAGATCCATGAAACTCATCACSCCRAAGGCRACCAGCAACAGRCTGATGACRGTGGCRAAAACCGGACGGTCAACGGATATGTCAGACAGGATCATSGGCGGGCCTCATCCGGCTTGTTTTGMACAATAACCTTGCTGTTGTCCTGTARTTTCAATGTGCCTTCCACAACAATTTTCTGACCGATGGACAGGCCKGCCAGAATTTCGATGGCACCGGGGCGGCGTCTGCCGATGGTGACAGAYTGCTGGACCACATGATCCCCCTGTAGGAGAAAGACATATTTCCGGTCTTCCGATATGACGAGGGCCTGTTCGGGGATCATGATCGACTGGTTGCGATTTTTGATCAGATTGACCCGCATGAGCAGGCCGGGGCGTAATTTYTGATGATCATTGGGCAGGATYGCGCGGACRGTRACGGCCCGGGACACCGGGTCAATGCGGCTGCCGATATTGCTGACTGTGCCGGTAAATTCAAATCCCGGATAGGCATCGCTCAGGGCAGTGATGCTTTGGCCAATTTTCAGGGCGGCAAGGAAGCCTTCCGGTACTGTAAAATCCAGTTTGATGACCGACAGATCATCCAATGTGGTGATTACCGTGCCGGGCGTGACCAATGAACCGAGGCTGACCTGGCGCAGGCCYAACTGCCCGTCAAAGGGGGCGATGACCTGCCGGTCCCGGATGCGGGCCTTGGCCACCTGCACATCTGCCCTGGCTTTTTTATATAGCGTGCGCTGGTCACTCAGCCGGGTGGTGGGCAGGGTACGGGCCTTGACCAACTCCTCTATCCGGTTCAGGTCATGTTTTAACTGAGCCGCATTTACCTCTGCCGAACGCAGGTCGGCCCGTTCTTCGTCACTGACCAGTTCMACAAGAATCTGGCCTTTTTTGACGACCATGCCATCGGTGAAGTTGATTTTGGCTATCTTRTCCGTRGTSGCGGTAGTCAAATCAACGGACTCATTGGCCTTGGCCGTGCCCAGCGCTTCTATGCTRTCGGTGAAAACATCGGAAACCACCGGAGCAACCTCCACAGCGACAACGCCTGGCCCGCGCCGAAAGTTCGGTTCAGGTTTATTGCGTTGACCAATATAATAGAGACCAAAGCCAAGACCGATGATGAGGATGACGATCAGAATTTTTTTTATCATAAGAGCCCAAGGGGTGTTTTTAAGAATTTTKATSAGTCTATATCATTGTCCGGTGAAGCTGAAATGTTTTTCGGTCACTTTCTTTTGACCTGGCTGGCCCGTTGTTCCATGTGATTTCCAGCAATGGCCGGACGGGCAATGCGTTTGCGCTTTCCGGCAGGGGGGCTTGCGGCGTAAATTTGTTTTTCCGCCTCCACAATCAGAACCCCGGCCATATTATGCCACCAGCGTTGTCCGGTTCCCTCCAGCGAGGCCATGAGCGATAACAGGGAGCGGCTGTTAAAGGGGGGCAGATGCAGGGCGGATATGGTCCGGGTSGGGGTCARCATATTATCGCTCAAGATTTGCCGCACCTGCGCCACGGAAAAGGGGGTGCCATGACCAAAGGGAGTCCGGTCGGTTCGCGCCCAGAATCCAAGCCGGTTCGGCACCACCACAATCACCCGCCCGCCGGGGGCCAATGTGCGCCATACCTCCCGCAACAGGCTCCGGCTCTGTTCCGTATGTTCCAGAATATGAACCATTATGATACGATCCATGACCGCATCTTGCAGGGGCAGATTACCTTCCCGGGCGAGGGCAGTCAGGTTGCCTTTATAACGATGCTTGCCGTCATTGTCGGGCTTGCCATTGTGGCGGGGCCAGCGTACCACGCCCTGCGCGGCGGGCATGATGCTGATCACATGGCGGGCTTTCGTGCGAAAAACGTCAAGATAGGGTACGGCATAGCCCAGCCCCATCACATCCATGCCGCTAATATCGGGCCAGAAAGTTATGATCTGCTGACGGATCAGGCGGGCCGTCACCCGCCCGAGGCGCGTCTGGTAAAAAGCCCGAAGCTTAACCACATCCTGATACATCTATCCTGCCTTGCCATTATGATATGGCGGGCAGGATAGCGGATTTCAGGGCAGGTTTAAACCATATATTGGCCGCCGTTGATGGTCAGGGTYGATCCGGTGATAAAGCCYGCGTCATCAGASACCAGATAGGCGGYGGCCTTGGCCACTTCCTCGGCCTCGCCAAGGCGGYGCAGGGGGATGCCCTTGATGATCTTGTCCACGATGTCCTGCGGTACGGCCTTGACCATTTCGGTGGCGATATAGCCGGGGGCGATGGCGTTGACGGTGATGCCAAAGCGCGCACCTTCCTGRGCMAGTGCYTTGACAAAGCCAAAGGTTCCGGCCTTGGCGGCGGAATAATTGACCTGTCCCATCTGGCCCTTYTGRCCATTGATGGAGCTGATACAGACGATCCGGCCATAGCCGTTGGCTCGCATGGCGTCAAAAACTGCCTTGCACATATTGAAGTTGGARCTCAGGTTGGTATCCATAACCGCATCCCACATGTCTTTTGTCATGCGCCCGAAACTGGTGTCACGGGTGATACCGGCATTATTGACCAGAATGTCAACACKGCCCATATCTTCGGCCACTTGGGCGACACCTGTGGCGCAGGCATCAAAATCGCCCACGTCCCATTTATAAACCGCAATGCCAGTGGCTTCCTTGAATKTTCCGGCGGCGTCATCGTTTCCGGCATAGGTAGCGGCAACRGTATAACCGGCCTCTTTCAGGCAGAGCGATATGGCCGCGCCGATACCACGGGTTCCGCCGGTGACAATGGCTACTTTAGACATGATTTTATTTCCTTAAAAAATGGTTATRTYAGGGTTTCAGGGTCTTTCAACRCACARGGCAACGCCCATGCCGCCGCCGATACACAGGGTGGCAAGGCCTTTKCCCGCRTCCCGGCGYTTCATTTCATGGAGCAGGGTGGTCAGTATCCGCGCCCCGCTGGCCCCCACCGGATGRCCGATGGCAATGGCCCCGCCGTTRACATTTAATTTGTCYGCCGGGATGTTCAGGTCTTTGCCCACCGCACAGGCTTGCGATGCAAAGGCTTCGTTGGCTTCTATCAGGTCCACATCRTCWAKGGTCCATCCGGCCTTKTYCAATGCYTTGCGGCTGGCGGGRACCGGGCCRATRCCCATGATGGACGGATCAACGCCCGCCGTGGCCCATGACTTGATAATGGCMAGYGGSGTCAGGCCGCGCTTCTCRGCTTCCKCKGCRCTCATGAGCATCACGGCAGCGGCGCCGTCATTGATGCCGCTGGCATTGGCGGCGGTGACAGTGCCGTCTTTCTTGAATGCGGGCCGCATGGCGGACAGRCCCTCTACGGTGACGCCTTTACGGATATATTCGTCTTCGCTGACCTCTATATCGCCCCGGCGGTTTTTAATGGTGACAGTGACAATCTCATCCTTGAATTTTCCMGCTTCCTGTGCGGCCTCGGCCTTATTCTGAGAGGCGGCGGCGAAGGCATCCTGTTCTTCGCGGCTGATTTGCCATTGTTCGGCGATATTTTCTGCCGTRATSCCCATATGGGTGCCGCCGAAGACATCGGTCAGCGCGTCCCAGATCATGGTATCCTTGAATTCTGCCGAACCCATTTTATAGCCATTGCGCAAATGGGCGGCATGTTGTGACTGGCTCATGCTTTCCTGACCCCCGGCGATGATGATGTCCGCATCACCGCACTGGATCGCCTGAAAGCCAAGRGCCACYGCCCGCARGCCGGAGCCACAGATTTGGTTGATACCGAAAGCCGTKGTTTCAATKGGTAATCCTGCATTTATGGCGGCCTGACGGGCCGGGTTCTGGCCACATCCGGCGGTTAATATCTGGCCCAGAATGACCTCGGTAATATCCTCCGGGGCAACGCCGGTTTCGGCCAGAAGGCCCCGGATRACAACCTCRCCCAGATAATGGGCCGGGACTTTGCTTAACGCGCCGTTGAATGATCCAACAGGGGTGCGCAGGGCGGAAACAATAGCGACTTCGGTCATAANRAAWATTCCTTGAATGTTAGCATAAACAGGGTCGGGATCTGGCCAAAAAACCGCTTGGGCAGATCTCCCGCGATGGGACATTATATTGCACYGCAATATAAGAAGGCAAGTTAAAGTTTTTTGACAATGCRCAACCCTGAATAMMSATRAWGWTTTCTATAGGKYATGRKSRMRTWYATTGCAATAGTTTCTTTYTGAAACAAAATATTGAAACATTATTTTAAGTATGAAGCTATCTTAGGCCATAATGTTGTTTTTGCATCTTTGCCSGCAATCATGCTCACATGRCCGCCGGGGACAGTGGTATGATGGAAACGGGGCAGTTTCTGYTGAAGARCTTTCGCGGAMGCGGCRGGMACGATGCGGTCTGAGGTGGGGGTRATGATATGGCCGGGCAGKCTGAGATGGGCTGGATTTATGATCTTGCCGCCAATGGACCAGTGGTTTGTATCGGGCAGATTGTCCCGGTACCAATGGCTCAGGCAGTCTTTGGCAACGCCGGGGGCAAGAGGGCTGCCGTCATTGGCCCAATCCTCTATGGCAACAAAATCACGGGCCTTGGCGCTGGTCGGATCAAGGCTGGCGAATTTGCGGAATTTCCGGTCGGACAGGGTCGGGTCCAGACTGAAAAAAAACAGTTGCATAATATTCATGGCCACGGCTTTTTCAGGCAGGCTCAGGCGGTCCATTTTCAGGAATTGTGTGGTCAGTGCGGCAAGATGGGCGGGCTGGTCCGCGTGAAAATCCCACGGTGTCGCGATCAGGGTCAGGCTTTCCAGAATWGRCTCATCCTGTAAAATCCGGGCCGCCGCCAGCGATAGATTGCCGCCCATRCAATAGCCCAGAAGGTGGATTTTCCGGCCATGATGCTGATGCACGGCACGGATCAGCGGAATCAGTCGTTTCAGAATATAATCCTCAAGTCCAAAGCCCGTTTCCTCTGCGCCGGGAGCTGTCCAGTCCAGCAGATAGGGATGGATATTCTGGTGTTCAAGGAAGCRCATCAGGCTGTGATCTTTTCTCAGGTCAAGGATATAAGCCGGATTGACCAGCGACGGCACCGCGATGGTAATGGGGGTATCCCCGGGCARGSCCRTRCCGTAATCCAGYATCTTTGTGGTGCCGATCTGGTGGAAGACCGGAACGGCGGGCATGTCCCTGACATAAGTATGATCCTGATAGGCCCGTAACCCGAACAGCGTTTCCGACAGGCGGGYYTGCGCTTTTTTCAGGATCAGAAGCTGTAACTGTTCCAGATCACACCCGGCCATTTTTCGGCGTAAACTGTCARRCTGTTCTTTCAGGTCAGGATGTATTTGCAACCCGTCAAGGTGAAACAGGGGCAGGGCCGTCGCCGCCGCCGTCCAATTTTGTGTTGCGCTGGCCACATGGAGGGCAAGGGGATGGGGGCCGCGCCCGGTCAGGTGGTTTTTTTCATTTGAAATTTTCATTCTCTCCTGACCTTATCTCATAGTCAGGAGAGAATAAAGTTTGGAATCATTCCTTTTGGAGCCGGGGTGGGTTTTGATGATCACAGACGGATTGTCCAACTCTAATATTTTACGTTTCAAGTTGGTCCCCATATATAATGTAGGGTCAACTGAATTTACCAAAAAGCTTTCATCGGAGTGAAATTCAAGGGGTATTTTTGTTTGATGCGGATATAAGACGGGCGGCTTCAWTCACCCATTTTTCAAGAGAATCRGGGTCGGTGGCCCAGCATTTCACATTCATCTGCCACAGATCAAGATAGCTGTCGGCAATTTCATCCAGTTCGGCAGRTGGTTTGATATCTGATTTTTGTTGGTCGSACATGGTTRAAATATAGCTATTTCAGGGCTTTTGAGAAGTAAAAATATCTTTTTACGGTTTATTTTATTGTTGCGCAGCATTTTCTCTTGCACTGCGCAATATTTTCGCGTGATATAACGCATCATAAAAGTCAAAATAAATAAAGGCGAAAACAGCGTGGCAAAAAAGAACAGGCAAGACGGGGATCAGATTATCATCAAAAAATATGCCAACCGGCGTCTGTATAATACGGACAGAAGTTGTTATGTGACCCTTGATGATCTGGCCGAGATGGTCAAGGAGAATAAGGATTTTGTGGTGCGCGATGCCAAGAGCGGCGAGGATATTACCCATTCCGTTCTTACCCAGATTATTTTTGAGGAGGAAAGCAAAGGCGAAACCATGTTACCGGTTAATTTCATGCGCCAGTTAATTTCTTTTTACGGTGATGGCTTGCAAAAGGTGGTGCCGGACTATCTGGAAAGCAGCATGGCCGCCTTTACTCAAAATCAGGAAAAATTCCGGGATTACTTTAAGGAAAACGCGCTGAATACCGGCCTTTCCATGCAACCTTTGAAGCCATTTGAGGAAATGGCCAAACAGAATATGGCTATCTTTGAACAGACCATGTCACTCTTTTCACCTTTTGCGGTCAGTAGGGAATCTGATAAAGGCGAAAAAACGGCGGCGCAAAAGCCCGCAGAGAATACTGAATCCARGCAGGATTCAGCCACCGGGGTAGATAATGACCAGTTGAGCGATCTTCAGGCCCAACTGGCCGCGATGCAGGCCCAAATTAACAGCCTGCAAAAAAAATAACTTATCATCTTAAGGAGAATAATAAAATGAGACCATATACGGGGATTAAATATATGGGCATGGTGGCGGCGATTGCGCTGCTCGGTGCCTGCTCGGCAGAACAAACGTCCGAGGAAAAACAAGCTACCGCACCGCTGAATTCCGGTGTGCTGACACAGAATATGAATGTAACGGTAAAGCCGGGCGATGACTTTTTCGCCTATGTTAACGGCGCATGGTTCGACAGTTATGTGATACCCGATGACAAGGCCAGTTACGGTAATTTCTATAAATTGTTTGAGGAATCACAGGATGCGGTGAAGGCGATTATTGAACAATCCGCCAAGGGAGAAAATGCCCCCGGCTCCAATGAACAGAAGGTGGGCGACCTGTATAATTCCTATCTTGATATGGACCGGCGCAATGCGCTGGGGACAGCGCCCCTGATGCCGGTCTTTGCCGAGATTGATGCGCTTCCTGACCAAAAATCTCTCGGGGTCTATTTTGCCAAATCCATTCGGGATGGTTACGGCGCACCGTTTGACTTTTATGTGGACGGGGATGCCAAGGACCCGACCAAATATGCGATTTACAATTCTCAATCAGGGCTAGGCCTGCCGGACCGGGAATATTAYCTGAAGACCGATGATAAATCCGTGGACATCCGGGCGAAATATCTAATCCATATGGAAAAGATGCTGCGTATGGCCGGGGCTGAAAATGCTGCGCAGCATAGTGCAGCAATTATGGCGCTGGAAACGGCTCTTGCCACGGTACAATGGAAGAAGGAAGACAACCGGGATACGGTAAAAACCTATAATGTTCGGGACCGGGCCGCATTGACGGCCATGATGCCGTCTTTTGATTGGGACGGTTATTTTACCGCCTTTGGCACGCCGGATATACAGGCGATGGTTATTAGCCAGCCCAGCTATTTCGAGGCTTTGGACGGTATCATAACCAATACGGATATGGCCACTTGGAAGGCCTATTTGAAATGGAAGACCCTGAACCGCATGGATACCTACCTTAATGCGGAGTTGGATCAGGCGAATTTTGATTTCTATTCCAAAACCCTGCGCGGCGTACCCAAACAACGGCCCTTGTGGAAACGGGCAGTTGCAACTGTGAACAGTAACCTGGGCGAAGTGATTGGCAAGGTTTATGTTGCGCAGCATTTTAAACCGGAGGCCAAGACACGGATGCTGGAACTGGTGGGAAATCTGTCTCAGGCCTATGAAAACAGTATCAAGAAGCTGGACTGGATGGGGGAGGACACCAAGGTAAAGGCGTTGGAAAAACTCCATAAATTCACGCCGAAAATTGGCTACCCGGATATCTGGAAAGACTATTCGGCGCTGGAAATCAAGAGTGATGACCTGTTCGGTAATATCGTACGGTCCAATCAGGCGACCCATGACCGCCAGATTAAAAGGCTGGGCGGCCCTATTCAGCGGCACTTGTGGTATATGAACCCGCAAACGGTGAATGCCTATTATAATCCGTCCATGAATGAGATCGTCTTTCCGGCGGCTATTTTGCAACCGCCCTTCTTTGGKATGTCCACTGATGATGCMGTGAATTACGGGGCCATTGGCGGCGTGATTGGCCATGAAATCGGCCATGGTTTTGATGATCAGGGCAGCACCTATGATGGGGACGGTGCCTTGAAAGATTGGTGGACCAAGCAGGATAAAGCCGAGTTCAAGAAACGCACCAGTGCGCTGGTTGACCAGTATAACGGTTTTAAGGTCTTTGATGACCTGTCGGTTAATGGTGAATATACGCTGGGCGAAAATATCGGTGACCTTGGCGGTTTGAGTATCGCCATCAAGGCCTACCGTTTGTCCCGGAATGGCAAACCCGGCCCGGTGATTGATGGCCTGACCGCCGAACAGCGTATCTTCATCGGTTGGGCGCAGGCTTTCATGGGTAAAATGCGGGAAAAAGCAGCGCGGCAACAGATCGCTACTGATCCCCATTCGCCGTCAAAATTCCGGGTTAATGGTGTTGTTCGCAATATTCCTGAATTTTACGAAGCCTTTGRTGTGAAGCCCGGTGATGCGCTCTATCTGGCACCGGAAGACCGGGTAAAAATCTGGTAAGCACCTATNAAATTATCTGRCAGGGCGGTTTTTCTATTGTCCTGTCAGATTCTAAGCTCTCGGTCACCTATCACATTNNTACCCTYTCTGACCTGATTCGCGGAACGTCGTTTTTGGCCTGMAAACKGATAATYKYCGWTAATATTTGGCATTAAACCATTCCTTAACAGTGTTAGGTGTAG
The DNA here is from genome assembly GCA_002749135.1 of Alphaproteobacteria bacterium. Taxonomy (GTDB): domain Bacteria; phylum Pseudomonadota; class Alphaproteobacteria; order Sphingomonadales; family Emcibacteraceae; genus Paremcibacter. The sequence continues at coordinate 48,055 of NVVY01000009.1, read as the reverse complement.
AATCAGCCTATTAGAATTACTTWATATTMAAAWATCAGGYATWTACATGAAGAATCAGCTTTCAAAGCAGCAAAATTGTGATACATCCTCYGGCGGGGACGTGCAGYTGGTAACCGATTATAATATGCTATTTGATGTCATWKCCGCAGATACACCGGCCCTCCTTGAGGAGTGCTTTAAACTGCGCTATCAGGTTTATTGCCTGGAAACTGAATTTGAGGATAAAAGTCAGTTCGTGAATTGTCTGGAAAGGGACATCTATGATGACAGGTCCGTTTCCAGTCTGCTCATTCATAAAAGAACCGGATTAGTGGCAGGAACCGTCAGGTTGATATTACCGCCCGACGAAGCTCTGCCTGACCCCCTGCCGGTTTTTAATATATCCTCTGATTTGGCCGGATTGAGCGAACAGGTTATTCCCCGAAAGACAACCGCCGAGATTTCCCGGTTTTCCATTTCAAAGAAATTCCGCCAACGGCATTATGATACTCATATCCCCGGCCTGGAGGAAAATATTGGTGGTGTGAATAATGCGAACAGGGTCATTCCCCACATCACGCTCGGGCTTATGAAAGCCATTGTCGGAATGAGCGTTGAAAATAATATTTCGCACTGGTCAGTTGTTATCGAGCCAACATTACAGCGTCTGCTGAGAAAGCTTGGCATTTATTTTATTCCCGTTGGCAAGATGGTAGAGTATCATGGTCGGCGCAGAACATTATATAATGAAATTGGTTCCCTGCTTGATAGAATGTATGAGACACATTACGAAATTTGGGCGGTCGTTACAGATTACGGCCAATTGTGGTCATATCAGGGGACATATAATAGCAAAGAAGTTCATAAATAAATGATAATAAATCTATCATGTCAAAATTTGACATGACATGATATTATAAATCCATTGACCTGAACAGTCTGAAGCGAGGAGAATATGTTGTTAACTCAATCTGTTACCAAAATCTTATCAGGAACCAGAAAGACCGTCACCGGTTTTCTTGTGGTTATTATGGCAACTTTATTATTGTCGGCTTGCGGCGGGGAAGACTCTGTTAGCCTGGAAGGCCGTATGCAGCGTGCCCTTGACTGGCAGTCGGACGGCGATCTTAAAGCCGCCGTTATTGAGTTGAAGAATGCTCTTGTTACCTATCCGGACAGTCAGGATGCCCGGGTATTGCTGGGGCGGGTTTATCTTGAACTTGGTATGGGTGCGGCTGCAGAAAAAGAAATTTCAAAAGCGGAAGAATTAGGCGTAGATGAAAATACGATCATTCTACCACTGGCGGAAAGCTGGTTATTACAGTCCAAGTTAGATGAAATTATTGAGAGGCTTGTCTATGAACCAGACAGCGTTACGGCAGTTTCTTTGGGGAAACGTTATTTTCTGGGGGCGGCCTATCTTGGGAAAGGGCAGATTAAAAAGGCAGAGGGGTATTTTGACGAAGTTCTTCAGGCAACGCCCGGTAATATGAAAGCCCTTGTCGGCAAGGCGCGGATCAGTTTTATCAAGAAAGACACTGAAAATACGGATAAATATATTGCCCTTGCGGCGGCTATTTTACCCAACAATCAGGAGCTTCTGCAATTGAAAGCAAGCCGCAGCTGGTTATTGGGGGATTTTGATGCGGTAGAGGGTTATTACCGTAAGCTGGTTGAATATTATCCCAGCTACAGCATTAACGAGGTATATCTGGCATGGGTTGAGCAGATAAACGGTAAAACCGATGAGGCTGGCCCACGCCTTGTTAAACTCCGTAAAATGGCTCCTGAGAATAGCCTGGTCAATTTTGTGTCTGCCCTGCATGCCGTTATGGGAAAGAACTACCCCGACGCAAAGGCTTATACAGAAAAGGTGCTGTCCAGGGTTCCGGGTGATTATAGAACGAAGTTCATCGGGGCGACAGCAACATATGCTCTTGGTGAATATGAACAGAGCTATGCCTATATTAAGCAATATCTGCAGGTCATACCGGATGATGAGCGGGCAAAGGAACTTTTGCTACAGTTGCAAATGCGTTTGAAAAAAGGGACAGAAGCATATGCAACGTTGAAGGATCTGAGTGCGCAAGCAGAAAAGAAAGAGAAATTTCTCAATATGCTGGCTAAATATGAATTGCAGAAGGGGGATATTGAGCAGGCCAGAGTTCATCTGGAACAATCTTTGTTAGAAAACCCGGATCAAATCGAAAGTCGCCAGAATTTGGCTTATTTAAGAATAGCCAAAGGTGATATAGATGAGGGCATGGTGGAGATGGAGCGTGCTTTAAGTGAGATCAATGACGATTTTAAACGCCAGATGCAACGTGCCAGAATGCTGATTATTGTGAAAAAATATGATGAGGCGGTGAAAGTATGTCGGGAACTCCAGAAAATGGACCCGGAGAATGTGAATGGATTCATTTGTGAGGGAACGGCCTATTACAAAAAGGGGGATACTAAAAAAGCGCTCCCTCCTCTGATGAAAGTTTTGGCAAAAACCCCCGGTGATCGGGTTGCTTCGCGTCTGGTGACCTCAATCCATTTGAAAAACAAATCTTATGAGAAGGCCCAGGATGTACAGGGAGGGTATTTAAAGATACATCCCGATGATGCCAAGTCAACATTCGGCATGTATCTGTTGTTAATGAAAGCGGGCAAGGAGAAGGAAGCCATTGGATATTTGAAGAAATCCGTGGACTTAAATCCCAATGCAAGAATGCCGGTTCTTGTTCTGGCCCGGCATTATTTGACGGGGAAACAACCCGAAAAGGCCCTTGAAGTAAGCGACAGTATCATGCCTCTTTTCCCCAGAGCAGATGGATTGCTTGAGGTCAGGGGAAAGGCTCAGATGAGTTTGAAGCGATCTGATGCCGCCGCACGGTCTTTTGAAAAGCTCGCCAAAGAGAATCCAAAGAATGTTTTGGCTTTGCAACTTTTGGCTTCTGCCTATGATGCCGATAGGGATTATTTAAAACTGGATGTTACCGCTCAGGAAATTCTGTCTCTGAAACCGGATGATGTGAAGGCACGGATTTATTTGGCCAAAGTTGGTGCTTCAAGAGGAAAATGGCAGGAGGCGGATGATATTCTGTCCAATATCAAAGGCGTCTTTGCCGAGAATGCTGAATATTATTCTCTCAGGGGGCGTGTTAATCTGGCCAAACGAAATTTTGATCAGGCCATATATTATTTTGACAAAAGTTATAAGGTAAGCCCGACTATAGCAACGGCAATACAGCTTGCGATAGTAAATCAGGGCGCAGGAAAAATTGATGCGGCCCTTGAAATAATGACTGGCTGGCATCAAAAAAATCCGGATGATATGCTCGCCATGGCCTCACTGGGTGACCTGTATCTTGCCAAGGGAGCTTATGAAAAGGCCAATGAGAATTATCGCCGTATTCTGGAGAAACATCCGGCCAGCGGGAATATCCTGAATAATCTAGCCTGGTCTTTTCTGAAACAGGGAAAACAGGATGAGGCTTTGTCAACTATTCATAAAGCGCGTAAGGCGAACCCGGATTCAGCGGATTTTATAGATACCGAAGCCGAGATACTGCTGGCCAAAGGTGAGGTAAAAGCCGCTATACGGCAGTATAGAAAAGCGGCGGCCAAGGCCCCGGATGATTTGAAATTCAAATACCACCTTGCACGGGCCCTTAATAAAGCGGGTCAAACAGAAGAAGTCATCACGATATTAAAAGATTTAAAAGCGGATGGTCGTTCCTTTGAGGGACAAAAGGCAGCCTTTGATCTTTTGGATCAGCTTCAAGCAGAGTGATGAGCTATGACCCCTCCAAACTTTTCTCATGCACAGGCCTTTGCCCGGAATTTGGGCTGGCTGACGCAGGGCGAACTTCTATCGCTTCGCCATAAGAGGGTTGCTATCCCCGGCATGGGCGGGGTTGGCAGTGCCTATTTATTGGCCTTGGTGCGGCTTGGGGTGTCAAAATTTCATATTTCGGATATGGATATTTTTGAACAGGCCAATTTTAACCGTCAGGTGGGGGCTTTCATGTCCACGGTGGGCCGGCCAAAAGTAGAAGTTATGGCGGAAATGGCCGCCGATATTAACCCGGAAATAGACATCAAGTCTTTTGGAGACGGCATCTCCAAAGACAATATCGACGCCTTTCTGGAGGGTGTGGATATATTGGTTGATGGCTTTGATTTCTTTGCCCTTGATATTCGCCGCGACGTCTTTAAACGCTGTCATGAGCTGTCAATTCCGGCCATTACCTGTGCGCCGGTGGGCATGGGGGCCGCGTTATTATCCTTCATGCCGGGAAAAATGAGCTTCGAGGATTATTTCAGAATTACCGACCAAGACAGCGAAGAAGACAAATATATTAAATTCCTGATCGGCTTGACGCCGCGTCCGGCTCACCGGGGTTATCTGGTAGACCCTTCATATGTGGATATGAAAAACCATAAAGTCCCCTCAACCCCCATTGGCATACAATTATGTACGGGCCTTATTGTGACAGAGGTTCTAAAAGTTCTTCTGGAACGGGGCGGTGTCAAGGCCGCACCTCATTACCAGCTCTATGATGCTTACCGGGGTATTCTCAGGAAGGGTTATATTCCGTTTGGCAATGGCAATCCGCTTCAACGGCTCAAATATTTCTTTGGCCGGATGCTCTATGCCAGACTTTCGGAAGCCGCGACGCACCCAGAGGATGAGGCTGAACTGCCTGTCATGGAACAGATCATTGATCAGGCCCGTTGGGCGCCCAGCGGGGATAATACACAGCCCTGGCAGTTTGAGATCAAAAGCGAGCGAAGGGTCATCGTCCATATTCCGGAAATTGAACAGGATAATCTTTATGAGTTTGACTATGGCCGGCCCACTTATCTGGCCGTTGGCATGATGCTGGAAACCCTGCGGATGGCGGCGTCCTCTCATAGCCTTGCCCTGCGCTGGACTTTGCCGAAAGATGTCGTGTGGGATGGCCGGGCGCAGAAGATAACGGTGAATTTCAGGAAGCTCAAGAAGACCGTTTTGGATGATCTTTTGGATTATGTACCCTTGCGCTCCGTGAACAGATTCTCCTATCAGACAAAGGCCTTGCCTGATCCAGTTAAAAAGGCGCTTTCAGATGAAATAGACGAATTATTTGAGATTAGGTGGTTTGAAAACCCGGCTGAGCGGCGGCGTTTCTCCCGCCTGAATGCGGCGGCAACGGATATTCGGCTTCGCCTTGAAAAATGCTTTAAGGTGCATCAGAAAATCATTGACTGGACGGCGGGGGACAGCCGGGACGGCGTGCCATCAGGGGCCGTGGGCATGGACAAGGTTAGCCTTCTGCTCATGAAGCAGGCCATGAAAAGCTGGTCCCGTATGGATTTTATGAATAAATATATGGGCGGCACGCTGCTTGCTCAGTTACAGATGGATATTCTTCCGGGCCATAAATGCGCGGGCCATTTTGCGCTGCTCTGGAAAGACGGGGGCAAGAAAGACCTTGCCCAAACCTTGCAGGCCGGGGGGAAATTACAGCGTTTCTGGCTTCAGGCCACCCAACAGGGGCTGGTGATGCAACCGTCTATGGCAACCATTTGTTTCAGCTATTATGCGGAACAGGGTATCGACTTTTCCAGTGGCAATCTTGCCCTTGCCAACAAGGCATCACAGCTTGGCAATGACTTTGACATTCTGTTGGACGGACGTTTGTCAGATGTTGTTTTTTCCGGCAGAATAGGCTATCCGGGCAAGATAAAAACCCCTGTGCGGTCCATAAGAAAGAAACTTCGGGACCTATTGTAATTTAGCCTGTATCTTGCGGGCAATATCCAGATAGATGGCCGTATGGGGGCTGCCTGGATTATGGACCACGATAGGGGTGCCGCCGTCAGATGTTTCGCGAATATCCATATGAAGCGGGATTTCGCCGAGGAAATCTATCTCAAGCTTCGCCGCAATTTCCCGGGCGCCGCCGTGGCCGAATATATCGGACCGCTCGCCGCAGCTTGGGCAGAGGAAATAGCTCATATTTTCCACGATGCCGAAAACCTCCGTATCGGTCTTCTGAAACATATCCAGCCCCTTGCGGGCATCAATAAGAGCGATGTCCTGCGGCGTAGAGACCACAATCGCGCCGTCCACATCAATGGTCTGGGCCAGGGTGAGCTGTACGTCCCCGGTGCCCGGCGGCAGGTCCAGAACCAGCACGTCCAGCTCCCCATCCACATCCCATTTGGTGTCATTGGTCATTTGCTTGACCGCGCCCATCACCATAGGGCCGCGCCAGATGGTGGCGGTATCCTGTTTCATCAGATAGCCCAGCGACATGCTCACAAGACCGTGGCTGATGATGGGGATGATTTTCTTGTCTTCGCTCTGATGAGGTTTCTCGGTCACGCCAAGCAGGGTCGGGATAGAGGGGCCGTAAATATCCACATCAAATATACCGGCTTTCAGGCCGATGGCTTGCAGGGCAAGGGCCAGATTAACGGCGGTGGTGGATTTTCCGACCCCGCCCTTGCCGCTAGCCACCGCAATCACATGCTTGACGCCGGGGATTTTCTTGGTGTTTTTTAACGGGCCGGAGCCTTTTTCCGGGGCTTGCATGGCGGGAATTTCCTTAGCCGGATCACGCTGGGCAGTCAGGACAGAGGTAACCTTGCTCGCCGCCGTCAGGTCCAGAAGTTTTGCATCACATTTCTGCCTGATCTGTTCCATCATTTCTGCCTCGGCCGGGTCGATATTGAGGGCAAAACCAACCTCGTTATCTTTGATGACCAGCCCCTGCACCATGCCAAGGGTGACAATATCGCGGCCCTTGCCCGGATGAGTGATGGATTTCAGGATATTTATAACCTGTTCGCGCTTGACCTCTGACATTTTGATCCTATCTATGATACTATTGTAATATTGTTGTTCTTGTCCCCCACATAGAATATATAAGTGGTAAGAATAAAAAATATAGGGGAAATTGTGTTTTTTTCCAAATTTGGGTTGATATTTTCTTTTTAAGGAGCGCTTGTATGTCTTGGCAAAATAATAATGGTGGTAAGGATCGGGGACCATGGGGCAGCGGCCCGGGCGGCGGCGGTCAGGAGCCACCGGATATCGACGAGTTGATCCGCAAGGGTCAGGATAAATTCCGTAAGGCCTTTGGCGGCGGCAAAGGCGGCGGCAAGGGCATGTTTATGCTGATCGCCCTGTTGTTCGTTATCGGCTATCTATATGCGGCACTATACAAGGTTCAGCCCGATGAAGCCGGGGTCGTCCTGCGCTTTGGCAAATGGATTGAAACCACGGACACCGGCCTTCATTTCCATTGGCCGCCCATTGATGAGGTTATCATCCCCAAAGTGACGGCGGTGAACAAGATCGACGTTGGTTTCGGATCTGGAAAGAAAGAACGCCAGATGTTGACCGGGGATGAGAATATTGTTGATGTACGCTATTCTGTCCTGTGGCGGATCAAGGATCCAGCCCGTTTTCTGTTTAACCTTGATCAGAAAGAGCAGAGCATCAAATCCATTTCAGAAAGTGCCATGCGCGAAGTGGTGGCCAAGACGGACATTCAGCAGATCATGACATCTGAACGGTTCGGTATTGAGGTAGAGGTGCGCGGCATCATGCAGGAAGTCCTCGACAAGTATGAGGCCGGCATCGAGATTACGCAGGTCAAGATGGATACGGTATCCCCGCCTGCGCAGGTATCGGAAGCGTTCAATGATGTGCAGAAGGCCGAAGCGGACCGGGATAAAACCATCAATGAAGCCAAGAAATATCAAAATAAAATCGTACCGACAGCACGCGGGACGGCGGAAAGAATGAATCAGGAAGCCCAAGCCTATAAAGCCCGGGCCATCACCATGGCGCAGGGGGAAAGTGCGCGTTTTCTGTCCGTTTATGAGCAATATAAAATGGCCAAGGATGTGACCCGGCGCCGGATATATCTGGAAACCATGGAAAGAATTTTCAGTAATACGGACAAGGTTATTCTGGAAAATGACGGCGGCGGTGTGTTGCCCTACCTTCCCTTGCCCGCGATCAAGAAACAGAATTAGGACAGGATAGAGATCATGAATAATCTAAAAACTTTAATTGCGTTGATTGTCCTGGGCGGTAGTGTTGTGTTGCTGGGGGCATCCATATTCACCGTACGGGAAACGGAGCAGGCTCTGGTTCTGGAACTTGGTAAATGGAAGAAGACCGTTACCGAACCCGGCTTGCATTTGAAAACACCTTTTTTAGAAAATGTGGTTTATTTTGACAAGCGGATTCTGTTGCTTGATACCCCGGAATTGATTGTCATTACCGAGGATCAGAAACGGATCATTGTGGATGCCTTTACCGAATTTCGGGTTGAGGATCCCCTGAAAGTCTATCAGGCGGTCCGTAATGTGAGCGGTGCGGAATCGCGGCTTTCCATCATTATCAATTCCAACCTGCGTAAAGTTTTCGGTCAGCGGGAATTTAAAGACGCCCTGTCCGGCGAACGGCGGACCCTGCGCAAGGCGATTTCGGATTCAGTGCGTGATGAGGCCGAAGCCCTTGGCATCAAGGTGGTGGATGTGCGCATTAAACGTACCGACCTGCCTGCGGAAAACAGCAAGCCGATCTTTGACAGCATGATTGCCGAACGTCAACAGGTGGCCCGTGAAATTCGCGCGCGCGGCGAGGAACAGGCTATCCGTATTAAGTCAAAAGCCGACCGGGACCGTACGGTCCTGCTGGCGGAAGCGGAGCGGGATGCCCAGAAACTGCGCGGGCAAGGGGATGCCACGGCGGCCAAGATTTTTGCCGATGCCTATAATCAGGATCCGGAATTTTATGCTTTTTATCGATCCATGCGGGCCTATAATGTGGCCTTCAAGAAGAATAATACGACCATGATTCTGTCACCGGATAGTGACTTTTTCAAGTATTTCAGGGATATGAATGGTAAAGAAAAATCTAAGAAATAGGCAGGTTTTTTTAAGTCGGGAGCAAGGGCCAATGGTCTTTGCTCCCGTGTCTGTTTCTCGGGCTTGTGTTCTTGGGCCGGATTAATGCGATAAAGTGATGAAAAATTACGACCAACTGCTTCTAAGCCTCTCATTTCTGTCACAAAGTGTGGTAATGATGTGAAAAATAGTATTTCCAGGGAAGAAATTTAATTTTGGATAAACGGAAGATATCAGGAATGAGTATGACTGGAATAAAGAAAATATTTGCCGGGGCGATAATCATTGTCTCTGCAGTAGTAATAATGCCCGTTGCCACCTTTGCAAAAGGGGCGCCGGACAGTTTTGCGGACCTTGCGGAAAAACTATTACCGGCGGTGGTCAATGTGAATACAACCCAAACCATCAAGATTGATCGACGGTCTATGCCGCGAATCCCCGGTATGGAGGATTTTTTCAAGCGTTTTGATCGCGGGCAGGGCAGGGATAACAGCGAAGATAAAGACGGCAAGCAACGCCCTCTCACCCGTCAGCGTCAATCACTGGGCACCGGCTTTATCATTGATCCGTCGGGCATTATCATCACCAATAATCATGTGATCGACAATGCCGATGAAATTATGATCAAAATGTCCGATGGCCGTGAGTTTGAGGCAAAGCTTATCGGCAAGGACAGCAAACTTGATCTGGCGGTATTGAAAGTGGAAAGCGACAAGCCCCTGCCTTTCGTGCGGTTTGGTGATGACAGCAAATCCCGTATAGGGGACTGGGTGCTCGCGATCGGCAATCCCTATTCCCTTGGCGGGACCATAACGGCGGGGATTATTTCCGCCCGCAACCGTGATATCAATTCCGGGCCCTATGATAAATATATTCAAACCGATGCCTCCATCAACCGGGGCAACAGCGGTGGCCCCATGTTTAATATGAAGGGTGAAGTGATCGGTATCAATACGGCCATCTTCTCACCTTCCGGCGGCAATATCGGCATTGGTTTTGCCATTCCTTCCAACCAAGCCCAGCATGTGATCAGCCAACTGCGTAAATATGGTCATACCAAACGGGGCCGGATCGGGATCAGCTTTCAGCCTGTGACCGATGATATTGCCGAAAGCCTTGGCATGGAAGCGGGCCACGGCGCGCTGGTATCATCCGTGGTCAAAGGCGGGCCGGCGGATAAGGCGGGCATATTGGCCGGCGATATTATCATCAAATTTGAAGGCAAGACCATCAAGGAACGTAACGACCTGCCGATCTGGGTGGCCAATACGGAGGTGGGCAAGAAGGTGAAGATGGTCGTATTGCGCAAAGGCAAGCGCAAGAATCTTACCCTGATGATTGACGAGCTTCCCGAAGATGAGGAAATTGTTGACAATATACCGGATAATCCGGACGCAGTTATCCCGAGCGAGGAAGTTCTGGGCATGAGCCTTGAGCCCATCACCGAAAAAACCCGCAAAGCCCTGAAACTGGAAGATGATGTGAAAGGTGTCTTCATTGCCGGAGTGGACCGTAACAGTCCCGCCGGTGAAAAAGGCCTGCGCCGGGGAGATGTCATTGTTGAAATCACTCAGGAAGCGATAGCTTCCGTGGATGAGGCCCTCAAACGGATTGAGGAATTGAAGGAAAAAGGACGTAAAAGCATCCTCCTTAAATTTATCCGTCGGGGTAACACGGCCTTTGTTACGGTAAAGTTTGATGAAGAAAAATAATTCTTCCTTATAAAGTTCAATGAGGCCGGGTTGCATAATCCGGCCTTTTTTTGTTTGTTGACGGTTCAAATGTTGTATAATGCTCCGATAAATAAGGGGCAGATCGCGGACGTTTTTGCTTTAGATGAATATGCGCTTGTACATACATAAGAATCATTATTTTATAGTATGTTATTTTAATGTATAGAATAATTCTAAGTTGATTTTATTAAGATAGCCCTGTATGATTACCTCAGAATTTTACGACTCCAATCCGATATTTAACTTAAAGGAAAATGATATGACCCGAGTACCTGACGTAACTTTTATGACCCGTGTGCGCAACGATGCCCTGGACGGCCCAAATCCGTTTGAATGGAAGCCTTTGACCTCTGATGAAATTTTCAAAGGCAAGAAAGTTGTTCTGTTTGCTCTGCCGGGGGCTTACACACCCACCTGTTCCACAACCCATCTGCCGGGTTATGAGAAACATTTTGACGAGATGAAGGCGCTGGGCGTGGATTCCGTGGTCTGTCTGTCCGTGAATGATGCCTTTGTCATGTATAACTGGGGCAAGGCCCAGAATGTGGAAAATGTATTCCTGCTTCCTGACGGTAGCGGTGAATTCTCCCGTAAGATGGGCATGCTGGTCAATAAAGACAATGTGGGCTTTGGCTTCCGCAGCTGGCGTTATTCCATGGTTGTGGACGATGGCGAGATCACAAAAATGTTTGTGGAAGACGGCTTCAGTGACAATTTCGGCGCTGATCCGTTTGAGGTTTCCGATGCGGACACAATGCTGGCTTACCTGAAAAGCTAAACCATATATAAAGTTATTTTTAAAGGGTCGTGGCTTATGCGTTGCGGCCCTTTAATTTATGGAACTTTCTCATAAAACCCTTTTTTATTCCCTGATAAAATCCTGATCCGAATACCCCTGTAAATAAAGTAGCGCGGTGAGGTCGGCATGGTTGAGGGCGATGTTGGCGGCTTTTGCGGCGGCGGGTTTGGCGTGATAGGCTATGCCAAGGCCTGCTGCGCGGATCATGGGAATGTCGTTGGCCCCGTCACCGATCGCCAAAATTTCATGGTCAGGCAATCCGGCCTTGTTTTTAAATTCGTTCAGACTGTCAAGCTTGGTTGTGCTGTCCACGATAGGCGGCAGGACATGGCCGGTGAGCTTGCCATTCTTGATTTCCAGTGTGTTGCCCCGGTTGATCTGAAAGCCGGTGACCGCCGCCACCCTGCTGGTAAAGAAGGTAAAGCCGCCGGAGACCAATACCGTATTGGCGCCGTTGGCATTCATGGTTTTGATCAGGGTTTTGGCACCGGGCATCAGCTTCACCCGCTCCGCATAAACCCGGTCCAATATGGCCGCATTCATGCCCGCCAGAAGGGCGACACGTTCCCGCAATGTCTGCTCAAAATCCAGATGGCCCTGCATGGCGGCTTCGGTAATGGCGGAAACTTTTTCTTTCACCCCGGCAAAATCGGCCAGTTCATCAATGCACTCGCATTGGATGATGGTGCTGTCCATATCGGCGACCAGAAGTTTTTTTACCCGTTGGTCCGTCTGCTGAAAACCATAATCAAAACTTTCGCCGTTCAAATCAGGGCTGAGGTCGCGGCGGGCCTTGTCCAGATTACCGTCGAAAAATATATCCACGGCCACATTCTCTGACAGCCACGATACGGCGGTCACCCCTTCAAGGCGGACCACGTAGGCGGAAACAATATCATCGGTCAGGGTAGGGGCGGCGGGATTGGAGATCAGGGTGAGTAGGCTGTGCATAAATCGTAAACCTGTTTTGCGGTTGGAAAGAACTTACTATACCAATCCTACGCCAAAACCCGAAAATTCTGGAATGATATTATTCGGAAGTTATCCGTGACTGTATCGCGGATTTTGGGCCATTATTTTGGTACCGTTCGGCTGAAAAGGCCACAATAACCTCGGCGAACTGCTGGTATGTGCAAATAAATGGATAATCCGGCCTGAGGCATTGTCAGACGGTTAATTCCACCATTACCGGCGCATGGTCAGAGGGTTTTATCCAGCCGCGCGCCGCCTCCAATACCGCCATGCTTGTCATATTGTCTTTCAGGGCCGGGCTGGTCCAGACATGATCAAGGCGGCGGCCTTTGTCGGCGGCCCGCCAGTCCTTTGCCCGATATGACCACCAGCTGTATAGCCGGGCGGGTTCCGGCACGAAATGGCGCATCACATCAAACCAGTCATGGGCCGCCATCAAGGTCATCATCTTTTCACATTCCAGCGGTGTGTGACTGATCACTTTCAGCAGTTTTTTATGAGACCAGACATCGCTTTCATAAGGTGCGATGTTTAGATCCCCCACCAGAATATGCCGGGCGTCTTTGGGCAGATCTTCGGACCATGCCGTCATCTCATCCAGAAAATTCAGCTTATGGGCAAATTTATCGTTTATGGCCGCGTCCGGCACCTCGCCGCCAGCGGGAACGTAAAAATTATGCAGCCGGATATTGCCCGGTAGCCCTACCTCAATATGGCGGGCATCGCCCTTGGCACACCAGTCAATACGGGACGTATTTTCCAGCGGCAGGCGTGACATGACCGCCACCCCGTTATAGGATTTTTGCCCAGCAATGGCATGGTGGATATAGCCCCGTTCGGTAAAATATTCCGCCGGAAACATATGGTCCTGAACCTTGGTTTCCTGAAAGCAGATCACATCGGGCCCATAGTCCGTCATAAGCTGTCCCACCTGATCAATACGCGCGCGGACCGAATTTATATTCCAGGTCACAAGTTTTATTTTTGTCATGCTATGCCTTACAAAATATTTGCAAAAATATTTGCCTCAAAAAATATTAAACGTATTGCCCATCACGCCCAGCGGCCACCATCCGGTTTCAAACATCTGATATTTCAGGGTGAAAGGATGAGCCTCATCGACGCCGGCGGCAATGACCAGCGCCGCCTGATAACAGGCCTGTACGCCTTCGCCAATGGCGGCCTTCATCAGCTCCTCATCATGCATGCCCCAACGGTCGGCCGCCGCCATGACCCCTTCGCCGACATATTCCGAGGCCACGCTGGTCACATGGGCCAGCACCATCTCCAGAAGCTTTGGATCAATGGTATTGGTAACCTCAACGGTCAGGGCGGCCATGAGCTGTTGCGCCACCTCCCAGAAGGGGCTGTTCCAGTCATTGGTTTCAAGGGCATAGGCGGCCTCCTGCCAGTCGCCGACCTCTGCCGGGGTGGTCTCGGGAAAGCCCAGAACGTCCAGATAGGCCCGTGCCTTGTCAAGCACGTCCTGCTCCAGTGGTTCCCCCACATAACGGAACCAGTCCGTACGCGGGATTAATTTCGTAAAGCGCGACACCAGTACAAGGGTCGGATAATCGCCGAGCGCATCTATTTCCACATCATCTTCATCCATAGGGGAGAGTTATAAATCATTGACCACGGGCTGCAAGATAAAAAGGTGACCTGATAAAAAGTTGCCTTTATAAAAAGTTGCCCGGCCAGAGACTGACCGGGCAGTTTTGTGCATTCCGCACGTACAAGAGGAAGGGGGAGGGAAAAACCTCTTGTAGTCAGCTGGAACAACAACGGTCTGAGGAAGAAGTGACCGTATATCTGTCGGTTCCAAGCTATAACATATATGGGAGATATTTTTTCTAATTCAAGGGGCCATATATAAGTGCGGGGTGCTCGAAAAGGGAGAAATTGTTCAAATGTAAATAATTAATGACTTTAACCTTACCCCAACGTTATTGTTAACATTGTTAAATATATAAAAATTCAGTATCATCAGGGAGAATTCATTAAAACAATAAAACAACAAGGGGAATTTATGATGACTATTGGTCAGAAAAAAACTTTTATCGGGGTGCGTATTCTCTGGGCTTTGGCCCTGTTATTGCTTTTGATAGTGATAGCTGGCGGACCGGGGGTGCATATGGGGCTTTGGTCACCGTTAGACGGGTTCATACTGTCTATGAGGGCCGGATTCATGGGCGGACTGGCCCTGGCCATATTGGCTTTGGTTATTATAATCATCATCGCGGTCAAGAAAAAAGCAGGCATGGGCAAGGCAATTCTGTCACTTTTGATCGGGTTATTGCTTGCCGCACCCGTTGGTTATCTGCGCCTGTCAGGGGGCGGCGGTGTGCCGCCAATTCATGACATTGCTACAGATACGGCGAATCCCTTGACGTTTATGGCTCTTGTGGGTAAACGCGGTGAGGGGGCGAACAGTATAACCTATGCCGGCGGGGAACTTGCAGAACAGCAGAAACAAGCCTATCCGGATGTGGGGCCGTTACTGGTGGATGGTGCGCCGGACAAGGTTTTCTCTCGCACTATTGATGTGGCCCGTGATATGGGATGGGATATAACAGGTGTTGAGGCCAAGGTCCGCCGCTTTGAGGCCACAGACCACTCGTTCTGGTTTAACTTTGCCGATGATGTCGTCGTGGCCGTAACCGCAACAGATACTGGCAGCCGGATTGATTTGCGTAGTGTATCGCGGGTGGGGCGCAGTGACCTCGGCGTCAATGCCAAGCGGATTATGGCCTTTCAGAAGAATTATACGGCCACACCTTAAACGGGAAAAATAATATCATGTCTATGATTGTAAATCGTCGGGATATTGACTTCCTGATGTATGAGATGTTTAACCTTGACCAGCTTCTGACGACAGAACGCTACGGCGATTATGACCGGGAGGTGGTGACGGCTGTGCTGGATACGGCACAGGCCATTGCCGAGGATAAATTCCTGCCCTGTGCGGCTAAACTTGACGCCAATGAGCCTACATTTGACGGTAAGGACGTGCATATCATACCGGAGGTCAAGGCCGCTCTTGACGCCTACGGTGAGGCTGGTTTCTTTTCAGCCTCATTTGACGAAGCGGTTGGCGGTATGCAGATGCCTTTCATGGTCAGTTCGGCCCTTGGCGGTATTTTTACCTGTGCCAATGTCGGCATCGCAAGCTATGCTTTTCTGACACAGGCTAATGCGGCCATGCTGGCGGCTCTTGGTACGGCATGGCAAAAGGATATGTTCCTCGGCCCTATGCTGGCGGGCCGCTGGTTCGGGACCATGTGCCTGTCCGAGCCACAGGCAGGATCATCCCTGTCSGWYMYKSRYASCRMAGCGGKSKCRGASGRSSMRGGGCGYTATCTGATYASCGGKACAAARATGTGGATTTCMGGYGGCGATCATAATATYTCMGAGAATATYATCCATATGGTMYTGGCSCGKATTCCSGGMGGCCCGCCGGGGGTTAARGGSCTGTCYYTGTTCRTCGTNSCCAAAATACNGGGTCAAKGAWGATGGCWCYCTYGGKGCMGATAACAATATCGCYCTKGCCGGRYTWAATCAYAAGATGGGWCAYCGGGGRACCASCAATTGTCTGTTGAATTTTGGCGAGAGCGGGGACTGTCACGGCACATTGATTGGCGAGCCGCATCAGGGCCTGTCCTATATGTTCCATATGATGAATGAGGCCCGCACCGGGGTTGGTTACGGGGCCGTTATGTCCGGCCTTGCCGGGTATCTCTATTCGCTGGATTATGCCCGTCACCGCCCTCAAGGCCGCCCACCCCATGAAAAAAATCCTGAATCGCCGCAGGTCATGATCATTGAACATGCGGATGTAAAGCGGATGCTGATGGCGCAGAAGGCGTATGTGGAAGGYGGCTTGTCTCTRGTGACCTATTGCGCGGGGYTGATCGACGCCCAAGCGGTKGCGGATGATCCGGCAGAGCARGACAGGCTYGGTTTRTTGCTGGATATTCTGACCCCCATCGCGAAATCATGGCCATCGGAATATTGCCTCGAAGCCAATAAACACGCCATCCAGATTTTGGGCGGTTATGGCTATACCCGGGAATATCCGGTGGAGCGTTTTTACCGGGATAACAGGCTTAACCACATYCATGAAGGCACCCATGCCATTCACGGAATAGACCTGTTGGGCCGCAAGGTGCGCATGCGGGACGGGGCGGCACTGGATGCGCTGGAACAGGARGTWCGGCRAACCATTGATCAGGCGCGTGAGRTYGCRRSCCTGYCYGGTTACGCCCGGGAGCTTGGGACGGCCTTTRRYYTGTTGCGRGATACRGCRGRYARGGTGGCACATACCAAAAATGTCAATTTGATGCTGGCCAATGCGACGACTTATCTGGATGCCTTTGGTCATGTTGTGGTGGCGTGGCTGTGGCTAAGGCAGGCACAAGCGGCCCTGAAAGGGCTGGATGGTGRTGGTGGGGAGCAGGACTTTTATGACGGYAAACTGGCCGCTTGCCGSTATTTCTTCCGCTATGAATTRCCCACCGTTGGCAGYCGTTTTGCGCTWGTGGCATCTCTTGATGATACTTGTCTGGYAGCAACAGCCGAACAATTTACCGGGCAGTGACCTCTGTCARCACYTCGGCAATCTGGTCAACCATCCAGTCGATATGTTYSTTTTCRATCACCAGCGGCGGGGCRAGGCGGATGACGTGGTCGTGGGTTTCCTTGCAYAGYAGCCCCTTGGTCATMAGGGCTTCGCAATAGGACCGTGCGCCGCCAAGGTCTTTGTTTARTTCGATRCCRATAAACAGKCCCCGGCCCCKKATGTCCACGATTTTATTGGTCGGAATGGCCTGTAGCTTGCGCATTAGATARTCGCCCAGAATATGTGAGCGTTCSGCCAGMTTTTCATCCTCWATCACCTTCAGRGCGGCAAGGCCGATGGCGGCGCCCATGGGATTSCCGCCAAAGGTGCTGCCGTGAATGCCGGGGGTGAAAACGGCCATGATCTCATCGGAGGCCAGAATGGCAGACACCGGATAAACCCCGCCGCTGAGGGCTTTGCCGACGATCAGRACATCMGRSGCYGCATTTTCCTCATGCTGAAAACAGAACAKCTTGCCCGTGCGGCCAAGGCCGGTCTGAATTTCATCCAGCACGAACAGGACGTTATTTTGTTTGCAGATTTTCCGGGCTTTGGTCAGGAAGCCGTCATCTGGGATGATGATACCGGCTTCGCCCTGTACCGGTTCCATAATCAGGGCCACSGTGTTGGGGGTGATCGCCTGCTCCAGGGCGTTAAGGTCGTTATAGTCGATCAGGATAAAGCCGGGGGTAAAGGGGCCGAAATTCTTGCGGTAAYYCGGCTCTGACGACATGCTGACCGTGGCRATKGTCCGGCCATGAAAATTATCTTTGACCACAATAATYTCGGCCTTGTTATCTTCAACGCCTTTGACCTCATAGCCCCATTTGCGTACTGCTTTGATGGCGGTTTCMACGGCCTCGGCYCCGGTRTTCATGGGCAAAGCCTTGTCCATGCGGGCCATCTGRCACAGTTTYTCAAGGAACGGCCCCATCTGGTCATTGTGAAASGCYCGTGAGGTCAGGGTGATYTTTTTGGCCTGTTCCRTCATGGCRTCAATGATTTTCGGGTGRCAATGGCCCTGATTGACKGCGGAATAGGCGCTGAGRCAATCCAGATATTTATTGCCGTCCGTATCCCACACCCAAATGCCTTCACCCCGTTCCAGCACCAGCGGTAGCGGGTTRTARTTATGRGCACTGCGGCGGTCGGTCTGATCGATAATATCTTGCTGATGGGTCATRRKTTATTTTTTTCGGTTATGGTGATGGGGCGGRAAAATCTGRCGGCCAAACAGGCTGACGGTCAGYTCTATGGCAAGCTCMGCCGTGCTGTTCTGAAAATCCAGCGCCGGGTTKATTTCCATAAGGTCGAGGGAGATCATGCGGCCTGAATCRTGGATCATTTCCATGCACAGCTGGGCCTCACGGTASGTCAGACCGCCGGGAATGGTGGTGCCGACACCGGGGGCAATGGTCGGGTCCAGGCTGTCCACGTCAAAGCTCACATGGATATGGGCRTCCTTGGCCGCCACATCGTCSARKATCTGTTGCATGGCTTCRCGCATGCCGATCTCGTCAATACAGCGCATGTCATAGGTGACAACGCCCGCATCGGTAACCAGCTTTTTTTCGGCCAGATCAACGGAGCGGATACCCACCTGATAGATGTTGGCGGCGTCCACCATGGGGATGGCATGACCAATGGACAGCAGTTCCTTGGGGCCGTATCCGGCGGCGACCGCCACCGGCATGCCGTGAATATTGCCGGACGGGCTGGTATCGCTGGTGTTGAAATCRGAATGGGCGTCAATCCAKATTATGCAGAGCTTTTTCTTGCGCCCGSCGCAGTAGCGGGCRACGGCGGCAATGGAGCCGATGGACATGGCATGATCSCCGCCCAGCATGATCGGCAGGCGGCCCTCGGTCATTTCYTCAAATACCGCATCCTGAATATTCTTGCACCAGATAACATTTTCYCTGAGGTGRCGATAACCATTTTTCGCCGGCTGTTCCGGGTTTTTAGGGCCGAACAGATTGCCCGTGTCTTTCACCTTAAACCCRAGCTTTGTCAGYTCGCGCTCAATGCCYGCMACGCGCAAAGCTTCCGGCCCCATGGTGGCCCCCCGGTCCCCGGCGCCAATATCGCTAGGCACGCCGATCAGTGAAATTTCCTGACTCATGTAATAAAAAACCTTTTTTTAGCCTGATTCTGTATATTTTGAATAGTTTTGCACGGAAAAGAGAAAATGAAATTTCTATTTTAAAAGAWTGGCCGAATATTATGCGGAGAATTCGATTATTGTGATATATAGTTTTAAATTATTAAAAAATAACAAGTTAGAGACATGTGAAAGCTACGGAGTATCACATAATGACTAAAAAAAGATCTATAGACCGCATTGAYCTGAAGATTCTTTCGATCCTGCAAAATAATGCCCGCATCACCAACCATGATTTATCCAGYGAGGYTAATCTGTCGCCAAGTTCCTGYCTGCAACGTGTGCGGCGGCTGGAGGATGAGGGGTATCTCGAATCCTATATGGCGGTGATTAATCTGAACAARATTTGCCGAACGGTGACGGTTTTGCTGACGGTTAGCCTTCATGAYCATACMAATACCAATTTCAAGACCTTTGAAAAGGTGATCAATGATTTTCCGGAAATTGTTGAATGTTATACGGTCAGCGGAAATTTTGATTATTTCCTGCGGATCGTCTGCCCGGATATGGACCGTTATCTGGAACTGAATGACAAGTTAATTGATTGTATGGAGGGGGTTGCCAATATCAGYAGCCATGTGGCYCTTGCYACCACCAAAGGCTTTAAGGGCTAYGCRYTGGATCAATTGGTCGATTAACGGGTTGTYTGTTTCGCGTCRTCTTTGCYRTCKGCGACCATGACGCTGCCRTCCACCAGATGATGCATGAAAGTAATCAAYCCTGATATGCCGCTTGCCGCAATKCGGGAGGCAAAGTCRTCCCGTTGGGTGCGGGCCATGCTGATGCCTTCAATCTTCACATCAATRATTTTATAGTGACGGTCTTCCGGGGCTTCTGCGGTTGTTTTCTGGGGGCGAACACGCCAGTCCACATCGAATGTCTTACCCTCACCATCAGTTATAATGGTGCGCACATACATATCCCGTTTGCCGTTGGGCAGGACTTTGATCACGTCTACYTTCCGGGTGTCMAGYTTGCTCAGGCGGCTGGTATAGACCCGCACCAGATATTCCGGGAACAGAGTGTAATAGGTTTTCAGGTCATTTTTCGACGCTTGCTTGCGGTGACGGCCCAGAGAAATTTTGCTGATATATTTTACATCAAAGCCCTCGGTCAAAATTTTGCGAAACCGGGCTTCCAAGTCAGCCAGGCTGGCGCCCTTTTGGCTGAGACTGACCAGAGCCTTGTCGGCCAGATGTTGAATGAAATCAGCGGCCTCTGCCTGTATGGCGGGGTCCTGGTTTAATTGGGCTTTTTTATCTGCCGCAAAAAGATTTTGGCTCCACAAAAGGGCAAGCAAGATAACGAGCGTTGAAAATGTCGCTATAAACATCCGCCATACCGTCTTGTCCGGTTTCGCGGGAACCGCCAGAGCGATCGTATGTGTCGTCGAATTTTTATGCATGTTCATTACCATTCATTGTGGGTACTTGGTTATACCATAGTCTTTAATTTATGATCTTTCGGTTAAAATTCAAGACATCAGCCTAAAAAGACAAAAAAACACCGGGGCCAAATGACACCGGTGTTTTTTCTGGAATGGTGAAAGAACCTATTTCAGTGTCTTGAGATAAGCAATGACATTAGCTCTTTGTGTGTCTTTTTTAAGGCCGGAAAAAGTCATTTTTGTTTTCTTGACCAGAGCGCGTGGYTTTGTCAGCCAAGTGTCCAGTGTGGCCTCATTCCATGTCAGGCCGGAGGCAAGCAATGCTTTTGAATATTTATAACCTTTCATATGTCCGGCATTAGCGCCGACGATACCAAAAAGGTTAGGACCGATCAGTTTTTTCCCGCCCTGATCCACCGTRTGACAGGCTTTGCATTTTTTGAAAACTTTTTTACCCTTTACCGCATCGCCATCGGCAAATGAGGCACTGGAAAGAGACACAGCCGCCATAACGGCGACTGATAACATTAGAAAAATACGTTTCATGTTTAATCCTTTTATCAAATGTAACAATTCTGAATACCCGATARCTTGTAACGAATCACAGGTAGAATTCAAGCATTTTTGATCTTATCCCTTACTATTGTGTRAAAATGGCRAAAATATGCCTGTTTTAAATGCTTTCGGTGACCTCAATCTCCCGGTTGGATTTGATCTCACCACTTTTAATCTTACTCATAAAGGAAATCAGRCATTGGCGGACAACAGGGGCCAGAACAAATACCCCGATCAGGTTGGGGATKGCCATGGAGAAGTTGGCCGCGTCRGAGAAATTCACCACCTCTGTCAGTGACATGGTGGCTCCGATAACGGTGACACTACAGAATAAGACYTTGTAGGTAATTTCCACTTTCTTGCTTTTTCCAAATAGAAAAGTCCATGCTTTTATGCCGTAATAGGACCAGGTGATCATGGTGGAAAAAGCAAATAGCAATACTGCGATGGCCAGAACAATCGGGAACCAGYTATAGGCGGATGAGAAGGCCTCAGAGGTCAGCTTGACCCCGCTCAGGCCGTTACCATGTTCGTAAACACCGGTGATGACAATCACAAGGGCGGTCATGGTGCAGACAATTACCGTATCAATGAAGGGCTCCAGAAGGGATACCAGGCCCTCGGTGGCCGGTTCATTGGTTTTAACCGCYGCATGGGCGATRGGGGCGGAACCRATCCCGGCTTCGTTGGAAAAGGTTGCCCGGCGCATGCCCTGTATCATAACCCCGATCAGGCCGCCATATCCGGCTTCCGGTGTGAAAGCCCCGTTGATAATGGCCATGAAGGCTTCCGGGATCTGCTCATAACGGCCTAAAAGAATGCTGAGGGCGGCAATCAGATAGAAGACACACATGATCGGCACCAGTTTTGACGTTACCTTGGCAATAGAGCGGATGCCGCCGATGATAACCAGTCCAACAAGGATGGCCATCCCAAGTCCAAAGACCCAGCGATAGTCAAAGAAGAAATTTGTGTGACCGGCTGTGACGATCTGGAATTGTTCTACGGTCTGGCTGATCTGGAAAATATTACCGCCGCCAAATGAGGCAAAGACGGTAAAAATGGAAAAAGATATCGCAAGCGCCATGCCTAGGCGCGGCCAGCCTTTCTCGGCAAAACCCTGTTTCAGATAATACATGGGCCCGCCGGATACGGAACCATCCTCATGGACCACCCGGTATCTGACCCCAAGGGTGCATTCGGCAAATTTCGCCGACATGCCAAATAGCCCGACRATRATCATCCAGACGGTGGCGCCCGGCCCGCCAAGGCTGATAGCCACGGCAACGCCGCCAATATTGCCCAGACCAACCGTGCCGGACAGGGCGGCGGTCAGGGCCTGAAAATGGGTAACCTCGCCCACACTGTCCTTGTTGGAATAATCACCCCGAACGATTTTCAGGGCTGTTTTGAACCCCCGGATATTGATGAATTTAAAATAGAAGGTGCAGAAAATACTGCCAGCGGCTAACCATACGACAATTAACGGCAAGTCCTGTCCATTGATTTCAATGGGAAAGAAGACATATTTTGCATAAAAGCTGGTAAAGGGTTGAATGAAATTATTGAGCGCTTCGTCAAAATTTCCGGCCTCAAAAGCCTGCGCGGAGGTGGGTATGAGCAGGGGCAGTAAAGCGATGCCCAGGATTATTTTCTTTAGTCTGGCGGTCATAAATATCCCCTGAATATTACGGATAATGCGAAAATACAGTTATTTTTTTAATTTTGTCGCTTCTTATAGCGTAAATTAACGACAGTTTAACCTCTTTTATGAAAAATAGAGCATTGAGATAAACATATTCACGACGCCTTGCGTATTTCGGGCGAAGGGATAGTTAAAATTATTCTGTTAAAATAAAAGGCAATGGATTCAATGACTGACAATTTAACAAGCACTGATATTCAAAATTTACTRAGTGATCCGACGGCGGATAACCGGGCGGAAGCGGCAAAAAAAGTCAGCAGCCAGTTCAACAGCGGTGATTTAAGCGACAGTGAACGCAAAATTGCCGAGGATATTTTCAAGATTATGGTGCGYGAYGCCGAGGAGCGTGTCCGYGCYGCCCTGTCTGACAGTCTGAAAAACAATCCCGACATCCCTCATGATGTGGCAGTTTCGCTGGCCAATGATGTGGTCGGGGTTGCGGCACCCATGCTGGAGTTTTCCGATGTTCTGACCGATGATGACCTGAAGGAAATCATTAAAAGTCAGAGCGAAGAGGGCCAGATCGCCATTGCCCGGCGGGAGCATATCTCCGCCGATGTGAGCGATGCCATCGTTGAAAACAGCGAMAGCGAAGAWGTGATAGCAACMCTGGTTTCCAAYGAAGGTGCCGAGTTGCAGGAAGAAACCATGGGCAAGGTCATGGATAAATAYGGCGACGTGGAAGCCGTCAGCGATTCTCTGGCCAATCGGGGGCAATTGCCCATTGGTGTGGCCGAACGTCTGGTGTCCCTTGTTTCTGAGAAAGTGCGGGATCATCTGGTTACCCACCATGAAATGACGCCGGATATGGTCATGGACCTGTTCCTGAGCGCGCGAGAGCGGGCCACGGTCAGCCTGCTTGGTGACGGTGCGGATGTGATGGATGTACGCAAACTTGTGGAACAATTACATGAACATGGGCGTCTCACGGAAACCCTGATATTCCGGGCGATCTGTATGGGTGATGTTGTGTTCTTTGAGGCCGCCGTGGCCAAATTATGCAATATCCCGGTCAGCAATGCTTATAAACTGATCCATGACCGGGGAAGTCTGGGTCTGT
This sequence comes from Alphaproteobacteria bacterium, assembly GCA_002749135.1. Taxonomy (GTDB): domain Bacteria; phylum Pseudomonadota; class Alphaproteobacteria; order Sphingomonadales; family Emcibacteraceae; genus Paremcibacter. The sequence continues at coordinate 24,185 of NVVY01000009.1, read as the reverse complement.
CAGCTATTTACCGGCAATGTAAATTATCGCCGGAAATGTTACCTATCGTACAGGCTGCTCTTGATGTGGCCCGTGATATGGAAACCAGTGCCGGTGATGACCGCCACCGGTTCCAGCAGAGAATGCTGGAACGGATGCTGACCAATTGCGAGGATGATTTTGATCYGGAAAACCTGGATTATTTTATCACCARACTGGGGTCGGCAAAAGGCAAGGAACAGGCGGCTTAGAAATCGTATCCTAAAATGACTTAATGTTAAGTTTTAGCATTCAAATCTGAACGTTAAATGCCAGTTTCCGGGCTGTTTTACGCTATGTTTTCATCCCAATATGGCTTGTTACTGAATTTACTGACGAGAAAGTCGATCAGCTTACGTTGTTTATGGGGTAAATGCCGGGTTTGTGGATAGATGGCATAGGCATTCAGCGAGATGCAACGGTAATCATCCATCACGGTAACCAACGCCCCTGAAGCAAGTTCTTTCCAGACAATGAAAGTGGGGGACATGGTAATGCCGTGACCAAAAAGTGCGGCTTCTTTTAAAAAGTCACCATTATTGGCAACCATTTTTGCAGACAGGGTGACGACATGTTTGCTGCCGCCAGGGCCAGATAAATGCCATGTGTTATTCCGGGCATTGGCATAATGCAGGATATGGTGATGTTTCAGATCAGCAGGTTTTGTCGGCATGCCCATTTTTTCAATGTAATCAGGGCTTGCACATAGGGTGCGGCGTATGGGGGCCAGCTTGCGGGCCATCAGAGAGGAATCGCCAAGATCTGCAATGCGAATGGCAATGTCATAGCCCTCATCAATCAGGTCAACCTGCCGATCATTGAAATCCATATGAACGATGAGGTCGGGATGTATATTTACAAATTCGTTAATAACCGGCGCCAGATGTTGTAGTCCAAAGGACAGGGGGGCGGATATTTTCAATCTTCCTGTCAATACGGTCTTTGCTWTTGTGATGGCAGTATCCATGCCTGCCACATCGTCCAGAATTTGCACGGCTTTATCATAATATTGCTGTCCCGCCTCGGTCGGGCTGGACTTTCGTGTTGTTCGGTTRAGCAATTGAACCCCTAACCTCACCTCTAAATCCGTAAGACGGCGGCTTACGGCTGATTTTACGATGCCCAGTTGCCTTGCCGCCCGGCTGATGCTTCCGGCATCAACAATGCGGACAAATGTATCCATATCTTCCATTTGGCCCATACTATTGTTCTCCTAATAGCAACAAACTATTCTCATAGTGACTGTTTATTTAAATGAAGGCAACTATTAATATAGGCATCATCACCTATTTTTCAGGAAGGGTTTAAAATGACTAACTTACAAATTCTCGCGGCACCTGTCGGGCGCCTGTTCATTGCGCTGATTTTTCTATTATCAGGCTTAAATAAAATTTCGGCCTATGAAGGCATGCAGGGTTATATGGAGGCTATGGGGGTTCCCGGTTTTTTATTGCCCYTTACCATATTTTTTGAGGTGGCTTTCTCTATTGCCATTATCATCGGCTGGAAAACCCGCCTTGCGGCCTTCGCTCTGGCGGGCTTCAGTCTTCTGACAGCACTTGTTTTTCACTTTGATCTGGGCGATCAGATGCAATTCATAAATTTCACCAAGAATATAGCCATTGCCGGCGGCTTCCTGTTTCTGGTGTCCTTTGGGGCCGGGGCTTATTCTCTGGATAACCGCTTGCAAGGCAAGGGGTGAGGCTTGTGGCTGTTTCACGTAAGATAATCAAAGTTTGTCCGGGGCTGGCGGCCTCGGACGGGGCCGGGGTGAAGCTGACCCGCCTTATCGGCTCGCCGGAAATGGATATGCTGGATCCGTTTCTGTTGTTTGATAATTTTGAATCTGATGATCCGGATGATTATATTGGCGGCTTCCCGTCTCATCCTCACCGGGGGTTTGAAACGGTGACGTATATTCTGGCGGGCCGTATGCGCCATAAGGATAATRCGGGCCATGAAGGCGTGATTGCCGCCGGTGACGTACAATGGATGACGGCGGGGCGGGGGATCATCCATTCAGAGATGCCGGAACAGGAAGATGGCCTGCTGCAGGGTTTTCAGCTCTGGGTGAATTTGCCTGCTAAAGACAAGATGATGRCGCCCCGTTATCAGGAGTTTTCAGCCAAAGAAATTCCCTTTGAGGTTTCGGATAACGGGGTCACGATTAAGGTGATTTCCGGCGAAACAGACCGGGGAACAGCGGGGCTGGTAAGGAATACATCAACGAACCCTTTGTATCTTGAYATCAGYCTTAAGGCYGGCTCATCRMTCACCCAGTCACTCCCGGAACAGTATAATGCKTTTATCTATGTGATAGAGGGCGCTGCCAGTGCGGGTGAGGATGGTATCAAGGCCGGGCCAAGGGASYTGGCGATTCTTGGGAATGGGGATTATATTACGATTATGTCACCGGATGAGGACAGCCGTCTGCTGTTAATAGCCGGGGARCGGCTGAATGAGCCGGTGGCRCGCGCAGGGCCCTTTGTCATGAATACAAGGGCCGAAGTATTGCAGGCCTTTCAGGATTATCAAAACGGAAATTTTTAGGAGAAGAAAATGGGATTACTCATTGACGGSAARTGGCATGACCAATGGTATGATACYGCCGCCAACAAAGGGCGCTTTGTGCGTAAGGAATCACAGTTTCGCAACTGGATTACGGCGGATGGTGCGGCGGGGCCAACYGGRAATGATGGTTTYRGGGCCGAGGCTGGCCGSTATCACCTYTATGTTTCCTATGCYTGYCCCTGGGCGCACCGCACCCTCATMTTYCGGGCCATTAAGGGCCTGGAACAGATGATTTCAGTCTCGGTCGTTCATCCCTWYATGGGGGAGGTCGGCTGGACCTTTGAGGCYGGTGAAGGGGTCGTTGCSGACCCAATTAATGRGGCGAAATTMYTGCATCAGGTTTATACGGCGGCACAGRCTGACTATACGGGGCGGGTGACGGTGCCAATTCTCTGGGACAAAAAAGCCGGGGCGATTGTCTCYAAYGAATCWTCCGARATYATCCGYATGCTGGGCAGKGCYTTTGATGAGATCGGCGCGACATCAGGGGATTATTAYCCGACAGARYKGCRCRCGGAAATTGATGCCCTGAATGAGCGTATCTATGACACGGTGAACAATGGGGTCTATAAAGCGGGCTTTGCCACAACGCAGGAGGCCTACGCGGAAGCTGTCACCCCTTTATTTGACAGTTTGGACTGGCTGGAAGATATATTATCAACGCAGCGTTACCTGACCGGTTCCCGGATTACCGAGGCCGACTGGCGGCTGTTTACCACGCTCGTCCGGTTCGACCCGGTSTATGTGGGRCATTTYAAATGCAATCTGARACGYATWGCCGATTATCCCAATCTGTCGGGTTATGTKCGTGAYCTYTATCAGCARCCGGGCGTGGCGAACACGGTTAATATGGATCATATCAAGCAGCATTATTATATGAGCCACCATATGATCAATCCGACGCGTGTCATCCCCCTTGGCCCGGAAATAGATTTTCTGGCCCCTCATAACCGCAATTTGATGAACAGTTAACAACCAAAGAGAGAAAACCATGACTGAATGGCAGAATGAACCTTTTGCAATCGATGGCAAACAAGGCAACAAGCTGGCTTTTTGCATGTGCGGCAAGTCGGGGAATGCCYCCTATTGTGACGGTAGCCATACTAAACTTTAGGTCCTGCGATGTGACCGGGTTACCATTGGCATTTACCTGTATCGGCCTTATAAGTAGGCCCGCCATATGCCAGAGTAGCCGGGTCTTGAGAAGATGTCACTGAATATTCCRGGGCCTCGGCCATGAGCATAGGGTAAGAAGCCATTGACGGGGGCGTGGGGCTTTTCATATAAGACACYCCTATGGAAAACGCATTTGCAAAAATTCTGGCCTGTGTTCTTATYGTRTCGGGGACGGTTGTCGGGCTGGCGGGGATTGACCTYGTCCTGCCGTCTATTCCCGCCCTGCCGGATATATTTCATACGGGCATTGGCGAGGTCCAGCTTGTGCTGGCAGCCTATGTGGGCGGGGCCAGTATCGGTTTTCTGRGTTTTGGCGTGCTGGCGAGCCGTATGGATCGTCGGATACTTTTCCTCTGGTCTCTGGCGGCTTTTAGCATCCTGTCCTTTCTGTGCATCCTGACTGATAATATATGGCAATTGATTGGTTTGCGGTTTCTGCAAGGCGCGGTATCCAGCGCCCCAGCAGTCATTGCCCCCGGCATGATCCGGCAATTGTTCAGCAAGATCGCGGCGGTACGGGTCATAAGTTTGCTGGGTAGCATTGAATCTCTGGTGCCTGCCTTGGCCCCTATTCTGGGGGTCTGGTTATCGGGAMRGTTCGGCTGGACGGCSTCCTTTCTGGTGACCGGGTTCTCTGCCCTTGTRATCTGTMTCATTCTGGTGGYSCGSCCCCGCATTYTGCCGGGCCATGCGGCGCGYCATTCCCGTGACCTTGGCGGCTATATGAARYTRTTGCGCAATAAGACYTTCATGCGCTATGGCCTGAGCCATGCCTGCGTTCTKGGCGGGTTGCTGATYTTTGTCTTTTCCCTGCCGGTGGTSATTGTTGAAACCATGGGCGGYACCATAGAGGATTTTATYTATATTCAGGTYTGCGGCGTGGCGTCTTTYATYATCACGTCAAATGTGGCAGGCACGGCRGTACGYCATTATGGTTTTGAGGCGGTGATCAAAACCGGCACGATCATGGCCGTGGGCAGYAGMCTGTTCGTGGTCGGCTATGCCCTGTGGGGCGGTAATGATCCCCATATATTAATYCCGGCCTTTATCCCGCTGAATGCCGGGCTTGGCCTGCGCGGCGGGTCGGGCTTTATGAAGGCATTGGAGGCGGCGGACCATGATGATGCCCGTGGCTCGGCCCTGATTATCCTGTGGGTGACGGCCATTGCCGCCCTCGGCACTGCCGCTCTGGCCCCGTTTATTTCAGCGGGTTTGATGGTGCTGGCCCTCGGCGTATCTCTGGTGATCCTGCCCGCGTGGCTATTGCTGAAAGCTATCCCGCCGCTGGCGGATTAAATCTCTGCCGCCAGCCTTGTGCCTTGGTCAATGGCGCGTTTGGCATCCAGCTCGGCGGCCACATCCGCGCCGCCAATAAGCTGACAGGGCTTGGTGAGGCCTTCCATCAGGGTGCGCAGAGGGGTCTGTCCGGCGCAGACAATCACATTATCCACTGCCAGCAAGCGTTCCTCGCCGCCCACAGAAAAATGCAGTCCCTGATCATCAATCCGGTGATAGTCACAGCCCGCAATCATGGTCACGCCCTTATTCTTTAGCCCGATCCGATGGGCCCAGCCACTGGTCTTGCCAAGGCCCGCCCCGACCTTGGAGCTTTTGCGTTGAAGCAGGGTAATTTCGCGGGGGGAGGGCGGGACAACGGGGCTTATGCCCTCTACACCGCCGCGCGCATGAAAGGTCATATCGATGCCCCATTCGGCCATAAAGGCCGGGATGTCGAGGCTGCTGGATTTGCCCGCATGGCTGAGCAGTTCGGCCACATCAAAGCCGATACCGCCCGCGCCGATGATGGCCACCTTCCGGCCCACTTCAGCGCCCAGAATAACCTCCCGGTAAGGCAGAACCTTCTTATGRTCGTGGCCCACAATATCCAGCTGGCGCGGGGCGATGCCGGTGGCCAGAATAACCTCGTCAAAATCGCTATCGTTCAAGTCTTGTGCGGTGACTTTATTGTTCAGGCAGAGCGTAACCCCGGTCAGCTCGATCTGTTTGCTGTAATAACGCAGGGTTTCGGCGAACTCTTCCTTGCCGGGGATGCGTTTGGCCAGATTAAACTGGCCGCCGATTTGTGGTGCCGCGTCATAAAGCGTGACATCATGGCCCCGCCGTGCGGCGGTGGTGGCAAAGGACAGCCCCGCCGGACCCGCCCCGATAACGGCAAGTTTCTTTGGGCTTTCCGTGGGGGTGATGATGATCTCTGTTTCATGACAGGCGGCGGGATTCACCAGACAGCTTGAAATCTTGCCAACAAAGATATGGTCCAGACAGGCCTGATTACAGGCAATGCAGCTGTTGATCTCATCAGCCCGGCCCTCGGCGGCTTTTTTGACAAAATCCGGGTCGGCCAGAAAAGGCCGTGCCATGGAGACCATGTCTGCATCACCGCGCCTTAGCACTTCCTCGGCCACATCGGGCATGTTGATCCTGTTTGAGGTAATCACCGGAATGGACAGCGCCTTCCTGAATTCCGCCGTGACCCAGGTAAAGGCGGCGCGCGGCACCTTGGTAATGATGGTCGGGATGCGGGCCTCATGCCAGCCAATGCCCGTATTGATCAGGGTCGCCCCGGCTTTTTCAATGGCCCGACCCAGTTCAATGACCTCATCATGACTGCTGCCGTCCTCGATCAGGTCCAGCATGGACAGGCGGAAAATGATGATGAAATCTTCGCCGACAGCTTCGCGCACCCGCCGGACGATTTCAACGGCCAGCCGGATGCGGTTTTCATAGGGACCGCCCCAGTCATCGGTCCGGTGGTTGGTSCGSKTYGCRATRAAYTGATTGAGGAAATARCCCTCGGAGCCCATGATTTCCACGCCGTCATAGCCAGMTTTYTGRGCCAGAAYCGCTGTTTTGACAAAGCTCTCAATCTCATAYTCGATGTCCTCCGGGGTGACCTCGCGGGGGACAAAAGGATTGATCGGRGCCTTGATGGGCGACGGGGCGACCAGCTTGTCATTAAAGGCATAGCGGCCCGTATGGAGGATCTGCATACAGATTTTACCGTCCGCCTCATGRACCGCGTCGGTGATGACCTTATGGTGGAYCACATCCTCATCTGTYTCCAGAATYTTGGACCCCGCATGAACGGAGGCCGCCCGGTTTGGCCCGATGCCGCCGGTGACGATCAAGCCCACACCGCCTCTTGCACGCGCGGCGAAATAGACCGCTTGCCGGTGATGGCCGTCCTCTGCCTCCTCAAGCCCCGTATGCATGGASCCCATCAGAATCCGGTTTTTCAGGGTGGTRAARCCYAAATCCAGYGGGCTGAGCAGGGTGGGGTACGGGGTATCTGACATGGCTGTGTCCTWAAGRATKATTGTGAAAGTCTGAAATTTATATCATCGGAATTTGACAGTGTCAAGATTGRCTGRTARGATTCAGGYCATGARCCRAAAACCCGCCCAAAAAATATGTGTAAACAAGAGCTATCACCATGATGATTTGCGCCAGAAGCTGATTGATGCCACCCGTGACATGATCCGGTCCGGCGGGGTGGAGGCGGTTTCCCTGCGCAAGCTGGCGGAGCGGGTAGGGGTGTCCCGCACGGCGGCCTATCATTATTTTCGGGACAAGAATGTTCTGCTCTGCACCCTGGCCGAAGAAGGCTTTCGGCAATGGCAGGATCAGATCAGCCGGATTTTTCAGGATGAAAGYCGCCCYSCYGCYGAGCGATACCGGATTTATATCCGCTGGTATATGAGTTATGCGCTGGAAAATGCGGAATATTATGACCTGATGTTTGGCCGGAGCATCTGGAAACAGAAATGCGCAACCGAAAGCCTGAAGGCCATTGCGTATGATGTGTTTCAGGATCAGGTAAAGCTCATACGGCAGGGTCAGAAGCAGGGGTTCCTGCCCGCCGGAGAGGACAGCCTGCGGCTGGCACAGGTCAGTTGGGGGACRYTRCATGGCCTTGCCCGKCTGTTGATTGACGGAATCTATACRGACRACAGYCATATTGAYGAAATGTGTGATTGCGCCGCCAACCTGTTGATGCGATAAGATAAGATGTCGTAACAGAATGGATGAAGCCCATGTCCTTGCCAAAGGTGAGATTATTTTTACTCGGTGGAACCATCACGATGGACAAAGCATCGGGCGCCGCGCCGGGTGTTGTGCCATCGGTGGATGCAGCGGCCCTGTGCCGCGCTGTGCCGGGCCTTGATCAGGTCGCGAATTTGCAGGCCCGGACCGATCATATGGTGGCCAGTGGCAATTTGACCTATCAGCATGCTTTCGCGTTGGCCGCTGAAATCATGCAAGCGGACCAAAAGGGGGATGCGGACGGGTTTGTCATCGTTCAGGGTACAGACACGCTGGAGGAAATGGCCTTTCTGCTGGATTGTCTGCTGGRCATAAAACGGCCWGTKGTSRTYACCGGRGCCATGCGCAGTCCGGCGCAAYTRAGTGCCGAYGGCCCGGCCAATATTATGGCGGCGGTTATCTGTGCCACGACACGGGCCTTGGGGGCCGCAGGTGTGAGCGTGGTGATGAATGACGATATTCATGCCGCGCGCTTTGTGACCAAGGCCCATACGGGCAATGTAGCCGCCTTTCAGTGCCGGACCGCAGGCCCCATTGGCCGGGTGACAGAGGGCAAAGCGCATATCTTTACGSTGCCGGTTCCRRCGGCGAAAAYACCRGTTCCGGAAAGAGCTTCCCTGCCCGAGATTGCGCTGATTACCGCCAGCTTCGGCGATGCCGGGTTCATGTTGGATTTACTGGAGAAATCATCTTGCGCCGGGCTGGTGATAGAGGCTTTGGGGGCGGGGCACTTACCGGAAAAATATCTTGATATTCTTGATCGCCTGACCCAAAAAATGCCGGTTATTTTGTCCAGCCGGGTCGGTAACGGGCATATCTTCCAGAACAGTTATGGCTATCAGGGGGCAGAGATTGACCTGATCAAACGGGGCCTGATCCCGTCCGGGATTCTTGATGGCCCAAAATCAAAGATCCTGCTGACCCTGCTGGTTATGGCGGATCGAAATCAGGCAGAGATAAAAGAAACATTCAGCCAGTGGAATTTTTGAGTATGTTAAGCCTATCATAAAAGAGGTTTATGACCATGAAGGCCCAAAATATTACGTTTCGCACAGAAGCCCTGACCAAGGACTATATGACCGGCGCCACGGTGGTTCATGCCCTGCGCGGAGTGACCCTTGAAATTCCTCAGGGGGATATGRTTGTGTTGTTGGGCCCATCGGGCAGCGGCAAGTCAACTTTCCTCAACATCATCGGTGGGCTGGACAGCCCCACTTCGGGCGAAGTTTATTTCAATAAAGACCGGCTGTCCGACTATACGGAAAAGCAATTGACCCTGTTCCGCCGTCATAATGTGGGCTTTGTCTTTCAGGCCTATAATCTGGTGCCCAGCCTGACCGCTTTTGAGAATGTGGCACTGGTCACGGATATATCCCTTGACCCCATGCCGCCTGCGGAGGCGCTGACGGCGGTGGGCCTTGGTGACCGGGCGCGGCATTTCCCGTCACAGCTGTCCGGCGGCGAGCAACAAAGGGTTGCCATCGCCCGCGCTATCGCCAAACGGCCAGAGGTTTTGCTTTGTGATGAGCCGACCGGGGCACTGGACAGTGAAACCGGTATTGTGGTGCTGAAAGCCCTGCAAAAGGTCAATAAAAATTTTGGGACGACCACCATTATCATTACTCATAATGCGGCCATTGCGGCCATGGCGGACCGGGTGATTCATTTTGGTGACGGGCGGGTGGGGGAGGTGACGGTCAATGACAATCCCGCCTCACCAGAGGAGATAAGCTGGTAAGATGACCCAACTCATAGATGCCATGAACCGAAAGCTGATGCGTGACCTGTGGAATATCAAGGGACAGATGCTGGCGATTGTTCTGGTCATGACCTGCGGCATTGCCACCTTTATCATGTCATTCGGGGTGATAGATTCATTAAAGCTCAGCCGGGATATTTATTATGATCGCTACCAGTTCGCCGATGTTTTCGCTCAGCTAAAACGCGCTCCGCGGGCTATCCGCCAACAGGTAATGGACATACCGGGGGTATCGGCGGTGGAAATGCGGGTGGTCTTTGGCGTAACCATACAGGTGGATGGTATGATGGAACCCGCCTCCGGCAAGCTGATTTCTCTGCCGGACGGGCGCAAGCCTTTGCTGAATAATCTGTATCTGCGGTCGGGGCGGATGTTGCGCCCGGATGAGGACGGGGCCATTCTGAGCAGTGAGGCCTTTGCCAATGCCCATGGTTTTTCCCTTGGCGACCGGGTCAGTATGATTATCAATGGCCATAAGCAGGCCTTAAAGATTGTAGGCATCGTCCTGTCCCCGGAATATGTCTATTCGCTGGGGCCGGGGGCTATATTCCCTGATGACAAACGGTTTGGTATCTTCTGGATGAGCGAGCGGGTGTTGGAGGCGGCGGTGGATATGGACGGGGCCTTTAACGATATATCGATCCGCATGGACCGGGGGGCAAATGTGGAGGATATAAAACAGGATATGGATATTATTCTGAAACCCTATGGCGGCCTGATCGCCTATGCCCGAAATGAACAGATGTCAAACTGGTTTGTTCAGAATGAGATGAATCAGCTTCGGGTGATGGGCCTTTTTGCGCCGATGATTTTTTTAGGYGTTGCGGCCTTTCTGATCAATGTGGTCATGACCCGGCAGGTGGCGACCCAGCGGGAACAGATCGGCATGTTAAAGGCCGTGGGCTACAGCAATCGGGAATTATCCCTGCATTATCTGAAAATGGTTTTGCTGCTGGTGGTTTTTGGTAGTATTTTGGGTATAGGGACGGGTATATGGCTTGGCGCGGGGATGACCAATATGTACACCCAGTTTTTTCATTTTCCGATTCTGAAATTTTCCTTCTCGCCCGAGGTGATGATATTTGCGGTTTTGTTCTGTACCCTGTCGGCRATTGCGGGCACCCTGATWGCCATCCGGCAGGCGGCAAAGCTCCCGCCCGCCGAGGCCATGAGACCGGAAGCCCCTACCCATTTTCACCGGACACTTCTGGAGCGGATGGGGCTGGAGAAATTTTTCTCTCACCTGTCCCGTATTGTCGTCCGCCATGTGGAACGGCGGCCCTTTCGGACGTTATTTTCCACGCTGGGGGTTGGCCTGTCCATGTCGATCCTGGTTTTCGCTTTCTTTATGGAGGATTCCATAGATTTTCTGCTTAAAGTCCAGTTTGATATGGCGCAAAGGGAGGATATTAACCTGAGCTTTGTGACGCCRCGKGCGATCACGGCGCTGGAGGAGATTCGCCTGATGCCGGGCGTGATGAGGGTTGAACCGGTTCGGTCMGTGGCSGCTTTCCTGAAATCGGGCCATTATGCCAAACGCTCATCCATTACCGGKCTTCGGCCYGYSCCGGATTTGCACCGTATTCTGACCAAAAAACTGCGGGCGGCCCCCATACCCGCGCAGGGATTGGCGCTATCGTCCAAGCTGGCGGAGATTTTGCATGTGAAAAAAGGCGATATGCTGACTGTGGAGGTTCTGGAGGAACGCCGCCCGGTCCTGCATATCAGGGTGGCCGAAATAGTTGAGGAATTTATCGGCCTCAGTGCTTTTATGGATATGGATCAGTTGAACCGGCATTTGAATGAGGGAACAGTCATCACCGGGGCCGCCGTGATGGTAGACCCCCTGTGGAACGGGCCGTTGTATCAGAAAATAAAGAATAYTCCTGCCATCATCGGCATGACCATACTGGAAAAATCCCGCCAGATATTCCGCGATGTGATGGGGGAAAATCTAATGAAAATGGTGACCATGAAYATTATTTTTGCCAGCCTKATTTCCTTTGGCGTGATATATAATACGGCGCGTATTGCCCTGTCGGAACGGGGGCGAGAGCTGGCAACACTGCGGGTACTTGGCCTGACCAAGGGTGAGGTWGCCTATATCCTGTTCGGGGAAATGACRGTGATTATCCTGTTGGCCATTCCGGTRGGGCTGTTCATAGGTTATATGATGGTCCTTGGCATGGCCCGGTCATTGGATACGGAATTATTCCGTATTCCGGTTGTTATTGAAACGTCCACTTACGGCATGTCGGTCATTATCGTGGTGGCAAGCTCCATTCTGTCTTTTTATCTYGTCTGGCGGCAGGTGGAAAATATTGATTTAGTTAGCGCCCAAAAAGGGGTTGAATAATGTCTTTGAAGAAAATTAAACTCATTGCCAAATATWYYATTGGTGTATTTTTGCTGGCCCTGCTGGTTTATGCTTTTATTCCCGAGGCCGAGAAAGTGGATWTGGCTCAGGTTCGGCGCGGGGATGTTCTGATYACCCTTGACGGCGAGGGTAAAACCCGTATCCGGGATATTTATGTGGTATCCGCCCCCATCGAAGGGCGGGTGATGCGCATCGAAAGTGARCCGGGTGATGTGGTCAARGCYGGSGARACCATCATYGCCAATATGATCCCGGCGGACCCGCGCTTTCTGGATAAACGGTCYGAGACACAGGCACGGGCSGATGTTCAGGGGGCCGAAGCTGCCAAGGGACTGGCCGCCTCAAAAGTAGACCGGGCACGGGCGGAGCTGGAATTYGCGCTGGCGGAATATAAACGCGCYGAGGAGCTGTTCAAAAACGGTAATGTGTCTATCTCCCGYCTGGAACAGAATGACTTACAGGTTAAAATGCGAAAAGCYGAGGTCAAGACAGCTCAGGCCGACCTGCGGGTGATGGAAAGCCGTCTGACGGCGGCCAAGGCCCAGYTGGTTCAGCCCGGCGGCGAAGGGAACAATGATGTAGACCGGTGTCAGGTCTGTGTCCATGCGCCTGTTGATGGCAAGCTTTTGCGCATATTCCATAAAAGTGAGGGGGTAATTCCCATGGGAACGGCGTTGGCAGAGATAGGAAATCCTGAAAATCTTGAAATTGTTATAGAGATGCTGTCCCGGGACGCGGTCAAGGTCAGGCCGGGGGATTTGGCACTGGTCAAACGCTGGGGCGGGGATATGGATATTCAGGCGCGGGTGCGGCTGGTGGAACCCAGCGGCTATACCAAAATTTCCGCCCTTGGTGTTGAGGAGCAGCGGGTGAATATTATCCTTGATTTTGTTGATCCGATCGAAAAATGGCGCGCCCTCGGCAATGCCTTTCGGGTAGAGGCCAGCATTGTGGTTGATAAGGCGGAAAATGTCCTCCATGTGCCGGTCAGTGCCCTGTTCCGTCAGAATGAACAATGGTCGGTCTTTGTGGTGCGGGACGGTCGCGCCGTACTTCAGGCCGTGGACGTGGGACGGCGCAATGATCATGAGGCTGAAATAGTGAAAGGCCTGACGGAAAACGACAGGGTTATTATCCATCCGGGCAATGCTGTGTCTGATGACACCAGAATAGTGGAGCGGAAATAGGGGTAAGTGTGTTTGATGTATTAAATATACAACTTTTCGGTTCTTTTCACTCTATTTAATCCTATGCAAAGGGTTTTTTGGTAAAAACTTGATCCTTGTCAAGTCAGTTATTGGGCAGAGGCATATTTAAAAAAGAGCCGAAACACTAGATAAGAGGAACGAACCATGGCACAGCTAAATACAAAAATAAAAGGCCTTCTGCTGGCTTCAACAGCGGCTTTGATACTTACACCAACCTATGCTTTTGCGGCGAATACGGATGCGGAATCGCTGGCCGATGCGGTCACCGGCGGCAAGGTTTACCTGAATGTCCGGATTCGTTATGAAAATGTCGATCAGGCAAATTTTGTAAAGGATGCCACGGCGCTCACTATTCGCACACGCTTTGGCTATAAGACAGGATCWTATAAAGGCTTTTCWGGYGTCATCGAGATGGAAGACACCCGAAATCTGGCCAATGARAATTATAACAATACYYTGAACGGYAARGGCGCRATRTACCCKGTWATTGCTGACCCAAGTCAGACAGAGGTTAATCAGGCCTATTTATCCTATAGYTATGAAGGCACGAAAGTCAGTGYGGGTCGYCAGACCATAAATCTGGGTACCCAGCGGTTCATCGGCTCYGTGGGATGGCGTCAGGTTGACCAGAATCTGGATGCGGTAACGGCGGTAAACAAGAGCCTGCCAAACACGAAAATATTTTATGCCTAYGTCTGGAACGTRAACCGTATTTTCAGTGACAATAGTCCCGGGGGTGATCACGCTTCTGCCACGAATTTGCTTAATGTGGAATATACCGGCTTAAAGTTCGGCAAGCTTACYACYTAYGCCTATCTGTTGAATAACAAGGATGTGGCCGGTTTTTCCACCAATACGTTTGGYGTTCGTTTTGCCGGYAAAACCAAAATTGCCGATCAGGCAAATGTCCTGTATGAATTTGAATATGCCAATCAAACAGATGCCAAGAATAACCCCGGAAATTATTCTGTGAATTATTTCCATATTGGCGGCGGCCTTGGCTTTGCCGGGGCCACTTTGAAAGCCGGACTGGAATCGCTGGGCAGTGACAACGGAACCGCGAGCTTTAAAACACCGCTGGCCACCCTGCATAAATTCAATGGCTGGGCTGATCAGTTTCTGGCAACGCCGGCGGCGGGTCTGGAAGACCTGTATTTTACCGGCGTCTATAAATTTGGCGGTCAGATGAAAGGCCTGAAAGCCGTGGCGACTTAYCATAAATTCACTTCTCAATTCGGSAATACGGATTATGGTAAGGAATTTGATGCCGTGCTATCCTACGCCATTGACAAGAATTATAGCGTGGCYGTRAAATATGCYGATTATAATGCGGATACATGGAARGTAGAYGTTAAAAARCTGTGGTTCATATTGGGCCTGAAATACTAAAYCATAGTTGAATTATTTTAAAACTGCCGCCGGGAAAATTTAYCCGGCGGCAGTTTTGTTTTTGCCCCTTTAAAACTTTCCCTTCCCGGCCTATATATGTATTCTGCACTAAATAAAGGGTAACGATATGAAATATAACAGGCTTGGACGGACAGATATTATGGTATCCAATATCTGTCTTGGCACCATGACATGGGGTGAACAAAACTCACAGMAGGATGCCCATGAACAGATGGATTATGCTGTTGAGCAGGGGGTTAACTTCATTGATACGGCAGAATTATATCCGGTGCCCCGCACCCGGGAAACATCCGGCCTGACTGAGGAATATATCGGCAACTGGATCGCAAAGCGAGGGTTGCGGGACAAGATTATTCTGGGGACCAAGGTTGTGGGCCGAAGCGGCGATGACTGGTTCCGGCCTGATGCCAATATCACGCGTCTTAACCGGGAACATATCACCCATGCCGTCGAACAAAGTTTGAAACGGCTGAAAACGGATTATATTGATCTTTATCAGCTCCATTGGCCTGACAGGCCGATAAATCTATTTTCAGATTCACGGGGTTATGTGCATCATGCGGAAGAAGATGTTATTCCTTTTTCCGAAACGCTGGCCGTCTTGCAGGATTTGGTTCAGGCGGGTAAAATCCGTCATTTCGGTCTGTCCAATGAAACGCCCTGGGGRGTGATGAAATGCCTGCATCATGCGGCGCAGGATGATTTGCCCCGGGTGCCATCCATTCAGAATGCCTATAGCCTGTTAAACCGGCTGTTTGAACAGGGCCTGTCAGAGGTCTCCTTGCGGGAGGATGTGTCACTTCTGGCCTATTCCCCCCTTGGCGGGGGGTGTCTGAGCGGTAAATATCTGGACGGGGCTTTACCTGTGGGAAGCCGTCAGCAGCTATTCCCCGATTTTGCCGATAGATTCAAGAAATCGGGCGTGGACCCGGCCATCCGCAAATATCAGGCCTTGGCTGAAAAAAGCGGGTTGAGCCTTGTTCAACTGGCCCATAAATTTGTTGACAGCCGGCCTTTTGTGGCTTCGTCAATTATCGGGGCGACAACCATGGACCAGCTTGGGCAGAATATGGCCGCCTTTGAAGCAGAATGGAATGATGAACTGGAACAGGCGGTGAATAAGATTCATCTGGAAAATCCGGACCCCGCCCCCTGACCCTTACTGGAGTAAACTAAATGGAAAAAGCAATATTCGCGGCGGGTTGTTTCTGGGGTGTCCAACTGGATTTTGATAAGATTGACGGCGTTCGGTCAACCTGCGTGGGCTATACGGGGGGTCATGTGGAAAAGCCGACCTATGAAGAGATTTGCACCGGGCAGACACATCATGCCGAGGCTGTCGAGGTAACATTTGACCCCGATATTGTCAGTTATGAACAATTACTGGATTTTTTCTGGCAAAGACATGATCCGACGACCCTGAACCGTCAGGGMCCGGACAGCGGTAGCCAGTATCGTTCGGCAATTTATTATCATACAGAGGCGCAGAWRAYCATKGCSGAGCRGTCSCRRRCCGAATGTGAYGCRTCTGAYCTGTGGCCKGACYCGATTGTWACRGARRTYGCCGCCGCYGGGAAATTCTGGCCTGCGGAAGACTATCACCAGAAATATCTGGAAAAGCGCAATATAAAAATTTCCTGTCATTAAAGTCAGCGGTTATTTATAGATATTTTAACATCCGCCGTTTATATAATATGGGATGATAAGCGCGGATGATTTTGGGCGCTGTATTACATGTAATTCTGGATGGTTGCTTTGTTAACAAAACTRCTTAAACGATTTTTCTCCAATGCTTCCAAGGGTAATATGCGAAAATCCGGTGCTTTGATGGGGACAAGTTTTGCGGTGTTGCTGGTTATTGTAAGCATAACATTTCTGGTAGAGCGTGTTGAGCGTGAAGATTTACGTCAGCTTGAGAAGCTTAATTCGTTTAAAACCCTGCATATGATCAAGTCACATATGGAAAGGGAGTTAAATGAGGCGTTTTTTCAGCTCGGGGCACTTGCGGCTTATATATCTGTAAATCCTGAAATAGAAAAAGATGATTTTAATATATTCTCCCGTAATCTTTTAAGGCAGAAATCTCATGTTCTCAGCATTGGGGCTGCACCTGATATGGTGGTGAAATATGTTTACCCTTACGAAGAAAATAAAGCTGTTCTCGGGCTGGATTACCGTAAGCTGGGAAAACAGAAATATATGGCGTTTATAGCAAAATCCACCGGATATAAGGTCCTCGCCGGGCCGCTCCGGTCAGTGCAGGGGGGGGATGTATTGATTGCTCGGACTCCGGTTTACCTGKCTGAAGATGWGGCAGAAAATCCCAAGGGAAGCTTTTGGGGTATTGTATCGGTATTAATTGATGCAGATGCATTGTTCAGGGATGTTGGCCTTGAAAATGAATATTATGACATTGCTGTGCGGGGGCGGAATGGAAAGGGTGAGAAGGGCGAAGTATTTTACGGCGATACGGGCTTGTTTGTCAGTGAAAATGCCATGTTACCCATTCCTGTCCCCAATGGATCATGGCAAATCGCCGCCGCTCCAAAATTTGACGCGCTGGCCGGATCACAGAAAATAATGCTGATTCGCATGATTGGTCTTTTTTTGAGTTTGTCTGTGGTAACTTTTGYCACATTCCGTTTTCGGTATTTAAAAGAGCGGGAGGCGGAGAAGATAAAGCTGGAGGCGGCCCTGCTTGACGCGGAAAAAGCCAATCGGGCCAAGTCGGAATTCCTGGCCAATATGTCTCACGAGCTGCGCACGCCGTTGAATGCTATTATTGGCTTTTCAGATTTAATCTCCAGCGTTACGCAGAATAAACCGGGCGCGGAAAAGGTTCGTGAATATGCCGGTGATATAAACCAGAGCGGYCRTCACCTTCTGGAAATYATYAATGAAATACTGGATCTTTCCAAGGTGGAGGCCGGAAAYTTCTCGGCCACTATCGAGGATGTCTAYATTCAGGACGTATCGGAAAATATACTACGTATGATGCGMAATTCYGTTGCCAARGGYGAATTGACGGTYATTGAAAATATGCCCGATGATTTGCCGCCCGTTAAGTCTGATGAACGSATGGTTAAACAGATTTTCCTTAACCTGATGAGCAATGCGGTAAAATTCACCCCTGCTGCRGGCAGGATTACCCTRTCRGCRGAAATAGMAGRCGACGGGCGGGTRAAGGTTATTCTGGCCGATACCGGYGTCGGTATGTCAGAAGAARATCTGGTGGTSGCTCTGCAACCTTTTGGCCAAACGGATTCYTATCTGGTMCGCAGCCAGCAGGGCACGGGCCTTGGCTTGCCATTGGTCAAGGCCTTCATGGGGCTTCTTGACGGCGAATTTTATATTCAGAGCGAGGCCGGGGTAGGGACCGAAATTACCCTGATATTTCCGGTAAACTAGCYGRTGCGGYCAGCASGCTCTATTCACAAATCAGTGATSAAAGAGTGATTTGATMAAATGGGTTGATGGYMGTATKKWKRANAATACATMCTCCCCCCTCGACTTAGAGTCAGCCACACAGCTGACTTTTTTTTTGYCTATTGCCAAATGWGRAAARCKCTTYCCTAATGGTTTCTTTCTTCGTATATARTGGYGTGATAATCTGGAGRCYKAMATTATGARTAATGAYGCAGAARTTCTTTTTGAAAARCGKGGCRGCMTTGGYATYATCACGYTGAACCGCCCSCGCGCCCTAAATTCGCTCAGCACAGGCATGTGCKCCCTTATGGAYGAACAGCTYRTTAARTGGGCYGATGACGAGGCCATCAGGGCSGTYATYATTCAGGGGGCMGGGGAWAAGGCCTTTTGCGCCGGGGGSGAYGTCAAAACGCTCGCYGAAAACAGCCCGGAAGACTATCATAAGGCYACGGAGTTTTTYGCCACCGAATATGTGATGAACAGCCGKATTTAYCATTTTCCAAARCCYTATATYGCCCTWCTKGACGGYATWACCATGGGCGGCGGTGTCGGGGTTTCGGTTCATGGCTCTCACCGTATTGTTACCGAACGCTGCCTGTTTGCCATGCCGGAATCGGCCATTGGCCTGATCCCCGATGTGGGCGGTAGCTATTTCATGCCGCGCCTGCCGGGCAGGTTGGGGCTGTATCTGGGCCTGACRGGSGCAAGGCTCAAGGGCGCGGATATTYTATATGCCGGGATYGGYACCGCTTACGTCCCCTCAGAGAAKRTTGMGGCRYTGGTYKCGGCAYTKGCASAGACAGACATAGCCGATGCCACCGAYGTGGACCGGGTCATTGCGACCTTTGCCGAGGACCCYGSCRCYGCSCCGCTSGATGAATTYCGGGATTTGATTGATGCGGCCTTTGGGGAAAAGACCATAGAGGATATYCTGGATCATCTGGGGGCTATTGACCATGAATGGGCGGCCAAAACGYTATCCAAACTWAAYAAAATGTCGCCYATCAGCATGAAGGTCATYATTGARCAGATTKTGCGCGGCGGCRAAATGGACTTTAATKCGGCCATGAAGATGGAATATCGTATYGTCAGCCATATTGTGTCCTATCAAAGTGATTTYTATGAAGGYGTGCGGGCGGTKCTCATCGACAAGGACCAAAATCCRRCCTGGAAYCCGGCCAYGGTAGRGGMYGTTACRGATGATATGGTTGCRGCSCATTTYRCRGATTTGGGCGAYARRGAAYTGATAATTTAAGCATAAGGAAAARCAGATGGCAAAAGTTGGTTTTATYGGYCTTGGCAATATGGGCGGCGGCATGGCCCGCAATATCCTCAAAGCCGGGCATGSGCTCAAGGTTTTTGAYCTGAACGATCAGGTGGTTTCTGATATTTGTGCGSAGGGGGCCCTGCGCGCCGCCACCGCCARTGAKGCGGCAAGWGATGTGGATGCKGTGATTACCATGTTGCCRGCGGGCAAACATGTGAAGGCSGTWTATCTGGGCKCAGAAGGKCTGATTGCGGCGGCAAAWGARGGSACTATTCTGATGGAYTGTTCRACYATWGATGTGGACAGCGCGCGSGCGGTTGCGGCGGCGGCATCGSAKGCCGGTYTGGCGATGGTTGATGCGCCTGTGTCGGGCGGCGTTGCGGCGGCGGCGGCGGGCAGTCTGACCTTTATGGTTGGCGGGCCGGACGGGGCCTTTGCGGCGGCTGAGCCTTTTCTGGATAATATGGGGGCCAATGTCATTCACGCCGGGCAAGCCGGGTCCGGGCAGGCGGCTAAAATCTGTAATAATATGATGTTGGGCATTCAGATGATTTCCGTGTCAGAGGCCTTTGTGCTGGCCGAAAAGCTGGGCCTTGCGGCGGATAAGCTTTTTGAAATTTCATCCAAGGCCTCGGGCCAATGCTGGTCCCTGACGTCCTATTGCCCGGTGCCGGGTCCGGTGCCAACTTCGCCCGCTAATAAGGACTATAAGGCCGGGTTCGCCGCCGCCATGATGCTTAAAGACCTGCGCCTTGCCCAGGAAGCGGCAACCTCCGCCGGGGCCAATACCCCGCTTGGGGCAGCGTCAAAGGAATTATACGAAAAATTTACGGAAATGAGCGCCGACGATATGGATTTCTCCGGTATCATCAACATGTTGCGAGGTTAAATCTCTAAATTTCCGGGACCACAATAATCACGCCGTCCAGCTTGTCGGTGATGTCAATCTGACAGCTGAGGCGGCTGTTTTTTTGCCGGTTGTCCAGAAAATCCAGCAGATATTGCTCGTCCTCATCCATGGCAGGGACGGCGGTCATAAATTCGTCGGGCAATATCACATGGCAGGTGGCACAAGCGCACCCTCCGCCGCAATCCGCATCAATGCCGGGGATGTCATTGTCGAGGGCGGCTTCCATTAATGTGCTGCCAACTTTTGCGGTAACGGTATTCTTCTCATCATTAGGCGAGATAAAAGTAATCTTGGTCATAATTTCACGGGTCTTATTGATTGGGAATGGCGATTGCACTGGTGGCTTTGACTTCTTCCATTACCACATAGGTATGGGTGCTGCGGATGCCGGATAGCGAGGATAGTTTTTCACCCAGAAATTTCCGGTAATGGGCCATGTCGCGGGTTCGAACCTTGATCAGATAATCAAAGCCGCCGGCAACCATATGGCATTCCTGTATCTCCGGTATTTCCCTGATTTCCTGCCGAAAAATCTCCAGAGCGCGGGTGGTTGTCCGCTCCAGAGAGACTTCGATGAAAGAGACCAGTGCCGCATCAAGCAAATTCGACTCGAGCAGGGCCACATACCCCTTGATATAACCGTCCTTTTCCAGCCTTTTAACTCTTTCAAGGCAGGGTGTCGGGCTTAAATGAATGGTTTCAGCCAGTTTAACATTGGATATCCGTCCATCTTTCTGGAGAATATTCAAAATATTCTGGTCGATTTTATCCAGAGAACGGTGTTTATCGCTATTCATAGAATATTGTTCCGCATATCGGCCAGCTTTCTAGATTTTATTATATATATATCCATACTATACCCATTCTACTCCAGAACCCGAAAATTCTGGCATGATATTATTCGAAAGCTATCCGTAACGGTATGGCGGAATTTGGACTATTTTTTGGGCGCAGTACGGCTGAAGAAGGCCAAAATAGCCTCCGCCCGATGGTGGTGAAGCACATCTTCCAGATCATCCCGTTGACGGTTACTTAAAAATTTGCCGCGGATCATCATGGGCACTGTAGAATCTATTCGCTATAAAATATCAAGGGGATTTTCGGAAAATTAAGAATTCCGAGTATAATATGACGATTACGGATTAAAAACTGGCCTGTTGCCATGGTCACATCTCGCATAAATGTACCACTAAAGTGGCTCCCCTTGGCTGAAATATGCTCTGCGAAGGAATAACCCTTTGATAAATAAAGGGTTTGAAAATTTGTGGTGCCCAGAAGAGGACTTGAACCCACATAATAATAATCTTGCAGAACGCTCGTAATTCATTGAAGTCATTGAAGTATTTTCTTCTTCGATATTCAAGAATTATGACAAATGTACCACCCTAATGTTGCCTTGTCCAGTGGGGATATTTGTTCTTTTTAAAACGTATATGTCGATAAAGTTAGAAAATATCGACATATGCTATTGACGTGTCGATGGTATCGACATATTCTAAAACGTGTCGATAAAAATACAAAATATCGACGTATAATGTTAACGTGTCGATGGTGTCGACATATCCTAAAAACATGTCGATAAAAATAGAATTGTTAAACATATGACTTGGAAACCTGAACAGCCTTATAATGATTTGCCCTTGTTACCTCCATCTTTGGAGGTGGAAACGAGGTCGATCCTTAAAAGATGTATTGAAGCGCGCGCCGCTGTGGCAGAGCTTAAACAAGCAGCAGAGCTTATCCCAAATCAGACGATGCTTATCAATACCTTGCCTTTATTAGAAGCCAAAGATAGTTCCGAGATAGAAAATATCGTAACGACCACGGATAAGTTATTTCAATATGCGGAAAATGATGCAAATGCAGACCAATCCACGAAAGAAGCTCTCCGTTATCGAGGTGCATTACATCAAGGATGGAGGATGCTTAAACATCGTCCTATAAACACCAATATGGCTGAATTAATCTGTTCCCAAATTAAGGGTGCGGATATGTCAGTGCGTAAAGTATCGGGAACAAAGCTTGCAAATAGTACAACGGAAGAAATTATTTATTCGCCACCAGAAGGAGAACAGCACTTACGGGATTTACTTGGCAATTGGGAAAAATGGTTGCATGAAAATCCTGAGATTGACCCGCTCATACGTATGGCGGTGATGCATTATCAGTTTGAAGCCATTCACCCTTTTACCGATGGTAATGGTCGGACAGGAAGGGTATTAAATATTTTATATTTGGTGCAGGAAGGGCTTTTAACCCTGCCCATACTTTATTTAAGTCGCTATATCATCGAGAATAAAAATGACTATTATTCCAATTTACTCGCGGTCACCAGAGAACAGGATTGGGAAAAATGGATATTATATATGCTGGAAGCCATAGAAAATACGGCACATTGGACAACACATAAAATAACAGCAATTCGTGATTTGGCTGATCATACGGCGCAATATGTACGGGATCAGTTACCAAAAGTTTATAGTTATGAGCTTATCGACGTGATTTTTCAGCAACCATATTGTCGGATCGGAAACTTAGTTGATGCTCAAATCGCACAACGTCAAACTGCATCTGAATATCTAAGAAAATTGACAGATATCGGGGTGTTGAAAAAAATAAAAGCTGGGCGAGAGAGCCTTTATATTCACCCCAAATTGATGGAGTTAATTAAAAGCAAAAATAACAAAATTCAATTATACGAGGGTTAATGAGTTTTTGATCCACTAATAGTTCATAAGAAAGTAATGTGATCTGTTTATAGACCATTAAAAATGAGGTCTGCGTTCTTGTCAAGAATATAGACAATGTAAGGATAACTGAAAATTGGCATTATTTTAAAAATAATTTTGACACTTTAATAGAATGAAAGGTTCTATTTTTTGGTATACATTTTGGGATACAAAACGGTATACACAAGTTTACGTAATAAAATGAGTATTCAATTATTTCATATGTTTACTGGTGCATATAGTGTTACTCCTAATCCTACTCCCTCCACCACTTTTTTTGTTATTTATATACGCCAATATTTTTATTAATGCATTGAAATAGCTGCATAAATTTTAACATTGACCGAATCTTGATTGCGTTATAAGCTTTATTATAGTGAGCTTTGGTATACATTTTGGGTAACGTTTTGGTATACATGCAACATGTAATTAAAAGAGGTAAATGGTTTTATTTTTTTCGGCGCATCCCTGTGATGTATGCGCGTTTTTATGACGGGCAAAGATTTATTAAAGTTGCATTAAAAACAGATTCTGCAAAAGTTGCCAATCAACGCGCTCAACTCTTGAACTCGGAATTAGAGAAGATTTGGTCTCATATGGCACAGCATGGCGATATAGACAAAGATACTATGTTTGATAATGCTGTTTTTCAATCCCGTAATAATTTATTCACTCATCAATCGGTAAATGAAATTTCTCAAAAGAATATTGGAGAGCTTGTTTCGCGCGTTCTTTATGTCGGAGATAGTCCAAATAAGGGGAATGTCGAAGCCACTTTAGGCCGTGTTGAAAAATTGCCCTATCCAATTAGCAAGGCTATAAATGATTTTTTTGAATTTGAACGGCCTAATCTGCTGGATAAGAATGATCATCAGCTTAGTAAGTGGAAAAATCCAAGGTTAAAAGCAATAAATACGTTTATTGACGTTGTTGAAGATAAGGATGTAACGGCTATCAGGCGTGAAGATATGCTGGATTATAGAGAGTGGTGGCATCGTCGTATCGTCGCAGAGGGGTTAACGGCCAATTCAGCAAATAAAGCATTTTCATATATCAAGCAGGTTCTCGCATATGTTCGTGATGATAAGAGGTTGGAGATTGATCTTGGGCGTTTGTTCGATAGAATACGTTTTGCTGAAAAGAAGGTGCGTGGTGTGCCGTTTAAAACCTCATATTGAGGTGGTCCTGATTGTCTGAACAGTTTGGCAGCGAAGTTAAGGTGTATCCTGTTATCATTTATGCTGCCTGTTTCTGCTTCACAGGATATGGGGA